>CBFGXE010000009.1:0-103095 GCA_965652645.1 uncultured bacterium | reverse complement strand
CTCGCCGACCAACATCTTCCCATGAGGCATCCGGATGGCCAATGTTGAGTAAATCGCAGCGCAATGAAGAGTTGGCGCCGAAGGCTTAACGCGGTGGTCGGCGTCGCCATGCTTGGCGGCCTTGCTTACTACATCAGCTTCTACTTCACGGCCGAAAGGCGCGTCGGAGCCGTGTGTTCGCAGTTCAGTCCAGGAATCGACGTTGCCGAAGCAATGCGCGTAGCGAAGACCAATGGAATGAACTCGCCCCAACTGGTTAACTCTGTCGCGCATGTCGTGGAAACAGTCACATTTGGGCGCTATGGCTGCAAGCTGCAATTTTCCGACGGTCGCCTGACGAACGCCACCTATGACTTTCGGGACTGACTGCGCTCCGATGAAGCGACTGCCGCCTAACTCTGCGTATATGGACTCCTTCCGCAAGAAGGAAGATTGATCTGGGTTCTGGTCTTTCGGAGAAAGCTTGCAGACGTATATCCGGCATCTGATGTGAGAGGACATGCTCCCGTGCCGACATGGATATCTGCGTCACTGCGGCGCCAATCGTTGACAGCGGCATTGGGTATGCCGGCAGAGTTAACGGCATGACTCATAACGATGCGGAGAAGCGGAGAACAACTTTGGTACCTTGTCGCGGTCATGGGCGGCGGCAACTGCTCAGAAAAAGTCGGAGCAGCCAGAAATCCTCGGCACCGGCTGGATGCCGGCGAGTATCCCAGACAGGGGAAAGTCCGATCTGGTATTACTCGCGTGCTTGCTGCCGCGCCCTCACGTTAAATCGCCGCGCCCGGTCGCCAACTTGGTAGTTGGCGGCGTCCCAACCCTCACACCTGAACATTGAGAGGCGACGTGGAACAGCCTGTGCCCGAGATATCCGAGGCCGATCTGGCTCGACTGCTCCGCCGCGACTTCTCGTCTGACTACGTGTCCCCGGCTCGGGCGATTCTGCAGCAGTACGGCTCGGAGAAATGGCATAGGGAAGTACTCCGGGTCCGAGCAGCGACCCTCAAACTTGCGTGTGGCAACCTGGAGCGGCTTCGTTCCGAGATCGATCGTGCCAAGGCCGATTTTCGCGATGTGCTCGCCTCAGCCGAGTATCCGAAGTACAGCAAGCTTTCCACCGTCAAGAGCGTCTCCCAGGAGGAGGAGCGAAAAATGATCGATGCAGATTGGAGGCAGTATCAGGAATGGCTCCTGCGATGACGTCGCCTGACTCTGCAGGCGACGGGGACGCATGAAGTGCTCGGTCGCGGGCGACCCGCGTCCTGCGCCTGGGAGCGCTGGCGCACCCGCATGCTGCAGTGCTGGCGTGCCGCCGCTGAGCTTGACAGTTAGACAGCAACAGGTCGCCGTCGACATCGGCGTGCGTACCATCGCATTTCCAGACATCAGTGCGGACATCTACGGCCATCCCGTCGACCATGCCGCTGAGATCGCAGTAGAGACGGTGATGGGCTTTGCATAGTGTTGCGTCATTGATGAGATGGTATTCTGCTGCATCTCTGAGCGCGTTCTTGCCATCAATCAGAAGACCGCTCCCCAAACTTGGTAGTCAGGCGACCAGGAGAGAAAAAAGTGCCCCTCCCGACAATCACAACAATCGTTGCCGCCATTTTTGCCGTAATGATGGTTCTCCTTAGCGTCCAGGTATCCCTCCAGCGCGCCAAGCTGAACGTGACGCATGGCGATGCCAATGACGAAACGCTCCGCCGCAGGGTTCGCGCTCACGGAAATTTCGTCGAGTATGCACCCTTGGCTGTAATCGTCCTTGGCCTGATGGAGATTGCTGCCGCCCCCAGAGTGGCGCTTCTGGTCCTGGCTGCGGGGTTCGTAGTTGCTCGCCTCCTGCACGCCATCGGCATGCTGTACACCTCTGGTGCCTCGCTGAGAGCCGCAGGCATGCTCATACAGCACGCAGCATTCCTCGGCGCAGCAGTCGTACTGCTGGCGGAAGTGCTCAACGTCGCCTGGCCCTACAATGCAGCGCACCTGTACCCATAAGTTGCTCGGCCGCGGGCGTCCCGCCGCTGAACTTGGTAGTTCGGAGACATTCACCGTCATGAAAACAATAGTCATTGCTCTGGTCTTCGCAGCGAACGCTTCTGCTGCCGCTTTGGAGGAGGTTGCCCGGATCACCGGAACGTTCTCGAGTCTGGCCTACAACGATGAAAGCGGAGATCTCGGTGGCATGGAGATCAGCATCGTGTACGGTGGGGGCAATCACTACGCCGTCGTTCAATGCTCCGAAGGCTCCCCTGGAATTCCCTTTGTTGCCGAGATCCAGGTGCAGGGAAGCAGAATCCGTTTCACCCTTCCAAAGGACTCAGCCTCAGGCTGCCCCGAGGCGACTTACAATGGCATCGTGAGCTCCGAGGGGCTGCGAGGCCAGTTCGCGGGCCTTGGTGAACCGGAGCTCCTGAGACGGAAATCGAGCTATTGGCAGTAGGAAGGTGCACATCATGTCGCCAAACAGCCCGCTGCAGCGGGCCGGGACACACAAAGTGCATGGCCGCGCGCAGCCATGCGCCTCCTTGCTGCAGGCGCTGGTGATGCGCAGTGTTGAGAGGCCGGTGCGCCGTCGCTGAGTTGGGTAGCCAGACTGCACCATTGCATGTCCACAAGCCAAGACACGATCAACTTCATCTGTGATCAGGCCGGGTTCGGGCCCAGGCTCACCTTCAAGAAGATGTTTGGGGAGTTTGCGCTCTATCTGGACGGCAAGGTGGTTGCTCTTGTCTGTGACGACCAGCTATTTCTTAAACCCACAGCTGAAGGTCTGCGGTACTTGGGTCAGGTGGAGCTGGCGCCGCCTTACCCCGGGGCCAGGAACCACTTCCTGATTGCCGCAGAACTCGACGATCCAGGCAAGGTGCATTCTGCACTCGAGATCACGGCCGCGGTGTTGCCGGAACCGAAGCCAAGGGGCAAAGCTCGGCCCCGACAGGAAGTCAAACCAAAGGCCAAGGGCAAGCACAAGACCAAAGAAAGGAGAAGAGTGTCCAGGTGAAGACCGTGTCGCCTACCTTGCGTCGAAGCGGGCGACAATGTGCTGCAGAAGGCAGCGTCTGATGCGCCCATGCGCTGAATCCTTCGCCCGGTCGCTGGATTGGGTGGCTGGAAGTTAGCTGGTGCCTGTGGTTTCGTTCTCAGAGTACGCACGAAAGTGGCTTCGGTGGGATCGGGGTCGCCAGGACACGGGGTACGACAAGCTCCTGTTGGCGGCCAATCCGTTCCTGGTGCCGTTCGACCTGTATCTGCACCGGTATCCAGTCGGGCCTCACATTCCGTCCCATCGCGATCCGGTTCCCAACGGTCGTCACTACCGCCTCAATGTGGTGGTCCGACGCTCCATCGCTGGCGGAGAGTTCATCTGCGACAACCCAATCTACTCGTCAGAGCGAGTAAACTTCTTTCGGTCCGACGTATCGACTCATTCGGTCACGAAGGTTGAAGGGCGTCTACGCCATGTGCTCAGCCTCGGCTGGATACTTCGCTGAGGTACCGCGTGGAGTTCAATCGTGCAATCAGTCTACGCACTGGGGGCCACGGCCATGCGGGGGAAGATCTCGGCGCGACTCGCTGAAATTGTTGAAGCTTTACCCCTCCGCCAAGGGATGCGCGTTCTGGAGATTGGCTGCGGTCCCGGCGTCGCCGCACGCGCGGTCCTGGAACGGATCGGCGACGGACATGTCCTGGCGATTGACCGCTCAGCCAAGGCTATTGCTCTTGCCAGAGCGAACTCCCGTGCGGAGTTGGCAACTGGCCGCCTCGAATTCCGCCACGTTTCTGCCGAGGATCTTGTGCTTGGGAAGGAGGAGAGGCCCTATGATCTTGCATTCGCGGTGCGGGTGGGCGCGCTCGACGGCCGTCATCCGGATGCGGGTCGCGTCGCGGTCGAGCGTATCCGCAAGGCCCTGGTGAAGAATGGTCGCCTGTTTGTTGACGGCAACCCGCTCAGGGAGATCTGGCTTGGCCCCACCTGACAAGCCGAAGCGGCGCGTGTTACTCAAGCGGAGGGTTGCGGCATGAAAATCAGGACCCGAACCGGCGTGCTCGTGGGACTTGCAAGCATCCTGCTGTCCACAGCATGTCTCATCATAATGCCGGCGTTCACTGGCGCCATCATTCTGGCTCCGTTCGCAGGAGTGCTTCTGGGCGGCATTTCTGCGGCGCTTGGTGCTCGCCGGACTGCGGCAGTGACCTTGGTGTTTTCCTTGGTCCCGGCCAGCGGCTTCTACCTGATGGAGAACTTCACGGACCATTTTGGAACCGGTTACGTAGCATTCTTTCCATTGGTCGTTGCCATTGCTCTTGCGACGTGGGTATGGGCCAGCTCATTACGCAGGAAGCCTGCCGGGCCTGGAGCTGCAACATGACTCCCTCAGGTTCCCGCGCCGTGCACCTCTGCGTTGCAGCGAGCGCGCACCCGGAGAAGACCATGAAGACCAGATTGTCCTCCGCCGCCATCGCGGCCGTCCTGATACTCGCGGCTCCAATGACCACAGTTGCGGGCGACGTGGCGCCCTCCGCAGACCTCCTCTTTTCGATATTCAGTGCAGCTCGCGATGAGGCCAGATCCGGCCGGATTGCTGATCCGAAGTTCTTCTCAAGAGAAAGACTCGAGAAGGCCTTGCGATTTGCGGACGGGCTGATTGAAGACACCCAGGTTCCGGGATTCGACATGACCCGCGAAGGGTTGTTGGACGTGCTGTCGGTGGTGGAAGTGGACGCCGTCTACTCCTACGAAATTCATCCAATGGATGACGATCCCGTCGCGCTTCAGTTGCAGGTGATGCTGGATGGGCGTCCCGTTCTCCTGACGATCGGATTCGAACTGGAATCCGGAGAATGGAGAATGAACAACATTGAGGTCCATCTTGATGGCAGGTCCTGGTACCAAAGTGACTTGAAGCCGCTCCGAACGTGGGATCGACTTCCTGCCCGCAAGGTGCCTTGGGTCGAAGTCTCGGGAGACTAGCGGTTGCCTATTGTGTCGCCTGGCTCCGCGCTGCAGCGGCCGGAAACCCTTGAAGTGCCTCGCCATGGGCAACCAGGCGCCAACTCTCCGTGCGCGCTCTTGCGCCCGTGTCCGACCGGGCCCTCCGCCGGGATGGGTGGTCGGGCTGGCATGTGAGAATCGGTGTCATGGTCATCGTCCTGCTTCGAGTGCTGTTCGGAATCCTCTGCATTCCGGCCGCCATTGCGCTCATGCTGTCGCCATTGCTGTTCGACAATCCCGCAGCCGAAGGCAGCACGCTCACCACCAATCTGGCGTATGCCCCGGCGATCTACATTCTGCTGTATGTAGTTTCGCTTGTGCCCGCAGGCGCTACGTCAAAAGACACTTCGGAAAACAAGCCCACATCAATGGGCCGGGTCCTTCTGCCGTTGGCCGGAATCATCTGGTACGGTATCTGCCTCCTCCTGCTTGAAGTGGTCTGTGAAGGGAGGTTTGCTTGTGGCTAGGCAAGGAAACGCCCGGGGACCGCTGGTGCCACCTTCGGTCGCCAGGGGCGGGTATTGGTGCATCCGCGCGCCCAAAAGCTGGCGGGTCGCCGATGAACTTGGTATTCAAGCGGCATGAGAATCATTCCTGCCGCGTTCGTCTTGACGTTCGCCATTGTCGCGGTGTCCTGCAGTTCCGGGGAAATGACCGCCTCTGCCTTGAATGCCCGGCACGGTCCTGCGGAATCTCCCGAGGCAGATCCAGGGCCAGCTCTCGACCGTATTCCGGAGCCCTTCCTGGGCCGCTGGACAGGTGAGAATCACGCGTGTACCAATCCGTCGCCGGACGTCGACGTAATGTACCTCGAGCCACGGAAGGTCGTCTTCTGGGGTTCCTTTGCGCAGGTGCTGGAGGTTACGGAAATGGACGGCTTCGAGCTCATCCTGCGGATCGAGTACCACGAAAGCGGGTCCCCTGTCGGCGATGGCCACGAGAATGGTCCCGCCGTCCAGCCGCTTGACATGATCCTGAGGCTCTCCGCAGATCAGGCCATGTTGACCACGATTATCGGCGACAGGGGCGTGCAAGTTCGACGCCGTTGCCCCTCGACTTGATCAGTTCCGGAACTCTATCCCGATCTGGGGTTTCAACAGAAACACAATGCGCCCAAGGCAAACCTTTGCGTCTGTCCCCGACTATGTGTCTGCCCTGGAGCCGAACCAGTCCCGCGCCCTGAAATCCATCCTCGACCTGGTTCGAAAGACCGTACCGAAGGCCGAACAGGTCATCAGTTACGGCATGCCGGCGTTCAAGTCGGGTCGTGTCTTCATGTACTGTGCGGCGTTCAAGAGCCACATTGGCATATACCCGCCCGTGCGGGGCGATGCGCGGCTGATGAGGGACCTCAAGCCCTATGCCAACGCGAAGGGAAACCTGGGCTTTCCGCTTGACAGCCCAATGCCGATGACCCTTATTGCCAAGGTGGCCAGGGCACTGGCGAAACAATACGCTCAAGCCGATGTGCCCAAGAAAGGGCCCAGGTCCTCAAGGAAGCGGGCCCGTGCCGGCTGAGTGCGGATTGCAGCGTGGCGGGGCCGGCCCGGTGCGCGCATGACATTGCCAGGCAGCGACCAATACGTCAGATGGGTCACCCTCCGTCGGGACAAGATCGAGTCATTCTCCGGTTATCCGTTCTCGCTCCCGGCAGTCAAGACGCTGGAGCAGCTGGACCTCCACCCGAAGGTGACATTCCTGATCGGAGAGAATGGGTCCGGCAAGTCGACGCTGCTCGAGGCAATTGCGGTGGCGCTCGGCTTCAACGCGGAGGGTGGGACCAGGAACTTCCGGTTCGGTACGCGGCTGTCGCACTCCGTGTTGCATGAATACCTGCGCATGGCAAAGGGCATCGTCAGGCCGACAGACGGCTTCTTCCTGAGGGCCGAGAGCTTCTTCAACGTCGCGACAGAGATCGAATCGCTGGATTCAGAGCCGTCGTCCGGTCCTCCGATCATCGACTCCTATGGTGGCAAGTCGTTGCACGAACAATCACACGGTGAGTCGTTTCTCGCCCTGGTGATGCATCGGTTCCGGGGGCGCGGGCTCTATATCCTTGATGAGCCGGAGGCTGCGCTGTCTCCCCAACGGCAGCTGGTCGTCCTGTCACGGATTCATGACCTGGTTCTGGACGCCTCGCAGTTTGTCATCGCCACGCATTCGCCCATCCTGATGGCCTATCCTGACGCGTGGATCTACGAGTGCGGGGCTGGCGGTGTCCGCAGAGTTGCCTATGAAGAGACTGAGCACTTCCAGGTCACCAGGAGCTTTCTCGCCAGTCCCCGGCGTATGCTTGACCAGTTGCTGGAGCGTGAGGCTTGATGTGGGCAAGGGACGCACACGATGAGTCAGTTGGCTGAGAACTTGCTTTGGGCAATCCTCGGGAGACTGCCGCAGATCGCCATTGCGGCGGTGGGGTTGATACTCGTCCACAACAGGCTAAAGGGGCCGCATCCCAGGGCCTTTCTTTACGGAAGCATCGGCCTGGGACTGCTTCTGGCGGAAGCCGTGCTGGGCGCCTCCCTCCTGGCCTACATCCAGGGGAGTATTGCGCAAGCCCCGGACAGGATTGCTGCGACCAACCGGTACTCCATCCTCAATGCCTCGGCATTCGTGATTCGCATGGCTGCCCTGGCGCTCATGGTTGCGGCAATTGTTGCGGACCGGGGAGCGACCAGAAGCTCGCGGAATCCCGCATGAGTGATGTCGTGGCAAGCATATCCGGAATCTATGTCGCGCCGGCCGCGGGGGCAGAGCTCCATTCCCTGCCTGAGGCGGTGCTCGAAGCTGGCCGGGGCATCGCCGGTGACCGCTATCACCGGCAGGTCGGCACCTTCTCTGCGAAGCTCAGCGAGCAGGACGACTGGCAGGCGACGCTGATCGAGCTGGAGGAGATCCAGCGTTTCAATGCTGTGTCCGGGATGAACCTGGGCGCCGGGAGCTTCCGCCGGAACATTGTGACAGTGGGGGTGCGCCTGAATGATCTGGCAGGCGCGCGATTCTCCGCGGGAGAGGCGGTCCTTGAAGGAATTCGCCTCTGTGAGCCCTGTGCGTACCTGGGGAAACTCCTGGGGCCGGAAATCGTCAAGGATATGGCCCATCGGGCCGGGCTCCGGGTCCGCATTCTCGAAGGGGCAACCATCCGGCAAGGGGACCCGATCCGGATCCGGCCATGATTGCCTTGGGACGCCGCACATGAGGTTGCCGCTGAGGATGCCGCGAAATGGCTGCGCGACCTGCCGGGCAGCTTCCTGCGGTCGATTCTGATAATTACCCTATGGCGTGGGATGCCCTTTCTGTGATCTGGTGAGGAAGTCCGGAGCGGGGTCAAGGAAGATGAAACTGCTGAAATCAATCGCCATCGCATGCATGGCCTGTCCCCTGGCGCAGATTGCGTCGGCCCAGGCGCCGGCTTCTGCCTATTCCGGGCAGGAGACGCGCGACATCAAGTCCCTCTCACGGGAGGACGTCGATGGCTACCTCGCTGGCAAGGGCATGGGGCTGGCCAAGGCCGCGGAGTTGAACGGTTATGCGGGCCCGGCTCATGTGCTTGAGCTGGCCGCCGAGCTGGAACTCACGCCGACGCAACGGGAGAAGACGGAGGCACTCTTTGCCTCCATGGCTTCGAAGGCGGCGCAACTGGGGCAGGCGCTGGTCGACGAGGAGCGCAGGCTGGACCGGATGTTTGCATCGAAGTCCGTGACGCCGGAGCTGCTGGACAGCTCGCTGAGCGAGATCGGCGCGCTGCAGGCCAGCATCCGGGGTGCGCATCTCGAGGCGCATCTGGCCCAGGTCCGCATCCTCACGCCGGAGCAAAATGAGCGATACGCCCGGCTTCGTGGTTATGGGGAACCGGATGCGCATGCCGGCAATCATTCGTCCCACGGGCACCACGAATAGGGGCCACGGCCGGCACTGCGGTGCGCAGCATGGGCAGGGATGACGAGCTGAAGCCCTTCACGCAGGGGCTTCCGGTGAAGGCGCCGAAGACGCGCGCCGCCGAATTCCACCTGCTCGGTCCCGCCGATGTCGCCATGCTCAGGCAGATGCTGGGCCTCTTCGCCCGTGAATTCGCCGACCCGCGGTCGTATCTCTCGAACCAGCCTGACGACAGCTACCTCGCCACGCTCCTGGCGCGTGACACATTCATTGCTGCAGCAGCATGCAGGGGTGAGCGGGTGATTGGCGCCGTGGCGGGATATATCCTGCCGAAATTCGAGCAGGCGAGGTCCGAGCTGTACATTTACGACCTGGCGGTGGATGCGGAGCACAGGAGAAGGGGTGTCGCAACGGGCCTGATCCAGCGCCTGCGGGAGGAGGCGAGGGATCGCGGCGTGCATGTCATCTACGTGCAGGCAGACTATGGCGATGAGGCGGCCATTGCGCTGTACACCAGGCTGGGAACCCGGGAGGATGTCATGCACTTCGACATTCCCCCGGCGGATGGTTGCCCGGGAAGCAAGGAGGAGCCGCCATGACCAGCGGTGGTACACGTGCGCCGGTGGTGCTGCATCCCGGCGAGGGGCGCAACTATGAAATGGGCCGGATCAGGGCCGTATTCAAGGCCGATGGCGCGGAGGCCGCAGGTCGTTACTCGATCTCCGAATGGTGGCTGGAGCCTCGTACCACGGGGCCAGGCCCGCACTCCCACGCCGAAGACGACGTGTTCTACGTCCTGGAAGGCACGATGAGCATCATGATCGGCGACCGGTGGGTGGACGCGGCTGCGGGCGCCTTCGTGCTGGTGCCCGGCGGCGTGACGCATGACTTCGAGAACCGGGGCGACGTGCGGTCGGGCGTGCTCAACATCTCCGCGCCCGGCGGGTTCGAGCCCGCCATGCCGGGCATCAGGGACTGGTTCCTGCAGCATCCGCCGGGGGAACCTGCTCCATGACCGGTTGCCGCCCGGTCCCTCTGGTAAGCTGAGGCCGGATCCCCAACCCGGTGCCCGGACAACAGGACGTCGTGCGCACATTCGAACTCAAGGGAGAAGAAGCCACCCTTCGCCTGACGGGCGAACCGCCGGCGGTCGCCGCACCCTATTTCGGCTGGGAATACCGCGCTGGACTCCAGGGCCATGCCCTGCAGGTGGCCGTAGTGGTCGGGGATGACAATCCCGCATCCTTCGCGGAGTTTTTCGAATCCCTGGCCCAGGACTGGCAGGGATGGCCGGAAACCCGGGGTTATGAATCCCTCGACGGCATGTTGCGCATCGCCGCCACCCATGACAGGGCGAAGGTGGTGCGGTTCGAAGTGCGACTGCGGGCGGATGCGCGCAGCGGCTTTGACTGGTCGGCCAGCCACCGCCTGAGCGTGGAGGCCAGTGACCTGGCGCAGCTCGCAGCCGCCGCGCGGGCGTTCGCGAAGTGACGTCCGCCCGTCGTCAACCCGATGCAAGACCAGGAATCCAGTATCGAAGTCGTCCTCTCTTACCTGCGCGCGCTGCAGGAGGGAGAAGCCGGTGACGCGCTGGCGCGGTTCTTCACGCCTGACGCCACACAGACTGAATTCCCGAACCTGCTCAACGCCAAGGGCCAGACCAGCACTTGGCAGAGGTCCTGGCGCGCTCCATTGCCGGGCAGCGCATCCGGGAACAGCGTGGCGGTGGAGGCGCGCTGGACGGGCGTGCTTGCGATTCCGCTGGGTACGCTGGCCGCGGGCGCGGAGATGCGGGCGCACTTCGCCATGTTCTTCGAGCTGGTGGATGGCCGGATCCACAGGCAGCGCAACTACGATTGCTTCGAGCCCTGGCAGGCGACATGAGCCAGGATGCGATTCACGGAATGATGCGCGTGGCCGGCCTTCCGGCATCCATTCTTGTCCTGCTGGCCCAGGCCATGGCCGGCATTGCCCATGCCGCAGCCCCCGCAGGAGCCACGGTGCAACTTTCCGCGCGCGACCAGCAACGCATTGCCGCGCTCATCTGCACGCCGATCGGCGCCGGCGGCATTGATGCAGCACAGGCACGCCGACGTGGTGCAGGAGAGATTCTTGCCGAAGTGCGCTGCCAGCCACATGCCACCAGCTATTCCGTGCCGGTGGCCAGGCTTGCGAACTGCACCGGCGGCACCGGACGTTGGCAGTGCACTGCGACAGGGGACGCGTTGCGCATGACGATGGCTGACGATTCCGTGCTCTCCGTGACGGCGTCCGACCTGCCATTGAAGGCCGCGGCAGAGGCCGTTCGCGAAGCCGCGAAGCTCACCATCCGGCCCTTCTACCGCCCGGCGCTGCGCGTGATGCGCGAGGCATGCGCCGTATCGAGGGCGAAGTCCCCGGCGGCCGGTGTGGAAAGTTTCACCATCCTCTGTGGTGAAACGCAGATCACGCTCACGAAGGACTGCTGGAACGGTGACTGCCGGTATTTCATTCCCTTTGCGCTGAACTACTGAGCATGCGGTTGCGTCCGCGCCATCTGGAGCCATGATTTCGATTGCCGCAGCCCAATCGCGGTTTCGCGTGCGGCCCGGGGGCCGGTGCCGGCATGGGGAGCAAAGCCCCGCCGCCACGAGATGTGCTCACCGACCCGGGCGTCGCCTCCTGCCGTCTGCTTGCACGGGGGTGCGGGTACCTGTAGAACCTTGATATCCGTGGCGACACGGTGGCGCCGCACAGGCGCATGAGGGAAACATGGCACCATCATCCTCTCGCGACGAGTGGATCGCCCGCTATGAGCGCAGTCACCGGCATCCGGTGAACCGTGCCTGCCACACCGCGGGCATCCCCATGATCGTGCTATCGCTGCTGCTGGCACTGCCTGCCATCGTGGTGCCGGAGCTGCGGCTGCCGGCGCTGGCGTTGTTCGGGCTGGGATGGGTGCTGCAGTTCGTCGGCCACGCCGTGGAAGGCAAGCCGCCTGAATTCTTTTCCGACTGGCGTTTCCTGTTCGTGGGCTTCCGCTGGTGGCTGCTGAAGGTGAGTGGTCGTGTGTGAGTGCCGGTGAAGGCATGTACGAACTGTATATCGGCAACAAGAACTATTCGTCCTGGTCGATGCGTCCGTGGGTGCTGATGCGCTCGCTGGGGATTCCCTTCCGGGAACGGCTGATGCCCTTCCACCTGAACCATGGCGCGGGCGCCTTCACGAACTTCTCTCCCACCGGCCGCGTGCCCGTGCTGGTGGATGGCGCCACGCGCGTGTGGGATTCGCTGTCCATCGTGGAATACCTGGCCGAGCGCCATGAGGGTGTGTGGCCGGCGGACCCCGCGGCTCGCGCCTGGGCGCGTTCGGCAGCGGCTGAAATGCACAGCGGCTTCGGCCAGCTGCGCAACGACTGCTCGATGAGCGTGGGAGTGCGCGTCCGGTTGCACCATGTGACCGATCACCTGCTGGCCGATCTCAGGCGCCTCACCGACCTGTGGCGAGATGGCTTTGCCCGTCATGGCGGCCCGTTCCTCAATGGCCGCGCCTTCGGCGCGGTGGATGCATTCTTCGCGCCGGTGGCTGCGCGGGTGCAGACCTGTTCGCTGCCCCTGCAGCGCGAGGCGATGTCTTACGTGGAGCGGCTGCTGGCGCATCCGCCGGTGCGGGAGTGGATTGAGGCGGGCATTGCCGAGAGCTTCCGCGACGAAGCGCACGAGCGGGAGATCCTCGCCAGTGGTGAAGTGGTACAGGACCTGCGCGCACCTGTGAAATGATTCGCGGATGACGCGATCCTGGTTCCTCCTGCCGGCAGTACTGCTGCTGGCCGCCTGCACGGGCACGCCCACCCGGCCGCCTGAATCCGCTGCAGGGCCTGCGGCGCCCGCACCGCCCGCGCCGCGCTACCTGCCTGCGCAGTGGACGGACCTGCCCGGCTGGGCGATGGACGATACGGCCGCGGCCTGGCCCGCATTGCAGGCCAGCTGCCGCAGCCCGCGCATGCCGCAGGCCTGGGGCGGTTTCTGTGCCGAGGCGCTGGCGCTTGCAGCCAATGACCGCGCCGCCCAGCGTGCCCTGGTGGAAAGCCGCTTGCGGCCCTGGAAGCTGGTGCTCGAAGGCGAGGGCGGCGTTGCCACCCGCCAGCACCTGGGCCTCATCACCGGGTATTACGAGCCCGTGCTCAATGGCGCGCGCCAGCGCGGCGGCGCATTCCAGACGCCCCTGTATGGTGTGCCGGATGACCTGGTCACGGTGGACCTCGGGTCACTTTACCCGGCGCTGCAGGGCGAGCGCGTGCGCGGACGCTTGCAGGGCCGGCGCGTCACGCCCTATCCCGATCGCGCGCAGCTCGCCGACGGGCAGCTGCTGGCGGGCAAGGAACTCGTGTGGGTGGACAGCGCCATCGATGCCTTCTTCCTGCAGATCCAGGGCTCGGGGCGGGTGCGTCTGCCGGATGGCTCGGTGATCCGCGTGGCCTTTGCGGACGTGAATGGCCACCCGTACCGCGCCATCGGCCGCTACCTGGTGGCGCAGGGGGAATTGACGGTGGAAGAGGCCACCGCACCGGCCATCCGCCAGTGGCTCCTCGACCATCCCGGGCGCCAGGCGGAGGTGTTCAACACCAATCCCAGCGTGGTGTTCTTCCGCGAGCTGCCGCTGGGCAATCCCTCGGTGGGGCCGGATGGCGCCATGGGTGTGCCGCTGACCGCCGGGCGTTCACTGGCGGTGGATTCCGGGCTGCTGCCGCTGGGGGCGCCCCTGTTCCTCGCCAGCACGCATCCGGTCACGGGTGCACCGCTGCGGCGGCTGATGCTGGCGCAGGACACCGGTGGCGCCATACGCGGCGCATTGCGCGCGGATTTCTTCTGGGGCATGGGTCCGGAGGCCGGCGATGCCGCGGGCCGCATGCGCCACGACGGCGCGTTGTGGCTGATCTGGCCGGTGGACCAGCCGCTTCCCGTCCCCGCATCCTGACCCGGGCGGATCGTTGACGGAACTTGCCGATGACCCCTAAGGTCCATTCAAGGCCGTTTTTCGCAACAGACTTCAAGGGGAGCAGCATGGGCACCAGCGACAGGGAAATTTCGCGACGTCGGGTCATCCAGGCGGGAGCCGCGGTGGGCGTGGCCATGGCGGCCGGCAATTCGTTTGCCGGGGCAGCTTCTCAGATCACCAAGGCCATTCCGTCCACGGGCGAGAAGATCCCGGTGGTAGGCACGGGCACCAATGCCTATGGCGTGTCGGGCGCCGAGGAACTGGCCGAACTGAAGCGGGTGCTGACCGCGATGCCGGGCCTGGGTGGCTCGGTGATCGATACGGCGCGCGCCTATGGCACCTCCGAGGAGGTGATCGGCCGGCTGCTGGCCGACATCGGCAACCGGGACAAGTTCTTCCTGGCGACCAAGACGCCGATGAACGGCGACATGTCCAACGGCAAGGCCGTGCTCGATGAGTCGTTCCGCCGCCTGCAGGTGAGCAAGATCGACCTGATGCAGATCCACAACCTCAACGGCATGAACGAGCTGATGCCGCATTTCAAGGAATACAAGGCGGCCGGCAAGATCCGCTACATCGGCATGAGCACCTCCACCGACAACCAGTACGAGGGCATCATGCAGGCCATCCGCACGCACAAGCCGGACTTCGTGCAGGTGGACTATTCCATCGGCAATCGCGGCGCCGCCGACAGGGTGCTGCCGCTGGCGCAGGAGCAGGGCCTGGGCGTGCTGATCAACGTGCCCTTCGGCGGCCGCGGCCGCACGCTGTTCCCGCGGGTGCAGAACGTGGCCGTGCCGGAGTGGGCCAGGCAGGAGCTGGACGTCAGCACCTGGGCCCAGTTCTTCCTGAAGTACATCGTGTCGCACCCGGCGGTGACGGCGGCCATCCCCGGCACCACCTCCATGGCCTACCTGCAGGACAACCAGGCGGCCGGCCGCGGGCGCTTGCCCACCGCCGCGCAGCGGAAGAAGATGGAGGAGTTCTGGGACGGACTCCCGTCCTGATCCACCGGAGGTTTCCATGGGCATGCAGATCGACATCGGCATCGACAAGAAGGACCGGCTCGCCATCGCCAGGGGCCTGGGCAACCTGCTTGCCGACACGTACACGCTGTACCTGAAGACCCATAACTTCCACTGGAACGTGACGGGTCCGATGTTCCAGACGCTGCACCTGATGTTCGAGACGCAGTACAACGAACTCGCCCTGGCGGTGGACCTGGTGGCCGAGCGTATCCGTTCGCTGGGTGCGCCGGCGCCGGGAACCTACGCGGAGTTCGTGAAGCTCAGCTCCATCAAGGAATCCACCGGCGTGCCCAAGGCGCGCGAGATGATCAAGCAGCTGGTGGAGGGACAGGAGGCGGTGGTGCGCACCGCGCGCAAGCTGTTCCCGCTGGTGGAGAAGGCCGGCGACGAGGCCACGGCCGACCTGCTGACACAACGCATCCAGCTGCACGAGAAGACGGCCTGGATGCTGCGCGCCCTGCTCGAGAAGGAGTAGGGCGCAGAACGGTGGTGGCCCCCCACCCGGGTTCCGCCATGTGCCGAACACGGGTGCGAGGCCTGTCGACGGCCGGCTATTCCTCGAGGATGAAGGTGACCTTCAGCAGGACGCGATATCCGGTGATGCTGCCGTCCTTGCCGCACTCGACTTCCATTTCCTTCACCCACGCGCCGCGGACGTTCTTCAGCGTCTTGTTGGCGCGTGCGATGCCGACCTGTACGGCGTCATCAAAGCTCTTGCTGCTGCTCGACTTGATCTCGGTGATGCGCGCGACACTCATGATTCCCTCCTTGGGACGAGTGGTCTATTCCTCCAGGGCGAATGCCAGGAGAACGTTGCCGGGGCGGCCCACGAGTCCGCCATAGCCGGCATTCACGTATAACATGCCGCCGGCCACGATGGCGCCCGGGCCGTCCATGCTGGCGCCGTTGGCCTTCACGCCGTTCACGGTGGTGAATTCGCGGTTGGCATCGAACATCCACAGCACCTTGCCGTCGGTGGTCGAGTAGGCACGCAGTGCACCATCGTGTGAGCCGCTGAACACCGCGCCGGGGATGGCGGTGACCGCCGCACCCTGGCCGGCGCCGCAGCCCTGGCGCTTCTGCCCACAGGCCAGCTCCTGTGGCGGGGCCTGCCAGACGATCTGGCCGGTGGCGAGGTCGATGGCGGACATGCCGCCCTGCACGTCGGCCTGGAAGGCATTGGTGCCGGTGTAGAAGTTCTTGCCGTCGGCGGCGCCGCCCCACTGGCCGCCAAGGCCTGAAGGCTTGCCGAACTGCGTCTGCCACAGCAGCGCACCCTTCTTGTCCGGGTCGAGCGCGAAGGCGAGGCCGGACTTCTGCGGGATCACGATGATGTCGCGCCGGCCCACGGTGGCCAGGATGGGCGTGGCGGAGAAATCGTAGTCCGGGCCCAGCACGCTGGGGCAGCCGGAGTTCTCAGCGTTGGTGGGACGGCAGCCCATCGCCCACTGGTCGCCGGGCAGCACCTGGTGATGCCAGCGCACCGCGCCGGTCTTCATGTCGAAGGCGACGATGGCATCGGTCATGGGCTGCGGCGGATCGGCGTAGCCATTGCCGGTGGCCGCGTAGACCACGCCGCGCTTCACGTCCACCGAAGGCGCGGACCAGATGCCGCCGCCGGCGGGGCCGTACAGCTGTGCGCCGGCGGCGTTCTTCGCGCGGGGCTGCGGTTCATCGACGGTGTACGTCTTCCACAGCAGCTTGCCGGTGTTCACGTCCACGGCCGAGAGGCTGCCGCGGAAGGTGCAGCAGCCGTAGCCGCCGCTGGCGCCACGGCCTTCCTCGCCCAGTCCCTGCACGCCGACGAACACGCGGCCGTCGTGCGCGATGGGCGAGCCGGTGATGCCGGCGTTGGGATGGTCGTCGAGCTTGATCTTCCACAGCATGGCGCCGGTCTGGGCGTCGAGGCCGTAGAGGTTGGAGCGCTGGTCGCCGACGATCGCGACGTAGCCGCGCTTGCTGCCGGACTTGTAGCCGGTGATGTAGGGCGCGGTGCGCACGCCGGCTTCTGCCTTGAAGCTCCAGTGTGTGCAGCCGGTGGCCGGATCAAGGGCGTGCACTTCGCCGCTCTCGCTGGCGACGAACAGACGGCCGCCGGCCAGCGTGGGCTGGGTGCGGGCGGAGGAGACGCCGCTGTAGCCGAAGGCCCACTTGAGCTTCAGGCGCGGCAGGTCGGCGGCGGTGATGCCACCGTTCTTCTTGTCCTGGAAACGCGTGGAGGCTGCGCCATTGCCGAAGCCGTTCCAGCTGGCGCCGCGCGCGGGATCGGTCATCGGCGCGGACTTCGCGCAGAGGTTGGCGGACTGGAGGGTGCCGGCGGTGGCCGAGATGAGCTTGCCGGTGGCGTATTCGGCCACGGCGCGGCGCTGGGCCGCGGAGAGCCCGGAACCCTGGGCCTGCATCTTGCCGCTCTCAAGCGAGTTGAGCACGGCGTCGGCGCTGAATTGCTGCAGCTGCGAGCGGGTGGGCGCCTTCTCGTTCGGGCTGCCGGGCGGCGCCGGGGCGGCTGCATGGCAGGCGGCGCAGAAGGTGTTGAAGATGGTGTCACCTTCGGACTGTGCGGCTTGTGCGGTGACCGCGAGGCCGGACAGGATGCCGGCGGCAAAAGCCAGGTGGCGCAATGACATTTCTTGATTCCCCCGTGAGCTGATTCGACTGCGTCGCAGGACCTCAGGCGTCCGGCGCGTAATGTCCCCAAAGGCTGCGGAAGGACGCGATCACGAAGGCCTTGGAGTCGCCCCACTGTGCCTCGAATTCCCTTGCCGGACCGGAGGCATGGGCTTCTTGCGGTCCCATGCCCTTGACCAACTGCTTCACCAGGCGATCGAAGATGGTGAAGTACATGTCGCGATACGCCTGGAGTTCCTTGCGGCCGACGATGGCGCCGTCGGCGCCGATCACGCGCGTGCGATCGTCGGCGATCTTCAGCAGGCGGTCATAGGCGCCCACCAGGCCGCCGATCCAGCCACCGGTGCGCCAGTCCATCAGCGGCCAGCCGGCGCTGGAGACCACGCCACCGGCGATGAGCACGTTGGCGCCCGGCAGGAAGGCGTAGAGATCGCCATCGGTGTGCGCCTGGCCGAGGTGGCCGAAGGTGATGCGCTCGCCGCCGAAGTCGATGGTCTCGGTGGTGTAGAAACTCTTGTTGGGCTGCGCCACCTTCGGGAATGCCGGATGCGGTTCATCGCGCCAGGGCACCTCGATGCGGCGCGTGAGCCAGAGGCGGGTGTTCTCGTGCGCGAGGATGCGTGCGCCCTGCTTGCCCAGGGTTTCGTTGAGGCCGGTCTGCTCGGGATGCCAGTGGGTGTTCACCAGCGTGTGGGCCTTCTTCGCATCCACGGAAGACAGCGCGAGCCTGAGCAATGCCCTGGCGTGCCCGCGACTGCCGCCGTCGAACAGCATGGCGCCCTCGGGCGAGCCGAAGGCCACCACGTTGGCACCGGCGCCGGTGATGAGCGCGAGGTTGCCGCCCAGGTCCTGTGCGGCAAGCCTGGCGTTCTTTTCGCGCGCCAGCACCGGCATTGCCGGCGCCAGCAGTGCGCCGGCGGAGGCCACTGCCGCCGCCCGCAGGAATCCGCGCCTGGAGTGCATCAGATCTCGGCGAACTGCCCGGTGCTGTTGCCGAGCGACTCGACGGGCACGCCGGCGCGGTTCAGCAGCGTGAGCAGCAGGTTGGCATGCGGGGTGTCCTGCGGGTATTTCAGGTGCTGGCCACCCTTGATGCGGCCGTAACCCCTGCCGAGGATGGCATTGGGAAGCGGGTCGTTGTTGTGCAGGTCGCTGTTCGACATGTTGCTGCCGTACAGGATGATGGAGTGGTCGAGCACGCTGCCGTCGCCATCCTCCATCTTCGACAGCTTGTCGATGAACTTGGCGAATACCTGGGTGTGGTAGTTCTGGATGCGGATCAGCCGCTCGATCTTCGCCGCGTCGTTCGCGTGGTGCGACAGCGGATGGAAGGCCTCGGTGATCGACAGGTTCGGGTAGGTGCGCATGGACACCTCCTTGGCCATCATCATCGAGGCCACCTGGGTCTGGTTGGTCTGCCAGGCCAGCGCGATGAGGTCGAAGAGGGCGTCGAGGTGGGCGCCGAACTCGTCGGGCACGCCCTGCGGCGCGTTCGGAAGGTCCATGGTCTGGCTCTTGCTCACGGCCAGGCGCGCGATGCGCTGCTCCACCTCGCGCACGGAGTCGAGGTAGTCGCTGACGCGCGCGCGGTCGGCGGCGCTGATGCGCTTGCTGAGCGCCTTGCCTTCTTCCATCACGTAGTCGAGCAGGCTGTCGGTCTCGGCGAGGATGGCCTTGCGCTCGGCGCCCGTGTCGCCCTGGCCGAACAGCTGGTAGAACACCTTGCGCGGGTTGTCTTCCATCGGCAGCGGCTGCGTGGGCGTGCGGAAGGCCACGGTGCTGCCGAAGCCGCAGCCGGTGGCGCCCTGGCCGCAGGTGGCATTGCCGCCTTCGCCGGTGAGCTCCAGCGAGGGCAGCGGCGTGTTGCCCGTGAAGTGGCGCGCGGCCAGCTGGTCGGCGGTGGTGCCCTTGTCACCCTCGCGGTTGGCCACGCCATGGCAGGACAGCCAGGTGCCAGCCATGATGCCGTGCGGGTCGGAGCTCTCCCCGCCCTTGTTGCGCAGGCCGCTGACGATGGTCAGGTGGTCGCGGAAGGGCTCCAGCGGCTTCAGGATGGGCGACATTTCAAAGTCGCTGCCGGTCTTCTCCGGCGACCAGGCCTTGATGATGGCGCCGTGCGGAAAGTAGATGAACCCCAGGCGCGGTGCCGGTTTCGCGGCGGTCTGGGCCAGCGCGGTGGCGGCCGGGATCATGGCGTCGAGCAGCGGCAGGGCGATGCTGGCGCCCGCACCACGCAGCACGGTGCGGCGGGAGATGGATTTCCTGGTGATGTACATGGCTGGCCTCTGCTTCAATTTACCACCGTGGCCTGGCGGGTGTCGGGAAGCCCGGCATCGGGCACCCGGGCCTTCAGGAACGGGTCGCTGAGCACGATGTTGGTGATCAGGGTGTGGAAACGGTAGTCGTCGCCGGCGGTGCGGCGCACGATGTCGCGCACGGCGGGCATGTCATGCGGCTCCACCAGGCGCCCCAGGGCATAGATCATCATGCGCTCGGTGACGTTCTGCACGAAGGCCACGGGATCGGCCAGCAGCGCCGCGCGCAGCTCGTCCGGATTGCGCACCACGGTGCCGTCGGGAAGCTTGCCCAGCATGTCGATCTCGGTGCGGGCGAAGCGGTCGATGCGGCGCGCCTTGCCGGTGGCGTCGAAGCCCTCGAGCACGAAGCCGATGGGGTCGATGGCGGCATGGCAGGAGAAGCACTGTGGCTTGTCGCGGTGCACCTCGAGCAACTCGCGCACGGTGGCCGGCTTGTTCTGGGCGTTGGTGGCGGGCAGGGCCTCCACCGCTGGCGGGGGCACGGGCGGGGGTGAGCCGATGATGCGTTCGAGTACATAGGCGCCGCGCAGCACCGGCGAGGTGCGGTTGGGATAGGCGCTGGCCATCAGCACGCCGCCCTTGCCCAGCAGGCCGAAGCGGCTGGAATCGTCGAGCCTGATCTTGCGGAACTGGTCGCCGCGCACGGAGTTGATGTCGTAGTGCAGGGCGAGGCGCTCGTTCACGAAGGTATAGGGCGAGGAGAGCAGCTCGGTGACGCTGCCGTTGTTGCGGATGATGTCATCCATGAACAGCGCGATCTCTTCCACGAAGTCGCCGCGCAGGTCGCCGTTGCCGCTGGCGTAGGGGAAAATGGCGGCGTCCGGGGTGATCTCCGGCAGCTTGGTGAGGTTCAGCCACTGCGCGCCGAAGTTGCGCGCCAGGGTGCTGGCGCGCGGGTCGGCCAGCATGCGCTTCACCTGCGCCTTGAGCACTTCGGGGTTGCCCAGCCGGTGTTCCCGTGCCAGCTCCAGCAGCGTGTCGTCGGGCAGGCTGTTCCACAGGAAGAACGACAGGCGCGAGGCCAGCGCCAGCTCGTCGATGCGGTAGATGGTGCCGGGCGGCAGGTTCTCCGGCGACTGGTCGGTGCGGAACAGGAAGTCCGGATGCGCCAGCACCGCGGTGAGCGCGCGGCGGATGCCGGCGTCGAAGTCGGAGGACTTGCGGCCTTCCTCGTAGAAGCGCAGCAGCGGCGCGAGGTCGCGGTCGGTGACGGGACGGCGGTAGGCGCGGGAGGCGAAGGAGGAAATCACTTCGCGCGCGCAGGGGGCTTCTTCCGCCGCGCTCTTCGGGTAGCAGGCGGCGAAGATGTGCCGCCGCGCCGGCGTCTCGCTGACGCCGGTGGGATTGAAGGGGCCGCGGATCTCGAAGGAGGAGACCCGCAGGATGCGGTCCTGTCCGCCACCGGGCGTGTACATCTGCAGCCGGTCCTCGGACTCGGCGAAGGTGCGGTGGCGGAAGGCGACCACGAAGCGGTGCACGCCGGCGGTGGCCTTGAAGCGGATGTTCTTCAGTCGCGCGTTGATGGCTTCGACCGCAGGATCCTGCTGCTGGTCGATGGCCTTCATGTCGTCCTCGCCGCCGATGGTGGTTTCATAGATCAGCTTGCCGTCGAGCGTGACGACAAGATGGTTCCTGAACTCCATGTTGTAGACCCACAGCGCCTGGGCCATGTTGGCGATGGTGAGCACGTATTCGCCGTCGGCCGGGAAGTTGTGGTCCACGGCGATGCCCCCGCGCGTGCCCAGCGGCAGTCCGTCCTGGTGGAAGATCTGCGTGGAGGGCTTCGTGGCGCGATAGGTGGTGGCGGCGGGCAGGGCATCCTTGTTGCCCATGGCCTGGACCACCACCGTCCGCGCGGCCGCGATGTACTGGTCGAGGAAGGAGGGCGTGACGCTCAGCGCCGCGGCCACGTTGTCGAATCCCTCGCGCGGCTCATCGCGCGGCAGCAGTTCGGCGGCGTCGATCTCGATGCCCAGCAGGTCGCGCACCGCGTTGGCGTATTCCTTGCGGTTCAGGCGCTGCAGGCCGACGTAGCCGGGATCGGGGTGCGCGCTGGCGGCGGTGTCGAGCTGGCCTTCCATCCACGTGATGAAAGCGCTGCGGGTGGCCTGGTCGGGCATCTTGTGGCCGCCCGGCGGCATCTGCTGGCTGCGCAGCTTGCGCACCACCTTCTCGAAGACGTCCGCGTTGTCCCCGATGTCATGCTGGGTCAGCACATCGAAGGCGACGCCGCCGGCCCAGTCCTCGGTGTTGTGGCACTCCGTGCAGTAGGTGTCGAGCAGCTCCCAGGGGCCCCCCGCATGCGTCTCGGCCGCCGGTGCGCCGGCGGCCAGGGTGGGCTGGCCTGCCATGGAGGCCAGCAGCGCCGCGCCCAGCGCCGCGGAAATGCGAGAATGCTTCACCCGTCGAAACCCCTTGAGGACTGATTGTGCCCGTGCTTGTGATTGACCCCGCCCGTACACGACGGTTCCGGGCAAAAATCCCGGGAAATCATAGATGAAACGGCTGGGGCAGGCAGTGCTCGTGGTGGCCGTGGCGGCGGTGGGCTGGCATCAGTTCGCAGGGCGCCCGCTGCCGGGGCGCGAGGAGGTTCAGGAGGCGCGGGAGGTCGGGACCGGGCTCGCGGGGCGGCCTGGGGAGTCTGCGCGTGCCGTGGGCGGGGACGCCGCCCGTCAGGCCTTCGAGGACCGCGCCAGCGGGCGGATGCTGCGCGTCGCCGGACGGGTGGTGCGCACGTTGGCAGATGATCGCGACGGATCGCGCCATCAAAGGTTCATTATCGAGACAGATGGCGGCCAGACGCTGCTGGTGGCGCACAACATCGACCTGGCGCCCCGGCTGGAGGGGCTCAAGGCGGGGGAGAGCGTGAGCCTCTATGGCGAATACGAGTGGAACGAGCAGGGCGGAATCATGCATTGGACGCATCACGACCCGGCAGGTCGCCATCATGCCGGTTATATCGAGTGGCAGGGCCGGAAGTACCGTTAAAGGCGAGAGGTGCGTCCGCATCCCGCGGAACCGGAAATGCTAGCGTCGCAAATCCAGATGAAGGACAGGCGGATGAAGGGAGTGGCAAGGCGTGCGCGCCAGGGCGCGACGCGCAGGGCAGGGAAGGTCAGCCGGAAGGCGGAGGTCACGCCCAACGCCACGTTACCGCCCATGTCCGTCGTGATCCTGGCAGCCGGCCAGGGCAAACGCATGAACTCCGGCCTGCCCAAGGTGCTGCAGTCCCTGGCGGGCCAGCCACTTCTGCGCCATGTGCTGGATACCGCACGGGAACTGCAACCGGCCGCCGTGCACATCGTGCATGGGCATGGCGGGGCGGAGGTGCAGGCGGCCTTCGCGGGCGAGCCGGTGACCTGGGCGCTGCAGGCCGAGCAGAAGGGCACCGGCCACGCCGTCATGCAGGCCATGCCGGCAATTCCTGATGATCACCTCGTGCTGGTGCTGTATGGCGACGTGCCGCTGCTGCGCTCCTCCACGCTGCGCTCGCTGGTTGCGCTGGCCGGCAATGGCGCGCTGGCGCTGCTGACCGTGCAGCTTGCGGACCCCGCCGGTTACGGTCGCGTGGTGCGCGACGCACGTGGCAGCGTGAGGTCCATCGTCGAGGAAAAGGATGCTTCGGCGCGCGAGAAGCGCATCACCGAAGGCAATACCGGCGTGATGGCCGTGCCGGCTGCGCGGCTGCGCCAGTGGCTGGGCGGGCTGGGGAATGACAACGCGCAGGGCGAGTATTACCTCACCGACGTGGTCGCCATGGCGGTGAAGGCGAAGGTGCCGGTGCGACCGCTCACCGCGCTGCAGGAAACCGAGGTGCTGGGCGTGAACGACCGGCTGCAGCTGGCACAGCTGGAAGCCGTGCTGCGCGCACGCCATGCCGAGGCGGCGCTGCGTGCCGGCGCGACGCTGGCCGACCCGGCGCGCTTCGACCAGCGCGGGCACCTTGCGCTGGGCCGCGACGTGTTCATCGACGTGAACGTGGTGTTCGAGGGCCGGGTGGTCCTGGGTGATCGTGTGCGCATCGGGCCCAACTGCCTGCTGCGCGACGTCACCATCGGCGCGGACACCCAGGTGCTGGCCAATTGCGTGCTGGAGCGTTCGGAGATCGGCGCCGGCTGCCATGTGGGGCCGTTCGCAAGGCTGCGCCCCGGCAATGTACTGGCGGACGGCGCCCACATCGGCAACTTCGTCGAGGTGAAGAACTCCCGCATAGGCCGCGGCACCAAGGCCAATCATCTCACCTATCTCGGGGATGCCGACGTGGGTGACAAGGTCAACGTCGGCGCCGGCACCATCACCTGCAACTACGACGGCGCGAACAAGTCACGCACCGTGATCGGCGATCACGTGTTCATCGGTTCAGGCAACATGCTGGTGGCGCCGGTGACCATTGGCGCCCACGCCACCACGGGCGCAGGTTCCACCATCACCCGCGACGCGCCGGAGGGCAAGCTGACCCTGGCGCGTGGCAGGCAGGTGACGATCGAGGGCTGGCAACGGCCAGTGAAAAAGAAGGTTTCCCAGGAGTAACACGGGCATGTGCGGAATCGTCGGAGCAGTGGCCGGGCGGGACATCGTCCCCGTGCTGATCGAGGGCCTGCGGAGGCTGGAATATCGCGGCTATGACTCGGCCGGCGTGGCCGTCATCAACGGCACCGGCAAGGTGGCGCGGCGCCGCACCGTGGGCAAGGTGCGCATGCTGCAGGAGGCGCTGGACAGCGACCCGGCACATGGCGCCACCGGCATTGCGCACACGCGCTGGGCCACCCATGGCGTGCCCAGCGAACGCAATGCCCATCCTCATGTTTCCGGCGACGGCCTTGCCATCGTCCACAACGGCATCATCGAGAACCACGAGGAACTGCGGGCGGAGCTGACAGCTGCCGGCTACACGTTCACGTCCGAGACCGACACCGAGGTGATCGCGCACCGCATCCATCACCATATGCAGGGCCTGGGCGACCTGTTGAAGGCCGTGCGCGCCGCGGTGGCGGAACTGGAAGGCGCCTACGCGCTGGTCGTGCTCGACGAACATGCGCCGGACCGGCTGGTGCTGGCCCGCATGGGCTGCCCGGTGGTGATCGGACTGGGGGACGGGGAGAACTTCGTGGCTTCCGACGTGGCCGCGCTGCTGCCGGTGACACGCCGGTTCATGTTCCTGGAAGAAGGGGACATCGCCGAGGTCACGCGCGGCGGCGTGCGGGTCCTGGATGCCGCCGGCAACAGCGTGCAGCGCGAAGCGAGGCTCAGCGAGTTGTCAGCCGCGGCCGCCGAAAAGGGCCCTTATGCCCACTACATGCTCAAGGAGATCCACGAGCAACCCCTGTCGGTGGCCAGCACGCTGCAGGAGCGAGTGGCCAATGGCCGCCTGCTGGAGGCCGCCTTCGGTCCGCGCGCGGCGGAAATCTTCCCGCGCGTGGAGTACGTGCGGATCGTCGCCTGCGGCACCAGCTACCACGCGGGCGTGGTGGCCCAGTATTTCATCGAGCAGATCTGCCGCATTCCCTGCCGGGTCGAGATCGCAAGCGAATACCGCTACCGCAACGCGGTGGTGCCGAAGAACTCGCTGTTCGTGACGATCTCGCAGTCCGGCGAGACCGCCGACACCCTGGCGGCGCTGCGCTTGGCGAAGCAGAGCGGGTACCTGGCGACGCTGGCCATCTGCAATGCGCCGGAGAGCTCGCTGGTGCGCGAGTCAGACCTGGTGATGCTCACGCGCGCGGGCCCGGAGATCGGCGTGGCCTCGACCAAGGCCTTCAGCACGCAGATCACGGCACTGTCGCTGCTGGTGATCGCGCTGGCAAAGACGCATGGCACGGACGCGGAGCGCGAGCGTGGACTGGTGGAAAGGCTGGTCCAGCTGCCCGGACTCATTGAAAAGACCCTGACGCTGGATCCGCAGATCCGCGAGCTGGCCGGACGATTTGCCGACAAGCACCACGCGTTGTTCCTCGGCCGCGGCGCACTGCACCCCATTGCGATGGAGGGTGCGCTGAAGCTCAAGGAAATCTCTTACATACACGCCGAAGCCTATGCTGCCGGCGAGCTCAAGCACGGGCCGCTGGCGCTGGTCGATGCCGACATGCCCGTGATCGCCGTGGCGCCGAACAACGACTTGCTGGAGAAGCTGAAGTCGAACCTGATGGAGGTGCGCGCGCGAGGTGGCGAGCTGTACGTGTTCGCCGACCCGGAGGCCGGCATCGAGCCCAGCGAAGGCGTGCATGTCATCCAGATGCCGCGCCACGTGAGTTACTTCCAGGCGCCGGTGATCTATACGTTGCCGCTGCAGCTGCTGGCCTACCATGCGGCCATCCTGCGCGGCACGGACGTGGACCAGCCGCGCAACCTCGCCAAGAGCGTTACGGTGGAATGACGCGTTGCGCGCGATGGACCTCGAGGCCTACTTCGCGCGCATCCGCTACGCTGGCGAAAGCACGCCGACACGCGACACGCTGGCCAGCGTGGTTTCGCACCATGCGCTGGCCATTCCCTTCGAGAACGTGGACGCCTTCCTCGGGCGTCGCATCAGCCTGGAGCCCGCCGCCGTAGAGGACAAGCTGGTGCGCCAGCGGCGTGGCGGCTGGTGCTTCGAGCAGAACCTGCTCCTGGGCGAGGCATTGCGCGCGCTGGGATTCGACGTGACCGAACTCGCGGGCCGCGTGGTCTGGGGCCGCGCGGCCGATGCGGTGGCGCCGCGCACGCACCGCCTGCTGCTGGTGCGCGTGGAGGGCGGCGAGTGGCTGGCGGACGTGGGCTTCGGTGGCCAGATGCTGGCTGGCCTTCTCAACCTGCGCAGCGACGCACCGCAAAGGGATTCCCATGCTCAGTTCCGCCTCACGCAGGCGGGTGGCGAGCACCTGCTCTCCACGCTGGTCGGCGATGTGTGGCTGCCCATGTACCGCTTTGACGAGCAACCGCAGCTGCCGGTGGACTTCGAGGCGTCGAACTTCCAGCTGGTGCATGACCCGGCATCGCATTTCACGCAGCGGCTGGTGGTGTCGAACCTCACCGCCGGCGGCCGGAACGTGATGCGCGGCCGCGAAATCGCCTTCCATGACCTGGCGGGAAACACCACGCGCCGCGAGCTCGGTGACCCCGGCACGGTGATCGCCACCTTGCGTGATCTGTTCGGGCTGCGCATCGACGCGGAGACCGCGGCCGCGCTGGCCGTGCGGCTTCAGGCGGGCCAGGCGGCCTGACCTGCTCAGGCCTGCGGAATCTCCAGTCGCAGGCCGGCCTGCACGCGTTCGATCATTTCGCGCGGTACGTCATGCGCGCGCGCCAGTTGCGGCCACTGCGAGACGGCTTCGCGCACTTCCCCGGTGGCGGCCCGGGCCCGCGCCACCGGAATGCGCGCCTTGCGCGCCACGGCCTCGAAGTCCTGCAGCGTGAAGTGGTCGCGCCTGCCGTTGACCGACATCTGGTGTTCGCGCGTCCAGCCGCCAGGATTGTGGTTGAAGGCCAGGTCGTAGGCAGGCGCCAGATGCCACTGGCCCTGTCGATCCATCAGGAAGGCGATGTTCTTCACGTGGTCGTCGTGGTTGTGTGCGATGACGTTGAAGACCATGCGGCGATAGAGCTGCTCTGCCGCCCCGCGCCCGAGCCTGAGCCGGTGGATGGCCTGGAAGGCTTCTTCGTAGGTGTTGGCCGAAGGGCGGTTGAAGTCCATGTGCGCCAGGCCGCCCAGGGTCTGCACATGGATCTTCCCGCTGCCGCCGACCCGGTCGAAGCGCCGGGTCATGAAGTGGCGGCGACCGTTTTCTTCCAGCAGCCGGCACTCGCTCATCTCGATGCCGGCCTGGCGCGCCATGAGGCTGTAGACGTACTCGGCGACGGTGTAGCCCAGCGGATCGGCCAATGCATCGCGCGTCTCGTCATTGCGGTTGCCACCCACTCCGTCGAACTTCAGCAGCCAGTGTTCGAAGCCCTTCGGCGCGCTGGCGTGGCCGGTTTTCACCTGCTGCGTGGCGCGGTTCCAGGCGATCAGCGCCTTGGCGCGTGCGCCACCAGCGCTGGAACTGGTCTGGAGGATGCGCACCAGCGCCTGCCTGCGTTCGCTGGTGTCGAAGGAGACTTCCAGTCCCTTGCGCATGGCCAGCACCTCGTTGGCAAGGCGCACCAGTTCGTCCACCTCCAGGTCCTGCACCTTGTTCGAGAAGCCATCCCTGACCGGGAAGTACTCCAGTGCGCCCATGCCGCGCGTGTTCACATAGGCAAGCCGTTCGATGGAACTGAAGCTCTCAGCCCTGCGGCCCTGGGTGGCGAGCCACGCGCGGATCAGCGATTCGCCGAACTTGTCCGGCAGGCTGTCGGCGAGCATGCCCGGCAGGCCGCGGAAGGTGTCGGGGTCGAGTTCGGGAAAGCGGTAAGGCGTGGGCGCCAGCGGCATCTTCAGCGGACTGACCTCGATGCCGCTGGCGAGGAAGGCGGGATCGTATTCGAAGGTGGCGTGGATCGAGCCAGGCTCCAGCGCGGCGGCGCCGATTCTCGTGCCCCAGAGGCGCACTTCCACGATCTTCATTGCTCATCGCCCCACTTGAACGGGCGCTTTGCCTGCGGCGCCGTCTTGCGCGGGGTGCCGACGCGCCGGGGGAGGTTGCCCGCGCGCTTGAGCAGCTCGATGGGGCTGAGCGGGATCTCCGGCAGCAGAACCTCCAGCGCCTCGGCCCGGTCGAGCGCCGAGAGGACCGCCAGGAAATTGCGCAGGTCCCCGCCATGCCCGTTCTCCATTCGGGTGAGGGTGGCGCGGGATACGCCGGCGGTCTTCGCCAGTGCGTCCTGGGTGATGCGCCGGGACATCCGCAGGGCCTTCAGCCGGCCGCCCAGCTCATCCAGCAGGGCCTCGACCGACATTCCTGTGGTGATTTTGGGGCTCATTTTTGACGCCTTGATGGCCGGGACGGCCTCTTCTGAGTCACTTATGAGGCACTATATCATCCATTAATGGATGATACAGCGCCTCAAATATAAGGCATGAAGAGCGGCAATGACCCTCTGCGCGTCAAATTTGACGCTTTAAACGGGCTCGCCGACCAGATCGTAGGTGCCGGCGGCGGTAATGCGCACGCGCGCGAACTCGCCGGGCTTCAGGCCCCTGGACTTCCTGAGGTTGACCACGCCGTCGATCTCGGGCGCATCGGCCTGGGTGCGGGCGATGGCCTTGCTGCCGTCGACGCTGTCGACCAGCACGGTGAGCTCCCGGCCCACCTTGGCCGCCATGCGCCTCTCCGAGATCCCTGCCGCCTTCTGCATGAAACGCTCGTAGCGTTCATCCATCACTTCGGGAGCGACGGCGCCGGGAATCCCGTTGGCGGTGGCGCCCTCGACCGGCGAGTAGCGGAAGCAGCCCACGCGATCGAGCTGCGCGACATCCAGCCACTGCAGCAGCTCCTCGAACTCGGCTTCCGTTTCCCCGGGGAAACCGACGATGAAGGTGCTGCGCAGGGTGAGGTCGGGCACCTGGCGCCGCCAGCTGGCGATGCGTTCCAGCGTGTCTTCGGCATGGGCCGGGCGGCGCATGCGCTTCAGCACCGACGGGCTGCCATGCTGGAAGGGAATGTCGAGGTAGGGCAGCACGCGGCCTTCGGCCATCAGCGGCAGCACGGCATCGACATGCGGATAGGGGTAAACGTAGTGCAGGCGCACCCATGCGCCGAACGAACCCAGCCCGCGCGCGAGGTCGAGGAAGCGGGTTTCATAGGCCTGGCCACCGAAGGTGACGGGCTGGTAGCGCAGGTCGACCCCGTAGGCGCTGGTGTCCTGCGAGATCACCAGCAGCTCCCTGGCCCCGGCCGCCACCAGTCGTTCGGCCTCGGCCAGCACGCCATCCAGTGGCCGGGACGCCAGCCGGCCACGCAGCGCGGGGATGATGCAGAAGCTGCACTTGTTGTTGCAGCCTTCGGAAATCTTCAGGTAGGCATAATGGCGCGGCGTGAGCCGGATGCCCTGCGGCGGCACGAGGTCGGTGAAGGGATCGTGCGGCCGCGGCAGGTGCCGGTGCACGGCTTCGAGCACCTGCTCGGTGGCATGCGGGCCGGTGACGGCCAGCACCTTGGGATGCTGCTCGAGGATGCGCTGCGGGTTGGCCCCCAGGCAGCCCGTGACGATGACCTTGCCATTGGCGTCGATGGCCTCGCCAATGGCTTCCAGGGACTCGTCGATGGCACTGTCGATGAAGCCGCAGGTGTTCACGACCACGAGGTCCGACGCCTCGTAGCTGGGTGAAATCTCGTAGCCGCGGATGCGCAATTGCGTCAGGATGCGCTCCGAATCCACCAGTGCCTTGGGACATCCCAGGCTGACGAATCCGACGCGGGGAGCAGGGGCGTTCATGGGCGCCTATGGTAAAGGAATGACAGAACAGTTTGACCGGGCTTACTACCAGCGTTTTTATGTTGATCCGCGCACCGCGGTGACCAATCGCGCGGAAATGAACGCGCGCGGAAAGCTGATCGCGGCAATGGCCCAGCACATCGACCTGCCGGTGCGCAGCATCCTCGATGCGGGCTGCGGCGTGGGCCTGCTGCGCGCGCCGCTGAAGCGTGCGCTGCCGCGCGCCACGTACACCGGCCTTGAGGTGAGCGAATACCTCTGCAAGCGCCATGGCTGGATCCACTCCGGCATCCAGGATTTCAATGGCAAGGGCAGTCACGACATCGTGATCTGCTACGACGTGCTGCAGTACCTCGACGCTGCCGCAACGCAGCGCGCGCTGGCGAACCTGGCGCGCCTGTGCCGCGGCCTGCTGTATTTCGGCGTGCTGACGCGCGAGGACTGGGAGGAGAACTGCGACCAGTCGCGCACCGATCCGGCGGTGAGCCTGCGCACCGGCGCCTGGTACCGGCGCGAGCTGCGCAAGCACTTCCGGCAGCTCGGCGCCGGCTTCTGGCTGCGCCATGGTACCGGCATCACCGTGTGGGAGATGGACACGGCGGGGGACAAGGCATGAGCAAGCCGGCACGCATCCCGGTGACCGTGCTGACCGGCTTCCTCGGCGCGGGCAAGACCACGCTGCTGAACCGCATCCTGTCCGGGAAGCATGGCCGGCGCATCGCGGTGATCGAGAACGAGTTCGGCGAGGTGGGCGTGGACCACCAGCTGGTGATCGGCGCCGAGGAGGAGATCTTCGAGACCAGCAACGGCTGCATCTGCTGCACCGTGCGTGGCGACCTGATCCGCGTGCTGGGGCAGCTCCTGAAGCGGCGCGAGCGGTTCGACCACATCCTGATCGAGACCACGGGCATGGCCGATCCGGGCCCGGTGGCGCAGACCTTCTTCCTCGACGAGGACCTCGGCGAGCAGTTCGTGGTGGATGCCATCGTCACGCTGGTGGACGCGCGCCACTTCGAGCAGCACCTCTCCGAGCTGAAGGAGCCGGCGGTGCAGGTGGGCTTCGCCGACGTGGTGATCCTCAACAAGGCCGACCTGGTCGGCGCGGCGGACCTGGAACGCATCGAGCGGCAGATCCGCGGCATCAACGGCAGCGCGAAGATCCATCGCGCCGTGAACGCGGACGTGCCCATCGACGTGGTGCTGGGGCTGGGTGCCTTCGACCTCGACCGGGCGCTGGCCTTCGACAGCCGCTTCCTCGAGCCGCAGTATCCCTTCGAGTGGGCAGGGGCCTATGAGCTGAAGCCCGGCCGGCACATCCTGCGCGCGGCGGGTCCGCATGCGGGCGCGCATGACCAGGGTGGTGAGCATGAGGGCCACGATCATGATGCAGGCCATGACCACCATGGCCACGACCATGGCGCGCTGAAGGTCGCGGTGCTGTCCATGGACGGCGCCACGGACGAGGCACTGGCTGCACAGATCGAGCCCGCGGTGCGTGTGTTCGCGGAGAAGGCCCGCGTGCTGGAGAGCGGCGGGCACCTGAAACCCGACGGCGTGCCTTACGCGCTGGAGATGCAGTGCATGGGTGGCCAGTGGTGCCTCGACATCGGGCAGCCCGGCACCTACGCGTTGTTCATCGAACATGCCCCCGGGGAGTTCGGCCTGCTGATGCCAGCGGAGCCGGTGGCGCAGCGTGCCTTCGCCTCCCATCACCACGATGCCGAGATCACTTCCATCGGCATCGAGGAGGCGCAGCCTCTGGATGCCCGCAAGGTGAATGACTGGCTGTCCTGGCTGCTGCAGGCACATGGAGAGGACATCCTGCGCATGAAGGGCGTACTCAACCTCAAGGGTGACGAGCGCCGCTATGTGTTCCACGGCGTGCACATGATGTTCGACGGACGACCCGAGCAGCCCTGGGGCAGTGCCGTGCGCCGCAGCCAGCTGGTCTTCATCGGCCGCAGGCTGGACCGCGAGGACCTGCTGAAGGGTTTTCTCGGCTGCGTGGCCTGAGCGGATTGCAATGACGAGGCATGCGGCAACGCTGGTGGCGGGTGCCCTGGCGCAGTTCGAGGACTTCCCCGCGGCGCTGGCCTGGTCCCCGGATGGGCGGCAACTGGCCGTGGGTGGCGGCGAGGGCCATCTCTACCTGGTCGCTGCGGAGACGGGCACGGTACGCCAGCTTGGCGAGCATGCCCCCGGCGTGATCGAACTGGCCTGGCAACCGAAAGGCTCGCTGCTGGCGAGCGCGGGGCAGGATGGTGCCGTGCGACTGTGGGATGTGGCGACACCTGATGGCCCACCGCTCATCCTGCATCGGGCGCCGCGCTGGCCCGCGGGCCTGGCCTGGCGCGGCGATGGCCAGCGCCTGGCCTTCGCCCAGGGCAAGGACGTGCTGCTGTTCAACGCGGGCGAGGCGCTGGCTCCGCTGGCCGGCCATGCCGTGCCGCTGACGCACGTGGCCTGGCGCGGGCGCGACGAGTTGCTGGCTGCTGGCAATGGCGCGCTCTTCGTCGATCGCGTGGATGCCGCGGTGATCGAGCAGTTCGTGCTCGAGGGCGCGCCGCTGACGCTGGCGCTCTCGCCGGACAACCGCATCGCCGCCTGCGGACTCACCGACGGCACCATCAATTTCCGCTACCTCAACAACCGCAAGCGCTCGCGCATGAGCGGCTATGCGGGCAAGGTGGACCAGACGGCCTGGACCGCCAACAGCCGCTACCTCGCCACCTCCTCCACGGGCGCCAGCAGCATCGTGGTGTGGGATTTCGGCGGCAGGGGACCGGAAGGCGGCGAGCCGCTGCAGCTCAACGGGCACGAGGAGCGGATCACCGCGCTGGCGGCGCAGCCGAATGGCCCGCTGCTGGCATCTGCCGGCCGCGACTGGCGCGTCGGGCTATGGCGTCCCGGTCCGGGAAGCCGCGAGGTACTGGATTTTCAGCTGCTGGACGGACCGGCGGGCAGCGCCTGCTGGTCGGCCGATGGCCGGCGCCTCGCGGTGGCCCAGCCGGCGGGCAAGGTGCGCTTCTTCTCCACCAGCCCGTCGTAGATCGCCAGCTGGTGGCGCAGCGCGCAGTCCCACGAATAGTGGGACTCGACGCGCAGTCGTGCAGCACGACCCAGCGTCTCGATGTCGCGCTCATACAGTTCGCGCACGGCGCGCGCGAAGAGTTCCGGTTCGGCGCGCGCGGCGGTCATGCCCACGCTTTCATCCACGAGTTCGGCCACGGCATTGGCGCGGATGCCCACCACGGGCCGGCCGCAGGCCATGGCTTCAAGCACCACCAGTCCGAAGGTCTCGGCCGTGCCGGCATGCACCAGCGCATCGGCCGAGGCCAGCGTGGTGGCCAGCTCGGTGCTGTCGCGATGGTAGGGAATGCGCGTGATGTTGGATGCAGGCCGCTGGTATTCGCCCCCGCCCACCAGCAGCAGGTGGTACTGGTTTCCCAGCCGCGCAAAGGCCTGCTGCAGCACGGGAATGTTCTTCTCGGCGGAGAAGCGGCCGGCATAGACCAGCAGGCGCGTGTCGTCGGCGAGTCCCAGCCGGCGGCGCAGCTGCGCGCCCCGGCGGGCGGGATTGAAGACGACGGTGTCCACGCCCAGCGGCTGCAGCGACACGTTGGTGAGGCCGATGCTGCGCAGGTAGTCGCACATCACGCGACTGGGCGCCAGCACCTGGTCAAACCGCCCGTACAGCCAGCGCAGGTAGCGGCCGGCCGCGCGGCCCATGCCCTCGCCCAGGCGGATGCGGATGAGACGCGGCAGGTGCGAATGGAAGAACGCCACGGCCGGGATGCGCCCTGCGCGCGCCACGTCCAGCGCACACCAGGCGGGATGAAAGGCGTCGCCGGCCTCGATCAGGTCGGGAGCCAGCTCATGCAGCATGCGCTTCCAGCGACGCGGGGACAGGGGCAGGCGGTAATTGAACGTGCCCGGCACGACGTGGCCGGCGATGGTGCTTACGTCACCGCGGCGCAGCAGCGTGGAGTCGCCCGGCACGAGCAGGGAGTGCGTGAGGCCGGCCTGGCGCTGGTACCAGGCGTGTTTTGCGTTGAGGTACCGCCGCACGCCGCCGCTGGTCGGCGAATAAAAGAGCGTTGTGTCGACCAGGTGCATGCGCGCTCCGCCGACCAAGTGGTTGATGCATTGCAGCTGGCGGGGTCATGTTTTGTCAAGCCGCGTGCAGGAACGCGCACGGGCGCGTCGGCGGGGGACTACATCAGCTGTAGTCGATCGTCCATTGTGTTGTCTACGTCGCCGCGATGCCGACGGCGGATTCCTTGCCTTGCGGCAGGTCGATCACGAACTGCGTGTACTGGTCGGGGCTGGCGGCGACGGCGATCTGCCCGCCCATGCGCGCCACCGCCTTTCGAAGGAAGGTCAGGCCAAGCCCGCGACCGCGTCCGTCATCGCGTACCGTCATGCGCAGCCAGCCATTGCCACTGTTCTCGAATTTCACCTGCACCTTGCCGGTGGCGGACTTCTGCGCCGCCAGGCGCTGCTCGGGTGTCTCGATGCCATGCTCCACTGCATTGCGCAGCATGTGCTGCAGCAGTTCATCCACGCTCACGCGCAGATGCTTCGGCACGTGTACCGCGCCTTCCATCTCCAGGCTGACCAGCACGCCGATCTCCTCGCCGCGATGATGCAGGAAGCTGGCCCAGCGACGCTCGGAGGCGTAGCTCCAGTCCGGCTGGCGATGTGCGGAGCGGCGGGCGGGTGCGGGACGTTCGACGTAGCGCTGCTCCTCGATGCGCCACAGCGTGCCGGCGGCGCCGGCAATGCGGTCCACCAGCACGGCCAGCGGCAGCAGCGCGTCGCCGGTGAGTTCCTCCTCTGCGAGCAGCGCGCTGACTCGGTTCAGCAGTGTCTGGCAGGCGTCCTGGATGGGTGCGAGCTTCAGGGTGCCGGCTTCCTTGCCCAGCTGCTCCACCGCGACGTGCAGGCGGGCGAGCTTGTCGTGCACGGCGGCCTGGTCATGGGCCGGCATGCGCAGGGTGGCGCGGATGGCACTCACCGACGTCAGCGCCGAGCCGAGGAACATGCGCAGGCCCTGCACCGGTGCGCGCAGCGCGGCCATCGCGGAATCCAGCACCGATTGGGTTTCCGCCAGGCTGTGCTGCACATCGGTCAGCGCGCTCACGTCGCGCAGTACCAGCATGCGCCGGGAATCACCCACGCCACCGCCATGCAGGCTCAGTGACACGTGGCGCGGTGCGGCGCCACCGCGCGGCGAACGCAGCGTAACCACGCCGAGGTACAGGCCGGCGGGCGGCAGCGCGCTGCTGTCGTCGGCTACCTGCGCGGCGAGTTCGCGGGCGCGCGCGGGCGGCAGCAGTTCATCGAGCAGCCCGCGCAACGTGGCGGGACGATCGCGCGCGGGGCCGGCGCCCGGGGTGCGCCAATCCTCCAGCAGCAGTGGGTTGTGCACGGCCTCGATGCCGAAAGCCTCATCCAGCTCCAGTGCCGCGGTTCTGCCGAGGGTCAGCAGGATGCCCGCCAGCATGTTGTCGGACTGCCCGTCCATTGCCGTCGCGGCCTCAGGCCGCGGCGGCCTGCCGCAGGGAAGCGAGCAGGTCGCTGGCGGAGGGGAAGCGGTCGTCGCGATCCTTCGCCATCATTCCCTCCAGCAGTGTCTGGTGCTGCGCGAGCCCTTCGGGCAGCTGCGGCACCGGGCCATTCACGTGCTGCTGCAGCACCTCGATGGCGCTGCTGCCCAGGTAGGGTTTCTCGCCCGTGAGCATCTCGAAGAAGAGCACGCCGAGGCTGTACAGGTCGCTGCGCGGGTCCAGCTCATGCCCCTGGGCCTGTTCGGGGCTCATGTAATACGGCGAGCCGCGCAGCACGCCGGCACGCGTGCTTTGCGTGCCGTGCCCGAGGTTGCGCGCCAGGCCGAAGTCGATCAGCACCACCTGCCCGTCCTCGCGCAGCATGATGTTGGGCGGCTTGAGGTCACGGTGCAGGATGCCCTGCGCGTGCACGGCGGCCAGGCCCTCGGCAATGCGTTCCAGGTATTCCAGCGCCTCGCGCTCGGAGACCGGATTTTGCAGGCGCGACTTCAGGTCGCCGCAGGGGAAATATTCCATCGCGATGAACTCGCGGCCCTCGTGCACGCCGTAGTCGTAGATGTCGACGATGGCCGGGTGCCGCAGCACGCCGACCGTCTCGAACTCGCGCGCGAACTGCGGCGCCTCGTCATCGGCGCCATGGCTGACTTTCAGGGCCACGTTGCGGTTCAGCGCCGCGCTGTGCGCGAGGTATACGGTGGCGCGCACGGATTCGCCCAGCGTGTCCAGCAGCGTGTAGCGGGGGATCAGGTCGCGCGGCACCTTCAGCGGCGCGGGCAGGGCGACCTGCGGCGCGGCGCGCACGCGTTCGCTGTGCTCGCGCCGGCGACGCGCGGCCCGTGCGGCCGAGATTGCGTTCTCCAGCAGGCCGGCGTCCAGGGCGCGGCGCGGCAGGTAGTCCGCGGCGCCACGGCGCATCGCGGCCACGGCCGTCAGTTCATCGCCGTTCTGGGACACCACCACCAGCGGCGGCATGTCGGGGATGTCGAGCACACGATCCATCCAGTCGAAGCTGGCGGCCTGCGTGTCGGGGGAGAAGTCCAGCACCGACATCAGTACGTCGATGCCGGCGGCGGAGGTGGTGGCCAGCCGGCGCTCGAACGCGGCGGCATCATCCAGCTCTGCCTGGTGATTGCCGGCCAGTGATTCGATGCGATGGAGCAGCCAGCGGCCGACCTGGGCATCGTCGGCAACCACGAGCAGGCGCAACGGGCGGGCCACGGCGTCGTTACCGGTCCTGTACCGTGAAGCGCATGCGCATGGTGGCGCGCTGGTCGACGGGCTGTCCGTCGCGTTGCACGGGCTCGAAACGCCAGCGCCTCATCGCGGTCATCGCTGCAGAGTCAAAGGTGCGCCGGGGCTCTGATTCAACCACGACCACATCCTGCACGGTGCCGTCCTTCCTGACGGTGAACTCCATCTCGACCCAGCCGGAAACCAGCCGCTCCAGCGCCAGCAACGGGTATTCGGGCTCCACCTTGCGCACCACGCGCAGCGTCAGCGCCGAGATGACGCTGTCCTCCTGCGCCGGGGGGGACGCGGGTTCGGCTGTAGCCGGAGCGGAAGCAGCGGGGGTGGGCGTGATGGCCGCCGGTGCAGGCGGTGTTGCAGGCTCCACTGGAACCGGGGCGGGCGGGGGCGCGGTGGATACCACCGGGAGTGGCGCGGGCTGCACCGCCGGCGGCTTCGCGGCGGCTTCCTCCACGCGCCGGCGCATGATGTCCAGGCCCGGCGCGCTGCTGTTCACGGAACCGGCGGCCTCGACCATGCGGCGCGCACTGGCATGGCGATCGGCTTCCAGCTCCTGGTCCGCGGCGGTGAGCAGCGCGGCGACCAGTGCATCGCGGCTGCCGCGCACCATGGGATCGCCGGCGCCGATCGCCTGCGCCTCGCGGAAGCGCGACACCGCGCTGTCGGTGGCCGGTTCGACGAGCGCGCCGGCCTCGATGCGCCGCGCCACGATATCCACCGCTTCGCGGATCTGTGCCTGGCGGGCTTCCATCGCCTGGCGCTGCGAGGCGTTGGCGTTGATGCGGGACAGCTCGCGTTCGATCTGTGCATAAAGGAACGCGAGGCGCGAGTTGTCCGGCACGATCAGGCGCGCCAGCTCGGCGGTGACGCGGGCGTCGTCGAGCTTGCCATCCAGCAGCGTGCGCTCCGCGCCGGCGAGGGCGACTTCGATGGAACGATCGAAACCTTCCGAGGCGGCGGCGCTGGAGGGGTCCAGGCGCAGCGCCTCGCGATACAGCTCGGCGGCGCTGCTGCCATCCGCCGCGACGAGATTGCCCGCGGCGGCGGCCTGCTGCGCCCTCAGCAGCAGTTCCTGGACCTGCGGGGAAACGACCGGATCCACGGTGCCGGGATTCGTGCCTGGCGCCGGTTCCGCAGCGTCGCGGTTCATCACCATCCAGCCGCCGACGCCGAGGATCAGCAAGGCCGCGATGCCCGCGATGATGGGCAGCAGCGAGCTGCCGCCACGCGTGGGCGCAGTGGCCGCGACCGCGGCGGGCGTGGCGGCGACCGCCGCTTCGGCGCGGCGCGCGGGAGCGATGGAGGCGGCTGCCTCGAGGAACAGCCGCAGGCGCTGCGGCGAGGCCGGCTTGTGGATGAAGCGGAACACGCGCTGGTCGGAGATGCGCGTGGCCAGCATGTTCTGTTCAGCCGCCTGGCCGGCCACCATCAGGCGCACGTCGGGGAACTGGTTCTTCAGTGCGTCCACCGCGGCATCGGCCGGCACGCCCAGCGCCTGGGAATCCAGCAGCGCGACGGCAGTGCCGTGCTGCAGCAGCTCATCGGCGAGATGGCGCAGGTCCTCGACCAGCAGGATGGTCAGTTCGCCGCCGGCCAGCTCCTGCAGGGCGTGGATGAGCGCGGCATCGCGCGTCATCACGATCAGGTGGCGTGCGGGTGCGGATCGTTGCTCCCGGCTTCCTTCCGGAGGCGCAGCGCCTTGCAACTTGGGACTACCTGTCAAGACCGTCTCCGGATGCCTGTGAGGGTTGCACCGGGGCGCTCCTGCCCCAATGATGTACCCGGGACTTTACGGCTGCCCGCCAGCGGTACAACCTGCCGGACGGACAGCTTTGACAATCTGTGAAGTCGATCGCCCGCGTTCGGTTATCGGCTGGAGAATGCCTGCGATGCACACTGTGAAGTCGGTCACATTCACCATGCTGCTGGCCGCCGTGCTGTGGCTTGGCGCGGCGCAACCGGCTGCCGCCGCTGCCCCCACGTCGGCGCAGCAGCGCGCCGCCGAGGAATTCCTCGCCACGCTCGCCGCCGGCGATCCGCAGGCCATGGCCATGTCCATCCACCAGGATGAACTGGAGAAGCTGCGCAACGAGGTGCTCGACCAGATGAAGCTGGAGGCCGATCGCGACGAGGCCGTCACGCGCGTGAGGCTGTTCGGTGACGGCATGCCGCTGGCCGACATCGAGCGGCTGACGCCGCAGTCCTTCTTCGTCACGCTGTCGCAGCGGCTGCGCTTCGGGGGCCGCGAGTTCCAGAAGGTGGAATGGATGGAGGCGATCAGCGATCGCGGCGGCATGGTGCAGCTGGTCGGGCGGCTGGTGCCGCCGAAGGACCGCGGCGAGGTGAAGGTGCCGGTGGTCGTGTCCATCGTGCCCTGGGGCAAGGACTGGAAGGCCGCGATGCCGCTGGAACTGCTGGCGCAGGTGGATGACCTGCGCGCCGGTCGCGTGCAGGTGGGCGCACGTCCCGCGGTGGCATCGGCACCAGCGGGCGGCGCGTCATCGGGCGAGGCGGCCGCGCCGTCACGGCCGGCATTGCCACAGGGCATCATCCAGCTCTTCGACGAGGCCACGAAGAACCTGCAGGCCGGACGCTGCGAGGCCTATTTCGACAAACAGATGAGCCCGAACTTCCGCCGCACCACAGGCTCGCGCGCCTTGCGCACGCTGGTCAGCGCCTGCGAGTCGCGCGAATCGCTGCGCGAGCAATACCTCGCCGCCATCCGCCTCGCGCGCGAACGCGAGCCGCGGTTCGAATATGCGGGAACCCGCGCGGTGTTCGACCTGTCGGGCAGCGGACTGCCCTACCGCTCCTGGATCGTGGAGCTGGTGAACGAGCGCTGGTACATCGCCGAGTAGCTATTCGCCGGCGGTGACGCGGAAACGCCTGCCGCTGCCTTCCAGGATCACCGCCGTGGGCGTGATGCGCTCCACCTTCACGCCGTTGGGCAGGTAGTCGCCCTCGCGCGCGCGCTGGCCGTTCAGCAGCACCGAGCGGTTGGCCGGCGCGGGTGTGTAGACGTGCAGGTTCAGCACCAGCTCCGGCAATGCCACGCCGGCGCTGCGCAGCTCGCGCAGTTCCGGCAGGCGCTCCTCGTCACCCGTGGCGGCCAGCGAAGGGCCGCTGGCAGGGGGCGGAGCCACGGCGATGGTGGAGACTTCCACCGGCCGGGACGGGGCCGGCCGCGGTGCGGGCGTCGCGGGTGGAGGTGCCGCCAGGGCGACGGTTGCCGCCGGCGCCCGGGCCGTGCCTGCTTCGGAAGGGATGGACGCCACGGGTGCCGCATCGGCAGGTGGCGCAGCCGCCGGCGACTGCGTGCGGCCCAGCAGCCAGGCCAGCAGTCCCAGGTTCAGAAGCAGCACCACGCCCAGGCCGATGGCCCAGCCCGGCAGTCCGCGGCGTGGCGGCGCAATGCGTGCATCCATCAGCACCGGCGCGACATTGCGGTTGCGTTCGGACTCGGCCTTCCTCAGTGCATCGAGAATGAATGACATGCCCGCCCTCAGCGTGCGGCCGACAGCAGCGGCGTGTCGGCGCCGGCCACGGCGGCATCGAGCAGTGCCTGGGTGCGTATGCCGGCGATGCCGTCGACCACCAGCTCGTTGCTGGACTGGAAGCGCATCACCAGCTCCTGCAGCGCTTCATCGAAATACTGTGGATCGGGCGCGTCGTCTTCCGCGACGCCGGCCCAGCGGTTGAGCCGGGCGCGCAGGTTGAGCACGGGCTCGCCCCAGGCGCCCAGCGCGAGGTTGCGGGTGTCCAGCTGCGAGGGTTTCCACAGCAGCTGGAAGTCGCCGTTCCAGCGCGACTGCAGTTCCGGAATGTCCACTTCCCAGGCGCCATCGCCGATCATCAGGCGCGCGCGCTGCGCGTCCAGCAACTGCGCCAGCACGGCGTGGTGCGGGAGGCCGGCGTCGTCGGTGAGCATGACCACTGCGGGGCGGTTGTAGCGGCGCAGGGCATCCAGTCCGCCGCGCTCCTCGAGGCATTCCAGTGCCTGGTGCAGCGCCTGCGCGCAGGCAGGCGTGGCGCCCGGTGTGTACCGTGCGCCCCACAGGCCGAACAGCTGCGACCAGGCGCCGTCCTCGGTGGCAGTGCCGGCCTGCTGCTGCAGCAGTGCGGCCATCGTGGGCGCAGTGAGTGGTGCGGCCATGACGGAGGCAGGCTCCGGCGTTGCCGGTGCCGCGGTGGCGGAATCTTCCGCCGTATCCGCAGCAATGGCCGTGTCTGCCGGGGTGCGCGACTGCTGTTTCCACACCGCCCAGGTGCCTGCACCGAGCAGTGCCACGCCGGCCAGGCAGGCCGCCAGCGGCAGCCATGCCGGCCGCATCGGCCTGCCGAACACTTCGGCCGCCGCCTTGCGCACCATTGCCGCGTCCTGCACGTGGCGGTCTTCGGTGAAGCCGCCCAGCAGCGCGCGGTCACCGATGATGTTGATCAGTCGCGGCACACCGCCGCTGGCGCGATGCAGTTCGGCCAGCGCGCCGCGGGTGAAGACCTCGCGCGTGGCGCCGGCGATGCGCAGCCGGTGCTTCACGTAGGCGGCGGTTTCCTCGCGCGAGAGGGGATCGAGGTGGTAGCGGCCGGTGATGCGCTGCGCGAGCTGCCTCAGGTCGTTGCGTGCCAGCATGTCGCGCAGTTCCGGCTGGCCGATGAGGATGATCTGCAGCAGCTTCTGCGTCTCGGTCTCGAGGTTGCTGAGCAGCCGCACGCGCTCCAGCAGGTCGGGGGTGAGGTTCTGGGCCTCATCGACGATGAGCACCACGCGGCGCCCGGCCGCATGCACCTGCAGCAGGTGGCGGTTCAGCAGGCTGGTGAGCTCCTTCATGCTGCCGCGGGACGCCTCTGGCACGGTGATGCCCAGCTCCTCGCACAGGGTCTGCAGGAACTCGTTCTCGCTCATGCGCGGGTTCAGGACCAGCGCGATTTCGGCATTGTCAGGTCGCCGCGCCAGCAGCGAGCGGATCATCGTGGTCTTGCCGGTGCCCACCTCGCCGGTGAGCTGGATGAAACCGCCTGCCTCGGTGATGCCGTACACCAGGTGCGCAAGCGCTTCGGCGTGGCGCCCGCCGAGGTAGAGGTAGCGCGGGTCGGGCGTGATCGAGAAGGGTTTCTCGGCCAGTCCGTAGAACGGCAGGTACATCGCGGAATCCGGCGTGGCCGCCACCCTCGCAAGGGCGGCGGCTGTTGCGGGCCCTCAGTTCACGTTGATGGTGATCTTCGGCGAGGCGATCACCGGGTCGAAGGGAATGTGCAGGTAGTCGCCCAGCACCAGCTGCAGCGTGTGCTGGCCGGGGGTGAGCGTCACCTCTGCCTCGGTCTGCGCCTTGCCGAAGTGCAGGTGGTTCTCGTTGGTGGGAATGGGCACCCCGGCATCGGCCAGGTCGGCGTCCACCAGCAGGTGGTGGTGGCCGGCGCCGGGGTTCTGCTCGCCGGCGGGGGCCAGCCCCATGCCGGAAATGCCGAACACCACCTTCACCGGCGAGGTCACCGTCTCCCCGTCCTTCGGGCTCACGATGAACACGCTGGCGCCAGCCGGCGCCGGCGTGCGCGGCAGGGCCGCGGCGGCAGGGGTGGCGGCGTGGTCGGCATGCGAATCCGCTGCCGCAGCGTCTGCGGCGGTGTCCGGCGCCTTCGAGCAGGCCGCCAGCAGGGTGATCGTCGCGGCGGAGGCGACGGCCATCAGCCTGGTATTCATCTTCCTTGTTCTCCCGGTGGTCTAGTTGTTGGACGGGCCCGCGGGCAGTTCCTCGGGCGCGAAATCATCCACATTGATGATGCGCATGATCTTCGCATCATAGTCCAGCAGGAGATCCGCTTCCTCGCCAGAGAGAATGCCCAGTTCGCGCGCGGCGGCGATCTGGCCGGGCATGTCCAGCGCGGTGATGCGGCCGGTCTTCACGCCTTCCACCCTGAGCTTGCGTTCCAGCGGCTCGGCGCGCTGCGCCAGCTGCAGCGCTTCCTCGAGCAGGCCCAGCGGGTTGCCCGCCACCCGGGTGCGGAAGGCGTGACGGCACAGGCGCGAGCGCGAGGGGCCGGGCTCCATGGCCAGCGCGGCCAGCTGCGCGCCCAGCCGGTCACCAGGCGCGAAGTAGGTGCGGCCGCGCGGGAACACCAGCACGCGCATCAGCCAGGCCAGAGGGCGGTTGGGGAAGTTGCGCAGGAAGCCGTGCAGCTGCTCCTGCGCGCGGTACAGCAGGTCGCGGCAGGTCCACTCGACGATGGGCTGGTCCTCGGGCGGCGCGCCATTGTCGTGGTGGTGCTTGAGCACCATCGAGGCAAGGTACAAATAGGAGAGCACGTCGCCGAGGCGTGCCGAGAGGCTCTCCTTCTTTTTCAGGTAGCCGCCGAGCGAGAGCATGGCCACGTCGGCGACGAAGGCGAAGGAGGCGGAGAAGCGCTCGATGTGCTGGTAGTAGCGGCGCAGCGGGCCCTGGACGGGCACGCTCTCGAAGCGCGCCAGCGTGATCGCCATTACCAGCGAGCGCACGGCATTGGAGATGGTGAATCCGATGTGCGCGAACAGCGCGCGGTCGAAGTCATCCACGCTGCGCTCGCCCTGCGCATTGCGCGCGGCCTCCATCTCCTTCAGCACGAACGGATGGCAGCGGATGGCGCCCTGGCCGAAGATGATCAGGTTGCGCGTGAGGATGTTCGCGCCTTCCACCGTGATGCCGATGGGCGAGGCCTGCCAGTTGCGGCCCAGGTAGTTGCGCGGCCCGAGCATCACGGCCTTGCCGCCATGCACGTCCATGGCGTCGGCGGCGATCACGCGGCCCATCTCGGTGAGGTGCATCTTGAGGATGGCCGCCGGCACGGCCGGCTTCTCGCCCGCGTCGATGGCACCGGTGGTGACGCTGCGCGAGGCATCCATGATGTAGGTGGTGCCGATGATGCGCGCGATCACCTGCTCCACGCCCTCGAAGCGGCCCACCGACAGGCCGAACTGCTTGCGGATGCGGGCATAGGCGCCGGTGGCCCAGGCGGCGGCCATCGCACCGCCGAGCGCGGTGGACGGCAGCGAGATGCTGCGGCCCACGGAGAGCTGCTCCACCAGCATGCGCCAGCCGCGGCCGGCCTGCGCGATGCCGCCGATGATGAAGTCCACCGGCACGAACACGTCCTCGCCCTGGATGGGGCCGTTCTGGAACGGCGTGTTGAGCGGGAAGTGGCGGCGGCCGATGCGGATGCCCGGCGTGTCGCGCGGGATCAGCGCACAGGTGATGCCAATGTCCTCGGTGTCACCGACCAGGCGTTCGGGATCGAACAGGCGGAAGGCCAGGCCGATCACCGTGGCGACCGGTGCCAGCGTGATGTAACGCTTGGAGAAGTTCAGGCGGATGCCGATGACTTCGCGGCCCTGGTACTGGCCGCGGCACACCACGCCGGTGTCGGTGATGGAGGTGGCATCGGAGCCGGCCACGGGGCTGGTAAGGCCGAAGCAGGGGATCTCCTCGCCCCGCACCAGGCGTGGCAGGTAGTAGTCCTTCTGCTCATCGGTGCCGTAGTGCACCAGCAGCTCGCCCGGACCGAGCGAGTTCGGCACGCCCACCGTGGTGCCGAGCACGATGCTGCGGCTGCAGAGCTTCACCAGCACCGAGGATTGCGCGTAGCGGCTGAACTCCAGTCCGCCGTAGCGCTTCGGGATGATCATGGCCCAGAAGCGGTTCTTCTTGATGAACTCCCACGCTTCCGGCGGCAGGTCGGCGCGGCGGTGCGTGACGTCGAAGTCATCCACCATGGCGCAGAGCTGTTCCACCGGGCCGTCGAGGAAGGCCTGTTCTTCGGCACTCAGCCGCGGCGCTGGGGTGCCGAGCAGTCGGTCCCAGTCGGGCTTGCCGGTGAACAGCTCGCCGTCCCACCACACGCCGCCGGCTTCCAGCGCCTCGCGCTCGGTGGCCGACATGGTGGGCAGCATGCGCAGGTAGGTGCGAAGGAAGGGGCGCGAGATCAGCGCCTTGCGCAGCGGCCTGAAGTTGAACAGCCACATCACCGCGAGCAGCGCCAGCAGGAAGCCCTTCCACCACAGCGGCGCGGTGCCGAAGAAGGCGTAGGCGCCGAACAGGGCGGTGAAGGCAACCGAGAAGGCCCACAGCGGCAGGCGCCAGTACGCCAGCGCCAGCACGGCGATGACGAGACCCAGCGTGACCAGTACGCCGGCCTGTGCCACCGAGAAGATGGCGGCCGTGGCAGCGAGCAACAGCAGGAGAAACAGCAACATGCCACAACTATAGCGCGCCGCGGCGGGCGCAGCCGGGCGGCGGGATCAGCGGCGCTTCGGCGGGAACTTCGACAGCAGCTTGCGCACGTCGCCGGAGAGCCCGGCGGAAAGCTTCGGTCCGCTGCGTTCGGTGTTGCGCCGGGTGCCCCGCCACACCAGCGTGGGGAACAGCGGCTGCCGGACAATGGCGCGCAACGGCACCCGGGTGGTGAACGTCAGCGCGCCATTGCGGAAAAGCCGGAAGGGAATGCCCGTGGAGGAAGGAATCGCCCGGCACCTGCGCCAGCCACGCCGGGGTGCCGGCGATCCTCCAGCCTGATCGCCATTACTTCCGACCGGCGAAGCAGGAAGTCACGGCCGATCCCACCAGGATCGCCACGGAGGCCAGGGTGTGGATCAGCAGGGTCGAAAGTACAAGTGCGTTCATGTCAGCTCCTTGATCAGTTGTTCAATCAGCTCCATCGACAACTGATCAGAGAAGCAAAGGCAGGAGTCAGTTCCGGCCTGTCCGCACAATCCTTATTGGGAGGAATTTCGCACGAATTGTGCACGCCTCCGGCGCCCTGAAAAGGCTGGTTTTTCAGCTGTTTTTGGGCCGGAAGGCCTTCATCACGGCCGCGTTGGTTTCCAGCCGCGGGCCACCGATGAGGTCGATGCAATAGGGGATGGCCGGGAACACGGCTTCCAGGTTCTCGCGGATGGACTTGGGGCGGCCGGGCAGGTTCACGATCAGCGTGCGGCCGCGGATGCCCGCCGTCTGGCGCGAGAGGATGGCGGTGGGGACATATTGCAGTGACGTGCTTCTCATCAGCTCCCCGAAGCCGGGCATCTCGCGCTGCACCACCTGCAGCGTCGCCTCGGGGGTGACGTCGCGCGGCGCGGGGCCGGTGCCGCCGGTGGTGACGATGAGGCAGCAGCCGGCCTCGTCGCTCTGGCGGACCAGCTCGCCGGCAATCACGCCGACGTCGTCGGGCACCACGCGGTAGTCCACGTCGAAGTCGGTGCTGAGCCACTCGCGCAGCAGCGCCACGCAGGCTTGGCCGGGCTCGTCGGAATACACGCCGGCGCTGGCGCGATCCGACACGTTGAGCACTCCAATCACGGGCTTGTTCATGGCGGCGATTCTATCGCGCCGCAGCGGAACTCAAGTGCCGCAGAAGGTCGCGGCCACGCGTTCATGGTCCTGTGGCGGGAGGCGGAAGGCCTCGAAGCCGGGATGTTCGTCGAAGGGCTGCTGCACCAGCGCCAGCAAGGTGTTGAAGGGTTCCATGTCGCCGCGATCGGATGCCGCGGACAACGCCGCCTCCACGCGGTGGTTGCGGGGAATGAAGGCGGGATTGGCCCCGAGCATGGCGGCACGGCGTTCGGTGACGGGCATGGGTTCCCTCGCCAGGCGGGCGCGCCAGCTCGCCAGCCATTCCGACAACGCCGGATCGCCGCCGGACTCGATGCCGTCCGCCAGTCCGCGCAGGGCCTGCGTGAAATCCAGCCGCGCCACCTGCAGCGAGCGCAGCAGCGCGCTGACCAGCGCGGTGTCTGCCTCTTCGGCAGTGATGAGCCCGAGCTTGCGCCGCATCAGTGCCAGCAGCGCCGCGTCGAACTGGTCCATGAACGAGTTGATCACCTCCGTGGCGCGCTCGACCACGCCTGCCGGCTCACCCGGCATCAGCGGCAGCAGGCATTCGGCCAGTCGCGCCAGGTTCCACTGCGCGATGGTGGGCTGGTTGCCGAAGCTGTAGCGACCGCGGTGGTCGATGGAGCTGAACACCGTGGCCGGGTCGTAGTGGTCCATGAAGGCGCAGGGCCCGTAGTCGATGGTCTCGCCGCTGATGGCCATGTTGTCGGTGTTCATCACGCCGTGGATGAACCCCACGCTGCACCATTGTGCGATGAGCCGCGCCTGGCGCGCGGTCACGGCGTGGAGGAAGGCCAGCGCCCGGTCTTCGGTGTCAGGGATTTCCGGATAGTGGCGCGCGATGCAGTAGTCCAGCAGCGTGCCCAGCGATTCCACGTCGCTCCTGGCGGCAAAATACTGGAAGGTGCCCACGCGCACGTGGCTGGCGGCCACGCGCGTGAGGATGGCGCCCGGCAACGGCATCTCCCGCAGCACGCGCGTGCCGGTGGCCACTACGGCCAGCGAGCGCGTGGTGGGAATGCCCAGCGCGTGCATGGCCTCACTCACCAGGTATTCGCGCAGCATGGGGCCCACGGCGGCCAGGCCATCCCCGGAGCGCGACCAGGGGGTGCGGCCGGAGCCCTTGAGCTGCACGTCGCGCAGCACGCCGCGATCATCGCGCAGCTCGCCCAGCAGCAGCGCCCGACCATCCCCCAGCGCGGGCACGAAGCTGCCGAACTGGTGGCCGGCATAGGCCATGGCGATGGGGCGCGCATCCTCGGGCAGGCGCTGCCCGGAGAAGATCTCGTGCGCCAGCGGACGCAGTGCGGCGGGATCGAGCCGCAGTTGCCGCGCCAGCGGCTCGTTGAAGGCCAGCAGCTGCGGTGCGGGTACGGGTGCCGGCGGCACGGCGACGTGGAAGGCCGGCGGCAGGGCCGCGTAGGTGTGCTCGAATCCCAGTTGCATGCCACGAGCCTACCGCGTTGCGCCGCGGGCCGGCCTGCGATCTGCCCCGAGGCGCTAGACTGCCGGCCATGAGCGCCATTCCCCCGCAGTTCCAGCCGCCCGTGTCCTTCGCCGAGCCGCGCGTGGCGCCGGTGGAGTGGCGTCCGCCCGTGGAGCGCATCGTCTCCGGGGATCCCGTGCAACGCGCCTGGAACCTGTACGACAGCCCGGATGGCCACTTCAGTGCCGGCATCTGGGAATGCCGGCCGGGCAAGTGGCGTGTGATCTTCACCGAGAGCGAGTTCTGCCACCTGCTCCAGGGCCGCATCGAGGTGACCGGGGACGATGGCTCCGTGCGCGTGTTTTCGGCCGGCGAGGCGTTCGTGTCGCCGGCGGGCTTCACCGGCTACTGGGAAGTTCTCGAGCCGGCACGCAAGTACTACGCCATCCATGAGTAGACGCGCGTTCACCGCAGCGCTGCTGGCTGCGACGCTGGCCGGATGCGGCGACAGGCCGCAGCAGGCGGCAGCCGGCACGGCGCTCCCGGCGGGGTGCCTGGCCGATGGCACGGGCAGACTCGAAGCCGCCCTGCGCGGTGCGCTGGAAGCAGAGGTCGCCTGGGACAACAGCCGGATGGAATGCGACGGCGACCTGCGCCCGGATGGATCGGGCCTGCGCATCACCATCGCCGGCCCGTTGCCTGCGGCGCTGGAAAGCGCCGCCGCGGGCAGCGCCGATGCGCCGCGCCGCCTGCGCTTCATCTTCGGAATCGACCTGGCCGATACCGCCGAGGGGCCGGCCGAGGTGCTGCCCACCAATCTCACGGTGATCATCGAGGGCGGCGAACAGCTCTACGCCACGCGCGGCAGCGAGCTGTGCGCGGTGGAAGGGCTCGAACGCGTGGCCGGCGGAGAAGGCATCGAGCGGGTGGGCGCACGCGGCTATTGCCTGGGCCCTGCATCCGACCTGACGGGCGAGAGGCGCCTGCTCGTGCCGACCTTCTCGTTCACGGCCCTGGTACGCACCGGCGAGGAAACCGGCGAACTGCTGCAGGTGGTGCAATAGGCAGGATCATGATAGCGGCATTGCGGCGAGACCATGACCGGGCCGTGGGAGCGTGCGGCAGGCAGCTGCCGCTGTGCATCGCCTTGCTGGCGGTGGCGGTGAGCCTGCCCGGCCACGGGGCCTCGCTGTCACTGGCCGGCCTGGTGGATGGCGATGACGGCACCGTCGTGGACATCGATGGTGCCGCCTCACTGACAGACAACTGGATCATCGGTGCCGGTGCCGGTGCGGGTCGCGGTGATTCAACTGCCGGCGGCGAAACATTCTCAGGCACCAGCCTGCGGGCCCGCACCGACGTGCAGTTCGGCGCATGGTTCATCCATGCGGATGTGGATCGCTGGAAGGACTCAGGACAACTGCGCTCCACCACCTGGCGTGCCGGCCTGGGATGGCTGCACCACTCCGGCCTGGCCGCAGGCGTGCTGCTGGTCGACCGCAACATCGACATCACCTACACCCTCGCGTCGGGCGCCGGCGCACCCGAGCGACAGGCGCGCCTCGAGGGCACCGGCATCGGCGCCGGGCTGGACTGGTTCGGCGAGTCCTGGACCGTCGGTGCCCGCTACGTGGGGTATGACTACGGCCGCAACGTGGACCGCATCCGCGCCCTCCGCAATGCCGCCGCTGCGGGACGCTTTCCCCGCCTACGGGATCTCATCGCCTCCATCGCCACGCGCGCGGCCGGCGCACCGGACCGGGAGATGTCACTGTTCGTGGACCGCCGGCAGGGGCGCTTCCACATCGGCGCGGACTGGCAGCAGCAGCGTGATGCCGTGACGCGCGGCGTCATCGACAGCGCGGGCATCACGGCGGGATTGGAGTTTGCCGGCCGCTTCACCGTGGACGTGATGGCCGGCGGTTCGAGGGATGACGTGGCAGGGACGGTGCCCTGGGGCGGCGTGGCACTCACCCTGCGCAGCCGCCGCTGAGACGGCCGCGCCAATGGCTGGCGGCGGGAGCGGCCCGCCGCGCGATTCCTACTTGTCGCCCCACACCTCGCGGGCCACGCCGATCACCAGCTCCAGCTTGCGGCGCTGGTTGTCCCAGGAGATGTCATTGCCCTCGGCGCTGCTGGCGAAGCCGCACTGCGGGGAGAGCGCAAGCTGCTCCAGCGGTGCGTATTTCGCGGCTTCCCCGATGCGGCGCTTGAGCAGCTCGCGATCCTCGAGCTCCCCCACCTTGGTGGTGACGAGGCCGAGCACCGCGGTCTTGCCCTTCTTCAGGAAGCGCAGCGGGCTGAAGCCACCGGAACGCTCGTCGTCGTACTCCAGGAAATACGCGTCGATGTTCATCTCGGAGAGCAGGGCCTCGGCCACCGGCTCGTAGTCGCCGCTGGCGGCATGCGTGCTCTGGAAGTTGCCGCGGCACAGGTGCATCGCCAGCAGCATGCCGGCCGGCTTGTGCGCCACCACCTTGTTCACGAACATCGCGTAGCGGTGGGGCAGCTCGTTCGGGTCGTCGCCGCGGGCCCTGGCCGCCTCGCGCATCTTCGGGTCGCACAGGTAGGCGAGGTTGGTGTCGTCCATCTGCACGTAGCGGCAGCCGGCGTCATACAGCGAGCGCATCTCATCGCCATAGGCGCGCGCCACGTCGTCGTAGAAGGCCGGATCGAGCTCGGGGTAGGCGTCCTTGCTGATGCCGGCGCGGCCGCCGCGGAAGTGCAGCATGGTGGGAGAGGGGATGGTCACCTTTGCCACGCTGCCCGGCGAGAGCTGGCCTTGCAGGTACTGGTAGTCGGCGAGCTGGATGGGCTTGTCATGCCGCACCTTGTCCACCACGCGCATCACCGGCGGCGCCAGCTCGCGGCTGCCGTCGGGCTTCTCGACGATGACGGGGTCGCTGGTCTTCACGCCGCCCAGCTGGTCGAGAAAGTCGATGTGGAAGTAGGTGCGACGGTATTCGCCGTCGGTGATGGCCTTCATGCCCACGCTTTCCTGGAAGCGCACGATCTCGGTGATGGCGCGGTCTTCCTCCTGGCGCAGTTCGGCGGCGCTGATCCCGCCGCTGGCGCGCTTCGCGCGGGCCTCGAGCAGGTAGGCGGGGCGCAGGAAGCTGCCCACATGGTCGTAGCGGGCGGGCAGGGCGGGGTGTGAGTCCACGGCGGGACCCGGGTTGTCGCGGGTTTGCATGGGCGGCCATGCTAGTCGGATCGTGGAATGAACCGAAATGATATATTTTCAGGAATCCATGAGAAGCATTCATACCTGACCCGTGCTGGAGCGCAGCCACCTGGCCATCATCCGCGCCGTGGAGCGGCAGGGCTCGCTCACGGCCGCCGCGCGGGAGCTGCACCTCACCCAGTCGGCCCTCAGCCATGCCATCGGCAAGCTGGAGCGCGCCGCGGGCACGCCGCTGTGGCGTCGCGAAGGGCGCTCGATGCAACTCACCCAGGCCGGCGGGCACCTGCTGGCGGTCGCCAACCGCCTGCTGCCGCAGCTGGAGCATGCCGAGCAGTCGCTGAAGGCCTTCGCCCGCGGCACCCGCGGCACCCTGCGCATCGGCATGGAATGCCACCCCTGCTACCAGTGGCTGCTGAAGGTGGTGGCGCGCTACCTGCCGCGCTGGCCTGACGTCGACGTGGACGTGAAACAGAAATTCCGCTTCGGCGGCATCGGCGCGCTGCTGGACCATGAGATCGACCTGGTGGTCACGCCCGATCCCGAGCCGCGCCCCGGGCTGCAGTTCGTGCCGGTATTTGACTACGAGCAGGTGCTGGTGGTGGGCCGCACGCACCGGCTGGCGCGCATCCGGTACGTGGAGCCGGCACAGCTCGGGGCGGAGGTGCTGATCAGCTATCCCGTGCCGCAGGAGCGCCTCGACGTGTTCAATCTCTTCCTCACGCCCGCGGGAATCCTGCCGCGCGAGCACCGCACCGTGGAATCCACCGACCTGATGCTGCAGATGGTGGCGGCCGGTCGCGGCGTGGCGGCGCTGCCGCGCTGGCTGGTGCGCGAGAACGCCGCCCGCGCCGCGGTGGTGCCGGTGCGGCTGGGCAGGAAGGGCGTGCCCAAGCAGATCCACCTGGGGCTGCGCGAGGCCGATGCCGCCACCAGCTACCTGCGCGGCTTCATCGAGACGGCCCGCGCGGCGCGCCGCCAGGTCTGAAGCGCGGCGGTTATCACCGGTGGCGCGATGGCGTGACATGTGCCACCGGCCTGCGGGTAATCTTCGCGGCATCGGGTTCGCCCTCACGCGGAGAGCAGCATGGCCGATGCGACGAGGATGACGGGCGGCAAACGGGCACGGCTGCTGCCGCTGCTGGCGGCGCTGGCGCTGCTGCCGGCCACGCCTTCGCTGCAGGGCGCGCAGCCCGGCGCCGCCGCGACGCGGCCCAACATCCTGCTCATCATCTCCGATGACATCGGCATCGACGCCACCACCGGGATGTACCCCGGGCTGGTCGAGGGGCTCGTGCGGCAGTATGGCCCTTCCGGCCGCGGCCATCCGGACTACCGGCTGATCGACGGCCGCCCGGCCTCGACTCCCCATCTCGACCGGTTCGCGCGCCAAGGCATCACGTTCTCAAGCGTGTGGGCGCAGCCCTTCTGCTCCCCCACGCGCGCTTCCATCCTCACCGGCCTGTTCGCGGGCAAGGTGAATGTCATCAACTACACCGACCCGCTGTCGCAGCACCACACCTCGTTCGTGCAGCAGCTGAAGGACGAGGGGGGCTACCGCACGGGGCTGTTCGGCAAGTGGCACCTGTCAGGCATGCCCGGCGGTGAACAGTCGTATCCGGGAATGAAACCCCGGGAGGCGGGTTTCGATTATTTCCGTGGCAACCTCCATGCGGCCATCCGCGGCTACTGGGACTACGAGTATTTCGTGCAGGACGCGGGCACGCCCGCGGACCGCTGGCGGGAGGAGGCGCCGCCATTGAAATCACTGCCCGGCATCGCGCCCACCCGCTTCGCTGACCTGGTGAAGGTGGCCGATGCGCTGGAATGGATCGGGGCCCGCGAACGCGAGGCGCCGGCGAGGCCCTGGTTCGCGTGGGTGGCCTTCAACCTCTCGCATGCCACCATCAACCAGCAGCCCAGCGCCATGGCGGTGCCCGACGAGGACCTGCTGGACGCGTCCACCCGCGCCGAGATGCGGGCCTGCAATGGCACCTTCGGCACCAACACCACCGGCAATTGCACCGGCGAGGCGCTGAACCGCGCGATGACCAATGCCCACGACACCCTGGTCGGCAGGCTGCTGGCAGGCGTGGAGGCGCTGGACGCCAACACCATCGTGATCTACGTCGGCGACAACGGCACGCCGATGTACGGGCGCCCGAACCTGGACATGATCGACAACCTCTACATCTCCCGGAAGGGACGGGGCAAGGGCACGACCTACGAGAGCGGTGCACGCGTGCCGCTGGCAATCCGCGGCCCCGGCATCGCCGCCGGCCGCACCAGCAGCGAATTCGTGCACGTGGCCGACCTGTTCCCCACCATCCTGCAGATGGCGGGACTGCGGGCGCCGGCGCAGGTTGCCGGCGGAGACGGAAAGGACAACATCGCCGTCGATGGCGTGTCGCTGCTGCCCCTCATCGAGGGCAGCGCGCAGCGCCTGCGCGATCCGGACCAGGGTTACCTGCTCACCGAGTCGCTGAACCTGATGACCAACAGCACCCGCCAGGTGGCGGCCCGCAATGGCACCTACAAGGTCATCTGCAACGAGAGGGTGGCGCGGGACGCCTGCCAGTTCTTCAACCTGGCCGAGGATCCCCTGGAGGAATATCCCCTGACGCGACCGGCGAGCTGCGACGGCAGGCCCGCCGTGAAGGATCCTGCCTGGCACTACTGCCGGCTGGCCGAACTCATCCGCACGGAGTCGTTCTTCGCGCGGGGCCGCTAGCAGGCGACGCACGCGACGACCGCCCCGCGGCGCTGGCACAATTGGCGCAAGGCAATCGGGGGAGGAAGACCATGCGCCAGTCCATTCTGATCGTGCTGCTGCCGTGCGTGATGGCCATCGCCGGCTGCAGCCGGGAGCCTGCTGCAGCGGGCGCACCCGAAGCCGGTGCCGCCGCGGCCGGCGCCGCGCCTGCCGCCACATCACGTCCCGCGCCGGGATTCTCCGTCTCGGGCAAGCCGCTGGCGCCGCTCACCGTGGCCGCCGACCAGCACGCCCTGCTGGCCAGCGATGACCCGAAGCTGGCCCGCAACAAGAAGCATGTGTATGACTTCTGGCGCATCGTCTACGAGGCCGGCCACATGGAGCGCGCCGCCGAGTTCATGGCGCCGGAATACATCCAGCACAATCCCAACGTGGAATCCGGCCGCGACGCCTTCGTGGCCACGATGAGCCGCGCGCGCCCGAAGCGCGAGGTGGGCGAGGTGTCCCGTTTCCCCATCATCGACATCATTGCCGAGCGCGACATCGTGATGGTGATGTGGGCGCGCAAGGTGCGCGACCGCGAGCATCCCGAGGAAATCTACGAGATGACCTGGTTCGACGTGTTCCGCGTGGATGACGCCACCGGCCTCATCAACGAGCACTGGGATTCCTCCGAGCGGTGGGGTAGCGCGGGGCTGCCGCCCGGCGCGGAGTTCTTCCCCTAGCGCCTGCGCCTAGAACGGTGCGCCGACCACGATGCGCCAGCCGGAGAATTCCCCCGCCACGCGGTAGCCGAACCCCAGGCGGGGCCAGCGCCACCGGCCGATGCGCGGCCGGGGCTCGGTGTTCACGGTGACGCCGAGCTCCAGTTGCACCACGGACTGCTCGCCGGCCTCCTCTGGCAACGCCGGCGGATCGGGCACGATGTCCACGATGGCGTAGAGGCCGGCCATCAAACGCCGCGCGGGCGTGATGCGGAAGGTCTGCTGGCGCAGGTCCAGCGCATTGCGCAGGCGCAGGAATCGGTCGTCGGGAATGGCCGCGCCGTAGTTGATGCTCACCAGCGACAGCTCGTGCAGGCGCTGCATCTCCATGCTGCCGCGCCGGCCCTGCCAGGTGAGCCGGGTGCCCGCGCCATACATCAATCCGTCGCTCTGGCCTTCCGAAAAACTGCCGCCCACGCGCAGCCAGGGCGTGAGTACCCAGTCGCCACCCTGCAGGAAGTCCATCTCCACGCCGGGCATCAGGCTGAAGCTGTCGACGCGGTGGGGTACGTCGGGCTCGAGGCTGTCGAAGGGATTGAAGTCGAAGGAACCGGCGGCAATGGGCGCCACCAGGCGCAGGCCGGGCCGCCCCTCGCGCGCCGCGCGCAGCTCGTGTTGTGGCGTCACGCGGACCACGAAGATGTTGCGGCCGCCCATGTCGTATACGCCCGTGCCCAGCTCGGTGGCAAAGGCGTGGTTGATGGTGCTGACCGCGGCGCCTCCCTCCGCCGCGTGGCCGGGCGCGAAGGGCAGCCCCAGCAGCAACGTTGCAGCGCCGCACCATGCGGAACGCTGCCGCGGCGTCAATAAGCGATCACCCATCAATGCCATTACCCATTCGGTATATGTGGAGTGTACCGCGCGCCTTCCGCTAGTTTGCGCCTGAAGGGGGGCGCGGCGCCGCGACGTCGCGCAGCTCCACTCATGCCGCAGAACAACTGATCCAAGGAGTGGAACATGCCGATTGCATTCAGGTCCGGAGTTGCGCGCGCGGTGTGGCTGGCCATCGCCTCATCCACGCTGGGACCGGCCGCATGGGCGGCGGCGGACGAAGAACTGGTGGAGCTGGAGGAGGTGGTGGTCACGGCGCAGTTCCGCGCCCAGCGCCTGCAGGACACGCCACTGGCGATCACGGCAGTGTCGGGCGACATGCTCGAGCAGCGCAGCCAGTCCGACATCTCCGAGGTCGCGGCCCAGGCGCCCAGCGTCACGCTGGCCGCGCAGAACCAGGAATACGCCTCCGGCCTCATCGCCTACATCCGCGGCATCGGCCAGAACGACCCGAACTTCGCGGTGGAGCCGGGCGTGGGCATCTACATCGATGATGTCTACCTGCCCATCCTCACCGGTTCGCTGCTGGACCTGATGGACGTGGAGCGGGTGGAAATCCTGCGCGGCCCGCAGGGCACGCTGGCCGGGCGCAACTCCATCGGCGGCGCCATCAAGATGTATTCGGTTCGGCCGCGGGGCGACAATTCCGGTTCGCTGCAGGTCACGTACGGCTCCTACGACCGGCTGGACCTGCGCGGCATCTACGACGTGGCCCTGTCGGATACGCTGGCGATGCGGGTCTCCGGCGTGAGCAAGAACGAAACCGGCTACATCAAGCGCCTGGACTACGCGCTCACGCATCCCGGCAGCAACGTGCCCACGCAAGCCACGGGCCTCGACCCGGTGCTGGGGCACGATGGCGGCGTGGCGATCTCGGCGGGCAAGCTGGCCTTCCGCTGGCGGCCGAATGCCGACTTCGACATCAACCTTTCCACCGACTTCACCCGCGAGCGCAACGATGCCGGCGTGTCGACGCTGCTGTATGCCAACGCCGCCGGCCTCATCAACAACGATCCCGCGCGGCCCTGGCTCACCGGCACCGACGGCAATGCGGTGCCCTACAACTGCATGTTCGTGCCCTATGGCCCGAACAGCTGCGACACCCTCACCGGGTACGACCGCCGGTACGTCACCTACTCGACGTTCGCGGACAACTATCCGGGCGACTCGCAGATGCCCTACAAGCCGCTGGCGCTGGATCCCCACCGCGACATGGACAACTGGGGCGCATCGTTGTCGGTGGACTGGCGGATCAACGAGCGGTTCTCGCTGCTGTCGGTCACCTCGTATCGCGACCTGTGGACCGACTGGGCCTATGACGTGGACGGCTCGCCGCTGACCTCCAACCTGCTCAACCAGACACAGACCAACGAGCAGTTCAGCCAGGAGCTGCGCCTGAACGGCACCGCCGGGATGCTCGACTTCACGGTGGGCGGATTCTTCTTCGACAGCGACGGGTTCTACACGGCGCGCGTGGACATTCCCTATGGCGGCCTGGACTTCATCCACGGGCCGGATCCGACACCGTCGCGCAACGAGGCCCTGTTCGCCAATGTCACGCTCAACTTCAGCGAGCGCCTGCACCTGAATGCCGGCATCCGCGAATCCTGGGACAAGAAAGACTACCTTTATCGCCGGCACAATCCGGACTACTCGGACGTGGAAGGGCCGTGCCAGTATTTCATTGACGAGAGCACGGCCGGCCCGACCGACATCGGCAACCAGCCCAACTGCCTGCTGTTCGGCGTGAACGGCACCACCGACACCTTCAGGAACAGCCAGACCGACTGGCGCGTGGCACTGGACTACCGCTTCACCCCGCAGTTCATGACCTACGGCCAGGTGGCTACCGGCTATCGTGCAGGCGGCTTCAACGCCCGGCCCTATTTCCCCAGCCAGGCCACGCCGCACATACCGGAGACCATCACGTCGTACGAGCTGGGTTTCAAGTCGGACCTGCTCGGCAACCGCCTGCGCCTGAATGCGGCCGGGTTCTATTTCGACTACAACGACATCGTGCTGCTCTCCACGTTCTGCGAGGACCTGCCGGATAACCAGCGGACTCCCTGCCTGAGGCCGAGCAATGTCGGCTCCGCCAAGGTGCGCGGGGCGGAGTTCGAGGCCTACGTCTACCCGATGCGCAACCTTTCGATCGACGCCTCCCTCAGCCTGCTGGATTTCGAATACAAGGAAATCAACGAGACGGCCGGCACGGGCGTGTCACTGGACGACATCACTCCCTACACGCCGAAGCGCAAGCTGAGCGTGGGCGTGCAGTACGACGTCGACAACGTGTGGGGCGGCCGGATGAGCTTCCGCGTCGACACCTCGTACCAGTCGCAGATCTTCACCGAGGCCGGCAACGTGAGGCAGCTGCTGGTGCCCAATGACAACCTGCCGGAGGATCCCTTCAGCCAGGCCGGCGGCGGCGGCCCCATCCAGGTGCTGCAGGCCGACAACCGCATCGGCGGTTACACGCTCACCAATGCGCGGGTGTCCTGGAACTCGACCGGCAATGACTGGGGCCTGGCGCTGGAGGTGAAGAACCTGTTCAACAAGTACTACCTCGGCACCAAGGTCAACGACGCCTATGCCGTGGGCCATGTGTATGGCTCGCCGGGCAAGCCGCGCACCTGGGCGGTGACGGTGAAGCGCAACTTCAACTGAGCCAGGGAAGGGCTGGCTGCCCGGATGCGGCAGCCAGCCCGGCCCCCGCCGTGCACGGCAGGCGATGGGTCGGTTACAGCAGGTCCTTCACGCCGTCGCGCTCTTCCAGCAGCTCGGCGTGGGAGAGATCCATGCGCTTGCGGCTGAACTCGTCGATCGACAGGCCCTGCACGATGGCGTACTCGCCGTTCCTGGTGGTGACCGGGTACGAATAGATCACGCCCTCGGGAATGCCGTAGCTGCCGTCCGACGGCACGGCCATCGACACCCAGTCGCCATCGGCCGTGCCCTTCACCCAGGTATGCACGTGGTCAATGGCGGCGGCGGCGGCCGAGGCCGCGGAAGAGGCGCCACGCGCCTTGATGATGGCGGCGCCGCGCTGCTGCACCACCGGGATGAACGTCTCCTCCACCCACTTCTGGTCCACCAGCGACTTCGCCGCCTGGCCCTTCACCGTGGCGTGCGAGATGTCCGGATACTGCGTGGAGGAGTGGTTCCCCCAGATGGTGAACTTCCTGATGTCGGTGGTGTGCGCGCCGGTCTTCTCCGCCAGCTGCGAGAGGCCGCGGTTGTGGTCCAGGCGCGTCATGGCGGTGAAGTTGCGGGGATTCAGGTCCTTCGCGTTCGCGCGCGCGATCAGCGCGTTGGTGTTGGCGGGATTGCCCACCACCAGCACCTTGATGTTGCGGTCGGCCACCTCGTTCATGGCCTTGCCCTGGGCGCTGAAGATCTGCGCATTGGCCAGCAGCAGGTCCTTGCGCTCCATGCCGGGGCCGCGGGGGCGCGCGCCCACCAGCAGCGCCACCTGCGAGTCGCGGAAGGCCACCTTGGCATCGTCGGTGGCGATCACCTTGTTGAGCAGCGGGAAGGCGCAGTCATTGAGCTCCATCAGCACGCCCTGCAGCGCCGGCAGCGTCGGGGTGATCTCCAGCAGGTGCAGGTTCACGGGCTGGTCAATGCCGAGAAGCTGCCCCGAGGCGACGCGGAAGGCGAGGGCGTAGCCGATCTGGCCGGCGGCGCCGGTGATCGTGACGGTGACGGGCTTCTTCATCAGCTTGGGCTCCAGGCTCGAAAAGGGTGGGGGCGGATTCTAACCGCCTGCGGCGACGCGCCACGTCCGCATGCTCCCCGGGAAACCGGACCCTGCTGGCCGGGCCTGGTGACCGGGTGTTGACACTGGTTTGGTGTTATAGTTAGATATAACACCATAGGGGTCCGGGACGGAACCCGCCCCGCCACCACACCGGAGCAAGGCCATGGAAAGCAGCAGCAAGGAGTCGATTCAACTGGGTCTGGTACGGCGTGCCGTCGCATCTGGACTGGCTGTTCTCGCCACCAGCCTTCTTTTCACCAGCGTCGCCCTGGTGTTCACCAACCCGGGCAGCCCGGCCGCGGCAGCTACCGCGCCCCTGTCCAAGGCCTGAGGGGAGAACTGCCGGTGATCGTCGCTGATTCATTGCCGATTCCAATCCGGGCCTGTTCTCGCAAGGCTGTACCATTGAAGACACAAAGAGGGTCCCCGCAATGGGGCGCGGTGCTTGCCGCTCCGGTCTTCTGCCTCGGACTGTCGATGCTGGCGCTGGTGCCGTTGCTGCTGGGGTGAGGTGTCTTGAGTCCGGTAGATGCCAAGTGGGATGACTCGCAACCGATCTACCGGCAGCTGCGTGACCGCGTGGTTGCGCTGATGCTCGAGGGTGTACTCAAGGAAGGCGAGCCACTGCCCTCGGTGCGGCAGGTGGCCACCGAATACCGCCTGAACCCCCTCACCGTGCTGAAGGCCTACCAGCAGCTGGCGGATGAGGGGCTGGTGGAAAAGCGCCGCGGCCTGGGCATGTTCGTCGCCCCTGGCGCCGGTGCCGCCCTGCTCAAGGACGAGCGCAGCCGCTTCCTGGAACAGGAGTGGCCGAAGATCCACGCCACCATCCAGCGGCTGGGCCTCGACACCGCGACGCTTCTGAAGACCGCACCGGCGGCCGGCGCGCCCGCGCTGCCCACCAGGAAGGAGCAGGGGGAGGAATGACTGCAATCATCGAGGCGCGCGGCCTCGCCAAGCGCTACAGCGGTGGCAAGCAGGCGGTTGCCGGGGTGGACTTCACCGTCGGCGCCGGCCGCATCGTCGGGCTGATCGGGCGCAACGGGGCGGGCAAGACCACCGTCATCAAGTCGGTGCTGGGGCTCACGCCCCATGAGGGCGAGCTGCGCGTGCTGGGGAGGAATCCCACCACCGAGCGCGACCTGCTGATGCGGGAGGTCTCCTTCATCGCCGACGTGGCCGTGCTGCCCAAGTGGCTGCGCGTGCAGCATGCGCTGGACTATATGCAGGGCGTGCATCCCGCCTTCAACCGGGCCCGCGCCGAGCAGTTCCTGGACACCACCGACGTGCGGCCCTCCCACAGGGTGAAGCAGCTTTCCAAGGGCATGGTCACGCAGCTGCACCTGGCGCTGGTGCTGGCCATCCGCGCCCGGCTGCTGGTGCTCGACGAGCCGACGCTGGGGCTCGACCTGCTGGTGCGGCGGCGCTTCTACGACACGCTGCTCAACGACTACATGGACGAGGAGCGCACCATCCTCGTCACCACCCACCAGGTGGAGGAGGTGGAGCACCTGCTCACCGACGTGATGTTCATCGAGCAGGGCCGCATCGTGCTCGACAGTCCCATGGACCGGATCGGCGAGCGTTTCGCGCAGCTCATCGTCGGGCCCGACCGGCTCGAGGCCGCACGTGCGTTCCGGCCCTTCAGCGAGCGCACGGTGTTCGGCCGCACGGCCCTGTTCTACGAGAATGCGCCGCGCGGGGAGCTGGCGAAACTGGGCGAGCTTGGCACGCCGACCGTCGCCGACCTCTTCGTGGCCCGCATGCAGGAGGCGGCATGAAAGCCTGGAACGGCCACCTGGCCATGCTGATGCGCCGGGAACTCTGGGAACACCGGGCGCTGTGGCGGGCGCCACTGGCTGTCGTCGCCGGCGTGGTCCTCCTGTCGCTCATCGGCCCGAACAGCTTCGGTCCCGGAGAAGGGCCGATGGGGATGGTCGACGTGCGCGCGCCGGTCGACGTGGCGCTGCTGTTCGGCCGGGGCGTGATGACCGTGCTGACGACGGTGCTGGCCGCAGTGAGTTCGATGGTCGTCTTCGCCTACCTGCTCGACTGCCTGTATGCGGAGCGCAAGGACCGCAGCATCCTGTTCTGGAAGTCCCTGCCCGTGTCCGATATGCAGGCCGTGCTGGCCAAGGTGGGCACGGGGTTGCTGGTGGCGCCACTGGTGGCGCTGTTGATCGCCGCGGTGGCCCTGCCGCTGCTGCTGCTGGTGCTCAAGATGAGGTACAACGCGCTGGATGGCGTGATCGGCCTCGACGCCTTCCTCGGCGCCTACGGCATGCTGCCCCGGATCGCGATGACCTGGCTGTGGGGCGTGCTGTGGTATTCGCCCATTGCCGCCTACCTGCTGCTGGCTTCCGTGCTGGCAACGCGCGTGCCGCTGATGTTTGCCCTGCTGCCGCCGGTGGTGCTGGTGATCCTGGAAGGGGTGGTGCTGGGCACCTACCGCATCGGCCGTTTCATCGGCGGGCGGCTGGCACCCTGGCAGGATGACAGCTGGTCGCTGGGCATCACGCCCGAACAGCTCATCTCCGGCACGGCCGACCCGGACTGGGCTGCTCCCCTGCTCAATTCGGACCTGTGGCTGGGGGTCGCGGCGGCGGCCGTTATGGTGTACATCGTGATCCGTCTGCGGAGATATCGCGACGACACCTGAAGGAACTGGATGGCTTTCATCGAAGGCCGGCGCAATGAAACGACGCTGGAACTGGCCCTGCGCGGCGCCTGGCGCGCGGAGGCCCTCGATGCCATCCATGAAGAGGCCGTCGCGCTCGACCTCGACGGGATCCGCGAGGTGCGCATCACCACGCGCGAGGTGGAGCGCCTGGACCTTGCCGGCGCCTGGGCGCTGGATGAACTGACGCGCATCCTCACCGGCCGCGGCATCGGCGTGTCCTTCGCCGAGCCGGAACCCTCCACCCTGGTGCTGGTGCGCACCGCGCTGCATGCCGGCGCGGAGGACAAGCCGCCCGGGCTGCGCTCGGAGGTGAACTTCAGCATCGTCGAGTCGCTGGGCAAGTCCACGGTGGAGCGCATCCAGGGGCTGCGCGACGGGCTGGACTTCGTGGGCCACGCCGCCGTGGCGTTCTTCAATTCCCTGGTGCACTGGCGATCGCTGCGGCCCATCTCGGTGGCGCGCCACATCTACGACACGGGCATCACCGCCATTCCCGTGGTGTCGCTGATCGCCTTCCTGATCAGCGTGATCGTGGCCTACATGGCGGCCAGCCAGCTGCGCAACTACGGGGCCGACATCTACGTGGTCGACCTGATCACCGTGGGCGTGCTGCGCGAGCTGGGCGTGCTGCTCACTGCCATCATCGTGGCCGGCCGCACCGGCAGCGCCTTTGCCGCGGAGATCGGCTCGATGCGGCTGAACGAAGAAGTGGACGCGCTGGATGCCATCGGCGTGGACGCCGTGGAGACGCTGGTGCTGCCGCGCATCCTCGGCATGATCATCGCGCTGCCGCTGCTCACGGTGATTGCCGACCTGGTGGGCATGGCCGGCGGGGCGCTGCTGTGCAACTGGCTGCTGGACATGCCGCTGGCGCAGTTCATCGCGCGTGCCAACGAGGCCATCGCGCCCACCACGTTCTGGGCGGGGCTGGTGAAGGCGCCGGTGTTCGCGGCCCTGATCGCGCTGGCCGGCACCTACCGCGGCTTCCAGGTGCGCGGCTCGGCGCGCGAGCTGGGCCGGCTCACCACCGTGGCCGTGGTGCAGTCCATCTTCCTGGTGCTGCTGGCCGATGCGCTGTTCGCGGTGCTGTTCCTGGAGATCGACTTCTGATGGCCGCCGGCGAAGAACAACTGGCGGTGGAGGTGCGCGGCGTGGTGAACCGCTTCGGTCGCCAGCTGGTGCACGATCACCTCGACATGCAGGTGCGGCGGGGCGAGGTGTTCGGCCTGCTGGGCAGTTCCGGCAGCGGCAAGTCGGTGCTGCTCCGGACCATCCTCGGGCTGCACCAGCCGCAGGAGGGCAGCGTGAAGCTGGAGGGCGTGGACATGACGCGCCTGCACGGCCGTGCGCTCACCGCGGCCAAGGCCCGTTATGGCGTGACCTTCCAGCACGGGGCGCTGTTCTCCGCGCTGACCGTGCGCGAGAACATCCAGCTGCCCATGGTGGAGCACCTGTCGCTGACCAGCCGGGCGATGGACGAGCTGGCGCTGCTGAAGCTCAGGCTTGTAGGACTGCCGGAAGACGCCCTGCACAAATATCCTGCACAGCTGTCCGGCGGCATGATCAAGCGCGCGGCACTGGCCCGTGCGCTCGCGCTGGATCCGCAGCTGCTGTTCCTGGACGAACCGACTTCCGGGCTCGACCCGATCAGCGCCGCGGCCTTCGATGATCTGATAGCCTATCTGCAGAATGAGCTGCAACTCACCGTCGTGATGATCACGCACGACCTCGACACGATCTTCCGCATCTGCCAGCGGGTGGGCGTCATCGTCGACCGCAGGCTGGTGCAGGACACGCGCGAGCGCATCGTCGAGCATCCACATCCGTGGATCCAGGCGTATTTCCGCGGCACGCGCGCGGCGCGTTTCTCGGGCGCGGGGGCGAAGCATGGAGCGTAGGGCCAACTACGCCGCGGTGGGCGCGTTCGTGCTGCTGGCGATCGGCCTGGCGGGCGGTTTTGTGTACTGGTATTCCGAGGGGCGCGACAGCCGCAACTACCAGCGTTACGAGATCTACTTTCCCGGCTCGGTCACGGGACTGTCCGAGGGCAGCTCGGTGCGTTACCTCGGCGTCGAGGTGGGCAAGATCCGCCGCATCCGCGTCGATCCGCGCAGCCCCGAGCGGGTGCAGGTGATCGTGGACATCGACCAGTCCGCGCCCATCTCCGACAACACCGCGGCCAGCCTGTCCATCCTCAGCTTCGCCACCGGCCTGCTGTACATCGACCTGCTGCGCGTGGGGCCCAATTCCACCGTGCTGCCGCCGGTGCCCAGCGAGCGTTACCCGGTGATTGCCTCGATGCGCTCGGGTTTCGATGCCTTCCTCAGCGCGCTGCCGGAGCTTGCCGGCACCATCGCCGAGCTGCTCGACAGTGCCCAGGAAGTCTTCTCGTCCGAGAATGCGGAGGCGATTTCCGCGATGATCCAGAACCTCAACACGGTGGCGCAGCAGCTGCCCGCCACCATGAACCGCGCCAATGCCCTGCTCGGGGAGATGGCCGAGGCCACGCGCGCCGCGCGCAGCCTGGCGGCCAACCTCGACACCACCACCGGGGACCTGGCCGTCAAGGCGACCGAACTGGTCGACCGCCTCAACGTCACCGCGCAGCACCTGGATGATGCCGCGTCGAACGTGAGCGCGATGGTGCAGGACAACCGCCCCGGCCTTGCCTCCTTCACCCAGCAGGGGCTGCCGCAGCTGCAGCTGACGCTGGAGGCCGCGCAGCAGGCCGCGGATGAGCTGCGCGAACTGGCGCGCGGGCTGAAGGAGAATCCCTCGCAGATCATCTATCGCACGCCGGCCCACGGCGTGGAGGTGCCGCGATGAATCGGCTGCACCTGGTGCGGGGTTCCGCCTGCGCGCTGGCGGCCATGCTGCTGGCGGGTTGCGGTGTGTTCGGTGGTGGCAGGACGGAGCCGGACCGCCTGTATGTGCTGCGCGCCGCGCCGGCCCAGGGTGCAACGCCGGTGGCGGCGGTGCTCAGCGTGGTGCGGCCGCAGGTGCATCCGGGGCTCGACACCTACCGCCTGGCGCTGACGCGGCCGGGCAACGAGCTGGACTATTTCGCGGCCAGCCGCTGGGGCGGGTCGTTGCCCGAGGTGCTGGCGGCCTTCGCCCTGCATTCACTGGATGGCAGTTTCACCACCGTGGTGGGTGGCGGGCGCAGCGCCGGCCCGGCACAGTTCGAGCTGCAGCTCACGGCCCGGCATTTCGAGGCCGAATACGGACCCGGTGGCGGCGCGCCCGTGGTGCGCGTGACGCTGCAGTGCCTGCTGGTGGACACCTCGCCGCGGCGCGTGGTGGGCAACTGCGATGCCGAGGCACGCGTGCCGACGGCGGAGAACCGCATGGCGGCCATCGTGGGCGCCTTCGAGCGCGCGGCGCAGCGGGCGATGGAAGAAGTGCGCAGCAAGGCGACGGCGGCCGCGAACGCCACGCTGCAGGCGGAAGCGACACCGGCGCGTCCGGCACCGGCGCGCTGAGCATCAAGGCACCAGGTCCCGGGAATCGCGCCCGCAAGCCTAGAACGTCGACAGGCCGGTAGCCTCCATGAGGCGCGCGCGCAGGTAGCGTGCACGGCTGTCCTCGGTCCAGCGGCTGGCGTCGTCCGTATGCACCAGGCCGCCGGCATTGCTCCACATTGCCTCGAACCAGTCCGTCACCTCGCGCCCCGGCGCGCTGTCACTGGCGCATTGCACCTGCACGTTGGCCTCGAGGTTGTAGTCGCCGATGTTGCGACGGGTGAAGTTTGCCGAACCCAGGGTGAACCACAACCGTCCGCCGGAACGCACCATGGCCAGCTTGGAATGGAACTGCTCGCCGTGCGTGCGATACCAGCGCAACTGGATGGCCCCGTCGCTGCGCCGTACCAGGGCGTTGGCCAGCGGCCGGTTCGGGATGCCGGACTTGCTGAAGCCGAAGGCATCCTGGTTGGGGTCCAGCAGCAGACGCACCGTGGCGCCGCGGCGTGCAGCGGCCAGCAGCGCATCGAGCACGCCCTGGTCCGAGAGGTAGAACTGGGCCACGTCGATGGCATCGCCCGCGTCCGCGGCATCCAGCTGCTGCAGCAGCACCTCGCGGATGGCGCCCTCGGTGAGGATGCCGACGCGCGCGGGGCCGGCGCTTGGGGATTCCTCGGGCACTGTCGCTGGTGCGGCCGCGGCCGCGGATGAGTACGCGGGTGCTGTCGCCGGCGTTGCCCGGAACTTCGCCAGCCTCTCCCCGGCGATGCCAGCCTGCTGCGCGATGGCCAGCTCGCTGTCGAGCAACGCGCGCAGGGCCTCGCCCTCCACGCGCAGTGCCACGTTGGAATGCGCGCTGCTGGCATCGTGCGGATTGCCGGAGGAGATGATGCCCACCAGCGAGCCGGCACCATCACCCGTGAGGATCACCTTGCGGTGGTTGGCCTTGAAGTTCGGCAGCCGCAGCAGCGCGCCGGCTTTCAGGCGTGGCCCCGCGCCGTCGAGCACATTGGGGAAGGCACCTTCACCCTCCGTGTCCAGCCACCAGCCGAACAACAGCCGCCAGGTGGCGCTGTAGGCGGGATTGGAGTCGCGCAGGCCATCCAGCCGGGTCACGGCCACGTCGATGCCCAGTGCCTGCAGCGCGGCGATGTCAGGCGGCGGGGTGCCGCGGTAGTAGTCGTTGATGGGATCCACCAGCAGCAGCACCGGCAGCGCCGGCTGCGACTGCTTCAGTTCACGCAGCGCATCGACCAGCGCGGTGGAGACGCGCCACAAGCCGCCTTCATACGCCAGCGGTCCCCGCGGGCCGCCCTGCCCGTTGAACAGGAAGTAGTCGAGCACCAGCAGGTCGCGCGCGTTGCGCACCATCTCGAGCATGGCAGCGTGGATGGCGTGCTGCTGCACGCGCCGCCCCGCGGCATCCGCGGCGGTGACATCGGCCAGGAACTGCAGGCGGTCGGGCGACACGCTGACCAGGGCGCCCTCCACGCGCACGCCTTCGGGCAGGGGCTTGTGCGTGTGCCAGATCGCCAGCGCGAGCCACAACGCCGCTGGCACCAGCAGCAGCCTTCGCCACCGGCGGCGCGGCGGCTTCACCAGCGGGATGCCCGGCCTGCGGCCTGGCTCAGGCCCGGCCATCGAGCACGGCGGGACCGTCCTGCTCGAACACCGGGAAGGGCGAGCGGCCCGTGGCCACCTGCCGCGACAGCAGCGCGCCCAGCGCCTCGGCCGAGCAGGGCTCGCCGAACAGCTGGCCCTGCGCGAAGTCGCAACCGGCCGAGCGCAGGAAATTCAGCTGCCCCTCGGTTTCCACGCCCTCGGCGACCACATCCATGCCCAGGCTGCGGCCCATCTCGATGATGGTGCGCACGATGGTGGCGTCGTTGTGGTCGAGGTTGGCCTCGCGCACGAAGGACTGGTCGATCTTCAGCGTGCCGATGGGGAACTGCTGCAGCGCTGACAGCGAGGAATAACCGGTGCCGAAGTCGTCGATGGCCAGGTGCACGCCCAGCGCGGCCAGTTCCTTGAGCATGCCGATGGTGCGCTTGGGGTTGGCCATCAGGGTGCTTTCGGTGATCTCCAGCTCCAGGTGCGAGGGCGAAACGCCATGGCTCTCGAACACCGAGCGGTAGTCGAGGATGAAGCTGGCCTGGCGCAGCTGCTTCAGCGACAGGTTCAGCGCGATGCGGCCCGGCGCGCGGCCGGCGCTGGAGAGCGCGCGGTAGTCCAGGCACACGCGGTTGAGCACCCACTCGCCGATGCTGCTGATGAGGTTGTTCTCCTCCGCCAGCGGGATGAACTGGGCGGGCGGGATGTCGCCGTGGCCGGGCAGGCGCCAGCGCAGCAGCGCCTCGGCGCCCACGATGCGCCCGTCGGTGACGTCCACCTTGGGCATGTAGGCCACCACGAACTCATCGCGCTCGATGGCGCGCTTGAGCTTGCTCTTGAGCATCAGCCGCTCCACCGAGGCGGCGTTCATCTCCGGGGAGTAGAAGGCGCAGGAGTTGCCGCCGTTCTGCTTGGAGTAATACATCGCCGCGTCGGCATTGCGGATCAGGTCGATCACGTTCTCCGCATCGCGGGGGCACAGCGCCACGCCGATGCTGGCCGACAGGAACACTTCCTGCCCGCCCACGTAGAAGGGCTGTGCCACGGCGCCGAGGATTTCCTGCGAGAGATGCCGCACCACCTCGCGCGCCGTGCTCTCGGAGATGCCGTCGATGAACAGCGCGAACTCGTCGCCGGCCAGGCGGCCGAGCACGGTGTCGGCCGGCAGCGAGCTGGTGAGCCGCTCGGTGAGCGCCTCGAGCACGCGGTCGCCCGCGCCATGGCCGAAGGTGTCGTTCACCTCCTTGAAATGGTCCATGTCCAGGTACAGCAGCGCGAGGCCCGTGCGCGTGCGCAGCGCGCGCGCGATGGCCTGCTGCAGCAGGTGCTGGAACTGCATGCGGTTGGGAATCTTGGTCAGCGCGTCATAACGGGCCAGGTAGCGGATGCGCCGCTCGGCGCGCTTGCGGTCGGTGATGTCGCGGGCGACATAGATGTGGCCGTGGAACTGCGGATCCGCCGAATCCAGGATGGAGGAGGAGAAGGACACCGGGATGGTCTGTCCGGCGGTGGTGCGCATCAGCGCCTCGCCGGATTCGCTGGCCTTCTGCACCCGCTCGGCCTCGGCGAGGTCCGGCGCGGAGAGCAGCGAGCCGATATGCCGGTCCACCAGTTCCACCGCCGGCGCGCCGGTCAGTCGCTGCGCCGCAAGATTGGTGGAGCGGATGGTGCCGTCCGGGCGCACCACGAACACCGCATCCACCATGCTGTTGAGCACATTGTCCAGGTAGTTCTTGGTGATGGTGGTGTCGGCCAGGCTCTTGCGCATCAGGTCGACGGTGCGCTGCAGGTCGCCGAGCTCGTCATCGCGCAGCGCCCTGACAGGCTGGGTGAAGTCGCCCTCGGCCATGCGGTGGGTGCTGACGTTGAGCTGTTCCAGCTCGTTCGTGATGCGCCGCCCCATGGCGAAGGCCAGCCATGCGGCACCGCCGGTGGCGGCGAGCGCGATGGGGATGGCCAACCACTGCACCGGTGAGAGCGAGGCGCCGAGCAGGGTGATGAGCGCGAACACGCCAATGACCAGCAGCAGGCCGATGGCCGCGCCAGTGAGGGCGAACTTGGTCTTCAGGCTGCGCAAGGTCATGAAATGTTAACCTGAGTGCCTGAAAAAGCGGCTTTAAAGCGACGAAAGGCCCCTGTTCCGCGCATGACCCCAGTCTTTTCTGATAGCGAACTCACGGGGCGCAGCCGGGGCCATATCCGCGACCTCACCGATCCCCCTTGTGCGTTGCATCATGCCGTAGTGGAGCCGTTCCTGGCCATGCGGGCGGCCGCGGCCGGGGAGGGCATCGACCTGGTGCCGTTCTCCTCCTTCCGTGACTTCGACCGGCAGCTGGCCATCTGGAATGGCAAGGCGCGTGGCGAGCGGGAGCTGCGTGATGCGGCCGGCCGGCTGCTGGATGCCGGGGCACTGGACGAGGACGCGCGCGTGGCCGCCATCCTGCACTGGTCGGCGCTGCCCGGCGCCAGCCGCCACCACTGGGGCACGGACTTCGACGTGATGGATGCCGCGGCCATGCCGCCCGGCTACCGGCTGCAGGTGCTGCCGGAGGAATACGCGCCCGGCGGAGTGTTCGCGCGGCTGGATGCCTGGCTCAACCGGCATGCGGCGCAGTTCGGGTTCTATCGGCCCTACGCCACCTGGCGCGGCGGCGTGCAGCCCGAGCCCTGGCACCTGAGCCATGCCGCCGTGGCCGGGGCGGCGCTGCAGCAGTTCTCGCTGGGGGCATTGCGTGACGCGCTGGATGCGGCCGGCATCGAAGCCCGTGCTGCAGTCGAAAGGCAGTTGCCGGAAATCCTCGAACGCTACGTGCGCAACGTGGATGCGCCGCCGGCGGGCGCGCTCAGCGCGGCTGCCTTGACCAGGCCCGCTTGAGGTAGGTGGACATCAGCCCGCGCACGCTGGACAGCGGGTCCGGGTGCGCGGTGTACACGCGCGGCGTCCGGCGCAGCATGCGCCAGTTCTCCCCGCGCAGCACCTGCTGCAGGAAATCCAGGCTGCGCTGGATGGCTTCCATGTAGGGATTGCGGCCCTCGAACAGCACTTCCACGTAGCGGTAGGCACTGCCGAAGGCGGCATCCAGGCGCTTGCTGATGGTGTCCTGCATGAACTGCGGGGTCTGGCGCAGCAGGTCGAGGCCGGAGGAATAACGCACGCCACGGTCGCCGCCGGGACCCACCTGCAGCGCCACGCCGCCCAGCACGAACTCCGGGTACAGCCGGTCGCGGCATTTTTCCAGGTAACAGCGGTCGGCCATCTGGGCAATCATGTCGGCGGTGCCGAGCAGGTGGCCCAGGGCGATGTCGCGCGGATCGGTGACGGTGGCGCCGATCTGCTCGAAGGTCTTTTCATAGCCGGTGAAATGCACCAGCTCGGCAGCCAGCGGCGCGAACTGCCCGAAGCCCACCGTGGGCAGGTAGAAGTTCAGGAAACGCGCGCTGCGCGACACATGGTTGCGGGTGAACTCGGCGCCATTGAGCGCCTCTTCGCCGCGCTCGCGCAGGTAGCCGATGTCATGGAACAGGGCGAGGAAGATGCCCAGCGCCGCGCGCTCCGCGCCCAGGGCCTGGTCGGTGCCGGCGTGCTTCAGTTCGTAGCCGGTCACCAGCCGCGCCATGGCCAGCGTCACGTCCAGCGTGTGCTGCTGGTCGTGGTAGACGGTGTCGACGCCGAAGTAGCCGGGCATGCGGCCGGTGAAGGCCAGCTCGAAATCGTGGAAGGCGCGGGCCAGCGGCGCAAAGGCCAGCTCCGGCCAGCAGCGGGCCAGCAGATCCTTGACCGCATCGCGCACCTCGGGCGCGGAAGACACCCGCACCGTGTTGGTGACGTCGTAATCGCTGCGGCGGGCGCTGTACATGCTGGAGGCAGTCTATTCCGGGCCCGCGCGCCGGCACACGACAGGGTACGCAGATTGCGATCCAGGTCCGGCCGGATATGTCATTTCAGGGTTGCCCTGATCACATCGCCGGCCGGAATCGTTCAGGCATCGAAACGCAGGAACACCGGCGTGTGATCGGAGGGTCGCTCCAGGCGCCGGGGTGCCAGGTCGATCCAGCCCGGCTCGGCGGCGCCGGCCACCTCGCGGCTGGCCAGCAGCAGGTCAATGCGCAGGCCAAGGTTGCGGCGGAAGCCGGCGGCACGATAGTCCCACCAGCTGAAGAGCCCCTCCGGCTGGTCGTGCAGGCGGAAACTGTCGGCCAGGCCCAGCCCCAGCAGCCGACCCAGGGCCTCGCGCTCGGGCACGCTGCAGAGGATCTGGTCCTTCCACAGCACCGGGTCGTGCACGTCGCGGTCATCCGGCGCAATGTTGAAGTCGCCCATCACCACCAGGCGCGGATGCGCGGCGAGCTCGCGTTCGAGGAAGCGGCCGAGCGCGCCCAGCCAGCGCAGCTTGTATTCGTATTTCTCGGAGCCCACGGCCTGGCCATTGGGCACGTAGACGTTCACGTAACGCACGCCGCCCACCGTGGCGGCAATCAGGCGGCGCTGCGGATCCTCGAAGTCCGGCAGTCCGCTGACCACGTCGGTGAGCGGCTCGCGCGCCAGCAGCGCCACGCCATTGTAGGTTTTCTGCCCGCTCATCACGCAGTGGTAGCCCAGCGCACCCAGCGCCTCGCAGGGGAAGGCTTCGTCGACGCACTTGGTTTCCTGCAGGCCGAGCACGTCGGGCCCGGTGGTGTCCAGCCAGGTCGACAGGTGCGGCATGCGCACCCGCAACGAGTTCACGTTCCAGCTGGCGACCGTGGGCATGGGTCAGGGGGCGATGCCGTGCTGGCGCAGCAGGGCATCTATGCGTGGTTTCCTGCCGCGGAACTCGACGAAGGCGTCCAATGCATCGCGGCTGCCGCCGCGCGAGAGGATGGCATCGACAAAACGCCCGGCGGTGCTGCTGTCGAAGATGCCGGCCTCTTCGAAGGCCGAGAAGGCATCCGCGGACAGCACTTCGGCCCACTTGTAGCTGTAGTAACCGGCGGCATAACCGCCGGCAAAGATGTGGCCGAAGCTGTTGGGATAGCGGTTCCACTCCGGGATGGGCACCACCGCCACCTCGCGCCGCACCTCGGCGAGGATCTCGGCGATGCGCGCGCCACGCGCCGGGTCGTATTCGGCGTGCAGGCGGAAGTCGAACAGCGCGAACTCCACCTGGCGCAGGGTGGCCAGGCCCGCCTGGAAGCTGCGCGTCTTCAGCAGCTGCGCGATCTGCTCCTCCGGCAGCGGTGCCCCGGTTTCCACGTGCTGCGTGATCTCGCGCAGCACCGCCGGCTGCCAGGCGTAGTTCTCCATGAACTGGCTGGGCAGTTCCACTGCGTCCCATGCCACGCCGTTGATGCCGGAGAGCGAGGGGTAACGCACGCGGGTGAGCAGGTGGTGCAGGCCGTGGCCGAACTCGTGGAACAGGGTCACCACGTCGTCGTGCGTGAGCTGTGCCGGCAGGCCGGCCGCGCCGGGCAGGGCATTGCACACCAGGTAGGCCACGGGCAGCGCCGTGCCAGTGGAAAGCTCCTTGCGTCCCACGCACTCATCCATCCACGCGCCGCTGCGCTTGTTCGGGCGGGCATAGGGGTCGAGGTACACGCCGCCGATCACCGTGCCGGCGGTATCGAGGATGTCGTAATAACGCGCATCCGGATGCCACAGCGGCACGTCGGCGCGCGGCCGCAAGCTCACCTGGAACAGCCGCTGCACCACGCCGAAGAGGCCATCCAGCACGCGTGGCAGCGGGAAGTAAGGGCGCAGTTCCTCCTGGGAAATGCTGTAGCGTGCCTCCTGCAGGCGTTCGGAATAATAGGTGATGTCCCAGGCATCGAGCTTGCGGCCGGCGAACGCGGTGAGTTCGGCCAGCTCGCGTTCGGCGGCGGGGCGGGCGGCGCGCGCGATGTCGCGCAGGAAACCCAGCACCTCATCGACGCTGCGTGCCATGCGGCGCGCCAGCGCATAGGCGGCGAAGTCCGGGTAACCCAGCAGCTGCGCGGCCTCGTGCCTCAGGCGCAGCAGTTCCTCCATCACCTGCGTGTTGTCGAATTTCGACGGCGTGGGGCCCATGGTGGAGGCGCGGGTGCTCCACGCGCGATAGAAGATCTCGCGCAGCTTCGCCGAATGCGCATCGGTGACCACGGCGACATAGGTGGGCTGCTCCAGCCCCAGCAGCCAGCCCGGCTTGCCGGCGGCCTCCGCGCGCTCGCGCGCCTGGGCGAGGATGGTTGCATTCAGGCCGTCCAGCTCGGTGGCATCCTGCACCTCATGGGTGAAGGCATTGGTGGCGTCGAGCACGTTCTCCTCGAACTTCGCGCCGAGGCGCGCCATCTCCAGCATCACGGCCTTGAAGCGGTCCTTCTTCGCGCCGTCGAGCGCCACGCCGGCCAGGCGGAACTCCAGCAGCGCGTGGTCGACCACGGCGAGCTGCTCGGCATCGAGGCTGCCTGCCTCGTTCTGCCGCACGGCCGTGAAGGCCTGGAACAGGCGCTCGTTCTGGCTGAGGTCGGTGCCGTATTCCGAGAGCAGCGGCAGGCAGGCGTTGTAACGCTCGCGCAGCGCCTCGTTGTTCATCACGCCATTGAGGTGGCCCACCGGCGACCAGGCGCGGGTGAGGCGGTGGTTCAGTTCCTCCAGCGGCTCCACCAGGGTGCGGAAGGTGGGTGCGGGCGTGGCCTCGATCTCGCGGATGCGGGCGCGGTTCTCCTCGAGCAGGGCGCGGATGCCCGTTTCGACATGTTCCGGGCGGATGGCATCAAAAGCCGGTAAAGGGCCGGCGCCCAGCAGCGGGTTGTGGTTCATTTCTCCTATTATGCCCACATGGACCAATCCTTCGATCTGATCGTGGTGGGCGGGGGCAGCGGCGGCATCGCCACCGCCCGCCGTGCCGCCGAGTACGGCGCCCGGGTGGCGCTGGTGGAAGCCGGGGAGCTGGGCGGCACCTGCGTGAACGTGGGCTGCGTGCCCAAGAAGCTCATGTGGACCGCGGCCGACCTGGCCGATGCCCTGCGTGATGCGCCCGGTTATGGCTTCGATCTCGAGGGGTTTTCACATGACTGGTCGCGCCTGAAGGAGGCGCGTGATGCCTATGTGATCCGCCTGCGCGGCATCTACCAGGCGAACCTGGCGAAGAGCCGCGTCGAAGTGGTGCGGGGCTGGGCCCGGCTGGTGGATGCACACACCGTGGAGGTGGACGGGCGGCGCCTGAAGGGCGAGCGGGTGCTGCTGGCCTCGGGCGGGCGGCCGCGCCGCTCCACCATCCCCGGCGCGGAGCTGGGCATCGATTCCAACGGCTTTTTTGACCTGGACCGGCGGCCGCAGCGGGTGACCGTGGTGGGCGCGGGATTCATCGGGCTGGAAGTGGCGGGTGTGTTTGCGACCCTGGGCAGCCAGGTGAACCTGGTGGCGCGCGGTCGGGCACTGCTGCGCGGCTTCGACCCCATGCTGGTGGAGGCCGCGCAGGAGGGACTGGTGGAAGCCGGTGGCACCGTGAACCTGCAGGCCGAGCCGGTGGAACTGGTGCGCACGGCGGAGCAGCGCATTGACGTGCGGCTGAACACCGGCGAGGTGATCGCCGGCCAGGATGCCCTGGTGTGGGCCATCGGGCGCGATCCGGTGACCAGCTACATCGACCCGGCCGTGGGCGTGCGCCTCGATGACCGCGGCTATATAGAAGTGGACGAATTCCAGCAGACCTCGGTGCCGGGGGTGTTCGCCATCGGCGACGTCACCGGCAGGGTCACGCTCACGCCGGTGGCCATCGCCGCGGGCCGGCGCCTGGCCGACCGCCTCTGGGGCGGCATGGAAGGTCGCAGGCTCTCCTATGAAAACATCCCGGCGGTGGTGTTCAGCCATCCGCCGCTGGGGGCCGTCGGCCTCACGGAGCCGGAAGCCCGCGAGCGTTTCGGCGCCGCCGCGGTGAAGTGCTTCACGGCAGGCTTCGTGCCGATGTACCACGCTCTCACGCAGCGCAAGCCGAAGACGCGGATGAAGCTGGTGACGGCCGGCGCGGAGCAGCGCGTGGTGGGCGTGCACCTGGCCGGGCGCGGCGTGGACGAGATGCTGCAGGGATTTGCGGTGGCGGTGCGCATGGGAGCCACCAAGCGTGACTTCGACGACACGGTCGCGATCCATCCCACGGCGGCCGAAGAACTGGTGACCATGCGATAAGCGGGGTGGCGCGGCGATGCTGAAGCTCAATCTGGTCAATACGCTGGCATTCGCAGGAGTGGTGCTGATGCTGGGATACCTGCTGCGGCGGATGTTCCCCGTGCTGGCACGCCTGAACCTGCCCGCGCCGGTGCTGGGCGGGTTGGTGGTGTCGGTGGTGATCCTCGTCGCGCGCGGGCACGACGTGACGCTGTTCGAGTTCGACACCACGCTGCAGACGCCGCTGATGATCGCCTTCTTCACCACCATCGGATTCGGTGCCAGCGTGTCGATGCTGAGGTCCGGCGGCCCGCAGGTGGCCCTGTTCTTCGTGCTCGCGCTGGCCTTCGCCGTGATGCAGAACGTGGTGGGCATCGTCGTGGCGCTGCTGTTCGGCATGGATCCGCTGTTCGGCGTACTCGCCGGTTCGGTCACGCTCACCGGCGGGCCGGGCACGGGACTGGCGTTCGCGCCGCTGTTCGAGGCCGCGGGCGTGGAGGGCGCCGCTTCCGTCGCGCTGGCCATGGCCATGGCCGGCATCGTCTGCGGCGGACTGCTGGGCGGTCCGCTGGGTGGCTGGCTGATTTCCCGCCACCGCATCACTCCCGGCGGCAGCCCGCCGCCGCCCAGACCGGATGAGGCATTCGATTCGCCGGCGGACACGGGGGCGGCACCGCCGGGCGATGACGAAAGCGCCGAGACCTGGGCAGTGATGCGCAATGCCGTGCTGCTGCTGGTGGCGATGGCCCTGGGCTCCTGGCTGTCCGGCTGGGTGCAGGCGCAGGGCATCACGCTGCCGTCCTACATCGGCGCCATGCTGGTCGCGGCGCTGATCCGCAACCTCGACGACCTCACCGGCTGGCTTGGCCTGTCGATGCGCATCCAGGACACCATCGGCGCGGTGACGCTGTCGCTGTTCCTGGCGCTGGCTCTGATGACGCTGAACCTGTGGGACCTCGCGGGGCTCGCCTTGCCGCTGCTGGCGATGCTGGTGGCGCAGATCGCGCTCATCGCGGTGAGCGTGCCGCTGGTGTTCCGCCTGATGGGGCGTGACTACGAGGCCTCGGTGATGGGCGGTGGTTTCGTCGGCTTCATGCTCGGCACCACCGCCAATGCCATGGCCGTGATGCGCACGCTGGTGGAGCGCTACGGCCCGGCGCCGCGTGCCTTCCTGGTGGCGCCCATGGTGGGCGCCTTCTTCATCGACTTCGCCAATGCCGGGCTGGTCACCGCGTTGGTCAACTTCCTGAAATGAAGATGCCGCTGGTCATCGGGCATCGCGGCGCCAGCGGCCACATGCCCGAGCACACCCTGGCTTCCTATTCGCTGGCGCTGCTGCAGGGGGCGGACTACATCGAGCCGGACCTCGTGGCCACGCGCGATGGCGTGCTGGTGGCACGCCACGAGAACGAGATCAGCACCACCACCGACGTGGCCGACCACCCGGAATTCGAGGAACGCAAGCGCACGCAGTACATCGACGGCGTGGACGTGAGCGGCTGGTTCACCGAGGACTTCACGCTGGAGGAGCTGAAGACGCTGCGCGCGCGCGAGCGCATTCCCGAGTTGCGGGCGCATAACAGCCGTTATGACGGCCGCTTCGAGGTGCCCACCATCGAGGAGATCCTGCAGTACGTGGGTTACGTGAACTCGATGCGCGCGCCGGCGAAGCTGCCACCCATCGGCGTGTATGCGGAGCTGAAGCACCCTTCGCACTTCGCCTCCATCGGGCTCAGGCTCGAGCCGCTGCTGCTGGAGGCGCTGCGCGTCGGGCTCGGCAGTGCGCCCATCTACATCCAGTCGTTCGAGGTGGGCAACCTGCGCTACCTGCGGCGGCAGTGCGAACATCCGCTGGTGCAGCTGATGGCAGCGGAAGGCGCACCGTGGGACCAGTCGCCGGAAAAGGGCGGCAGCTTCGCCAACATGGCCACGCCCGGGGGGCTGAAGCGCGTGGCCGAATACGCCGACGTGATCGGCGTGCAGAAGAGCATGGTGATCGCCGAGAAGGCCGGCGGCACGCTTGTGCCCACCGGACTGGTCGAGAACGCACATGCCGCGGGACTGCAGGTGCATGCCTGGACCTTCCGTGCCGAGAACATGTTCCTGCCAGTGCAGTTCCGGCGTGGCAATGAGCTGAATGGACATGGCGACCTGGCCGGCGAGATCCGCATGCATGTCGAAGCGGGCGTGGATGGCCTGTTCTGCGACCATCCGGACGTGGCGCGCGCCGTATTGCCGCGTCCTTTCAGCAGCAGGTAGTCAACCGGCACGCAACTATTCCTGTCGCTGCAGCTTCCCGGCGTTCGCCAGCACGGAACGGTCCTTATTTCTTTCACAATTGATGCAGGTGAACGACAGGTAATGTCCGCTGCATCCGACAGTTGCGCCGCCTTTCTGGCGGAGCGCTATGATCATCGCGGGTTCTTCCACATATGTTTCGGGAGATTCAACGATGAAAGGCAAGCTGAAGACATTGCTGCTGACGGCTGCCGCCGGCGCAATGATGACGATGGCGGCCGGCGCAATGGCGCAGGCGCCTGGTGGTGGTCCTCCCCGTGGTGGTCCTGGTGCCGGTGGACCGGGCATGGGCGGGGGAATGGGTGGCATGGGCATGCCGGCGAATGATCGTGCCGGCACGATCCAGCGCTTTGGCCTGAACGATCCCGCGCTGAAGCTTTCTGCCGCGCAGACGGCCGAGATCGAGAAGGCGGCCGATGCCTACGTGGCCGAGGTGGCGAAGATTCCCGCTGCCGCGGGTGGTCCGCCCAGCCAGGAGGCAATGGCCGCGCGCACCAAAGCGCGTGACAACCTCACCGCTGCGGTCAACAAGGTCCTCAACGCCGACCAGAAGAAGACCTGGGAAGCCGCACAGGCTGCCCAGGCCCAGCGTCGTGGCGGCATGGGTGGCATGGGCGGTCCTCCCGGCGGCATGGGCGGACCTCCGGGTGGTGGTCCTCCGGGCGGACGCCCGCCGGGACAGTGATCAAAGTCGCCGCCTGGCGACAGGCTGGTGACAGCCTTCACAGATGTGCAGGAAGGCCCGCCCCGCGCGGGCCTTCTTGCTTATGCCCCTCTTAAAGTATGCAATGACTCCGCCTGCGCGGCTTCGCGCGGGTGAGCCAACATCCGTCCAAGGAGGAATTGAAGATGGCAACGATCAAGCGGTCCGGACTTTCCGGCATTCGGCATGGACTGGCAGCGCTGCTGGCCATCGGCGCGCTGGGACTGGTGTCGGCGCCCGCGGCGGCGCAGGTGCCGGGAGTGGATTTCTACATCGGCGCAGGCATCGGCCAGAGCGACGTGGGCCTCAGCGCCGACGACCTGGGTGCACTGGACTTCGACGCCAAGGACACCGGCTGGAAGCTGATCGCCGGCCTGCGTGTTGCTTCGCTGCTCGGCGCGGAACTGGAGTACATCGACTTCGGCAAGCCCAATGGCGAAGATTCCTCGGTGGACTACAAGGGCATCGCCGCCTACGGCCTGCTGTATGCGCCGCTGCCGCTGCCCATCCTCGACCTGTATGCCAAGGCGGGACTGGCGAAGTTGGATGCTGACCTCGCGGTCGACGGCCTTGGTGAAGTGGGCGCCAAGGACACCAACTTCACCTACGGCCTGGGTGCGCAGCTCAAGTTCGGCTCCTTCGCCATTCGCGGCGAATGGGAGAAGTTCAAGGTGAAGGATGATGGCGACTCGGCCAAACCCTCGCTGCTGTCGCTGAGCTTCACCAAGTCCTTCCTCTGACAGAAGGGAAGGACCGGGGAGACCCGGCGTGCTGCACGGCCTGCTCGACCGCCTGGTATTGCTTGCCGCCACACTGGCTGGCGGCTGCATTCCCGGCTTCCTCCAGCAGTACCGCCAGCGCGTCGGCGGGCGGCTCGACCAGGTGCAGATCGACCTGGCGCCGTTCGAGGAGATCGCGCGCCGCTACCACGGCGGCGACATGGATGCGCTGGTCAGGCATCACCTGGCCAGCGCCGACCCCACCTTCCACGCCGAGGGCGAAGCGCTGCAGGCCATGCTGGCATCGCTGTCGCGGCTGCAGGCCATGGCCGAGGGACTGGCAGGCACGCTCTGGCAGCAGATCGGCTACCTGCTGCGCCACTATGACGCGAACATCGGCGCCGCCACCTGGCGCGACCACGTACCCACCTTCTCGCTGCAGCCGGACGGGCTGATCGTCGCTGCCGTGGTGGGCCTCGCCTGCTGGTTGCTGTTCCAGGGCCTGTGGGCCACGGGGCGCTGGGTGGCCGGCCTCATCGCGCTGCGCCTGGGGCCGCGGCAGCGGCGTCCCGCGTAGCCACGCGCGCAGTCCGTCGCGCCGTTCAGCCGCGCAGTCCGGCCACCAGCGCGCTCAGCACCGAGGCGGTATCCGGCCGCACGCCGCGCCACAGGTGGAAGGACTCGGCGGCCTGTTCCACCAGCATGCCCAGTCCGTCCATGGCACGCGCCACGCCGCGCTCATGCGCCCAGTGCACGAAGGGTGTTTCATCGCGCGCATAGGCCAGGTCGTAGCAGATGCTGTCCTTGTTGACGATGCCGGCGGGCAGTGCCGGCAGCTCGCCCGAGAGGCTGGCCGCGGTGGCATTGATCACGATGTCCCAAGGCGCGCCGTTCAGTCCGTCATAGCCTGTGGCCGCGATGGCGCCAAGGTCGCCGAACTCCTCCGCCAGCTCGCGCGCGCGCCGCACGGTGCGGTTCACGATGGTGAGCTGGCTGGGCTTCAGGCCCATCAGCGGAGCCAGCACGCCGCGCGCCGCGCCGCCGGCGCCCAGCAGCAGCACGCGCCGGCCGGCGATGCTGATGCGGTGGTTGTTGGCGAGGTCGCGTGCGAGTCCGGCCCCATCGGTGTTGTCGCCTAGCAGGCGGCCATCCTCGCGCAGCGCCAGCGTGTTCACGGCGCCGGCGCGACGCGCGCGCGGCGTGAGTTCATCCGCCAGCTGCGCGGCCGCCTCCTTGTGCGGAATGGTGACGTTGAGTCCCTTGCCGCCGCCGCCGAAGAAGCCGCGCACCGCGGCCTCGAACTGCGCCGGTGCGGCATCGATGGTGCCGTATTCCATCTGCTGGCGGGTCTGCGCCGCGAAGCGTGAGTGGATGAAGGGCGAGCGGCTGTGGCTGACGGGATGGCCGATGACGGCATAGCGGTCGGGGGCACTCATGCGGCAGCGATTCTACAGTGCTGCCGCATGGGTTCGCCCGCCGATCAATTGGCGCTGGCGGCGGGAGGCGCCTGGGCCGCCTTGTCCTGGTTGGCGCGCAGGGTGACGTAGGCCAGGATGGCCTGCACGTCGTCCTTGTCCATCACCTCGGCGAAGGAGGCCATGCCGTTGTGGCTGCGTGCGCCACCGATCACTACGGCCTCGAACTGTTCCGGGGCACGCAGCAGCGGAGTGCGGCGCAGGTCGGGCAGCAGGCCGATGCCCACCACGCCGGCGCCATGGCAGCTGCCGCACCAGGTTTCATACAGGGGAGCGCCGCGGCCCACAGTTTCCGCGGATGCCGTCGCGGGCGGTGGATCCATCGGCGGGCGCTGCATGGTCGGCGCCGGCGGCAACTCCACCTTGCCACCGAGCTTGTAGACCAGCAGGCGCGACACGTTGGGCAGCGCATAACCCTTCATGTTGCCGTCGCCGCCGATCAGGGCCCAGGAGCCACCGGTGCCCACCACGATGGCCACGTACTGCTCACCGTCAATGGCGTAGCTCACCGGGGCGGCGATCACGCCGGTCTGCGTGGGCGTGGACCACAGTTCCCTGCCACTGGTGGCATCGAGCGCGGTGAACTGTCCGGAACCGGTGCCCTGGAACACCAGCCCGCCCGCGGTGGCAAGCGCGCCGCCGTTGGCCTGGCCGGCACGCTCCACGCGCCAGACTTCCTTCTGCGCCACCGGGTCCCAGGCGATCAGCCGGCCATAGGTGTTTTCCAGCGCCCACTTCGGGTCGATGCCGGCGTTGGAAGAGAAATCCGCGCCGACGTTGGTAGTGAGTTTCGCCGGCGTGAATTCCTCCTGCGCGCCGAATTCGAACGGCGTGCCGTGGATGGGCAGGTACACCAGGCCGGTCTGCGGGCTGAACGCCATGGAATGCCAGGTGTGCACGCCATTGGGGTTGTGCGTGGAGCGGAAGGGCTTGCCGGTGAGGTTGTAGCGCGCTTCCGGCCGCTCCACCGGACGACCGGTGGCGAGGTCCACATGGGTGGCCCAGGCAATCTCGGTGACGTTCTGCGCCGAAATCAGCTCGCCGGTCTTGCGGTCGAGCACATAGAAGAAGCCGTTCTTCGGCACCTGCATCAGCACCTGGCGCTGCGCCCCGTCGATGGTGAGGTCCGCGAGGATCATCTGCTGCGTGGCCGTGTGGTCCCAGGTTTCACCGGGGGTGGTCTGGTAGTGCCACCTGTAGGAACCATCGTCCGGATCGAGCGCGACGATGGAGGTGAGGAAGAGGTTGTCGCCCTTGCCCTCGCTGCGGAAGCTGTGGTTCCACGGGCTGCCGTTGCCCACGCCGATGTAGAGCAGGTCGAGCTGGGGGTCGTAGGACATCGAGTCCCACACCGTGCCGCCGCCGCCGATGCGCCACCATTCACCCGACCAGGTCTTCGCCGCCTCCTCGAGGATGGGGGCCTCGAAGCCGTCGGCAGGATTGCCGGGCACGGTGTAGAAACGCCACGCCATCTCGCCGGTGCCGGCATCGTAGGCAGAAACATAACCGCGCACGCCGAATTCGCCACCGCCATTGCCGATCAGCACCTTGCCTTTCACCACGCGCGGCGCGCCGGTGATGGTGTAGGGCTTGCTGCGGTCGATGGTGTTCACGTCCCAGAGCTTGCGGCCCGTCTTCGAGTCGAGTGCGATGAGCCGGCCGTCGATGGTGCCGACGAACACCTTGCCGTCCCACACGGCAACGCCGCGGTTCACCACGTCGCAGCAGGCGTGCACCGCCCACTCACCGGGCACTTGCGGATCGAACGCCCACAGCGCCTTGCCGCTCTTCGCGTCATGGGCCTTCACCTTGCTCCACGCGGTGGAGATGTAGATCACGCCATCGACCACGATGGGCGTGGCCTCCTGGCCGCGGTTGGTGTCCAGGTCAGCGAACCAGGCCAGGCCGAGGTCGGCCACGTTGACGGTGTTGATGGCATCGAGCGGGCTGAATCGCTGCTCGGAGTAGGTGCGCCCGTGCGACATCCAGGCTCCGGGCTCGGCATCCGCGTTGGTGAGGCGCGCGGCATCCACCTTTGCCCCGCCGATCTGCGCGCGCTGGCAGCCGGTGGAAAGCATCGCCACGAGAAGAAGAGTTCCCCAGGCAGTCACCTGCCGGGAAGCATTGCGCATCCGGTCCATTTCGACCCCCGTCTTCGCGCATCAGGCGCGCTGTTGTGGGGGCAGTATAGGCGCAGCCGGCCGGCGATCGACAGCGCGGCCCGGCCTCAGATCATCCCGGTGGGTGGGGTGGGGAAATACAGCTCCGCGCCGCGGATGCCCGCGGGCACCTGCGACTTGAATCCCGGCGGCTTCACCACGAGCAGGTCGCAGGGCAGCTCATCGAACAGGCGCTCGGCCGTGTTGCCGATGAACAGCCGCTTGAGGCCCGAACGAGCCAGTGCGCCCATCACCACGATGTCGCAGCCCAGTTTTCTTGCCAGGGCGGGAATGACGTCGATGGGGTGCCGTGCGACCACGTGGCGACGCGACTTCTTGAGGTCCTCGAGTCCCGCGCCCTGCAGGGTCTTGTCGAGGCGCCTTGCGGCCTGTCGCGCGGCATGGTCGATGATGAGCTGCGTGGCATCAGGCTGGCGCAGTTGCCCCTCGCTGATGTCGTCGATGGTGGGCACGTAGGCGTGCACCACGTGCAGGGCGCCGCGCGCGGCGTCGCCGATGGCCTTGCCAACGTCGAGGATGGCCCGATCGAGCTGGGCGGTCTTCGCAAACGAATGCGACGGGTCCACCGCGGCGAGCAGGGTGGGGGAGCGATAGGGTCGCGGCTTCTTCACCAGCAGCACGGGGACGGGGCTCTGCCGCAGCAGCTCCCAGTCGGTGTAGCGCAGCAGCCAGCGCGCCACGTGGGCCGTGGCATGGCGACCCACCACGATGAGGTCGGCGCGGCTGCGCCGCGCATGCCGGATCACCGCCTCATGGGAGGGATAGTCCCACTCCACGGCGGTGCTCACGCGCAGCCCCTTGCGCCGCAGCGCCGCGGCCGTGGACTCCAGGCGGCGCAGGTCGCGCTGGCGCCCGGCGTCCTCGTACTTGCGCATCTGCTCCTCGGAAAAGGCCTCGAAGGCAATGGGGCCGGAGATGGCATGGAACAGCTCCAGTTCCGCATCCAGCGCGCGCGCCAGGGCCGCCGCCTTGTTGAGGGCGGGGAAGCTCTTCTGCCGGGGATTCTTGACGGCGACGAGGATGCGTCTGATCGGCTGCATGCGCAGTCTCCGCTGGGATTGTCGCGTGATCATGCCTGCACTCGTCGCAGGATGCATCCGCAATGGTACGTATGCGTGCGGGATGGCCTTGCCGGGAAAATGCCGCATGGCTTCGCTTCGTTTCCTCGGCGCCACGGGCACCGTCACCGGATCGCGCTACCTCGTCGAGCACCAGGACAGGCGCGTGCTGGTGGATTGCGGGCTCTTCCAGGGATTCAAGCAGCTGCGCCTGCGCAACTGGGGCAACTTCCCGGTGCCGCCGTCAGCCATCGACGCGGTGATCCTCACGCATGCACACCTGGACCATTCCGGCTACCTGCCGCGCCTGGTGCGCAGCGGCTTCCGCGGGCGCATCTACTGCACGGCGGCCACGGAGGCGCTGAGCGAAGTGCTGCTGGCCGACAGTGGTCGCCTGCTGGAGGAAGAGGCCTCCTACGCCACGCGCAAGCGCAGCTCGCGCCATGCCCAGCCGCAGCCGCTGTATACCGAGGCGGATGCGCGAGCCTGCATGGCCGGCTTCGCGGTGCTCGACTTCGGCAAGGAGCTGGCCCTGGCGCGCGACCTGGCGTTCTCGCTGCTGCCCGCCGGTCACCTGCTGGGAGCCGCGCAGGTGCGCATGCAGGTGGGCGGACGGATCCTGCATTTCAGCGGTGACATCGGCCGCGAGGACGACCTGCTGATGCCGCCGCCGGCGCGGCTGGGCGATTGCGACGTGCTGGTGTGTGAATCCACCTATGGCAACCGCCGCCATCCTGCCATCGATGCCGCGGAGGAAATCGCCACGGTGGTATGCCGCGTCGCGGCGCGCCGCGGCGTGATCCTGATCCCCGCCTTTGCCGTGGGACGCACGCAGGAGCTGCTGCTGCACCTGCAGCGCCTGCGCAGTGCGGGGCGCATCCCCGACGTTCCGGTGTACGTGAACAGTCCCATGGCGCAGGCCGCCACCGAGGTGCACAAGCGCTTCACCGGTTCGCACCGGCTGTCGCCACAGGAGTGCGAGCTGATGTGCAACTTCGCCACGCCGGTGCGCACCACGGAGGAGAGCAAGGCGCTCAACGAGCGCGCCGGGCCGGCCATCATCCTCTCCGCCAGTGGCATGCTCACCGGCGGTCGCGTGCTGCACCACGTGATCGCCTTCGGCTCCGATCCGCGCAATGCCATCGTGCTGGCCGGCTTCCAGGCGGCGGGCACGCGCGGCGCGCGGCTGGCGGCAGGCGAGCGGTCGCTGCGCATCTTCGGCCGCGAGGTGCCCATCAATGCCGAGGTGGTGAGCCTGCAGGCGCTGTCCGCGCACGCGGACCGGGATGGCCTGCTGCGCTGGGTGCAGTGTGCGGTGCGTCCGCCGCGGGGCGTGTACGTCACCCATGGCGAACCGGAGGCGGCCGATGCCTTGCGCTTTGACCTGGAGCACCGCCTTGGCGTTCCGGCCCGCGTGCCCGAACACCTGGAAACCGTTTCACTGGAACAGGGCGTGGAGCCCCCGGCACGATGAGCAGCCTTCCGCTGGCCTATGAGGATGCCGCCTTCCTTTCGGGCCCTGATGGCCGTCCCATCCGCATGCTGGCTGAATACCTGGGGCCGCTGCACGCCCTGCGCGGCGCCGGCATTGCCGACACGGTGGTGTTCTTCGGTTCGGCGCGCCTCCAGGAGGCGGGCCCCCTCGGCCACTATTACAAGGCGGCGCGTGAACTCGCCGGCGAAGTCACGCGCTGGGCCCGCGGACTGTATCCGGACGGCTCGCGCCTGGTGGTCGCTTCCGGCGGCGCCGGCGGCATCATGGAGGCGGCCAACCGCGGCGCGCGCGAGGCCGGTGGCCACACCATCGGCTTCAACATCGGCCTGCCGCATGAGCAGCGGCCCAATGCGTACCTTGAGCCCGGGCTGGCATTCGAGTTCCACTACTTCTTCATGCGCAAGCTGTGGTTCACCCACCTCGCGCGCGCGGTGGTCGTCTTTCCGGGCGGTTACGGCACCCTCGACGAGCTGTTCGAGATGCTCACGCTGCAGCAGACCGGCAAGCTGGCGCGCGAGGTCTGCATCATCCTCTACGGCACCGGATACTGGGACCGCCTGCTGAACCTCGACACGCTGGTGCAGGAGGGGATGATCGACGCGGCCAGCCTTGCATTGCTGCACCGGGTCGACAGCGTGGAGGAGGCCATGCGCTGCCTGCGCCGGAACGTGAAGCTGGAGCCGGATGGAGAAACGCCGTGCATCGCGCCCTCGGCCACCTGTCGTGATGCCGGCGAGCCGTAGGCCCGTGCCGGCCCGCTGGCACCAGCAGAGCGCGGAGCAGGTGCTCGCGCGGCTGGAAAGCTCGCCTGCCGGCCTGGACACCGCCGAGGCCGGGCGCCGCCTGGCCAGGCACGGCGCCAACGAGATCATCGAAGCGCCGCCGCGGTCAACGCTGGCGCTGCTGTCGGCGCAGTTCGTGGAGGTGCCCATCCTGGTGCTGATGGCCGCGGCGGCGATCTCCGCGTCCATCGGCCACTGGGGTGATGCGGGCGTCATCCTGGCCATCCTGCTGCTGAACGGGGCGGTGGGTTTTTTCCAGGAATACCGTGCCAGCCGTGCGCTGGCGGCGCTGAGAAGGATGGCCGCGCCCACCGCGGTGGCGCTGCGCGATGGCGCAGCGACCCTGCTGCCGGCGGTCGAGCTGGTGCCCGGCGACGTGGTGCTGCTGGAGGCAGGCGGCATCGTGCCAGCGGACCTCAGGCTGCTGGAAGCCGCGCGGCTGCGCGCGGACGAGGCGGCGCTGACCGGCGAGTCCGTGCCGGTGGACAAGGTCACCGGGACGCTCGAAGGCGATGAACTGCCGGTGGGCGACCGCCGCAACCTGCTGCACAAGGGCACCTTCGTGACGCACGGGCGCGCCACCGGCGTGGTGGTGGCCACCGGCATGCACACCGAATTCGGCCGCATCGCACAGCTGCTGCAGGATGCGGCCGAACTGCAGACGCCGCTGCAGCGGCGGCTTGCCGCGCTGGGTCGCCACCTTGCCGTGCTGGTGCTGGCGATCTGCGTGGTGGTGTTCCTCACCGGGCTGCTGCGCGGCGAGCCCTGGGTCGAGATGTTCATGACGGCGCTGAGCCTGGCGGTGGCGGCGATTCCCGAGGCCCTGCCGGCGGTGGTCACGGTGTCGCTGGCCGTGGGCGCGCGCCGCATGGTGGCGCGCCAGGCACTGATCCGCCGGCTGCCTGCCGTGGAGACGCTGGGCTCGGTGACCTTCATCTGTTCAGACAAGACCGGCACGCTCACGCAGAACCGCATGACGGCCGAGCGTTTCTGGTGCGACGGCACCGAGTGCGCCACGCCCGGCGGGCAGGGGCCGTGGCAGGACTTCATGCAGGCGCTGGCGCTGAACAATGATGTCACCGTGCAGTCCGGCAACACCGAGACGGACCGTGTGCTGGGTGATCCCACCGAGGTGGCGATGTTCCTGGCGGCGCGGGCCGCGGGCTTCGAGCGCAGCCTCGTGGAGCAGCGCCTGCCGCGCCTGGGTGAACTGCCCTTCGAGACCGAACGCAGATGCATGACCACCGTGCACCGGCATCCTGCGGGTGGCTTCCTCTCCATCACCAAGGGCGCCGCCGAGGTGCTGGCACGCCAGTCGGTGCTGCTGCGCCGGTCCGGCGGGGACGTGCCCATCGACCGGGCCGCCGTGCTGCAGGTAGCCGAACACATGGCGGCGGAGGGCTTCCGCGTGATGGCGGTGGCCGTGCGCCACTGGCCTGGCGGGCAGCTTCCCGCGCTGCACCCGGCAGTGCTGGAGCAGGGACAGGTCTTCCTGGGACTCATCGGCCTGATCGATCCGCCGCGCGCCGAGGCGCGCGACGCCATCGCCGACTGCCGCGCGGCCGGCATCGTGCCGGTGATGATCACCGGCGACCATCCGCTCACCGCACTGGCGGTGGCGAAACGCCTCGGCCTCACCACCGAGGCGCGGCAGGTGATCAGCGGCCCGGAGCTGGCGGCGCTGCCCCTGGAGGAGTTCGCGCGCCGGGTGCTCGACCTCAGGGTCTACGCACGCGTGTCGCCGGAGCAGAAGCTCAAGGTGGTCACCGCGCTGCAGGGGCTGCGCGAATGCGTGGCCATGACCGGCGATGGCGTGAACGATGCGCCGGCCCTGCGGCAGGCGGACATCGGCGTGGCCATGGGCATCACGGGCACCGACGTGGCCAAGGACGCCAGCGACATGGTGCTGCTGGATGACAACTTCGCCACCGTGGTGCGCGCGGTGCGCGAGGGACGCCGCATCCACGACAACCTGCGCCGCTTCATCCGCTATGTGGTGACCACCAATTCGGCCGAGGTGTGGACCATCTTCCTCGCGCCGCTGCTGGGCCTGCCGATTCCCCTGATGCCCATCCACATTCTCTGGATCAACCTGGTCTCCGACGGGCTGCCGGGACTGGCGCTGGCGGCCGAACCGGCAGAGCGGTCGGTGATGTCGCGTCCCCCGCGACGGCCCGGGGAGGGGCTGCTTTCCGGCGGGCTGGGCTGGCATGTGCTGTGGGTGGGCCTCACGATGGCCGCGCTGGCGCTGGGCATGCAGTCCTGGTTCGTGCATGCGGGCGCGGAGCAGGCCTACTGGCAGACGATGGTCTTCGCCACGCTGTGCTTCGTGCAGCTGGGCCACGTGCTGGCGGTGAGGTCCGAGCGCGAGTCGCTGCTGAGGCTGGGGCTGGCCAGCAACCCGATCCTGCTGTGGACGGTGGCGCTCACCCTGGTGCTGCAGCTGGCCATCATCTACGTGCCGGTCCTCAATGGCGTGTTCCACACCGCGCCGCTGGATGCAGCGGGACTGGCGCTGGCGCTCGGTTCGGGGCTGCTGGTGCTCCTGGCCGTGGAGATCGAGAAGGCCATCCGGCGCGGGCGCGAAGCGCGCACTTCACCATCACCACAAGGAGAGTCGGCATGAGCAGGATCCTGGTCATCGATGCTCATCCGGATGTCGCTTCCGGGCGCTAGAATCCCCTCTCCGGGTTCCAGGGTCGGTGCCGATGGAATTCAAGGACTACTACGCCATCATGGGCCTGCCGCGCGACGCCACCGCCGAACAGGTCAAGCAGGCGTATCGCAAGCTCGCCCGCAAGTACCATCCGGACGTCAGCAAGGAGCCGGATGCGGAAAAGCGCTTCAAGGAAGTGGGCGAGGCCTATGAGGTGCTGCGCGATCCCGCGAAACGCGCGGCCTATGACCAGCTCGGTTCGGGCCCGAAGCCCGGCGAGGAATTCAGGCCGCCACCGGACTGGGGCGCGGGCTTCGAGTTCCGCGGCGCGGGCGATGGAGCGGAAGGGTTTTCGTTCCAGGGGGATCCCAGCGAGTTCTTCGAGGCACTGTTCGGGCGTGCCGGTTTCGGCGCGACCGGTGCGCGCGCACGCCGGGCGCGCGACGTGGGCGAGGATCACCACGCGCGCGTCATCATCGACCTGGAGGCTTCGTTCGAAGGCGCCACGCGCGCGCTGACGCTGCGCGTGCCGGAATCCGGCGAGGACGGCAGGCCGCGCCTGCGCGAGCGCACGCTGAACGTGCGCATCCCGCCCGGCATCCAGGCCGGCCAGCACATCCGGCTGGCCGGGCAGGGCGAGAGGCCGCCCGGCGCTGCGCGTGCCGGCGACCTCTACCTTGAAGTGGCCTTTGCACCGCACCGGCTGTATCGCCCCGAGGGACGCGACCTGCACCTGGAACTGCCCGTGGCGCCGTGGGAAGCCGCGCTCGGCGCCAGCGTGCCCGTGCCCACGCCCGGTGGTCCGGTGGATCTGAAGGTGCCGGCCGGATCAAAAGCCGGCGCGAAGCTGCGCCTGCGCGGACGCGGCCTGCCGTCGAATCCCCCGGGCGATCTCTACATCACGCTGCAGGTGGTGCTGCCGCCGGCCGACAGCGATGCGGCGCGCGAGGCCTATCTCGCCTTTGCCGCCGCCGCGCCGTTCAATCCGCGCGCCGGGTTCGGAGGATGAACATGGCGAACGGGCAATTCATTTCCGGACAGCTGGTCGAGGAGGAGCTTCTCCTCACGCTGGAACAACTCTGCGAGGCCTGCGCGGCCGGGCAGCAGGAACTGCTCGAACTGGTGGAGCACGGCCTGCTGGAGGCGCACCAGCAGCCCGGCGGCCGCTTCGCGGGAGGCGCACTGCGCCGCGCGCGCACGGCGCTGCGCCTGCAGCGTGACCTGGGCGTGAATGCCGCCGGCGCGGTGCTGGTGGTGGAACTGCTGGAGCGCATCGAGGTGCTGGAGGGGCGGGCGCGAGGCTGACAGGCATCGACGGCAGCGGGGGGGGGGTGTGGGTTACTCCAGTAAATCCGACTTCGCGGGCGACGGATCGGCACAACTACCTATGGACGCGGCCCGGTCCGGCGCGCACGCTGGGGCGGAATCCGGGGCCGGCCACCGGGCAGCCAACACCGCAACAACGGAGCAGACGCATGAGTCCCAATGTCCCCCGCCCGCAGCATGAACGCCTCGAGGAACTGCGCGAGGACTTCGCCGAAGTCGATGACGACGGCGACGGCATGATCGACTTCGCGGAGTTCAGTGCACTGATGGGCGACCTCGACGCGGACATGAAGGCCGAGGAGCTGCGCATCGGCTTCGGGGAGATCGACACCGACCGGAACGGGCGCATCAGCCTCGCCGAGTTCATCGCCTGGCGCACGGGCTGAGCCGTGCGGCCGGCGTCGTCCCCTGCCGCCCTCAGGAAGCGGAGGCCTTGTTGCCGGCAACCTCATGCGCCTGCTGGCAGGGCAGGCACCGCTTGGCGGTGGGATACACATTGAGCCGCTCACGCGGAATGCCGGTGCCGCATTTCACGCATTCACCATAGGTGCCCGCCGAGAGCCGCACCAGCGCGCCCTCGATGTCCCGGATCTCCTCCGCGTCGCGCGCAATGTCCGCGTGGGTGACGCCGGCCAGCAGCTCTGCCAGGGAGTGGTCCTGCGCGTCATGCAGCTTGCCGGCGATGTCCGCCTCGCGTTCGGTGCCGGCGCGCAGCAGCGCGTCGCGGATCTCCATGCGCAGCGCGGTGCGGCGCTCGCGCAGCCGCTGTTCGAATTGCCGGCGATCGGCCTGGGAAAGCAGTGTGGGCATGATGGGCGGGTTTCCTTGTGATGGCGGTTCTCGCGCACCCGGGGGTCCGGGGGAAGACCGGCTGGCCAACAAGCTACGCTGTACGTCCCGGCAGACAATAGGTACAAGTACCTGCGGGGCCGCTGCGGCGAATACCTATGGTGTGCGCGGGCGGCGATCGCAGAATCAAGTCACAAGGCCTGCAACAGGAAGGAACTGCCATGTCCCACGTGACGACGGAGAAGCTCATCGACGAGCTGCGCAAGGTGGTCCACGACGCAGAGGAACTGTTGCGCGCCACGGCAGGGGCGACGGGAGAGACGGCCGCCCAGGCGCGGGCCCGTGCCGAAGCATCACTGGGTGCGGCGCGCGAACGCCTGGCCGCCTTCGGCCAGGACGCCGCGGAACGCGTGCGCGAGGCCGGCGCCCGGGCCGATGACTACGTACGCGCCAATCCCTGGCCGGCCATCGGCATCGGCGCACTGGCAGGCCTGGTGGTGGGCATCCTGCTCACGCGGCGCGGCGGGTCGCGCTGATGGACCCCGCCGGAATCGCGGGCGCCGCGCAGCAGCTCACCCAGTCGCTGGCGCGCCTGGTGGAACTGGCCACGGACTATGGCCGCGGCATGCTCGAACGCGCCGAGGCGGAGATCGCGGCAGAAAGGCGCTATCGCATCCGCCAGGCCTGCTGCATCGGCGCGCTGGTGGTACTGGTGCCGCTGGGCCTGCTGTTCGCCGGCGTGGCGGTGCTCATCACCTTCTGGGACACACATCGCGTGGCTGCCGCCTTCGCGGTGGCGGGCGGCTACATGCTGCTGGCCGCGGTGGCGGCATTGCTGATGCGCAGCAGGCGGCCCCGACCCGCCAGCGGGCTGGTGGGCCTGGTGGCCACGGCGGCCGTCGCGGAGCTGGTGCGCCGTCGGCGCTGAGTTCAGTCGCCGGTGACGGTGGTGCCGGCTGTCCCGGCGAGGATCTCCTGCACCTGGTCGAGCCTGCCGATGCAGGCCCGCCGGCCCGGCACAGCGACGAAGCGGCAGGCCGCCGTCACCTTCGGCCCCATCGAACCCGCCGGGAAGTCGTATCGCGCCAGTTCATCCGGCCGCGCGCGGCGGATCTCGCGTGCTTGCGGCGTGCCGAAACCGCTCTGCACCGCCGTGACGTCGGTGAGCATCATCAGGCAGTCCGCGCCCAGCAGGTCGGCGAGCAGCGCAGAGGTGTAGTCCTTGTCGACCACGCACTCCACGCCATCGAACGCGCCATTGGCGGTGCGCGCCACGGGAATGCCGCCGCCACCGGCGCAGATGGTCAGGAAGCCGCCGGCGAGCAGGTGGCGGATGGCGCCAGTCTCCAGGATGCCCCGCGGCTCCGGTGATGCCACCACGCGCCGCCAGCCACTGCCATCCGGCGCGATCTGCCACGGGTTGCGCGCCGCCAGCTGGTGGGCCTCCACGGCCTCATAAACAGGCCCGATGAACTTCGTGGGACGGGAGAACGCGGCGTCCTGCGGATCGACTTCCGTCTGCGTGAGCAGCGTGGCCACGCGGCACTGGCCCAGCGCGTTGACCAGCTCCTGCTCCAGGATGTAGCCGATCATGCCGTGCGTCCCGGCGCCCAGCACATCCAGCGGCTGCGTCGAAGCACCGGCTGCAGCGGCCTGCAGCGCGAGGAACCCGATCTGCGGCCCGTTGCCGTGGGTCACCACCAGCTCGTTGCCGGGGGCGATCCGCGCGATGGACCGGGCGGCGAGGCGTGCATTGCGGCGCTGGCCCTCGGCGGTGAGCGGTTCGCCCCGCTGCAGCAGCGCATTGCCGCCCAGCGCCACGACGATGCGCATGCTCAGGCCTTCGCCCGCGCGGCCGGCACCTGCTGCGTGATGCAGTGGATGTTGCCGCCGCCGAGCAGGATCTCGCGTGCGGGCACCCCCACCACGCGCCGGTCCGGCAGCAGCCGGCGCAGCACATCCAGCGCCTCCTGGTCGCGCGGGTCATCGAACAGCGGCACCACCGCGCCACCATTGCAGAAGTAGAAGTTGACGTAGGAGGCGGCCATGCGGTCGCCGGCGGCGCGCGGCAGCGTGCCGTTCACGCGGTCCACGCCGGCGGACTCGTCCCCGGTGATCAGCACCGGCGAGGGGATGTGCAGGCGGATGATCTCCAACTTGCGGCCGCGCGCATCACGCGCCGCGGACAGGCGCTCGAAGGCGTCGCGGGAGATGGCATGCTGCGGGTCGCTGCTGTCTTCGGTCCAGGCCAGTGCCACCACGCCGGGGCGGATGGGCGCGACGAGGTTGTCCACGTGGCCATTGGTCTCGTCGTTGAACATGCCCTGCCCCAGCCACACCACCGTCCCGATGCCGAGGTATTCCCGCAGCAGCGACTCGATCCCGGTGCGCGAGAGCTGCGGATTGCGGTTGGGATTGAGCAGGCACTCCTCGGTGGTGAACAGCGTGCCTTCCCCGTCCACGTGGATGGAGCCCCCTTCCAGCACCAGCGGCGCGTCGTAGCGGTCCAGGCGCTCGATCTCCAGCATCTTCCCCGCCACCTGGTCGTCCAGGTCCCAGGGGAAATACAGGCCGCCGGCCAGTCCGCCCCAGGCATTGAACTGCCAGTTCACGCCACGCACTTCGCCGGCCTCGTTGATCACACCGGTGGCGCCGCAGTCGCGGATCCAGGCGTCGTTGTTCGACATCTCGACCACACGGACCTCCGGCGCCAGCATGCCGCGTGCATTGGCGTACTGCCGCGCGCTCACCCCCACGGTCACCGGCTCGAAGCGGGCGATGGCCTGCGCCACCAGCGTGAAGGCATGCTGCGCGGGCTTGGCACCATTGCGCCAGTTGTCGGTGCGCTCCGGCCACAAGAGCCAGGTGCCGGCATGTGGCTCGAACTCCCCGGGCATGCGGAAGCCATCCGCGCGGGGCGTGCCGGGATGCAGCCGGCTCACGGCGCACCCTGTGCGGCCGCCGCCTGGCCGCGCGACAGCGCGCGCTGGATCAGCACCTCGCCCACGATGATGGTGGCGATGACGCCGGCCACGATGCCCAGTCCGGAATCGAGGGCGAACTCGCTGCCCGGCACCCAGATGAACAACACGATAGCCTGCAGGATAAAGGCGATGCACAGCGCCACCAGCAGCCGCGCCACGCCCGGCCCACCCGGCACGCGGTAGGGACGCGGGTGTGCCGCATCCTTCCTCCGCAGCGCCAGGAAGGCGCCGAACATCAAGAGGTACGGCAGCAGGAACACGATGGAGCTGAAGGCGAAGATGGTCCAGAAGAGGTCCTCGGCGCTGGAGGCGAGGAAGCCGTAAAGCACGATCACCGCCGTGGAGACGATGCCGGTGATGATCGCCGCATTGGCGGGGGTGCGATGCCTCGGATGAAGCTTGCCGAACACTTCGGGCAGGTCGCCGCGCCCGGCAGCCTCGGAGGCCGAGCGGTTGGCGCCGATGGTCCAGGTCACCATGTTGGCCAGGAAGGTGAACAGCGCCCCGATGCCCAGCAGGGTGACGAAGGCCGCGCCCCAGCCATAGCCGTCGAAGAGGCCATGCAGGGAATCGAGCAGTCCCTCGATGAGCCCGATGTCCTCCACCGGCAGGGCGATCAGCATGCCCACGGTGGCCAGCAGGTAGAAGGCCGCGATCAACAGGCCGCTGATGATGATGGCCCGCGGCACGTCGCGCTGCGGGTTGGCCATCTCCTCGCTGGCGCCGGACATCAGCTCGAAGCCCATGAAGTTGTAGACGATCACCGGCAGGAAGGCGAGGCCGGCTTCCCAGGAGGGCGCCATGCTGCGCAGGCTGAAGTCATTGGCCACGCCATGCCCCATGGCATACACGATGCCACCGACGCCGATCGAAAGCATGATGAGGGCCTTCACCACCGCGCCCACGTTGGGCACCCACTTGCCCACGTCCAGCGAGATGATGTTGATGTAGACGGTGATCCACGTGAGCACGATGCCGATGCCGATCTTGGCCCACAGCGAAAGCTCCGGGGCGAACATCTGCGCGAACATGCCGGCGAACAGCACGTACACCGAGGGCATCCACAGCGCCACGTTGATCCAGTACAGCCAGGACGTGCGGGCGCCCCAGCGCGGCCCGTAGGCGCGGCGCACCCAGGCATAGATGCCGCCCTCCTCGGGATAGGCGGCGCCCAGCTCCGCGGAGATCAGCGCATAGGGAATGAAGAACAGGAACAGGGTGAACACCCACCAGAAGATCGAGGAGGTGCCGATCGACGCGGCAGCGGCCAGCTGGTCGATGACCAGGATGGCGCAGACCGTGAACAATGTGGCATCAAGGCGGCGCAGCACGCGCGGGAACACGCGCCCGGCGGGGGTGTTATCCATGACAGGCTCCCTCAGGGTTTGATTTCGGCCAGCAGGTTCTCGATTCGTCCGGCATGCCAGGCGCGCAGTGCGGGGCTGGCGCGCTTCAGCCGCGGGTACACGGCCCACACCAGCAGCGCCTTCTCCACGTGCAGGCGGTTCTCCGCCTGGTCGAAGATGATGGACTGCGGGGAGTCGAGCACCTCGCTGGTGGCCTCGACGCCACGCGAGGCCGGCAGGCAATGCATCACGCGGCAGCGGCGCGGCGCGCGGGCCAGCAGGTCCCGGTTGAGCTGGTAGCGCGGCATGAAGGCCGCCTGGCGGTCGGGGATCTCCGGCTCCTGGCCGATCCACCACCACAGGTCGGTGTAGAGGAAGTCGGCGACGGCGACGGCTTCCTCCACGTTGTCGGTGACCTGCAGGGTGCCGCCGGACTTGTTGCAGTTGGCGGTAGCGATGGCCCTCACCTCGGGGCCGATCTGGTAGCGCGCCGGCGCGGCATGGGTGAAGTGCATGCCCATCCGGGTGCAGATGGCGGCCAGCGAGTTGCACACGTTGGTGGCGTCACCCACGAACACCACGCGCAGGTCGCGCAGGTTCCTGCCGCCGCTGTGCTCCTGCATGGTGAACACATCGCACAGCACCTGCGTGGGGTGGTTGTAGTCGGTGAGGCCGTTGATCACGGGCACGTCTGCCTGCCTCGCCAGTCCGACCACCGTGGCGTGCTTCAGCGTGCGCGCCTCGATGACGTCCACCATGCGCTCCAGTACGTCGGCGGTGTCCTCGAGGGACTCGCGCTGGCCGAGGTGGATTTCGCCGGGCCTGAGGTACAGCGCATGGCCGCCGAGCTTGGTCATCGCCACTTCGAAGGACACACGCGTGCGCGTGGAGGGTTCCTCGAAGAGCATGCCGAGGGAGGCGCCCTGCAGCAGCGGCGGGCAGGCGCCTGCCTTGTCCGCCTCCTTCAGGCGGGCGGTGAGCTCCATCAGCTCCAGCAGTTCGTGGGGGGTGAAGTCCTGGGTATCGATGAAGTGGCGTGCTTTCATGGCGACCTACGGTAGGCCGCCAGTGCGGGCTTCACAGCGCGTAGCTGCCACAGCGATATCCGCAATTGTCCCTATGGGCGACACCGGGGGCGGCTGCTAGAAAACGGGCAGTAACGCGGAGATTCCCATGTACGTGCCAGTAGCCAGGCGAGTGGAGCCCATGCGCCGTTCGAGGGCCGAGGCGGCGGCCGTCAGGCGCATCCTGGTCGTGGTCGATCCGACCGCAGGGAGTTCCCAGGCGGCGGTGGACAAGGCGGCGCGCATCGCTGCCTCGTGCGGTGCATCACTGGAGCTTTATGTCTGTGACGTGGAGCAGGACATCCCGGAGGGGTGGGCCGGCGCTTCCCGCCTCGGCGAGTACCGCGAGATGCGCCGCCAGCGGTTCCTCGGCGAGCTCAATGCGATGGCGGCGCAGGTGGGCAGGGATGGCCTTGCCGTCACCGTGGCCTGCGAGTGGCACGCGCCGCTGGAAGAAGGAATCGGCCACCATGTGATCCGCACCCGGCCAGACCTGGTGGTGAAGGGCACCGCAAGGCATGCCACGGCATCGCGCGTGGCACTCACGCGCACCGACTGGAACCTGATCCGCCAGGTCCCTGCATCGCTGCTGCTCGTCGGGCCGCGGGCGTGGCAGGCACAGCCTTGCATCGCGGTGGCCGTCGATCCTGGCAGCAACGTGGACCATCCCGTGCACATGGACGAGGCGCTGGTGGAGGAGGCGCGCGAGCTGTCGGGCATCCTCGGCGGGCCGCTGGAGATCTACCACGTGCTGCAGGATCCGCCGCATCTGCCGGGAGAGCCGGTGTCCGTCGAAGAGAGGGAAGATGCCCATGCCCATGCGCGGCTGTGCACCAACCGGCTGGCGCGGCGGGTGGAGTCGGCAGCCGTGCGGATCGGGGACGGCCGGCTGGTCGAAGGGCTGGTGCGGCTGGTATCCGCACATGCGCCCGACATCCTGGTGATGGGCGCGGTGGCGCGCCCGCGCTGGGTGCATTCGGCGGCCAGCGGCACGGCCGCGCAGATCCTGGAACGCATTGCCTGCGACCTGCTGGTGGTGAAGCCGCCGGGGTTCGTGAGTCCGCTGCTGGTCACGGAGGATTGAACATGCCGATGCGCGCCGCCTGCCTGCTGCTTGCCTTGCTGGCCGTGCCCGCCGCGGGGCTGGCTGCCACGCCGGCCACCCAGGATTTCCGCGAGGCCATCGCGCTCACGCCCGACGCAGTGCGCGGCGAGCGCCTGTTCACGCCCTGCGCCGGTTGCCATCGTGCCGACGGCGGTGGCAACCGCGATGGCAGCGTGCCGGCCATCGCCGGCCAGCACCGGCGCGTGCTGGTGAAGCTGCTCACCGACTACCGCCATGCGCGCCGCTGGGATCCTCGCATGCAGCACTACGCGGACGCGCATGTGCTGCCCGACATGCAGGCAGTGGCCGACGTGGCCGCGTACATTGCCGGGCTGGAGCGCGGCGGCAACGCCGGCACCGGCAATGGCAACCGCCTGCAGTCAGGCCGCGTGCTGTTCGGGGAACGCTGCGCGGGCTGCCACGGCCAGCGCGGCGAGGGAGATGCCGAAACATGGGTGCCGCGCATCGCCGGCCAGCACCACGCCTACCTGCTGCGCCTGTTCAAGGAAGCAGCGGAGGGCGCGCGGCCGTCCTGTCCACCGGACCACATCAGCCTGTTCCAGGAACTGGGCGCGGACCGGCTCGACGCCATCGCCGATGCCGCCTCGCGCCTGGTGCCCTGAGCGGATGTGACGCCTGCCTTGTCCCGACCCGCGACCCCTCAGGAATCGGTGGCGTCGAGCGCCATGCGCACCAGCTGCGCCACGGAGCTCGCGCCGAGCTTCTCCATCACATGCGCGCGATGGATCTCCACCGTGCGCTGCGAGATGCCCAGCTCCGCGGCCATCACCTTGTTCTGCTTGCCCTGGGTGAGCAGGTTGAGCACCTGGCGCTCGCGCACGGTGAGCGAGGCCAGCCGCTCGCGGACCTGGTTGTGCTCGCGCAGCGAGGCGCGGTTCTCCTGGTCGCGCAGCAGCGCCTTCTGGATGCGGTCGATCAGGTCCTGGTCGCGGAAGGGCTTCTGCAGGAAATCGAAGGCGCCGTGCTGCATGGCCTCCACCGCCATGGGCACGTCGCCGTGGCCGGTAATGAACAGCACCGGCAGCATGGCGCCGCGACGGTTCAGTTCCTGCTGCAGCTCCAGCCCGCTCATCCCCGGCATGCGGATGTCGAGCACCAGGCAGCCCGGCTGCGCCGGGTCGAAGGCGTCGAGGAATTCCTGCGCCGAGGCCATGGGCGTGGCGGCAATGCCCACCGACTTCAGCAGCAGGCGGATGGAGGAGCGCACGCCGGCGTCGTCATCGACCACGAACACCATGGCGGGTTTGTCCTTCATTCAGTTCTCCGCGGCGGGCAGGGTGAGGATGAAACGCGCGCCATGCGGTGCCCTCGCCTCGTGGCGCAACGAGCCGCCATGCGCGAAGGCGATGGTCTCGCACATGGGCAGTCCGAGGCCGGTGCCATTGGCCTTGGTGCTGCGGAAGGGCTCGAACATGCGATCGATGATCGCCGCGGCCACACCGGGGCCATTGTCGCTGACCTCGATCTCGCAGTCCCCGGCGAAGTTGCGCCGGGCGGTGACGACCACTTCGCGCCCGCCGGGCGGGTCGGCCTGCAGCGCCTCCAGCGCATTGCGCACGAGGTTGAGCACCGCCTGGGTGATCTGCACGCGATGGACCACCAGCAGCGGGACATCCGGCTGCAGCTCGAAGCGGATGCGCGCGTCATGGACGCGCGCATCCGCCAGGCACAGGGTCTCCAGCGCGTCCAGCAGTTCCGCGACGCGCGTGGGTTCCCTGCGTTCCTCGCCGCCGCGGGTGATGTGGCGCAGGCGGCGGATGATGTCCGCCGCGCGGCGGGCTTCGTGGACGATCTCGCGCAGCGCACCCCGTGCTTCATCGATGTCCGGCTCCGTGAATGCCAGCAGTCGCTCGGCCGCCAGCGCGTAGTTGGTGATGGCGGTGAGCGGCTGGTTCACTTCGTGGGCGATGCCGGCGGACATTTCGCCCAGGGTTGCCATGCGCGTGACCTGCATCAGGCGCTGGTTGAGGCGCAGCGCATCTTCGGCCTCGCGCTGCCGTGCGGAGAGGTCGTGGAGGAAGCCGATGAAACAAGGTGGATCGCTGCCGGTCACCTGGCCGACGGAAAGGTGCACCGGAAAGCAGCTGCCGTCGCGGCGCTGTGCCTGCACGTCGCGCCCGGTGCCGATGACGCGCGGCTCGCCGGTGGCGAGGAAGCGCGCGATGTAACCCGCGTGGGCGCTGCGGTCGGGCTCGGGCATCAGCATGCTGACGTCACGACCCTCCATCTCCGCGGCGGACCAGCCAAAGAGGCCCTCGGCCGCGGCATTGGCCATGCGGATGCGGCCGGACTGGTCGATGACGAAGACGGCGTCGACCGCTGCATCGATGACGGCGTGGAGGTGGGGAATGGGCATTGCGCGCAGTATCGCGCTCCGGCCCACGGGCGCATCTAGGGACTTTCCGCAGTCAGGATTGCAGCAGGCCCTGGATCAGCCCCACCAGGTCGTCGGCGTTGATGGGCTTGCTGGTGAGGCGCAGCGTGTCATCACGCTTCAGGCTGGCCATCGCCGGCGTGGTATCCCCGGTGACGAGGATGGCCGGATGGCCGGCGCCGAAGCGCTCGCGGGCCGCAGAGATCACCTCGGCGCCGGTGCGGCCGCCATCCAGGTGATAGTCGGAGATCACCAGGTCGATGTCGGCGTGCTCCTTGATCAGCTGCAGGGCCTCGGCATGGGAGGCGGCGGCTGTCACGCGGTAACCCTCGCCCTTCAGGAACAGCCGGGTGGCGTTGCGCACCCCGCTGTCATCTTCGACCAGCAGCAGGTGGCGCGCCTTGCCGGCCAGCGCGGTGGCGGGTGCACGCTGGCTGCGCAGCGCGGCATCGGCGGCGGCAGCCGCCTGGCCGGCCGGAATCTCCAGCGCGAAGGTGGAGCCTTCACCGGGCCGGGAGCTGACGTCGATGCGCAGATCCAGCAGCCGCACCACGCGCTGCACGATGCTGAGGCCGAGCCCGTAGCCGTCGCGGGAGGTGTTGGTGGCCACGCCGACCTGGTAGAACTCCTCGAAGATGAAGGGCAGGTGCTCCGGGGCGATGCCCCGGCCCGTGTCGCGCACCTCGATGCGCACGCCCTGCGACACCTTCCTGGCCGACAGCGTCACGCTGCCGGCGCTGGTGTACTTGATCGCGTTGGCCACCAGGTTCTTCAGCGCCTGGCCGATCAGCGTGGGATCGGAGCGCACCCTGAGGCCGGTGGTTTCAACCACGAAGTCCAGTCCCTTGTTCGCGGCAAGGCCGGCGTATTCCAGGCGCAGCTCTGCCAGCAGCTGTGCCACCGGGAAGTCGCAGATGTCCGGCATGATGGCGCCGGACTCCAGCTTGCTGATGTCGAGCAGGGCATTGAGCAGCCGCGACATGGTGCCCAGCGCCTGCTCCTGCTGCTCGAGCACCTCGTTCACATCCTCGCTGTCGGCGAGGCGGCGCAAGGTGCCGTTGAGCAGAGAGAGCACCTGCAGCGGCTGGCGCAGGTCATGGCTGGCGGTGGCCAGGAAGCGGCTCTTGCTGAGGTTGGCCCGGTCGGCGGCGGCTCGGGCGTCGCGCAGTTCCTTCTCCACGCGTGCCCGGTCCGTGACGTCGCGGATTGCGGCGGCCACCAGCACTTCGTCCTGCTGCTGGATGGGGCTGAGGCTGATCTCCACCGGGAACTCGCGACCATCCCGGCGCCGGGCGAACAGCTCCAGTCCCGCGCCCATCGGCCGCACGCGCACGGAACTGGTGTAGCCCTGGCGATGGGTCACATGCCGGCCGCGAAATCGCTCCGGCATCAGCATCTCGACCGGGCTGCCCACCACTTCGGCCGGTTGATAGCCGAACAGGGCCGTGACCTGGCGGTTGGCATAGAGGATGGTGCCCGAACCATCGATGATGATCATGGCATCCGGCGCCGACTGCAGCACGCTGCGGACCAGCTCGGAGGAAAGCGTCACGGGAGCACCTGCATCGCAGCAATAGGTTCGCACTGCCGGGTGCGCCTTGCAAATCCGCCTGTCATGCGGCGAACTAACGGGATGGAACACGGCCGGCCATCGAGCGTCGCACCACTGGCGATTCCAGTAGCGGTATCGGCCCGGCATGTTCATCCCAGCCAGCCGACCCTGGATGTGCTCTTCGGCCCCGGCCACGTCCTCGGGGTGAAATGCGCCCTTTCGCAGCCCGGCCAGTTCGCCGCGGTCGAGACTGTGTCACTGGTGGGGCCGCGCGGCCGGCTCGATGGCGTGCGCCTGCTCGGCCCGCCCCGCAGCGTGGACCAGGTGGAGCTGTCGCGCAGCGACGAGATTGCGCTGGGCATCGATGCACCGCTGCGGGTGTCCGGCGACCTGGCGGATACACCGGGCATCGAACTCGTGGGCCCTGCAGGCCGTGTGCAGCTCGCGGCCGGTGTGGTGATGCCGGTGCGGCACATCCACATGAATCCTGCGGACGCGCGACGACTGGGTGTGCAGGACCGTCAGCGCGTCAGCGTCGCGGTGGACAGCGAGGGGCGCGACCTGGTGTTCCAGGATGTGGTGGTGCGCGTGTCACCAGGATTCAGCCTTGAGCTGCACCTGGATACCGACGAGGGCAATGCGGCAGCTGTGGCACCCGGCACCACCGCGCACCTGCTGCCCGGTTGACCGTCTGCCGCGCGCTCAGCCGTGCGGCGTGTCCAGCGGCAGCGTGTAGATCACCTGCGTGGCGTCCTGTGGATCCACCTTGCGGCTGAAACCCAGGTGGGCAGCCAGCGCCCGCATCGATTCGTTGCCGCCGGCATCGACGGAATACAGCGCGCGGATGCCGCGCTGGCGCGCCTCGGCGACCAGCTTGCGCACCAGCAGCGTGGCCAGTCCCCGGCGCTGCCAGGCCTCGTCCACCGTCACGGTCACCTCCGCCTGTCCGTCGGGTGTGCGGCTGAAACGGGCCGTGCCCACCTCGCGCTCGTGCAGGCCATCCTCGACCACCGCGATGAAGGCCGCCTCATTCACTGCATCGACCTCGGTGAGCTTGCGCAGCAGGGCCTCACTCGGTGTGGCGATGGTGTAAAGGAAGCGGTAGCGGCGCGCCTCGGGCGACAGGCCCTCGATGAACCGCCGTTCCAGCTCGATGTCGCCCTTGCCGATGGGGCGGATGGTGACCTGGCTGCCGTCGCGCAATGTTTCCATGTTGGCAGGGAGCTCGTTGAGGCGGTAGTTCCGGGAAGTTAGACCCGCACCTGGCCGCCGTGCATTCGCAGTTGTACGTAGTGCTACCGGGCGCCGGCCAGCGTCCAGTCCTTCAGCTCCGGCGGATCATCGCCGTGCTCCAGGATGTACTGGCGGTGGGCGGCGAGCCGCTCGCGCATCAGTTCCGCCACGTGGCCGAAGCGGGCGGCGAGGCCCGGCACGCGCGTGATCGCGTCGATCACCAGGTGGAAGCGGTCCAGCTGGTTGCGCACCGTCATGTCGAAGGGCGTGGTGGTGGTGCCTTCCTCCTTGTAGCCGCGCACGTGCAGGTTGTGGTGGTTGGTGCGCCGGTAGGTGAGGCGGTGGATGAGCCAGGGGTAGCCGTGGAAGGCGAAGAGGATGGGCTTGTCGCGGGTGAACAGGGCATCGAAGGCTTCGGAGGTGAGGCCGTTGGGATGCTCCTCCGGCGGCTGCAGCGTCATCAGGTCGACCACGTTGATCACCCGCACCTTCAGGCCGGGCACATGCTCGCGCAGCAGCCGCGCGGCGGCGATGGTCTCCAGCGTCGGTGTGTCGCCCGCACAGGCCATCACGAGATCCGGCTCGCCATCGCCTTCGCTGCCGGCCCAGTCCCAGGCGCCGATGCCGGCCGCGCAGTGCTGCACGGCGGCGTCCATGTCGAGCCACTGCAGCTGCGGCTGCTTTCCGGCCACGATCACGTTCACCAGGTTGCGGCTGCGCAGGCACCGGTCGGTGATGCACAGCAGTGTGTTGGCGTCTGGCGGCAGGTACACGCGCACGATGGCCGCCTTCTTGTTCATCACCACGTCGATGAAGCCGGGATCCTGGTGCGAGAAGCCGTTGTGGTCCTGGCGCCAGACATGCGAGGTGAGCAGGATGTTCAGCGAGGCGATCGGTCGGCGCCAGGGCACCTCGGCGCACACCTTCAGCCACTTGGCGTGTTGATTGAACATCGAATCCACGATGTGGATGAAGGCCTCGTAGCAGGAGAAAAGGCCGTGCCGGCCGGTGAGCAGGTAGCCCTCGAGCCAGCCCTGGCAGGTGTGCTCGG
>CBFGXE010000008.1:0-110719 GCA_965652645.1 uncultured bacterium | reverse complement strand
CGTGAACTCGATGGCCAGCAACCTCACCGGCCAGGTGCGCAACATCGCCGAGGTGTCCACCGCCATCGCCCGCGGCGACCTGTCGCGCAAGATCACGGTGGACGTGCGCGGCGAGCTGCTGGAACTGAAGAACACCATCAACACCATGGTGGACCAGCTGAACGGCTTCTCCGCCGAGGTGACGCGCGTGGCGCGCGAGGTGGGCACGGAGGGCAAGCTGGGCGGCCAGGCCATCGTGCCGGGCGTGGCCGGCACCTGGAAGGATCTCACCGACAACGTCAACACCATGGCCAACAACCTCACCAACCAGGTGCGCGGCATCGTGAAGGTGGTGACGGCCGTGGCCAATGGCGACCTGCGCCAGCGCCTGCTGGTGGATTCGCGCGGCGAGGTGGCCGCGCTCGCCGAGACCATCAACAGCATGACCGACACGCTGGCCACCTTCGCCGAGCAGGTGACCAGCGTGGCCCGCGAGGTGGGCGTGGAAGGCCGCCTCGGCGGCCAGGCCAACGTGCCCGGCGCCTCCGGCACCTGGCGCGACCTCACCGCCAACGTGAACCTGCTGGCCGCCAACCTCACCACGCAGGTGCGTGCCATCGCGGAAGTTGCCACCGCGGTGACCAAGGGCCAGCTCACCCGCACCATCCAGGTGGAGGCGCGCGGCGAGGTGTCCGAGCTGAAGGACAACATCAACGCGATGATCGGCACGCTGAAGGTCACCACCGAGCGCAACACCGAGCAGGACTGGCTGAAGACCAACCTCGCCAAGTTCAGCGGCATGATGCAGGGCCAGCGCGACCTGGTGACGCTGGGCAACATGCTGCTGGCGGAGCTGGCGCCACTGGTGAATGCCCAGCACGCCATCATGTACGTGATGGACAACGACGGGCGCGGGCCCTTCCTGAAGCAGCTGTCCAGCTACGCGGACACCCGCGACGGCACCACCCCGCGCCGCTACCAGCTCAACGAGGGCATCATCGGCCAGTGCGCCGTGGACGGGCGGCGCATCCTCGTCGACGTGGTTCCCGAAGACGTCGTGCACGTCACCAGCGGGCTGATGTCCGCCCGGGCGCGCACGGTGATCGCCCTGCCGGTGCTGTTCGAGGGGCAGGTGAAGGCCGTGGTGGAGCTGGCCTCGCTGCATGAATTCACCGCCTCGCACCTGGCCTTCCTGGAGCAGCTCACCGGCAGCATCGGCGTGGTGCTCAACACCATCGAGGCCACGATGCGCACCGAGGGCCTGCTGCGCCAGTCGCAGGAGCTGGCCGGCGAACTGCAGACCCAGCAGCGCGAGCTGCAGCAGACCAACGAGGAGCTGGCCACCAAGGCGCGCCTGCTGGCCGAGCAGAACGCCGAGGTGGAGCGCAAGAACCAGGAGATCGAGCTGGCCCGCCGGGCACTGGAGGAGAAGGCCGGCGAACTGGCGCTCACCTCGCGCTACAAGTCCGAGTTCCTGGCCAACATGTCGCACGAGCTGCGCACGCCGCTCAACAGCATCCTCATCCTGGGCCAGCAGCTGGCCGAGAATGCCGACAGCAACCTCTCGCCCCGGCAGGTGGAGTTCGCCAAGACCATCCACGGCGCCGGCACCGACCTGCTGAACCTGATCAGCGACATCCTCGACCTGTCGAAGATCGAGTCCGGCACGGTGACGGTGGAATCCGAGGACCTGCTGTTCACGCACCTGCGCGAGACCGTGGAGCGCAACTTCCGCCACGAAGCCGAGGCCCGCAAGCTGGCGTTCTCCACGGATTTCGCCCCCGAGCTGGGCCGGCACATCACCACCGACTCCAAGCGCCTGATGCAGGTGCTGAAGAACCTGCTCTCCAATGCCTTCAAGTTCACCGCGCAGGGCAGCGTGCGCCTGCACGTGGGCCTGGCCGATGGCGGCTGGTCGCCCGACCATCCGGTGCTGAGCCAGGCGCCGGGCGTGGTGGAGTTCGCGGTGACCGACTCGGGCATCGGCATCGCGCCGGAGAAGCAGAAGATCATCTTCGAGGCCTTCCAGCAGGCTGACGCCGGCACCTCGCGCAAGTACGGCGGCACCGGCCTGGGACTTGCCATCAGCCGCGAGCTGGCGCACCTGCTGGGTGGCGAGCTGCGCCTCACCAGTGCACCGGGCGTGGGCAGCACCTTCTCGCTGTACCTGCCGCTGGCCTACATGGGACCGGCCTATGCACCGGCACAGCAGCCGGCCAGCGCGCCCAGCACCTCGGACACCGGTCGCTTCCGCGCCATCACGTTGCCGCCCAACCGCGCCGAGGAACTGGTGGACGATGCGGCCGGGCTGCAGCCGGACGACCCGATCCTGCTGGTGGTGGAGGACGATCCCCACTATGGCCGCGTGCTGCTCAACCTGGCGCGCGATTGCGGCTTCAAGGTGCTGGTGGCCAAGACCGGCTCCGAGGCGCTGGAGCTTGCGCGCCGCCACCGCCCGACGGCCATCACGCTCGACGTGTTCCTGCCGGACATGCTGGGCTGGACGGTGCTCAACCAGCTGAAGCACGACCCGCAGACGCGGCACATCCCCGTGCAGATCCTCACCGTCGAGGAGGAACGCCAGTATGGCCTTGAGCGGGGCGCCTTCTCGTTCATGAACAAGCCGGCCACCACCGAAGGGCTGGAAGTCGCGCTCCGGCGCATCAAGGACTTCGCCTCCACGCGGCAACGGCGGCTGCTGGTGGTGGAGGACAACCCGGCCGAGCAGATGAGCATCGCTGAGCTGCTGGGCTCTGATGACCTGGCCATCACCACGGCCGGCAGCGGTGCCGAGGCGCTGGAGGCGCTGCGCACCGGCACCTTCGACTGCATGGTGCTCGACCTGCACCTTCCAGATACCTCCGGCTTCGCGCTGCTGGCGGAGATCCAGCAGATGCCCAGGCTGCGCGAGCTGCCCATCGTGGTCTTCACCGGGCGGGACCTCTCCGAGGAAGAGGACGCACAGCTCAGGCAGAAGGCCAAGAGCATCGTGCTCAAGGGCGTGCGCTCACCCGAGCGGCTGCTGGATGAAACCGCGTTGTTCCTGCACCGCGTGATCGCCGACCTGCCGGCCTCGCGGCAGCGGATGATCGAGTCGCTGCACCGGGGCGATGAATCGCTGGCGGGCCGCAAGGTGCTGGTGGTGGACGATGACATCCGCAACATCTTCGCCCTCAGCAGCCTGCTCGAACGGCACAAGATGCAAGTGGTCAGCGCCAACAATGGCCAGGACGCCATCGACATCCTCGACGACACCGATGACCTGGCGCTGGTGCTGATGGACGTGATGATGCCCGAGATGGATGGCTACGAGACCATGCGGCGCATCCGCTCCAGGGCCCAGTTCCGGCGCCTGCCCATCATTGCCCTCACCGCCAAGGCCATGAAGGGGGACCGCGAGAAATGCCTGGAGGCCGGCGCCTCGGACTATGTGGCGAAGCCAGTCAATACCGAACAGCTGCTGTCCCTGGTCCGCATGTGGCTGCACCGCTGACACCCCCATGGCCGTAAGCGGGGAAGCCGAAGACCGGGTGAACATCCTGCTGGTGGACGACCAGCCGGCGCGCCTGCTCTCCTACCAGTCCATCCTCGATGAGCTGGGACAGAACCTCATCTGCGTGCATTCCGGCGCCGAGGCGCTGGAGCGCCTGATGGACACCGAGTTCGCGCTCATCCTGCTGGACGTGAGCATGCCGGGCATGGACGGCTTCGAGACGGCCGCGATGATCCATGACCATCCGCGGTTCGAGAGCACGCCCATCATCTTCGTCACCGGCGTGCATGACACCGAGTTCGACCGCCTGAAGGGCTACAAGCTCGGCGCGGTGGACTACGTCTCCATCCCCATGGTGCCGGAGATCCTGCGCGGCAAGGTGTCGGTGCTGATCGAGCTGCACAACAAGCGCCGCGCGCTGCAGGTGTCCAACCAGCAGCTGGAGGTGGCCAACAAGGCCCTGGCCGACGCCAACCTCAACCTGCAGATGGAGAAGGCGCGCGAGCTGGAGGCGCTGAACCGCGACCTGCAGTCCACCAACCGCGAGCTGGAGGCCTCCAACATCGCGCTGCAGGCGCAGGTGGCCGAGCGCAACCGCGCCGAGCAGGCGCTGAAGGAAGCCGACCGGCGCAAGGACGAGTTCCTGGCCATCCTCGCGCACGAGCTGCGCAACCCGCTGGCGGCGCTGTCCGCATCCGCGCGGCTGCTGGGTGCGCAGACGCAGAAACCCGAATACGCGGCCATGGCCAGCGGCGCCATCCAGCGGCAGGTCACGCACATGGCACGCCTGCTGGATGACCTGCTCGACGTGTCGCGCATCTCCCATGGCCTGATGCAGTTGCAGCGTGGCCGGGCCGACATGGCCGACCTGGTGCGCTCGGCCATCGAGATGGTGCGCCCGCAGCTGGAGGGCAAGCAGCAGACCCTGGATGCAGTGCTGCCGCCCGAACCGGCACCGGTGATGGCCGATGCGGTGCGCATGATCCAGGTGCTGGCCAACCTGCTGAACAATTCGGTGAAATACACGCCCAACGGCGGCCACATCGACGTGGTGCTGTCGGTGCAGGGACGGCAGCTGGCGGTGTCGGTGCGCGACAACGGCATCGGCATTCCGCCGGCCATGCTCGACCAGGTGTTCGGCATGTTCTACCAGGCCGGCAAGTCCCAGGGCGGGCTGGGCATCGGCCTGGCGCTGGTGCGGGGCCTGGTGGAACTGCATGGTGGCAGCGTGAGGGCGCTGAGCAGCGGGGAGGGCCAGGGAACCGAGTTCGTGCTCACCCTGCCGCTGGCCCCCGCGCTTCCCGGCGCGGTGCCGTCGCAGCCAGACACCCAGAGCAGCGGCATCGCACCGATGCGCGTGCTGGTGGCCGATGACAACCGTGACAGCGCGATGAGCTGGTCCATCCTGCTGGAGAGCATGGGCCACCGGGTGCGGGTGGCCTATGACGGACGCGCCGCGCTGGAGATGGCCGAGGAGTTCCGCCCGCAGCTGGCATTGCTGGATATCGGCATGCCCGGCTACGACGGCTATGAGGTGGCCCGGCGCATCCGCGCCTGCGAATGGGGGCGGGAGGTGTTCATGGTGGCCGTCACCGGCTGGGGCCAGGCGCGGGACCGCGAGCAGGCGCAGGATGCCGGCTTCAACGAGCACTACACCAAGCCCATGGATCCGGCACAGCTGGAGAAGGTGCTGCTCAGCGCCAGTCGCGCCTTGCAGCCGGAGCAGGATGGCCTGGACGAGGGAGAGGCCCGCATCGCCTGATCGTTCCGGGCCGCGGACGCGATCGCGGTCACGCCGCCCGGCAGCGTCAGTTCACTGTGCCGGTTGCGTTGCCGGACCGCCGCCGGAGTCGAGGGCGTCGAGCCGCGCCTGCAACGCCTGCTGTCGCGCCGCGCTGGCGGGATGGGTCGACAGCCACGCGGGCGGCGCCGCACCGGCTGCCCTTTCCATGGTGCCGAAGAAATCCACCATGCCTTGCGGATCGATGCCATGCGCGAGGAGGGCGTCGAATCCGAGGGCGTCGGCCTCGAGCTCCGCGGCGCGGGAGAAACGCAGCGAGGTGAGCTGCAGCGCCGCCTCGCCGGCCAGCGCGCTGCCCAGGTCGCCGGTGAGCGCGGCCCACAATCCGCGCAGTCCCAGCTCCTTCACCATTCGCTTCAGCCCATGGCGCAACTCCACGTGCTGCACTTCGTGCGCAAGCACGCCGGCCAGCTCCTCCTGGCGCCTGGTTGCCTCGACCAGGCCGGTGTGCACGACGATGATGCCGCCGGGCAGGGCGAAGGCGTTGACGGCCGGATCTTCGGCCACGTGGAATTCGTAGCGGAAACGGGCCTCCTGCGTGAGTCGTTCGCCCAGGCTGCGCACCAGCACCAGCGTGTCGCCCTGTTCCTGCAGTTTCAGCGTGTCGCGCATGCTGGCGAAGAGCTGTCGCCCGAGCTGTTCCTCGCGCGCCACCGGAATGCGCCCGGCAATGGCGCCGGCGATGCGGTCGGCCTGCCAGATGAACACCAGCAGCAGGAGCAGTGGCAGCAGCACCAGGATTGCCAGCATGGCCAGCCCGAGCGTCCGCCACGCGCGCTGGCGGTGCCGGGCGGCGCGCAGCTGTGCCATCTGTGGCAGGCCCGCCAGCAGGGGATGCGAATGCAGCCGCGCCACCGCCGCGGGATCGTGCACCTGCACGGCGCAGGTTCCGCCGCGACCTTCCCAGGACAGCTCGAGTCCGGCGGTGGTACTCCCTGCCTCGCGCACGCCGAGGCTGGACACCGGCACGCGCTGCGTACCGCGCGCCGAGCGCACCTCGACCTGGCTGGACCAGAAGGTGAGCTCGGCATCCTCGCCGGTCGGTGGCGCGCCGCCGCCGAACAGCCGCGCCGCCAGCACGGTGCCGACGCCAGCGGGGTCAGCGGTTGTCGCCATCCAGCAGGCCTCCCAGTCCGCCCAGCAGCGAACCTTCGCCCCTGGAGCGGCCACCTGCGGCCGGCGCCATGGCGATGATGCGGTTGGCCAGGCGCGAGATGGGCAGCGACTGCAGCCACACGCGTCCCGGGCCGGTGAGCGTGGCGAAGAACAGGCCCTCGCCGGAGAACAGCGCGCTCTTCAGCTTGCCGACGTACTGGATGTCGAAGTCCACGCTCTGCTGGAGCGCCACCACGCAGCCGGTGTCCACGCGCAGCCGCTCGCCGGGCGCCAGGTCACGCGCCATCAGCGTGCCGCCGGCATGCACGAACACCAGCCCGTCGCCATCCAGCCTCTGCATGATGAAACCCTCGCCGCCGAACAGGCCCGCGCCCAGCCGGCGCTGGAAGGCGATGCCCAGCGACACGCCGCGCGCGGCGCACAGGAAGCTGTCCTTCTGGCAGATCAGCGTGCCGCCCAGCTCGCCCAGGTGCACGGGAATGATCTTGCCGGGGTAGGGTGCGGCAAAGGCCACGCGACGTTTGCCCGTGGACTCGTTGTGGAAGATGGTGGTGAACAGCGACTCGCCGGTGACCAGGCGCTTGCCCGCGCCCAGCAGCTTGCCGAACAGGCCACCCTGCTGCGAGGAGCCGTCGCCGAACACGGTGTCCATCCCGATGCCGTCCTGCATCATCATCATGGCGCCGGCCTCGCCGATGGCGGCCTCGCCGGGGTCGAGTTCGACCTCGACGTATTGCATGTCATCGCCATAGATCTCGTAGTCCACAATGTCCATCGGCATGGTCAGGCTCCGTGATTCATCAGGTCGCGTATTGAAAAGGAATCGGACGCCGGGCGGTGCTGGCCGGGGATTTGACATAACCATACCCGGGCGCCTGATCTGCCCGTAACAGTCCCTGCGGGGGCCTCAACCCTTACCCCTGCCGCAGGCAGCCTCCGGCGGTGCACTGATTTGCCCCAAGCCGTTGATCTGCGTAGAATCCCGCGCTCTTTTCGGTAGCCCTAACAGACTGAGGCCAGGACCCGATATGGTGACCATTCGTCTTACGCGGCGCGGTTCGCGCAATTCCCCCTATTTCCACGTGGTCGTGACCGACCATCGCCAGCGCCAGGGCGGCAAGGGCCTGGAGCAGGTGGGCTTCTTCAATCCCAAGGCCCGCAAGGCCGAGCCGAAGGTGCGCCTTGACCTGGCGCGCATCGACTACTGGGTGTCCAAGGGCGCGCAGCTGTCCGAGCGCGTGAGCCATCTGGTGCGCGACTACCGCAAGCAGGCGGTCGCGGACGCGGACGCAGGCGCTGCCGCGGCCTGAAGCCATGGCGGATGAGCACCCCGGGCCAGCGCTCACGCTCGGCCAGGTGGGCGCCCCGCATGGCATCGCCGGGTGGTTGCTGGTCCGGTCGTTCACCGACCCACCCGATTCACTGCTGGACCACGAGGAATGGCAGTTGAGCGCGCCCAATGGCGCGACAAGGACGATCAGGTTGCTGGAGGGCGTGCCGTACCGTAACGGGTTGCGGGTGCGCTTCGAAGGCATCGCCGACCGGACAGCGGCACAGGCGCTGACCGGCTGGTGGGTGCGCATCGCGCGGGAGAACCTGCCGCCGCTGGCGGAAGGGGAACACTACCGCGACGACCTTGTGGGCTTCACGGTCCGCAATGTCGAGCAGGTGGAGCTGGGCAGGGTGGACTATTTCGCCGACCTGCCCGCCGGCGCGGTGATGGTGGTGAAGGGTGAACGCGAACACTGGCTGCCGGTGTCGAAGCAGCATTTGCTGCGCATCGATGCGGGGCAGCGGTTGATCGAAGTCGACTGGCCGGCCCAGCTGTGAAAGTCGAAGTCGTCACGCTGTTCCCCGCGATGATCCGCCAGGCGCTGGAGTTCGGCATCACGGGGCGGGCCATCCGCCGCGGGCTGCTGTCGGTGGGCACGGAGGATCCGCGCGACCACACCACCGACGTGCACCGCACCGTGGATGACCGGCCTTACGGCGGCGGCCCGGGCATGGTGATGAAGCCCGAACCGCTCACCGCGGCGATTGCCGCGGCGGCGCAGAGGGTGCCGGCGGGCAGCCGCAGGATCTACCTCTCGGCCCAGGGCCGGAGGTTCGACCAGGCACGGGCCGGGGCGCTGAAGAGCGAACCGGGCCTGGTGCTGGTCGCGGGACGATATGAGGGGATCGACGAGCGCGTGATCGCGACGTCGATCGACGAGGAGCTGTCGGTGGGCGACTATGTGCTCTCCGGTGGCGAGTTGCCGGCGTTGATCGTGATCGACGCGGTGGCGAGGTTGATGGAAGGCGCCTTGAACGACGCGCGTTCGAGTGCCGAGGAAAGTTTTGCGGACGGTCTGCTGGACTGGCCGCACTACACCCGGCCCGAGGAGTTCGCGGGGTTGAAGGTGCCTGAGGTGCTGGCCGGCGGCGACCACGAGCGCATCAGGCGCTGGCGGTTGCAGCAGGCCCTCGGCAGGACGTGGCAACGGCGCCCGGACCTGCTGGTGGCGCGGCGGGCCAGCACCGACGAGGAGATCGAGCTCTTGAACGGATATTTGCAGGAAAGGCAGAACGAACCATGAACCACATCATCCAGCAGATCGAAGCCGAGCGCGCCACGCGCAAGGTGCCGGAGTTCAAGCCCGGCGACACCATCGTGGTGAACGTGAAGGTGAAGGAAGGCGATCGCGAGCGCGTGCAGGCCTACGAAGGCGTGGTGATCGCGCGCAGCAACCGCGGTTTCAACTCCTCGGTCACCGTGCGCAAGATCAGCCACGGCGAGGGCGTGGAGCGCGTGTTCCAGCTGCACAGCCCGGCCATCGACAGCATCTCGGTGAAGCGCCGCGGCAACGTGCGCCGCGCCAAGCTCTACTACCTGCGCGACCTGTCCGGCAAGGCCGCCCGCATCGAAGAGAAGGTCTGACGGCCTTCCGCTGACCGATGGCATCGGCAGGCGGATTTTTCCGGGGAGTCTGGCGCGGCCTGGACGTGCTGCGCCGGATCCTGCACCTGCTGCTGTTGTTGCTGGTCTTCGGATTCATCGTGGGCGCGCTGCGCGGCGGCGTGCCCAAGCTGCCGGCGCAAGGCGCGCTGCTCATCCAGCCCTCCGGGGAGATTGTCGAGCAGCGCACCGGCGATCCGCTCACCATCGCCTTCAACGAGGCCCGCGGCGCGGGCCAGACCGAAACCCTGCTCTGGGACCTCACTGACGCCATCCGCGCTGCCGCGGGTGACCGGCGCGTCGCGGCCATCGCGCTGCAGCTGGACTACCTCGGTGGCGCCGGCCAGCCCACGCTGGAAGAAGTGGCCGCCGCGATGCGCGAGTTCCGGGCCAGCGGCAAGAAGATCATCGCCTGGGGCACCTCGCTGACGCGCTCGCGCTACTACGTCGCGGCGCACGCCGACGAGATCTACCTGGATCCCATGGGCGAGGTGCTGATCGACGGTTACGGCCAGTTCCGCATGTACTACAAGGGCCTGCTCGACAAGCTGGCCGTGGACGTGCACCTGTTCCGTCCCGATGACAACAGCTTCAAGACGGCCGCCGAAGACCTGGTGCGCAAGGACATGTCGCCGCAGGAGCGCGAGGCCAGCCTGGCCTATCTCACCGCGCTGTGGGATGCCTGGAAGCAGGCCGTGGGCGAGGCGCGCGGGCTCGATCCGGACGTGATAGAGCAGTATGCGGCCGGCTACGTGGATGCCCTGCGCAGCAATGGCGGGGATTCCGCGCGCGTGGCGCTGGAAGCCGGCCTCGTCACCGGGCTGCGCGATGCCAACGGCATCACCGAGCGCCTGGCAGAGCTCGTCGGCCGCGACACCAAGGGACAGAACTACTCCCGCATCAATTACGGCGACTACGTGCAGCTGCGCCATGCCGCGCAGCGCCTGGCGCCCGCCGGGGCGGGCAGCGTCGGCGTGGTGGTGGCCAGCGGCACCATCCTGGATGGCGAGCAGCCTTCCGGCACCGTGGGTGGCGACACCATCGCCGGGCTGCTGCGCCAGGCGCGCGAGGACGAGGACATTTCCGCCGTGGTGCTGCGCGTGGACAGCCCGGGCGGCAGCGCGCTGGCCTCCGAGGTGATCCTGCGCGAAGTGGTGGCGCTGCGCGGCGCGGGCAAGCCCGTGGTGGTGTCCATGGGCGACCTGGCGGCCTCCGGCGGCTACTACGTGGCGGCGCCGGCGGACCGCATCATCGCCAGCGCGACCACGCTCACCGGCTCCATCGGCGTGTATGCGGCCATTCCCACCGTCAATCGCACGCTCGACAAGGTGGGCATCAGCGTGGACGGCGTGGGCACCACGCCGTTGTCGGGGACCATGCGCATCGATCGCCCGATGAACCCGCTGCTGCGCGACTATGCCGGGCTTTCCGTGCAGCGCATCTACGACGTGTTCCTGGGCCATGTGGGCGACGGACGCGGCAAGACCCGCGACGAGGTGCACGAGGTGGCGCAGGGCAGGGTGTGGATCGGCAGCGAGGCGCATCGCCTCGGCCTGGTCGATTCCCTGGGCGGTTACGAGGATGCCGTGCAGGCCGCCGCGGAACTGGCGGACCTCAAGCCCGGCTATGGCGTGCGCCGCATCGAGCCGCGGCTCTCCTGGGCGGAGCAGCTGGCCCTGCAGCTGCGCATCAAGGGGGCGCGCCTGTCGGGCACGCTGCTGGGCCCCGCGGTGCGCGAGGTCGAGGTGCAGGTGGCGCCGCTGGCGCTGCTGCAGCAGCAGTTCGACCGACTGGAGGCGCTGCTGTCCGACGGGCGCCCGCTGACCCACTGTCTCTGCGCCGCCGAGTAGGGTCCCGTGGCACCGGCGCAGGGAAACGCTCCGGCACACCTGGCTGATTCGCGTGCCACGCGCCTGTTCCTGGCGCTGTCCGGCTTCCTGATCACCGACGCGCTGCTGGCCGAGTTCGTCGGGGTGAAGATCTTCTCGCTGGAGCGCACGCTGGGCACGAATGACGTGCAGTGGAGCCTGTTCGGCGTCTCCGGCACCTTGTCGTTCACCGCCGGCGTGGTCTACTGGCCGCTGGTGTTCGTGCTCACCGACCTCATCAACGAATACTACGGCCGGCGCGGCGTGCGCCTGGTGTCGTGGCTGGCGGTGGCGTTCATCGCCTGGGCGTTCTTCGCCGCCTGGGTGGCCATCCACCTGGCGCCGGCCGGCTTCTGGGTGGATGCCAACGCCGATCTCGGCGTGCCGGACATCCAGCGCGCCTATGCACTGATCTTCGGGCAGGGCATGTGGACCATTGCCGGCTCGATCACCGCCTTCCTCGTCGGCCAGCTCATCGACGTCACGGTGTTCCACCGCATCCGGCAGGCTACCGGCGAGCGCTGGCTGTGGCTGCGGGCCACCGGCTCCACCGCCGTTTCGCAGCTCTTCGACAGCTTCATCGTGCTGTACATCGCCTTCGTGATCGGGCCGCAGAAGTGGCCGGTAACGCAGTTCCTCGCCGTGGGCACGGTGAACTACCTCTACAAGATGCTGGCGGCGGTAGCCATGATCCCGGTGCTCTACCTGGTGCACTCGGGCGTGCGGCGCTACCTGGGCAGTGCGGAAGTCGAAAGGCTGCGGCGCGAGGCCGCCGGCTGAAGTTGTAACATCACGGGCTGGCGAACGGGCCATCGGCCCGGCTGACGGGGGAGTGATGACCAAGAGGTTCGTGGCCACGGCCGTTGTCCTGGCCGGCATGCTGCTGGCGGTATCCTGTGCGACCAACCGGAGCGGGCACGTCACCGCCGCGCGCATGCTGGCGCCCGATGCCAGCGCCAACGAAGGGCAGTGGATGTCCTATGGCCGCACCTGGGACGAACAGCGCTTCTCGCCGCTCACCGCCATCAACGACCAGAATGTGTCGCGCCTGGGTCTTGCCTGGTACGACGACCTGAACACCTTCCGGGGCGTGCAGGCGACGCCGCTGTACGTCGATGGCGTGCTCTACAACGTGTCCGTGTGGAACGTGGTCACGGCCTACGAGGCCACCACCGGCAAGGTGCTGTGGCGCTTCGACCCGCAGGTGGACCGCCAGTGGGCGCGACTGGCCTGCTGTGGCCCCACTTCGCGCGGCATCGCCATCTGGGAGGGCAAGGTCTACATCGCGGCCCTCGATGGCCAGCTCATCGCCGTGGACGCGCGCAATGGCCGGAAGATCTGGTCAGTGCAGACGCTCGATCCGGAGTGGCCGTACTCCATTACCGGCGCGCCGCGCGTGTTCGACGGCAAGGTGGTGATCGGCAATGGCGGCGCGGACTATGGCGCGCGCGGTTACGTGACCGCCTGGGATGCGGGCACCGGCGAGAAACTGTGGAAGTTCTACACCGTGCCCGGTGATCCGTCGAAGGGGCCGGATGGCGAGGCCTCCGACAGCGTGATGGAGATGGCCACGAAGACCTGGAATGGCGAGTGGTGGAAATACGGCGGCGGCGGCACGGCCTGGGACTCGCTGGTGTACGACCCGAAGCTGAACCTGGTGTACATCGGCACGGGCAATGGCTCGCCGCACATCCAGGCCTTCCGCTCGCCGGGCGGCGGCGACAACCTGTTCCTGTGCTCCATCATCGCGGTGAATGCCGACACGGGCGAATATGTGTGGCACTACCAGATGGTCCCCGAGGAGCAGTGGGACTTCACCTGCACGCAGCCGATGATGCTGGCCGACCTCCAGATCGACGGCCGCCAGCGCCAGGTGATCATGCAGGCGCCGAAGAACGGCTTCTTCTACGTGCTCGACCGCGCCACGGGCGAGCTGATCTCGGCGAAGACCTACGTGCCGAACCTCTGGGCCACCGGGATCGACATGACCACCGGCCGCCCGAAGGTGAATCCCGGCGCCTATGTCACCGAAAGGCCCGAGCTGATGACGCCCACCTGGATGGCCGCGCACAGCTGGCATCCCATGGCGTATTCACCGCTCACCGGCCTGGTGTACTTCCCTGCGCAGGAGCAGTGGGTGGTGCAGGCGCGCGTGGCCGATGGCGAGTTCCGTTTCGTGCCGTGGCGCTCGAACACGGGCAATTCGTTCACGGCTGACCCGGCGCGCCGCCGCGAGCTGCAGCAGATCGCGGACAGCCGCGAGAAGGGTTACCTGCTGGCCTGGGACCCGGTGACGCAGACCGAGGCCTTCCGCGTGGACTACAAGTACCCCGGTTCCGGCGGCGTGCTGGCCACGGCGGGCAACCTGCTGGTGCAGGGAACCATCGACCGCACACTGGCCATCTACAAGGCCACCGACGGCACGAAGCTGTGGGAGATGGACACGCAGACCGTGGGCATCGCGGGCCCCATGACCTACATGGTCGATGGCGTGCAGTACATCGCGTTGAACGTGGGCTGGGGCGGCTCGCCGGTGGCGGGCCTGGCGCGCGAGAACCCGCCGGTGCGCTTCGGGCCGGCGCGCCTGCTGGTGTTCAGGCTGGATGCGAAGGGCGTGGAGCTGCCGCCCATGCCGCCGCCGTCGGAAATCCCCGCGCCGCCGCCGTTGCGCGCCTCCGAGGCGCAGGTGCGCGAGGGCCGCCGCCTGTTCGGCGAGACCTGCTCGCGCTGCCATGGCGAGAATGCCGTCGGCGGCCTGAAGGACCTGCGCTGGATGACGCAGGAGACCCGCCGCGAGTTCAGCAACATCGTGCTGGAGAGCACGCCGGCGCTGCGCGAGAAGGGCATGCAGGCCTTCAAGGACCTGCTGCAGCCTGCCGACGTGGAGGCCATCAACGCCTACCTCATCGCGCGCGCCAACGAGGATTACCAGGACCACATTGCCACCACCGGGAACGCGCACCCGCAGTAGGCGCGTCCGACGGAGACAGAGGAGGGGGATTCATATGCACAACGCATCGATCCGGCTGCTGCCGGCGCTGTGCCTGGCCTTCGTGGCCAGCGTGGCTGGCGCCGCGCAGTCCGATGACGCACGCCTGGCTGCGCTGAAAAAACGCCTGGCGACGATGACCGAGCAGACAGCGCAGGTGGAGGCGGTGACGCAGCTCCAGCGCATCGGCCGCGCCTTCGGCTACTACCTGGACAAGGGCTACTTCGGCGAGGCGGCCGACCTGTTCGCCGACAACGCCACCTTCCGCTGGGGCAATGACGGCATCTATCGCGGCAAGGCGCGCATCCGCGAGCTGCTCACCCGCCATGGCGGCGGCAGCATGAAGGAAGGCCCGGGCCTGCCCTTCGGCCGGCTCAACCTGCGCATGCAGCTGCAGCCGGTGATCACCGTGTCGGCCGATGGCAAGTCGGCGCAGGGCCGCTGGCGCGAGTGGGGCCTGCTGGGCCAGTACAAGAAGGCAGCGATCTGGGGTGACGCCGTCATCGAGGACCGCTATGTGCTCGAAGGTGGCGTGTGGAAGATCGCCGCGCGCGACTACTACGTGAACTTCGAGGCGCCATACCAGGGTGGCTGGGCCGTGCTCAAGCCCGGCACCTACACGGCGCAGTCGGAAGTGGCGAAGGAGTTCCCGCCCGACAGTCCCGTGCCGGCTGCGTATCCGGCATTTCCCGCCGCGTACGTGCCGCCGTACCACTATGCCGGTGGCACACCCTCGGCCATCAAGTCGCGGCCGCCCATCCTCTCGCTGCCGAAGCGCCCGGATGATGCACTGGGCAGGCTGGAAGGCGAGGCCGATGCCCGGGAGCTGCAGCTGGCGCGCGTGCAATCGCTGCGCGCGGTGGAGAACCTGCACGCCATCTACGGCTACTACGTGGACAAGGGCCAGTGGAAGCAGGCCGCCGCGCTGTTCTCCCGCAATGGCACTTATGAGTTCGGGCAGGGCGGTGTGTACGTGGGGCCGGCCAGCATCGAACGTGGCCTGTTGCTGATGGGGCCGGCCGGCCTCGAGGAAGGCCAGCTCAACAACTTCGTGATGGTGCAGCCCATCATCCACGTGGACGCGCAGAACCGCACGGCGAAGGCGCGCTGGCGCAATGACGTGCTGCAGTCGCGGGCGGGCCGGGGCCGCTGGGGCGGCGGCATCTACGAGAACGAATACGTGAACGAGAACGGCACCTGGAAGATCAGCAAGCTGCACTACCACGTGACCTTCTGGGGCGACTATGACCAGGGCTGGGGCGCGAAGCCCATTGCCATGGATCCGCCCAGCACCACGCTGCCGCCGGACCGGCCACCCACGCTGGTGTACCAGGCCTTCCCGAAGCTGCAGGTGGTGCCCTTCCACTTCGACCATCCCGTCACCGGCAAGCCGCACGAGGTGCAGTAATGGCCAGTCACAACGGAATCTTCGGGCCGCTCGCGCGCGGCATCCTCCTGCTGGCTGGCCTGGCCAGCGGCGGCATGGCCGCGGCGGCGCCTTCGGCCGCCGACATCGCCGCCGTCGAGAAGGAACTGCGGGCGCTGGGCACGCGCATCGAGCGCCAGGAAGACCTGCACGAAGTCGAGATAGTGCAGCACGCCTATGGCTACTACGTGGACAAGGCGCAATGGATATCCCTGGCCGACCTGTTCGCCGACGACGCCACGCTGGAGATCGGCGGCAAGGGCGTGTTCCTCGGCAAGCAGCGCGTGTACCAGTACATGAACGAGGGCATGGGAGCGCCGGGTCCGCGCGACGGCCTGCTGATCGACCACCAGCAGTTCCAGTGCCTGCCCACCGTGATGGAGGATGGCCAGACCGCGCGTGCCCGCTGCATCGCCTTCGTGATGAGCAGCGGCGGCTGGGGCCATGTGTACTACGAGAACGTGTACCGCAAGTACGACGGCGTGTGGAAGATCCAGACGCTGCACGGCCCGTTCAACATGTACTCCGGCTATCGCCAGGGCTGGGTGGACAACGTCATCGTGAACACCTACCCGGAGAAATTCCAGCCATGGCCAGACTTGCCACCCACGGTGGTGTACCTGGCCTATCCCAGCTATTACGCCGAGCCCTTCCACTACCCGAATCCCGTGACGGGCAAGGTGGCGCCGCCGCCCAGCTCGCGCGCGGGCGGCGAGGCCTTTGGTCGATAAGAGAGGAAACGAAATGCGATACAAGCTGATTGCGGCCGCGGCCCTGCTGGCGCCGCTGGCCGGCTGCAATGCCGTGGCCGACAAGGGGTTGAGCCCGGCGCAGGCCGAGCTGCTGCAGCGGGCGGCCGACCGCGAACAGATCGAGGACTTGATGTGGCGGTACGCCCGCACGCTCGATTCGGCCGATGCCGACGGTTACGTCGCGATCTATACCCCGGACGGGAAGTTCGTGAACGGCGGCATGGCCATGGAGGGGCACGAGGCGCTGCACAAGTTCGTGGCCGACCTGAAGAAGTCGCGCGAAGAGCGGCGGGCCAGGGGCGAGAACCCCGGCGGCACGCTGCACATGACGGCCAACCACAAGATCGAGTTCACCGGCCCGGACAGCGCCCTGGTGCATTCGTACTGGATCACGATGTTCCCCGCCCAGGGCAGCGACAACCCGGCGCGCGTGGGCTTCGCGGGCATTGCCGAGGACCAGGTGGTGCGCGTTGACGGCAAGTGGCTGTTCAAGGTGCGCAACGTCGGCCTGACCGACTGAGCGCCCGGGAGGCCGGTTCGCCAGCCGTGCGGATCAAACCTCCGCCAGGATCCACTTCTTCCTGGCGGAGGTCCTTTCCGGTGCCGGCTTCGCCCGGGCGACGCCCGGGCATCGTGGCTGGCTGGTCTCGTGTCGGCCCCGATGCCCTGACACTCCCTGGAGTCTATTTGCGGCCCCGGTCAGTGAAATGCGGGGCAGCCCCTACGGGGGAGCCGGCTGGCGGAGGCAGCCTTCCGCGGCTACTGTCGCCGCATGTCGCGATGGATCATCGCCGCGCTCTACGTGCCGGCCTACGTAGCCTTTGACTGGATCAGCTACGTACAGCCCGTCCTGAAGCTCGGCATCACGCCGTGGAGTCCGCAGACCGGCCTGACTGTCGCGTTCCTCTTCTGGGCCGGACCGCGCTGGGCGCCATGCACGGCGCTGGCGGCCTTCCTGGCCGAGGTGCTGGTGCGGGATGCACCGGGCGGCTGGCTGCCCCATGCCCTGGCCTCCCTCTGGATTGCCGCAAGCTACGCGGCACTGGTGGTCATGCGGCCCGGCGGGGCAGGAGACGTGCCGCTGTCACTGGGCGCGGCCGTGCGCTTCCTGCTGGCCTCGCTGGCGGCCGCGCTGGTGGCGGCCGTCGGCTACGTGGGCTGCTTCCTGCTGGCGCAGACCCTGCCCTGGGAATCCGCCATGAACAGCCTGGCGCGTTACTGGATCGGCGACGTCAACGGCATCCTGATGCTGGCGCCGCTGCTGCTGGCCTGGCCACGCCGGAGCGAGGCGCTGCGCGCGCTGGCTGCCGGCCGCTCGGTGGCGCTGGTGCAGTCGCTGATCATCGTGCTGTCCGTGTGGTTGTTGTTCGGCATTGATGACAAGCTGCGTTTCTTCTATCCGCTGTTCGTGCCGATGATCTGGATCGCGGTACGCTGGGGCGCCAGCGGTGCCCTGGTGGCGGCGCTTGCCATCCAGGTGGGCATCGTGGTGGCCATGCGCGAACCCTCGTTCGTCGCGCCGCTGATCGACCTGCAGATCCTGATCCTCACCCTGACCGTCACCGGCCTGCTGCTGGGCGTGGCGGTGACCGAACGCGCGCGGGCACGCAGCGAGGCGCAGGAACGCGACCGGCAGCTGGCGCGGGCCATGCGCTTCGCGGTGGCCGGCGAGATGGCCTCATCGCTGACCCATGAGCTGAACCAGCCCATCACCGCCCTGGTCTCCTACCTGCAGGCGGCGCAGATCATGTCGGCACCCGCGGCCACGGACAAGCGCGTGGCCGAGACGCTGGGCAAGGCGGCCAACGAGGCCATCCGCGCCGCGGAGGTGCTGCGCCGGCTGCGCGACTTCTACCAGGGCACCGGCCCGCCCGCGCCGGGACCCACCGACGTGGTGGCCTGCTGTGCCTCCGTGCGCGAGCTGCTCGAACCCAGGCTCAAGCGGCAGGGCGTGCGCCTGCGCCAGGTGCTGCCGCAGAACCTGCCGCAGGTGGCAGCCGACCGCACGCAGGTGGAAATGGTGCTGCACAACCTGGTCTCCAATGCCATCGACGCGCTGTCGGTACGTGCGCCGGGCAGCCGGGACGTGCTGGTGGAGGCGCGCGAGGAGGGCGGACAGGTGGTGCTCGCGGTCGAGGACTCCGGCCCGGGCGTGGCCAGCGATGCCATCGGGCAATTGTTCGAGCCCTTCAACACCACCAAGTCCGACGGCATGGGCCTGGGGCTCGCGATCTGCCGCAACCTGGTGCGGGCCCAGGGGGGCGAGCTTTCCCATCGCGGCACCAGGCAACTCGGCGGCGCATGTTTCGAACTTCGTCTACCTGCGGTCCATTAAGATCCAGCCATGCAACCCACGGTCTATTTCGTCGACGATGATGCAGCGGTGCGCGATGCAATCTCGCTGCTGCTTTCCCTGAAGGGTTTCCTCTCGCAGGTGTTTGCCAGCGCCGAGACCTTCCTCGACACCTATCGCCCGGAGTGGCGCGGCGTGCTGCTCACCGACCTGCGCATGCATGGCATGAGCGGGCTCGACCTGCAGCGCGAGCTCACCGCGCGCGGCGCCACGCTGCCGGTGGTGGTGCTCACCGCCCACGGCGACGTGAACACCACGCGCGAGGCCATGAAGGCCGGCGCCTATGATTTCATCGAGAAGCCCGTGGACGACGCGGTGCTGGTGGACGTGCTGCGCAACGCCATCCTGCACGACGCCCGCAACCACCAGGTGCACACGGAGAGGCAGCAGCGGCGCGAGCGGCTGGAGCGCCTCACCCCGCGCGAGCGCGACGTGGCGCGGCTGCTCTCGCAGGGCATGCAGAACCGGCAGATCGCCGTCGAGCTGGGCATCAGCCCGCGTACGGTGGAGGTCTACAAGGCACGGATGATGGAAAAGCTCGACTGCCGCAACCTGGCGGACGTGCTGCGCGTGATCGCCGGGCTGGAGACCGGAACGCCCTGACCGGCCGTGGCGGGAGCAATACCCGCCGCGGCGCGTGGGCGGATCCGGCTCAGGAGAGGTGCAGCAGGCGCCAGTGGGCCGGTGCGAAGGAGCGGTAGGCAGGATCCCTGCCCAGCCTGCGGGCCAGCTCGGAAATGCCGGGGTTGTGCGCCACCAGCATCAGCATTCCGCCGGCGGCACCGGAGTTGCGGTGCAGCTCGGCCTCGAGCGTATCGGCCGAGCCGTTGTACAGGCTTTCCACCAGCGTGATGGACGCCTCATCCAGGCCCAGCGTGCGGGCAATGATGGCGGCAGTCTGGCGGGTGCGCAGGGCAGGGCTCACCAGCAGCCTGGCCGGGATGTTGCCGGCCGCGTGAATGGCCTGGGCCGTGGCGGCGGCATCTGCCTCGCCCTGCGGAGTCAGCGGGCGGTCAAAGTCGCAGCCATTGAATCCGGGCCAGTCCGCATGCGCATGGCGCACGAGGATCACCGGCCGTGGTGCGCCGGCGCTCACAGCATCCCCGTCTGCAGCTGCGCCGCGGGCGACATCATCTCCCGCCGCCAGGGCGGATCGAACACCAGCTCCACCTGCGCCTCGCGCACGGTGGGAATCTGCTCAAGCTTGTCCTTCACGTCCTGCACCAGCACTTCGCCCATGCCGCATCCCGGGGCGGTGAGGGTCATTCTTACTTCTACATGCCAGGTGGCGTCATCGTTGGCCGTGACCTCGCATTCATAGATGAGGCCCAGGTCCACGATGTTCACCGGGATTTCCGGATCGTAGCAGGTCTTCATCTGCTGCCAGGCCAGCGCGAGCACGTCGTCCCGGGTGGCATCGGGGGGCAGCTCGGGCGCGCGCACCGGCTCCTTGCCGATGGCATCCGCGTCGGTGCCCGCCAGGCGGTAGAGGTTGCCCTCGATGTAGAGGGTGAAGCTGCCGCCCAGGGCCTGGCTGATGAAGCCGGCCATGCCCTGCTGCAGGCGGATGGGATGCCCGGAGGGCACCATCACGGCCTCCACCTCGCGCTGTATCACGAAGGATTCGTGGTTGTGGGCCATGGCGGCTTATTCGGTGGAGACGGTGGCATCGCCGCTGGCCAGCGCGGCATTGAGGGTGTGCCAGCACAGGCTTGCGCACTTCACGCGCGCCGGGAACTCACGCACGCCCGAGAGCGCGGCCAGCTTGCCCAGGTCCGCGGCGCTCGCGCCCGGCTCGGTCAGCAGGGCGTGCACGCGCTGGAAGAGGGCGTCGATCTCCGCGCGGCTCCTGCCCTTTACGGCCTCGGTCATCATCGAGGCCGAGGCCATGGAGATGGCGCAGCCATTGCCCTCGAACTTCAGGTCGGCCACCTGCTCGCCCTCGCGTCGCAGCGTGAGCGTGAGCCGGTCGCCGCACAGCGGATTGTGCCCCTTCGCCTCCGCGTCGTGCGGATCAAGCCGCCCGAAATTGCGCGGGTGCCTGTTGTGGTCGAGGATCACCTCGCGATAGAGGTCGGTGAGCTGCATCAGTGGAAGACCTCCACCGCGCGGCGCACCGCGGCCTCGAGCTGGTGCACTTCGGCCAGCGTATTGTAGCAGGCGAAGGAGGCGCGGGCCGTGGCCGGCAGGCCCAGCAGGTCCATCAGCGGCATGGCGCAGTGGTGCCCGGCACGGATGGCCACGCCCTCATGGTCGAGGATGGTGCCCACGTCGTGCGGATGCACGCCCTGCAGCGTGAAGGAGAGGATGCCGGACTTCTCCTCGGCCGTGCCATGCACGTGCACGCCGGGAATGCGCATCAGCGCCGCGGTGGCCGCGGTGAGCAGCTGGTGCTCGTGCGCCGCGGCCTTTTCGATGCCCAGCGTCTCCAGGAAGTCCATGGCCGCGGCGAGGCCGATGGCGCCGCTGATGTTGGGGGTGCCGGCCTCGAACTTGTAGGGCAGGTCGTTCCAGGTGCTGCTCTCGTAGGAGACCGTGCGGATCATGTCGCCGCCGCCCATCCAGGGCGGCATGGCATCCAGCAGCGCCTCGCGGCCGTAGAGCACGCCGATGCCGGTGGGGCCATACATCTTGTGGCCGGAAAAGCAGTAGAAGTCGGCGCCAAGCCCGCGCACGTCCACGGGCAGGTGGGCCACGGCCTGGGCGCCATCCACCAGCACCGGCACGCCGTGGGCGTGCGCGGCCTCGATCACCTGCGCCACCGGCAGCACGCTGCCCAGCGCGTTGGAGACATGCGTGAGCGCCACGATGCGGGTGCGCTCGTTCAGCAGCGCCTGCAGCGCGGCGAGGCGCAGCTGGCCGGTTTCATCGATGGGCGCCACGCGCAGGCGCGCGCCGGTAGCCGCCGCCAGCATCTGCCAGGGGACCAGGTTGGCATGGTGCTCCAGCGCCGTGACGATGATTTCGTCGCCTGCGCGCACATTGGCGCGCCCCCAGCCCTGGGCCACCAGGTTGATGGACTCGGTGGTGCCGCGCGTGAAGATGATCTCGCGCGTGGAGGCGGCATTCAGGAAGCGCCGCGTGCGCTCGCGTGCCCCCTCGAAGGCATCGGTGGCGAGCTGGCTCAGGGTGTGCACGCCGCGGTGCACGTTGGCGTGCAGGTGGGTTTCGTAGTGCGTCACGGCGTCGATCACCGACTGTGGCCGCTGCGTGGAGGCGCCGTTGTCCAGATACGCCAGTGGCTTGCCGTTGACCTGCTGGTCGAGCACGGGGAACTGCGCGCGCAGCGCCGCCACGTCATAACCGTGCGAGCCATGCAGCCGTACCACGCTCATGCCGGCCCCGCGAGCTGGCGGGCCACGTCGCTGCCCAGCGCCGTGGCGGCGGCGCCTTCGGCGGCGGCACGCAATTCGGCGGGGTTGATGCCCGCCAGCGCATCCTCGAGGAAGGCCCATTCCAGCAGTGCCCTCGCGGTGTCGGCATCCACGCCGCGCGAGAGCAGGTAGAAGCGCATGTTCTCGTCCAGGGCGCCGGTGGTGGCGCCGTGGCTGGCCTTGACCTCGTCGGTGTGGATTTCCAGCTGCGGCCTGAGGTCGATCTCCGCGCCGGCATTGCCGAGCAGGCCCTTCAGCGACTGCGCCGACAGCGAGCCGGCGGCAGGCCTGCCGATCTCCACGCGGCTGCGGCAGGCGATATGGGCCTGCTCGCCGGCGATGGCGCGGAACACCTGCTGGCTCTGCGTGTGGCGGGCCAGGTGGTCCACCAGCAGCGAATGGTCCAGCGTGCGCTTGCCCCGGGCCAGCGCCACGCCATGCAGGTTGAAGGTGGCGCCCGCGCCGAACAGGGAGGCGCGCAGGGAGGTGCGGGCCGAGCGTGCCCCGAGCTGCAATTGCACCAGCTCGTAGCGGGCATCGCGATCCAGGGCCAGCTGCACGGTATCCAGCAGCTGCGCATCCGCTGCCAGGCCCTGCCAGCGCAGGTGCTGTACCTGGCTGCCGGCGCCGGCGAAGACCTGCACGGCGGCATTGATGGTGCCCTCTGCACCGGTGGTGCCCACGTGTCGTTCCACCAGCACCAGCGGCGTGTTGGTTGCCAGCTGCACTTCCAGGCGCGGGTAGACCGCCTGGCGTACCGCGCCCGGCGTGGCGGCAAACACCACCTCCAGTCGCAGCGGGGCATCCACATCGAGGCGTGCCACGCCGGTGGCAAAAGCGTCATTGAGCCAGCCGAAGCGCTCGTGGCGGGTGCGCTCGGGCACCAGCGGCGGCAGCGAGGAGTCGAGCGCCCCGCAGGCGTCGGAAGCTGCCTGGAACGGCCGCCCGTTGGCAAACACCAGGCGCGTGAAGCCGGGCAGCCGGGGTGGCAGCAGGGGATTGACCGCCGCCGCGAGCGGCTCGGCGGCATCGGGCGCGACGGGGGCCAGCGCGGCGGTGGCCAGGAACCGCAGGTCCGCATAACGCCACAGGTCATCGCGCAGCTGTGGCAGCCCGGCGGCGAGCGCGCGGTTCAGCGCGGCGCTGCGCACGCTCACCGGCAGCAGCTTCGCGTTCAGCAGGGCGGCTGCATCCATCACGGCATCGCGCAGGCGCTGTTCGTAGGCGGCATTGCTCATGCTGCCGGGAACGGGAGGGCGGGCGACGGCGTTCATGTGCTGCCGCCCCGCGGGCCCGCAATGATGCGACGCTGTGGCATCACGCCGCCTCCAGCAGCCAGTCGTAGCCGCGCTGCTCCAGCTCGCGCGCCAGCTCCGCGCCGCCGCTCTTGACGATGCGGCCGCCGGCCAGCACATGCACGGCATCCGGTGTCACATGGTCGAGCAGGCGCTGGTAGTGCGTTACCAGCAGGATGGCGCGCTCCGGCGCGCGCAGCGAATTGATGCCGGTGGCCACGACCTTCAGCGCGTCGATGTCGAGCCCCGAATCCGTTTCGTCCAGCACGGCCAGTTGCGGCTGCAGCACCAGCATCTGCAGGATCTCGTTGCGTTTCTTCTCGCCACCCGAGAAGCCCTCGTTCACGCCGCGCGAGAGGAAGGACTCGTCCATCTTCATCAGCGCCATGCGTTCCTTCACCAGCGTGAGGAAGTCGAAGGCATCGATCTCCGGCTCGCCCCGCTGGCGGCGGGCGGCGTTGAGCGCCGCGCGCAGCAGGTAGGCATTGTTCACGCCGGGAATTTCCACCGGGTACTGGAAGCCGAGGAACAGCCCGGCGCGGGCGCGCTCCTCTGCCGGCAATGCCAGCAGGTCGGCGCCCTTGTAGCTCACGCTGCCGCGGGTGACCGTGTAGCCGGGCTTGCCGGCCAGCACATGCGACAGCGAGCTCTTGCCCGATCCATTGGGTCCCATGATGGCGTGCACCTGGCCGGCGGGCAGTTCCAGGTTGATGCCGCGCAGCACCTCCCGGTCGCCCACTTTCACGTGCAGGTCCTGAATGCTGAGGATCGGCGTAGTCATCCAACGGCTCCTTCAAGGCTCACGGCCAGCAGGTTCTGCGCCTCCACGGCGAACTCCATCGGGAGCTCGCGCAGCACGGTGCGGCAGAAGCCACTGACGATCATGTTGACGGCGTCCTCCTCCGAGAGGCCGCGCTGCAGGCAGTAGTAGAGCTGCTCCTCGCTGATCTTCGAGGTGCTGGCTTCGTGTTCCACCACGGCCTGCGGGTTCTTCACTTCGATGTAGGGCACGGTGTGCGCGCCGCAGTTGGCGCCGATGAGCAGCGAGTCGCACTGCGTGAAATTGCGCGCGCCGGTGGCGCCGGGCATCACCGACACCATGCCGCGGTAGCTGTTCTGGGCATGGCCGGCGGAGATGCCCTTGGAGATGATGGTGCTCTTCGTGTTGGCACCGATGTGGATCATCTTGGTGCCGGTGTCGGCCTGCTGGCGGTTGTTGGTCACCGCCACCGAATAGAACTCGCCCACGGAATTCTCGCCGCGCAGCACGCAGCTGGGGTACTTCCAGGTGATGGCCGAGCCGGTCTCCACCTGGGTCCAGGAGATCTTCGAGTTGCGCCCGCGGCACTCGCCGCGCTTGGTGACGAAGTTGTAGATGCCGCCGCGTCCCTCGGCGTCGCCCGGGTACCAGTTCTGCACCGTGGAGTACTTGATCTCCGCGTCGTCCAGCGCCACCAGTTCGACCACCGCGGCGTGCAGCTGGTTCTCGTCGCGCATGGGCGCCGTGCAGCCTTCCAGGTAGCTCACGTGGCTGCCCTTGTCGGCGATGATCAGCGTGCGCTCGAACTGGCCGGTCTTGGCCGCATTGATGCGGAAGTAGGTCGACAGCTCCATCGGGCAGCGCACGCCGGGTGGCACATAGACGAACGAGCCGTCGGTGAACACCGCGGAGTTCAGCGCGGCGTAGAAGTTGTCGCCATAGGGCACCACCGTGCCCAGGTACTGCTCCACCAGCTCCGGGTGCGTGCGCACGGCCTCGGAGATGGGGCAGAAGATCACGCCCGCCGCGGCCAGCCTTTCCTTGAACGTGGTGGCCACCGACACGCTGTCGAACACGGCATCGACGGCCACGCCCGCCAGCCGCGCGCGTTCGTGCAGCGGCACGCCCAGCTTCTCGTAGGTGGCCAGCAGCTTCGGGTCCACCTCCGAGAGGCTCTTCGGCGCGTCCTTGTTGATCTTCGGCGCCGAGAAGTAGGAGATGGCCTGGTAGTCGATGGGCGGGTAGTTCACCTTGGCCCAGTGCGGCTCCTTCATGGTGAGCCAGCGCTCCAGCGCGCGCAGCCGCCAGTCCAGCAGGAACTGCGGCTCGTTTTTCCTGGCCGAGATGAAACGCACCGTCTCCTCGTCGAGGCCGGGCGGAATGGTGTCGGATTCGATGTCGGTGACGAACCCGTGCTGGTAGCCACGGGCCAGGACATCGGAAAGCTGCGGATCGGTGCTCATCGGTTCACTCCGGCAACCACGCCGTTGCGCAGCTTCACGTCGAACAGCGCGAAGCGGCGGGGGTTGCTCTCGAGCCCCGCCAGCTCGGCGAGGGTGATCTCCTCGAGCGACTGGCGGATGGCCTGGTTGATACGTTGCCAGCTGCCACCCACGCTGCAGCTGGCCTGCAGGTCGCAGCGGCTCTGGGCGCCGGTGGCGCATTCGGTGAGGGCCAGCGGGCCCTCCAGCGCGTCGAGGATGGCCGCGGCGCTGATCTGGCGGGCAGGGCGGGCCAGCCGGTAGCCCCCGTGCAGGCCGCGCGTGGATTCCACCAGGCCGGCGCGGTGCAGCTGCTTCAGCAGCTTGCTGACCGTGGGCAGCGCCAGGTGGCACTGGCGGGCGAGGTCGGCCGCGGCGCGGTGGCCGGCGTCGTCACGGGCCAGCGTCGCCAGCAGCACCGTGGCGTAGTCCGTCAGTTTGCTGATCCGAAGCACGACAGTTCCGGGGGAGGTAATACAGGACGATTTTAGTCCCATATGAGCCGACTGTCACCGTGCCAGCCACCGTAATCTGTCACCCTGATCCGGCGGTGCGGGGGTGACCGGCTGGTTTGCCTAGGCTGGTGGGGCACCCTAACATGCGCTTCCCGCGTCCCAGACCTCATTCCAAGGACATTCAATGAGCAATTTCGAGCAGCAGGCCGCCCGGATCCGTAACCAGGCCGGTTTCATCGCGGCGCTGGACCAGAGTGGCGGCAGCACGCCGAAGGCATTGAAGCTCTACGGCATTGCCGAGGGCAGCTATTCGGGTGAAACGCAGATGATGGACCTGATCCACGCCATGCGCACCCGCATCATCACCAGCCCGGCGTTCGACGGCAACCGCGTGGCCGGCGCCATCCTGTTCGAGGCCACCATGGACCGGGACATCCAGGGCGTGCCCACCGCGGAGTTCCTGTGGACCCGCAAGCAGGTGGTGCCCTTCCTGAAGATCGACAAGGGCCTGGCGGACGAGGCCGATGGCGTGCAGCTGATGAAGCCCATGCCGACGCTGGACGCGCTGCTGCAGAAGGCGAAGTCCAAGGGCATCTTCGGCACCAAGGAGCGCTCGGTCATCAAGCAGGCCAACGCCGGGGGCATCAAGGCCGTGGTGGCGCAGCAGTTCGAGGTGGCAAAGCAGGTGCTCTCGCATGGCCTGGTGCCCATCGTCGAGCCCGAGGTGGACATCAAGTGCCCGGACAAGGCCGGCGCCGAGACGCTGCTGAAGGCCGGGATCATCAGCCACCTGGACCAGCTGCCGGCCAGCCAGCAGGTGATGCTGAAGCTGACGCTGCCCGAGGTGGACAACTTCTTCAAGGAACTGGTGGATCACCCGCGCGTGCTGAAGGTGGTGGCGCTGTCCGGCGGTTACAGCCGCGAGGAAGCCAATCGCCGCCTGGAGAGGCAGAACGGCGTGATCGCCAGCTTCTCGCGCGCGCTCACCGAGGGCCTCACCGCCCAGCAGTCGGATGACGAGTTCAACGCGGCACTCGACAAGTCGATCGAGAGCATCTTCCAGGCATCCAAGACCTGAGCCGGCGCCGTGAGCGTGAGCCAGGCGCATGAAGCGCCACCAGTGGTCGAGGTCCGCGGGGTCGCCTACAGCGCCGGCCCGCGGCGCATCTTCGACGGCCTGGACCTGACGGTGCGCCAGGGCAGCATCACCGCGGTGATGGGGCCCAGCGGCACGGGCAAGACCACCTTGCTGAGGCTGCTCACCGGCCAGGCTGCGCCCACCGCCGGCAGCGTGCGTGTGCTCGGCCGGGAGGTCACCGGGCTGAACCGCAAGGAGCTGTTCGCGCTGCGCCGTCGCATGGGCATGCTGTTCCAGAACGGCGCGCTGCTCACCGACCTCGACGTGTTCGAGAACGTGGCCTTCCCGGCGCGCGAGCATGCGCGCCTGCCCGAGCCGGTGCTGCGCCGGCTGGTGCTGATGAAGCTGGAGGCCGTGGGCCTGCGCGGTGCGGCGAAGCTGATGCCGCAGGAACTCTCCGGCGGCATGGCGCGGCGCGTGGCGCTGGCGCGTGCCATCGTGCTTGACCCGGAACTGCTCGTGTACGACGAGCCCTTCGTGGGCCTCGACCCGGTGTCGATGGGCGTGGTGGTGCGGTTGATCAAGCACCTGAACGATGCGCTGGGCATCACCAGCATCGTGGTCTCGCACGACGTGGCCGAGGTGGGCAGCATCGCCGATTACAGCTACCTGCTTGATGGCGGTCGTGCCATCGCCGAGGGCACCACCGCCGAGCTCAATGCCAGCAGCGACCCGGCCGTGCGCCAGTTCATGCAGGGTGCGAGCGACGGGCCCGTGTCCTTCCACTATCCGGCCGGCGACTATGCCGGCGAGCTGCTCGCATGAACGCCCTGCGCACCATCGGTTCCATCGCCATCTTCTTCCTGCAGGTGCTGGCCGCCTGCGTGCCGGCGCTGCGCCGGCCGGGCCTCATCATCCGCCAGATCTACAACAGCGGTGCGCGCTCGCTGATCATCATCATGCTCTGCGGCCTGGTGGTCGGCATGATCATGGGCCTGGCCTTCTCGGACATGCTGGCGCGCTTCGGCAGCGAGTCCGCGCTGGGCGTGGCCGCGGGCCTGGCGCTGCTGAAGGAGCTCGGCCCTGTGCTCACCGCGCTGCTGTTCGCCGGCCGCGCCGGCACCTCGCTGGCCTCCGAGATCGGCCTGATGCGTGCCACCGACCAGCTCACCGCCATGCAGGTGATGGCGGTGGATCCGCTGCGCTACGTGGCCGCGCCGCGCTTCCTCGGCGGCCTCATCGCCATGCCGCTGCTGGTGGGCATCTTCAACATCCTGGGCCTGTTCGGCACGCAGCTCATCGGTGTGTCGGTGATGGGCGTGGATGCCGGCACCTTCTGGTCGCAGCTGCAGAACAGCGTGGACGTCGCCGACGTCTACGAGGGCCTGGTCAAGAGCCTGGTCTTTGGCGCCTCCTGTACCCTGCTGGCCGTGTATTACGGCTACCACGCGGCCCCCACGGCCGAGGGCGTGGGCCTGGCCACCACCCGCACGGTGATCGCATCGTCGGTGCTGGTGCTCATTTTCGACTACATGCTGACGGCAGCCTTCCTCTGACCGGGTTAAGCCCCGGTTCAGTGCTTCTGACGGAGAATTTGCACGGATGAAAAACGAACGCAGTCTGGAAATCGGCACCGGCCTGTTCGTGTTGCTCGGCTTCGCGGCGCTGGCCTTCCTGACCACGCAGCTGCCGGGGAGCAAGCTGGGGGTGCTGGCGCAGGCCACGGGCTATGCGGTGACGGCGCGTTTCGAGAACGTGGGTGACCTGCAGGCCGGCGCGCCGGTGAGCATGGGCGGCGTGAAGGTGGGGCGGGTGAACTCGGTATGGTTCGATTCCACCGACTACAAGGCCGTGGTGTCCATGAGCATCGACCCCTCCTACGACCGCATCCCGGACGACAGCTGGGCCAGCATCGAGACCGCGGGCCTGCTGGGGGCCAAATACGTGGGCCTGGAGGCGGGCGGCTCGGAAACCTATCTGGCGGCGGGTGGTCAGATCGAGAATACCCAGTCCGCCATGGTGCTCGAGAAGCTGATCAACCGCCTGTTCTCGGCCATTGCCGGCCAGGGCAGCAAAGAGGAGCAGTGACATGAAGTCCATCAACATCGCCCGCCGGGCCGGCCTTGCCGGCGCGCTGCTGGCCCTCGTGCTGCCGGCCGCCGTGCTGGCCCAGGACGCGATTGACAACAGCACGCCGCAGAAGCTGGTGGAGACCAGCGCCCGTGTGCTGCTGGCCGACCTCGACAGGAACCGCGCCGCCTACCGCAAGGACATCAACGGCCTTTACAAGGTCATCGACAGCCAGTTCCTGCCGCACGTGGACGTGCAATTCTCCGCGCAGCAGGTGCTGGGCAAGCACTGGCGCACGGCCACGGCCGACCAGCGCAAGCGCTTCATCGACGCCTTCTACCGCTCGATGCTCACCACCTATGGCAATGCGCTGCTGGAGTTCACCGCCGACGACCTGCGCATCAAGCCCTTCCGGGGCGACGCGAACGCCGAGCGCGCCAGCGTCGACACCGAGATCAAACGTTCCAATGGCGCTTCGGTCGCCGTGCAATACAGCCTGCGCAAGACCCCGCAGGGCTGGAAGGTGTGGGACGTGGTGATCGAGGGCATCAGCTACGTGAAGAGCTTCCGCGAGGACTTTGGCCTCGAGATCGACCAGAAGGGCCTCGATGCCCTGCTGGCCCGGCTTGAAGGCACCAAGGCCCCGGCGAAGTGAGCGCGGAGCGCGGCACCTCGCAGCTGGCCGACCGTGGCCAGGGAAAGTGCGAGCTCTCCGGGTCGCTGACCCTGGAGAGCGCTCCCTGGCTGTGGAAGGAACTGGAGACCACCGGGCTGCTGAAGCAGGCGCGCGAGGCTGACCTCACGGGCGTGACCGACTCCGACAGCGCGGGCCTGGCGCTGCTGCTGGCCTGGAAGGCCGAGTGCCGCCGCAATGGCCAGGCGCTGGCCTTCCACGGCGTGCCCGCGCGGCTCAGGGCGCTGGGGGCGCTCACCGGCGCCGAGGTGCTGCTGGAGACGGCTGCCTGACGACGGCACTGGCCGTGCCCGTTCCCGACTTCGAAGCGGTTTGCGCCGCCGCCGCCAGGCTCCGCGGCATTGCCCATGCCACGCCCGTGCTCACCTCGCGGCTCATCGACCGCGAGCTTGGCGCCAGTGTCTTCTTCAAGTGCGAGAACCTGCAGCGGGCGGGTGCGTTCAAGTTCCGCGGCGCCTTCAATGCCCTGTCCTGCCTCGATGCCGGACAGCGCCAGCGGGGCGTGGTGGCCTATTCATCGGGCAACCATGCGCAGGCCGTGGCGCTGGCCGCGAAGCTGCTCGGGGTTCCTGCCACCATCGTGATGCCGGAGGATGTGCCGGCACTGAAGCTGGCCGCCACGCGCGACTACGGCGCGCGCATTGTCCGCTATGACCGCTATCGAGAGGACCGGGCCGCCATTGCGGCCAGGCTGGCTGAACAGGAGGGCCTTGCCGTCATTCCGCCCTTCGACCATGCGGACGTGATCGCAGGGCAGGGCACCGCGGCGCTGGAACTGTTCGGGCAGGTGGAAGCGCTGGACGCGCTGTTCGTGCCGCTGGGCGGGGGTGGGTTGCTGGCGGGAACCCTGCTTGCCGCCGGCGCGTTGCAGCCGGGCTGCCAGGTGCATGGCGTGGAGCCGGAGGCGGGTGATGACGGCCTGCAGTCCCTCCGGTGCGGCGAGCGCGTGCAGATCGCCGTGCCCCGCACGATTGCCGATGGCGCGCAGACCCGGCAGCTGGGCGAACTGACCTTCCAGGTGATCCGGCGCGCGGTGGCCGGCATCGTCACGGTGCCCGATGCCGCACTGGTGAAATGGATGTCCTGGCTGGCCACGCGCATGAAACTGGTGGTCGAGCCCACGGGTTGCCTCGGCATTGCCGGCGCGGAGAGATTGCAGGCGCAGCTTGCTGGGCGGCGGGTGGGCGTGATCCTCAGCGGTGGCAACGTGGATCCGCGGGGGATTGCCAGCCCGGCATGAGTTGGCCTTGCAGGCCGGTCCGGCAACCAACCTGAGCCATGAAACCCCGACGGTGTTGACCGCGGCTACTGCGACGCCGGATCGGCGGCGGTTCCTGCGGGCGGCTGCCCTTCGGCTTGCGCGGATGGTTCCTCTTCGAACTCCTCGTCATCGAACTCGAAGATCTCGAACTCCTCGGCTTCCTGCCCGGACCTGCCATCGCTCACCTGGAACTCGCGCCGCTGCAGGTAGGCATTGCGCATGAACACATAGGGATCGAAGGAACTGGCCAGCACTTCGTCGGTGCCCAGCAGCCCGGCGCGGGTATCCATCAGCGACAGCACCGTGAGGCTGGCGTTGATCCAGAACTCGTCGACCAGGTAGTACTTCGGGTCGGTGAACTGGTCACCCACCAGGCCCACCGTGTCGCGCACCGTGGAGGGGCCCAGCACCGGCAGCACGATGTAGGGTCCGCTCTTCACGCCCCAGCGTCCCAGCGTCTGGCCGAAATCCTCGTCGCCCGCGGGAATGCCGAACTGCGAGGCCGGATCGAAGAGCCCGCCGATGCCGATGGTGGTGTTCACCACCAGCCGTGCCGTCTCGGTGAAGAAGGCCTTGGGCTTGGCCTGCAGCAGGTTGTTGGCGATGACCGTGACGGAGTTCAGGTTGCGGAAGAAGTTGCTCACGCCGGTGCGCACCGGGGCGGGCGTTACCTTCACGTAGGCCTTGGCCACGGGGCGCGCCACACCACGGTCGAGCGTGTCGTTGAACTTGTACATGGAGCGGTTGAAGCGCTCCATGGGATCGCGCGGATCGCGCTCTCCGGGCGGCAGCGAGGCACAGGCAGGCAGCAGTCCCGCGCACAGCAGGACCAGGAGGATCTGGCGGAAACGCATCGGCGGATATTAGCAGGGCGCGGGCAGGGCAGCCCGGGGTGCCTGGTGCTCAGGAATTCTCGTCGGGCTGGGAGCGCCGCCGCGGCCGGTTCTCGCGCAGCGCGTCCCGGACCTCGTCACGACGGGCGCGGAAACGCTTGCGCTGCACCTCGGTGATGCCGGGGGCGGCCAGGGCCATGTCCAGCTGCGTGCTGGCCATGGCCAGGTCACCATTGGCCAGGTGGTATTCGGCCATGTAGGAGTAGGCGTCACCCGTGTCACCGGCGGCGCTGGCGGCCAGGGCGATCAGCCGGATCTGCTCGGGCGTGGGCATGACATTGTTGAACAGGTCCAGCAGCACGATGTGCGCCTGCCTGGCCTCGCCCAGCGACAGCAGGGACTCCCCGTAGCGCACGGTGAGGGGCACGTTGCGGGGCGAGAGCTGCAGCGCCCTCTCGAAAGTGGCCAGTCCCTCCTTCTGCTGGCCGGCCGCGATCTGCGCCTGGGCCAGTGCGGCGTGCAGCAGGGGCAGCTGGGGCCTGCTTGCCAGCAGCGGCTTGAGCAGCTCGATGGCGGCATCGGGCCGGTTGTCGCGCAGCTCGGCGAGTGCCGCCCCGTAACGCACGGCGGGGTCGTCCGGACTGGAGGCCAGCTCGCGCTGGTAGTGCCGGCGCAGGTCGGTGCTGGTGGTCGAGGTGAGTACCCGCACCCGCTCGCGGATGAAGGGATAACTCTCCGAGTCGGGCCGGCGCGGCATCTCGGGCATCGCCTGGATGCGTGCCCGTGCCTCCGACAGGCGCACGGTGTCCACCGGGTGGGTCAGCAGCAGCGCCGGGATGTCGTTGCCGGAGAGTCCCCGGTTGCGCATCATCGTGGTGAAAAAGCTGGCCATGCCGTTGGGATCGAAACCGGCGGAGGCCAGGTAGCCGATGCCCACGCGGTCGGCCTCATGTTCTTCCATGCGCGTGAAATTGATCTGCTGCTGCATGGCCGTGCCCTGGCCCAGCGCGATCACGCCGGGAATGGCATCGGCATTGCCCGTGGCCGCGCCGACCAGGATGCCGCCGAGTATGCCCGCCAGCGTGCTCAGCCCGATGCGGCCCTGGGCCTCCACGGCGCGGGCGATGTGCCGCTGCACCACATGGCCCACCTCGTGGGCGATGACGCCGGCGAGCTCCGCCTCGCTGCCCGTCATGGTGATCAGGCCGGTGTGCAGGCCGATGAAGCCACCGGGCAGGGCGAAGGCATTGAGCGAACGGTCGCGCACGGCAAAGAAGGTGAAACGGTGCTCGCCGTCCTGTGCCTCGGCGCCGATGCGCGAGCCCAGGTTCTGCAGGTAGTCGGCGGTCTCGACGTCATCGAGCAGGGCATTCTCGTTGCGCAGGTCGCGCACCATCATCCGCCCGACCTGGTATTCCTCGGCGCGGCTGATCACCGAGTTGGCCGTGCTGCCGAGGTTCGGGAGGGAATTCTGCACCGGCTGCTTCGGCACCAGGATCGCGGTGGAGCGATCCTGGGGCCAGGCCGTGGCGGCGGGCAGGGCCAGCAGGAAGGCAAGCAGCATGGGCAGGCGGGTGGGTCTGCGCATGTCCCCATCACACCACAGCCGGGCGTCCCCGGCAGCCTTAAATTTTCGATGGACGGGCCGCGGGCGCCCCCGGGAGCCCGGAACCGGGCCCTAGAGGATTTCCGACGCCTGGTCGGCCAGGCGCGAGCGCTCGCCCCGGCGCAGGGTGATGTGCCCGGCGTGCGGCCAGCCGCGGAAGCGGTTGACCACGTACGTGAGGCCCGAGGTGGTCTCGGTGAGGTAGGGCGTGTCGATCTGGGCGATGTTGCCCAGGCAGACCATCTTGGTGCCCGGGCCGGCGCGCGTGAGCAGCGCCTTCATCTGCTTGGGCGTGAGGTTCTGCGCCTCGTCGATGATCACGAAGCGGTTCATGAAGGTGCGGCCCCGCATGAAGTTCAGCGAGCGGATCTTGATGCGGTTGCGCAGCAGGTCGTTGGTGGCCGCGCGGCCCCAGTTGCCGCCCTCGGCGCTCTGCGTCAGCACCTCCAGGTTGTCCATCAGCGCACCCATCCAGGGCTCCATCTTCTCTTCCTCGGTGCCCGGCAGGAAGCCGATGTCCTCGCCCAGGGGGATGGTCACGCGCGTCATGATGATCTCGGCGAACTGGCTTGAGTCCAGCGTCTGCGTGAGTCCGGCCGCCAGGGTGAGCAGCGTCTTGCCGGTGCCGGCCGGGCCCAGGATGGTCACCAGGTCGATGTCCGGGTCCAGCAGCAGGTTGAGCGCGAAGTTCTGCTCGCGGTTGCGCGCGGTGACGCCCCACACGCTGTGCTTGCTGTTGCGATGGTCCTGGATCAGTTCCAGGTGCGCCTTGTCGCCGTCGATGCCGCGCACGATGGCCTCGATGCCCTCGGCGCGTTCCTCGAAGACAAACTGGTTCACGCGCCAGTCGCCCACGGCCGGGCCGGTGAGCTCGTAGTGCGTGCGGCCGGCTTCCTTCCAGGAGCGGATGTTCTCGCCATGCCGTTGCCAGAAGTCCTCGCCCAGCGCGCGCGTGCCGGAGTCGAGCAGGTCGGCGTCGTCGATTGTGCGGTCGCTGTAGTAGTCCTCCGCGTGCACCCCGACGATGGCCGCCTTGATGCGCAGGTTGATGTCCTTGGACACCAGCGTGACGCGCGTGCGCGGCATCTCCGCCTGCAGTGCCAGTGTCTGCGCCAGGATGGCGTTGTCAGGCGCCGTGCCCGGCAATTCGGCCGGCAGCGTGCCCTTCAGCGCGCGGGTCTGGAAGAAAATGCGCCCGGAGGCCTCGGCCTTGGCCTCGGACTTCACCGTGAGGGCGGAGGGAATGGGCAGGCCGCCATCGATGCCGTCCCGGTCGGCGTCGCGCATGATCTCGTCGAGGAAGCGCGACACCTGGCGCACGTTGCGCGCCGGCTCTGATGTGCCCTTCTTGTGGTGGTCCAGTTCCTCCAGCACCACCATGGGCAGGTAGATGTCGTGCTCCTCGAAACGGAACAGCGCCGCCGGGTCGTGCATCAGCACGTTGGTGTCGAGCACGTAGATGCGCCGCCCGGGCGCGCGTTCAGTCGTCTTTTCGGAGGGCGTCAAGGACTTCCTGGGCATGGCCGGCAACCTTCACCTTGCGCCATTCGCGGCGCAGAACACCTTGGGCATCGATGAGGAACGTGCTGCGCTCGATTCCCATGTACTTGCGACCGTACAGGCTCTTCTCGCGGATCACGTCGAACTGCCTGCACAGCTTCTCTTGCGGGTCACTGAGCAGGTGGAAGGGCAGGCCTTCCTTCTCGCGGAACTTCGCGTGCGACTTCAGCGGGTCGCGCGACACGCCCAGGATGATGGCCCCGGCGCGGCGGAAGCGTGCCGCCAGGTCGCGGAACTCCTGCGACTCCGTCGTGCAGCCGGAGGTCATGTCCTTCGGGTAGAAATACAGCACCACGGCCTGGCCGCGTGCAGCAGACAGGGTGAAGGGCTCGCCGGCGGTGCTGTCGGCCGTGAAATCCTTCACCTGCGCGCCGACCTTCGGGGCGGCCATCAGTTCTTCACCGGTTCGAGGATGGCGTCGAGGTTCTGCGAATCGCAGTACTCCATGAAGTCCTCGCGCAGGTGGCCGATGGCCAGGCGCGCGGGCACGTTGATCATCATCTGCACGGCGAACATGGCGGCGCCGGTCTGGGCTGCCGCATAGGAGCGCGTGAGCACTTCGGCAATCTCGATGCCGCGCGCGGTGAGGAATCCGGCAAGGCCGGAGACGATGCCCGGCTGGTCAGGCCCGATCACGTCGATGGAATAGGGGATGTGGTCCTCGCGCAGCGGCCGGGGTTCGGTGCGGCGCAGGTTCAACGACAGCCCCGCGGCCTCGGCCAGGCGGGCGAGCTCGGATTCCACCCGGGCAATGCCGTGCCAGTTGCCTGACACCAGCAGCTGCATCGCGAATTCCCCGCCGAGGGGCAGCATGCGGCTGTCGTTGATGCTGGCCCCGCAGTCGGAAATGGTGCGGACCAGGTCGTGCGCGAGGCCGGGCCGGTCTTTGCCTATGGCCGAAACGGCCAGGAACTGCTTCATTACGGGGAAGTCAGGATGGAACGGCCCCCAGTTTAGCCGCGCTTGCCGGGGATAGCACGCGGCCCGTAACATCGCGCGCCCAGCAGCCTGTATTTTGCATCCGGGAACCGACTTGCCATCCAGCATGACTTCGCCAGCCTTCGCCGGCGCACACGTTGCCCTGGTCACCCCGTTCCGGGATGACGGCGAGGTGGACTTCGCCGCCTGGGCGCGCCTGCTCGACTGGCATGTGGCCAGCGGCACCGACGGCGTGGTGGTTGGCGGCTCCACCGGTGAGTCTCCCACCGTCACCGAAGCCGAGCTGCTCGAACTGGCGCGCCGCGCCCGCGCGCAGGTGGGTGGCCGCATGCAGGTCGTCGTCGGCTGCGGCAGCAACAGCACCGCCACGACCGTCGCGCGCGTGAAGGCCTGGTCGGCAGAAGGCGTCGATGGCCTGCTGCTGGCAACACCGGCCTACAACAAGCCCACGCAGGAAGGCCTGTTCCGCCATTTCGAGGCCGCCGCGGAAGTCGCCGGCGTGCCGCTCATCCTCTACAACGTGCCCAGCCGCACCGCGGTCGACATGCTGCCTGAAACCGTGGCGCGCCTGGCGCGCCTGCCGCAGGTGCGTGCCGTCAAGGAGGCGGTGCCGGAGATGGCGCGCATCGATGCGCTGGCGGCGGCCTGTCCGGCCGGCTTCGCCATCCTCTCCGGCGACGATGCCACCGCGCGCGAGGCCATCGGCCATGGTGCCTGCGGCATCATCTCGGTGACGGGCAACGTCGCCCCGGCGCTGATGAGCCGCATGATCGCCGCGGCGCGCAGCGGCGATGCCGCGCAGGCGGCGGAACTGGACGCCCGCCTGTCGGGCCTGCACGAGAAGCTGTTCGTCGAATCCAATCCGATTCCGGTCAAGTGGGCCCTGGAGCGCATGGGCACCATCCGCGGGCGGCTGCGCCTGCCGCTCACGCCGCTGTCGCAGCGGCATTTCGCCACGGTGGAAGCAGCGCTGGCCCAGGCCGGCGTCTCGCTTGCAGCAGCCGCCTGACATGAAGCTGCGCACGGGATTCCTCCTTTCGTCCTGCCTGGTGGCGCTGCTGCTGGCCGGCGGCTGCAGCACCGTGGTGGGTGGCGCCTGCCACAAGCCGCAGCCGCATCACACCGCCGGCAACCTGCCGCCGCTGAAGATGCCCCCCGGCTTCGATGGCCCGCAGACGGATGGGGCCATGGCGATCCCGGACGTCAACGAGCCGGAAATGCCGCTGGATCCGGACGGACCCTGCATCGACGCGCCGCCGGCGATCACCGCGCCTCCGCTGCCTGCGACTCCCGAGTACGACCTGCCGGCGCTGGAGCGGCTGATGCGCTCTCCGCAGCGGGCCGGCGAGGACGAGGACGAGGAGTCGGAGGCAGAGCGGGAGCCGGCGCGCCGCACCCCCCGGACGCCCCCGCGGCCCCGTTGAGGCGCGTCATTCAGGTAGAATCCCCCCGGCTTTCCGAAGGGGCCGGGCGGGTCTCGACACCATCGAGAAAGCTAGCGTAAGTGTTTGAACGGAGAGATGGCCGAGTGGTCGAAGGCGCTGGACTGGAATTCCAGTAATACCTTCACGGGTATTCGTGGGTTCGAATCCCACTCTCTCCGCCAGATCGGGTTTCAATGGTGGCCCGCATTGGCTCCTTCGCGACGGTCCGCCGTGAATCCCGCCAGGCCCGGAAGGGAGCAACGGTAACGGATGGGCCGGGTGCCGAAGTCCCGGCTGATGCGGGTCGCCTCCTCGCTTCGAGTCGGCACGATATGAGCTACACCGCACTGGCCCGCAAGTGGCGTCCCAGGACCTTCGCCGAGATGTCGGGGCAGGAGCATGTGCTCAAGGCCCTGGCCAACGCGCTGGACGCCGGCCGCGTGCACCATGCCTTCCTGTTCACCGGCACGCGCGGCGTGGGCAAGACCACGGTGTCGCGCATCTTCGCCAAGTGCCTGAACTGCGAGCAGGGCATCTCGGCCACGCCCTGCGGCGTGTGCCCCACCTGCACCGACATCGACGCCGGTCGTTTCCCCGACCTGCTCGAAGTGGACGCCGCCTCGCGCACCAAGGTGGAGGACACGCGCGACCTGCTGGAGAACGTGCAGTACCTGCCGGCGCGCGGGCGCTTCAAGATCTACCTGATCGACGAAGTGCACATGCTCTCCACGCATTCCTTCAACGCGCTGCTGAAGACGCTGGAGGAACCGCCGCCGCACGTGAAGTTCCTGCTGGCCACCACCGATCCGCAGCGCCTGCCGGTCACCGTGCTGTCGCGCTGCCTGCAGTTCAACCTGAAACGCCTGCCGGTGAGCCTGATCCAGGCGCGGCTCACCTACATCCTCGAGCAGGAGGGGGTGGCCTTCGAGCCGGCGGCGCTGCGGCTGATCGCCACCGCCGCCGACGGTTCGCTGCGCGATGCGCTGTCGCTGCTGGACCAGTTGCTGGCCTTCGGCGGCGCGCGTGAGGTGCGCGAGGCGGAGGCGCGCGCCATGCTGGGCACGGTGGACCGCTCGCAGGTGCTGCAGCTGGTGCGCCTGCTGGCCACGCAGGACGTGGCGCAGGTGCTCGACTACGCGCGGCAGCTGGAACAGTTCTCGCACGACTACGTGCAGATGCTCGACGCGCTGGTGAGCCTGCTGGCGCGCGTGGCGCTGTTCCAGGCCGCGGGCCGGCCCTACGACGAGGACGACGACGTGCCGGCGGAAACCATGGCCGAACTGGCGGCGGCCATCGCGCCGGAAGACCTGCAGCTCTACTGGCAGGTGGGCGTGCTGGCGCGGCGCGACCTGCCGCTGGCCGGCGACCAGCGCAGCGGCTTTGCGCTGGCACTGCTGCGGATGCTGGCCTTCCGGCCGGGCAGCGAGCCGGCGGGCGAGGGCGGCGCGGCCTCCGGTGCGGCAGGCGGGCGTCCGGTGGCGGCACGTGGTGTCGCGGCGGCAGCCTCCGCGGCGGCCACCGTTGCCGCCGGTGCGCCAGGCCGTGCGGCCCCGGCCGCCGGCACGGCCACGACATCCGCGCCGGCCGCTCCCGCACTGGAATTCACCCCGGAGAACTGGTCGGCCATCATCGATGCATTGGGCCTCGCCGGCTCGGCCCGCCAGCTTGCCGCCAATTGCGCGCCGGGTGGCCGCCAGGGCAACAAGGTGAAGCTGCTGGTGGACGCGCGCGCCACGCGCACGCCCGGCAACGAGGCCAAACTCACGGAGGCCATCTCGCGCTACCTGGGCCAGAAGGTGCAGGTGGTGTTCGAAACCGCCGCGGTCGAACCGCCACCCACCCCGGCGCGCGAACTGCAGCGGCAGGACGAGGAGCGACTGGCCCAGGCGCGGGCGGCACTGGCCTCCGACCCGAACATCCAGGCCATGCAAAGGCACATGGGCGCCACGATCTTCCCGGACTCCGTGCGCCCGCATTCCACCGAGGAGAACTGACATGCGCGGCAACATCGGCAACATCCTGAAGCAGGCGCAGGCCGTGCAGGAGAACCTGAAGAAGGCCCAGGAGCAGGTCGCCCAGCTCACCGCCACCGGCGAGGCTGGCGGCGGCATGGTCAAGGTGACGCTCAATGGCAAGCACGAGGCCGTGGGCGTGGAGATCGACAAGGCGCTGCTGTCCGAGGACAAGGAAATGCTCGAGGACCTCATCGCCGCGGCCATCAACGACGCCACCCACAAGGTGGGCGTGGCGGTGAACGAGAAGATGGCCGGCGCGATGGCGGGCCTGTCGCTGCCGCCGGGCATGAAGCTGCCGTTCTGATCGCCACCCGACGATGAAACACCCGGAGGCGCTGTCGCGGCTGATCGACGCCCTGCATGCACTGCCCGGCATCGGCCCGAAGAGCGCGCAGCGCCTGGCCTTCCGCCTGATGCAGGACGGGCGCGGCGCGGCGCGCGAGCTGGCGCAGTCGCTGCAGCATGCGCTGGAGAACATCGGCCGCTGCCGCCGCTGCCGCATGCTGGCCGAGGGCGAGCTGTGCCCGCTGTGCGCCTCCGGCACCCGCGATGATGCGCAGCTGTGCGTGGTGGAATCCCCCGCCGACGTGATCGCGGTGGAGAATTCCGGCGCCTACCGCGGCCGCTACTTCGTGCTGATGGGACATCTCTCGCCGCTGGACGGCATCGGCCCGGCGGAGCTGGGCCTGCACGAGCTTGACCTGCTGCTCTCGGGCGGCGCGGTGCGCGAGGTGATCCTCGCCACCAACTCCACGGTGGAGGGCGAGGCCACTGCGCACTACATCTCCGAGATGGCCCGAGTGCGGGGACTGAAGGCCACGCGCATCGCCCAGGGCGTGCCCTTCGGCGGCGAACTGGAATACGTGGATGGCGGCACGCTCGCCGCGGCGCTGGCCGGCCGGCAGAGCGTGTCGTAGGCAACGGGCCACTCGCGCAGCCCGCCGCCGGCTTCGACTCAGAAGCGGTAGATCAGCCCCAGCGCCACGCTGGAATCCGACACCACGCTGGTGCGCTGGTGCAGTGCCTCGGCCAGCACTTCCACCTTCCACGGCGTGCGGAAGGTGACGCCCACGCCGGCCATGGCGCCCAGCTTCGAATCGCTGTCGCTCACGCGGGAGAGTTCCTGGTCCGGTCCGTTCTCCACGTCCAGGGAGTGCTGGCGGGTGAACTTGTAGTCGCCGTAGAGCAGGCCGGCACTGAGCCGCAGTTCGGCGCGCTCGGACAGGCGGTGCTGGAACACCGGCGCCAGCGACACGTGGGTGCTGCGCACGCTGCTCTCCCACTCCTCGTCGTCACCCGTGCCGACGTCGGTTTCCTCGATGCTGGTTTCCAGCGTGGGCTGCTGGAAGGCGGCTTCCAGCGACCAGCGGTCGTTGAAGCGGTAGCCTGCGAGCACACGCACGCTGCTGACGGATTCGTGGTCGGACTGGTCGAGCGTGCGCCCGTCGACCACGGGATTGCGCAGCGAGTTGCGTTCCACGCGGGCCGCTCCGGCCTGGTATCCCACGCCGACGTAGGATTCGGCGGCGGCGCTGGCGGCAAAGGCGACCAGGGTCAGTGTCGCGATCTTCCTGTACATGACTTGTGAACTCCGTTGTGATGGATGCGGAAATCAGGGTTGGGCAGGCTGCGAAGGTTGTGCCGGCTGTGGCGGGCGCGCGGCCTCTGGCGTCCGGGACACGCGCAGTTCCTCCACTTCCACGACCGGATCGCGCAGCAGGCGCTTCTCCACCTCTCCCAGCAGGTGCACCTGCACCTCGGGTCCGATGGGCTGCGCGGGGAAGTCTTCGGCATCGATCTCCACCGTGATGCGGCCGGTGTCGTCGCTGAAGAGGAAGGTCTCGCGCCCGGTCTGCTCCAGCAGCGTGCCGGTCAGCTCCACCTTCTGGTCATCGACCGGCTGGCGGAGGATTTCGGCCACGGTGCGGGCCACCGGGCGCGCTGCCGCGCCACGCGCGCCAGGCCCGGTGTACTGGGCCCAGGCGCTGCCGGCCACCAGGCCGGTGAGCAGCAATACGGTCAACCTTCGTGCGGGATGGGGTTTCATGGTGATCTCCTGGACCGGATGTCCTGATGGGGCACAGTCTTGCTTCCATGCCCTTAACGGCGAATGATTCCGTCGTTAACGGGTTGTTCATGACCCGCTGCCTATACGGTGTGCATGCACAGCGACCTTCGTTGCCTTCCCGCCTGCGCGCTGCTCCTGGCGCTGGTCCTGCTGCCCGGCTGTTCGGGCAACGAGCCGGACCTCAAGGCCGCGGGAGTCGCCCTTGAGCGTGCGCCGGAGCAGATCCTGCCGCTGTCAGAGATCCTCGCGGCCGCGCGCAGGATTGCGCCGGGCAGGGTCATCGAGGTCGAAATGGAATCCGACGTGGGTTTCGATGACGGCGGGCGCGAGACGCGCTGGGTGTACGAGGTCGAGGTGCTCACCGGGGACAACCGCATCGTCGAACTGGAATTCGACGCCCTGACCGGCAGGCTGCTGGAAATCGACGGTGCGCCATGGCCCGCGGACATGCCGCAGGAGGAGGCCCGGCCGTGAGGGTGCTGGTGGCCGAGGATGATGCTGCGCTGCGCGGGCAGCTGCGCACCGCGCTCACCGAGGCCGGCTACGTGGTCGACGTGGCCGGCAATGGCGTCGACGCCGCGCACCTGGGCTCCGTGGAGGCGCTGGATGCCGTGGTGCTCGACCTGGGCCTGCCGGAGCGCGACGGCCTCACGGTGCTGCGGGAATGGCGTGCCGCCGGCATCCGCCTGCCGGTGGTGGTGCTCACGGCGCGCGGCACCTGGCAGGAGCGCGTGCTGGGCATCGATGCCGGCGCGGATGACTACGTGGCCAAACCCTTCGAGATGGAGGAACTGATCGCGCGCCTGCGCGCGGTGCTGCGCCGTGCCGCCGGCCATGCCAGCACCGAGCTGGTGCTGGGCCCGGTGCGGGTGGACACGCGCCGCTGCAAGGTGAGCGTGGACGGGCGCGACGTGGCACTGACGCCGCATGAGTACCGGCTGCTGGCCTACCTGGTCCACCACCAGGACCGGGTGGTGCCCCGCACCGAGCTCACCGAACACATCTACGCGCAGGACCAGGACCGCGACAGCAACACCATCGACGTGTTCATCGCCCGCCTGCGGCGCAAGCTCGGCGCGGAAGTGATCCGCACCGTGCGCGGCCTGGGTTTCCAGGCCGCGGCGCCCTGATGCGCGGCATGCGTTCGCTGGGCGCGCGGCTGGTGGCCGTGTCGCTGCTGTGGACCGTGCTGGCACTGGGCGCGGCCGCGTTCATGCTCTCGACGCTGTACCGGGAGCACGTGGAGCGTGAACACGCCGAACGCATCGGCGGCTATCTCGATGAGCTGGCGGCCGTCCTCGAAGTGACCGCCGATGGCAGCCTGGTCCTGCAGCGCGATCTCTCGGACCCGCTGTTCCAGCGTCCGTATTCGGGGCTGTACTGGGAGGTATTTGCCGGCGCGCGCTCGCAGCTGCATTCCCGCTCGCTGTGGGAACGTTCGCTGGATGCGGGAGGCGGGGAAGAAGCGCCGGTGAAGATGGCAGGCCCCGAGGGCCAGTCGCTCACCGTGTGGACGCGCACCATCCATCACCCGGACTTCCCCTCGCCGGTGACCATGCGCGTGGCGGCCGACGATGCCCGCACCGGACGCATGACGGCTTCGTTCACGCGCACGCTGGCCATCTCGCTGGCCCTGCTGGCGGCGGGCCTGATGGCCATCGTGGTGGCGCAGGTGCACTTCGGGCTGGCGCCGCTGCGCCGGCTCGGCCGCGCGATGACGCAGCTGCGTGGCGGCCAGGTGGATCGCGTGGAGGGGGAATATCCTTCGGAGATCCGCCCGTTGGTTGAAGACCTCAACGCCGTGCTTGGCGAGAACCGCGAACTGCTGGATCGTGCGCGCGCGCAGGCGGGCAATCTCGCCCATGCACTGAAGACGCCGCTGGCGGTGATCCGCAATGCACTGGCGGCTGGCAGCGGTCCTGCGGTGAACGAGACCATCGGCGCCGAGGTGCAACGCATGCACCGCGCCATCGAGCGCCACCTCGTCCGCGCACGCGCGGCACCGGCGCAGCTGCGTGGCCGGTACGTGCGGGTTCAGGAGGCCTTGGAAGACGTGATCCGCGCCATCCGCCACATTCATGGCGAGCGCATCCTGATCGACGTGGACATCGGCTCCGCGGCGCGTTTCCGCGGGGATGCCGCCGACCTGCAGGAAATCTTCGGCAACCTGCTGGACAACGCCACCAAGTGGGCGCGCAGCCGCGTGCGCATCGCGGTGCGGGAGGAGGGCGCGCGCCTCCACATCCGCGTGGAGGATGATGGCCCCGGCATCCCGCCCGACCGCAGGGCCGAGGCCATCCGCCGCGGCGTGCGCCTGGACACCAGCCGTCCGGGCAGCGGACTGGGACTGCAGATCGTGGATGAGCTGTGCCAGGTCTACGGCGGCAGCCTGGAGCTTGGCACCTCGGATCTCGGTGGCCTCTCGGCGGCGGTGGACGTGCCGGCGAGCTGAAGCCTGGCGTTCAGCGCGGCCGGGTGGCGCGCTCGCGCCCGGTGCGCTGTTCCCAGAGCTGGTCGAACAGTCGCCGCAGCCGGCGGTAGCTTTCGTAGCGCCGTGCGTCCATGCGACCTTCTTCCAGTGCGGTGCGCACCGCGCAGTCCGGTTCCTGCATGTGCCGGCAGTCGAGGAAGCGGCAGCCGGGTGCGAGCTGCGCCACTTCGACAAAGCCGAGGCTGGCTGGCTCCAGGTCGTCCAGCGCGGGCGCGAAGTCGCGCACGCCGGGTGAGTCGATGATGCGTCCACCGTCCCGGCATTCATACAGCCGCGACGCGGTGGTGGTGTGGCGGCCTTCCTCATCACGCACCAGCGAGCCGACTTCGATGTCGGCTTCCTCGCTGGTGAGCAGCTTCGTCAGCGAGGATTTACCCACGCCGGACTGGCCCGCAAGGATGGTGGTGTGTCCGGAGAGCGCGTCGCGCAGCGCCTCGATGCCGCCTGCATTGATGGCGGTGACCTGGAGCAGGGGATAACCCAGCGCCACGTGCGCGGCCAGTGCCGCACGCAATTCCGCGGCACCGGAAAGGTCTGCCTTGTTGAGCACGATGATGGCGCCGAGCGATGCGCTGGCCGCCGCGCTGAGGTAGCGATCGAGGATGTAGAGGTCGGGCGCCGGCAATGGCGCCAGCACGACGGCAAGTTGCGAGAGGTTGGCGGCGAGCGGTTCGCTGCGTCCGCGCAGGTTGGTGCGTCGAAGGAAGCGCGAGCGCGGCAGCACGCGCGAGACCAGCAATTCCGCGCCCTGGAATTCACATTCTACCTGATCGCCGCAGACGATTTCGAGCTTCCGCCCCAGGGGCCGCGCCCGGTGGCGCGCGCCGGCGTCATCCTGCAGCAGCAGATGCCTTCCGTAGGTGGCGATGACTTCGGCGATCACGAACCCTAGAATGCCACAGGCACCTTCCACACGAGGCATCCGTGCAGCATCGCGACAACCTGATCTGGATCGATCTGGAAATGACGGGCCTTAAGCCCGAGTCCGACACGATCATCGAGATCGCCACCGTGGTCACCGATGCGCAGCTGAACGTACTGGCCGAAGGACCGGTGCTGGCCGTCCACGCCAGCGATGAAATCCTGGGCGCCATGGATGAATGGAACACGCGCCAGCACGGCGCCAGCGGCCTCACCGCGCGCGTGCGCGAGAGCCAGGTCGACCTGGCCGAGGCAGAACGCCAGACACTGGAGTTCCTCAGGCAGTGGGTGCCCGGCGGCACCTCGCCCATGTGCGGCAACAGCATCTGCCAGGACCGGCGCTTCCTCGCGCGGCTGATGCCGCAGCTGGAGCGCTACTTCCACTACCGCAACCTCGACGTCAGCACGGTGAAGGAGCTCGCGCGCCGCTGGGCACCGCAGCTGGCCGCGGGCTTCGAGAAGCAGGCTGCGCACCTGGCGCTGGCCGACATCCATGATTCCATCCGCGAGCTGGCGTTCTACCGCGCGCGGCTGTTCGTCGAGGCCGCGCAGGCGCCGCAGGCGGTCACGTGAGCGGGATGGTGCGCAACGAGACCTTGCTGCCGGCGAGCTGGCGGGCCCGCCCGCGCGGCTTCGCGGCGCTGATGTCCCTCTACGAGAGCAACTACCTGCGCCTGACGCGCCTGACCGGCGACCCGGCCTTGCTGCATGGCGAAATGATCTCGCATGTGCCCGGCAGCTGCGACCTGAAGCTCACCGTGCTGGAGCAGTGCCCCTATACGACCACCATCGGGTTGACCCACCTGTTCCACGACCCGGCGGCGGCGGCCCCCGGCATGGACGCGCTGGTCACCTACCCGGACGTGCGCATCCGCATCTACACCGATGCCCGCATGGCCCAGGCCCAGCACTGGCCGGCCGGCCAGCCGGAGCCCTGTTCCAGCGACCCCAGGCAGGCAGAGCGTGAACTGCAGCAGCGCTGGGTCCATAACAACATGTTAAACAAGTGGCTGGAATACTGCCTCGAACTGGGGCACAGGCTGGCCTGAAGGGAAACTCCTCGCTTGTTTACCGCCGACTACTCAAGCTGGTTGGGGAAGCTCCTGCGCACCCGGGTGAAGCTGCAGCACCCGGAAGCGCCGGAGGATTCGCGCATCATCCAGCTGTTCCGCAACCGCGCGGAGCTGAAAAAGACGCTGGCGGACGCGCTGGACGAGGTCCATCGCATGAAGGACCGCGTGAAGCTGCAGGAGGCCGCCACGCAGCGCGTGCGTGAGCAGCTGCAGCGCCTGGAGTCCTTCCTCGGCCAGCCGGTGAGCGGCCTGCATTGCCTGGTGCACTACCAGCTGCGGGAACTGTGGGAGACCGGCCACACCCGGATCACCACGCTGGTGCAGGAGCTGGCCAAGGCGCGCGAGGAGCGCGAGCGCAAGCAGTTCCTGGCCGACCTCAACCGCCAGCTCTTCGAGCGCCAGCAGGTGGCGCGTGCCGCCGCCGCCCGCGCCGAGCATGCCGCCGCCGACGTGCGTTCGCGCCTGACCAATGTGCAGTCGGCGCTGGCCGCCTCGCAGCGCTGGTGGCAGTACTTCCGTCGCCGCGAACTGCTGCGCAAGCGCCAGGCCGTGGAGGCGCAGGTGGCGGCCGCCGAGGCCGAGCTGGCCGAGGCCCGCGCCGAGCTGGTGAAGATCGAGGAGGCCGGTGGCGCGCGTTATCCGGGCCTCTCCCTCGATGCCCGCCGCATGCTGAACCTCACCGTGATCGCTGCTGCGCAGGTGCTGGCGCTGCGCCTGGCTCCGGTGAGCCTGATGGCGCGCATGATCGACGCCATGTCACGCCCGGAGGCGCGCATGGATGGCGGCCCGGACGCGGCCATGGCCGCCATGCAGGAGATTGCCCGCGCCCGCGCCAACATGACCCAGAACGCCCAGGGGCTGGCCACCGAAGCCCGCCGCCTGGCCGACTTCCTGGCCTCACAGGTGCAGTACCGGCTGCCGGCGGAGACCCTGCCGGCGGAGGAGTCGGTGCGCCAGGCGCTGCGCTCGGCGCTCACCCGCGGCGAGCAGATGACCTGGGACCTGTTCGGACACGACCTCTGGGGCATGTCCGAACTGTTCTACCGCACGGCCGAATAACCGGCCGCAGGCCCGGGGCTCAGGGCTTTGCCTCGGCCTTCCCTGCATCCGGCGCACGCGCCGCGGTGCGCGTGCGCGGCAGGCCGGCAATGATGTCGCCCATGATCTCCGCGGTGCGATTGAGCAGGATGTCCGGCGCCTTGTCGCCGCTCACCTCATCGCTCTTCTCCATTTCCTCGAGCGTGGCGAAAGGCGGCTTGCGCAGCTTGGCGCGGCGCTCGTTCTCGCGCTTGAGCCGCTCGGCATCCAGCTGTTCACGCTCGGCCTTGCGCTCGGCCAGGTTCAGCGACAACACCTTCTGGTCGCGCAGGCGGTTGTTGGCCTCGATGGATTCCACCAGCCAGCGGAAGTCCGGGTCGTTCGTGGCGCGGGCGGCCTCCGCCTGCTCCAGTTCCGCGGCGCTGGGCAGCGGCCTGGACAGCGAGGTGCGGCGGAAACTGGCCGCCGAGATGCGATCCCAGGGCAGGGCGGCCTCCAGCGCACTCTCGCCGACTTCCTCCATGTTGATGGAGGAGGGCAGCACGATGTCCGGCTCCACGCCGCGGTGCTGGGTGCTCTCGCCGGTGACGCGGTAGAACTTGCCGATGGTCACCGTGAGCTGGCCTTCCACCGGCGTCTGCGTCCAGCGGTCCAGCGGCACCAGGTTCTGCACCGTGCCCTTGCCGAAGCTGCGCTGGCCGATCACGTAGCCGCGCCCGTAGTCCTGGATGGCGCCGGCGAAGATCTCGGAAGCCGAGGCGCTGTAGCGGTCGATGAGCACCACCATGGGGCCGTCGTAGAGCGCGCCCGGGGAAGGATCATCGAGCACCTCGACCCGGCCGTCGGAGGTCTTCAGCTGCACCACCGGGCCGCGGTCGATGAACAGGCCGGTGAGCGCAGTGGCCTCGGGCAGGAATCCGCCGCCGTCGCCGCGCAGGTCGAGCACCAGGCCATCCATGGGGCCTTCCTCCTGCAGTTCGGCGAGCAGCCGCGCCACGTCGCGCGTGGTGCTGCGGAAGTCGCGGTCGTTGCGGGCCTCCGCATCCACGTCGCGGTAGAAGGTGGGCACGCTGATCACGCCGATGTGCACCGGCTTGCCGTTGCGCGTGACCTGCACGCGCTGCTTCTTGGAAGCCTTGCTCTCGAGCGTGACCTTGCCGCGGGTGATCTCGACCACCTTCTCGGCGGAGCCGGGCGCCGCGCCGGCGGGCAGCACCTGCAGGCGCACCACCGTGCCGCCCTTGCCGCGGATGAGGTCGACCACATCGTCCAGGCGCCAGCCGATGACGTCCTGGAAGGGCTCCTGTCCCTGCGCGATGGCGGTGATGCGGTCCTTGATGCCCAGCGTGCCGGCCGCGGCCGCAGGGCCGCCGGGCAGCAGGTTCACGATGGAGGCATAGTCATCCTCGGACTGCAGCGTGGCGCCGATGCCCTCGTAGGACAGGCTCATCTCGATGCGGTATTCCTCGGAGTTGCGCGCCGAGAAATAGCTGGAGTGCGGATCGAAGGTGCGCGCGTAGGCGTTCATCACCACCTCGAACACCTCGTCGGCGGTCACCTGCTCGGCGCGCTTGAGCACGCGCTCGTAGCGCTTGCGCAGCGTCTCGGCGTTCTCGGACCAGGGCTTGCCGGTGAGCGCCAGGGTAAGCGCATCGTTCTTCACGCGCTTGCGCCAGAGTTCGTCGAGCTCCTCCCGGGTGGTGGGCCAGGGGGCCTTCTTGCGCTCGAACTCGAAGGTCTCGGCGCGCGTGAAGTCCGGCTCGGTCTCCAGCAGCTTCAGCGCATGCTCGATGCGCTCGCGGTTGCGCTGCTGCAGGCGTGCATACATGAAGAAGGCCGGCTCGACCTTGCCGCTCTGGATCATGTTGTCGAACTGGTGCTTCCACCGGTCGAACTCGGCGATGTCGCTGGCGAGGAAGTAGCTGCGCTGGCCGTCGAGGGAGTCCAGGTAACGCTGGTAGATCTCCTCGGACATGCGATCGTCGATGGTTGACACGCGCCGGTAGTGGTTGTTCACCAGCATGGTGCCGATGCGTTTGGCCGTGCGCGCATGCCGCTCGCTCGGTGCCAGCGCATTCTCCGGCAGCAGGCTCTGCGCCTGCCCGGCCGGCGCGCCGGTGGAGCCGGCACCAATGAGGGAAAGCACCAGCAGGACCGACAGGCCGAGGGTGCCCAGTGGGCGGCGCGAGCGTCTCGCAAGTTCAGTTACAGTCATGTTCCCAAGTCTGGTTGGAGGTACCCCGTTGTGCAACCGCTCGCAGCACTGATCGGAATCGTCATGGGCTCTTCCGTCGCGCTGCTGGCCGGGCTGATCATGACATTGTTGGTGTTCCTGCTGCTGCCGGAGTTCCACGAACGTCTGTCAGGCGAATTCCGACCGCTGGTCCAGGCCATTGCCTGGGCAGCACTTCTGGTGGCCACATCGGTGGCCGCCTTCCTGGGGCAGATCCGGCGCAGGCCCTGGCGGGTGGCCGCTGCACTGGCCCTGGGCGTGGCGGTGCTCGTGGTGGGGTGGAACTACTGGCCTGCCTGAAGGCCAGGCCGGGCGAGGGACCCTAGCGCTGCTTGCGGCTGCGCCAGACGTCGCCCCCGGCCATCTTCGGATAGACGCCGCTGTTGTAGGGGTCGGTGCCCTGGGCGCTCTCGATGGAGAGCTTGTCAGCGAGCAGGGCCGCCTCGATTTGCGCCAGCACGGACTTGCGCCGGTCGATCCGGGCGGTGTCTTCCAGGTCGTCGGGCGATTTCCGGTCCATGTGACAATGATTGGGCGTTTTGTGCACTACGTCAAGCAAGTGCCTGATTTATGTCAATTTTGGGCTCGCGGGACGGAAGGCCTCCGCACCAGGGCGGCCACGGCCCGCCAGGCCAGCAGCAGCACCCAGGGACCCAGGAAGGCCACCCAGTAGCCCAGGGAGCCCGAGAAGATGCCCTTGAGGTAATCCAGCCAGAAGACCCAGAAGCCGCCCACGGGGGCGCCGGAGGGGTCCCGGATGTAGTCGCCGAGGAAGAGCTGGCCGGCCACGAAGATGGCCACGGGCAGCAGCGTGAGCGCCAGCAACAGCATCAGGCCGAGGGTGACGAGCTCGCGCTGCAGGGTGGGCAGCGCGCGGTAGCGCCGCCAGTGTTCGGCCAGTGCATTGCTCACAGGGCAGATGATACCGTGAAGGAATGTCCAGCCGACAGCCGAACATGCCCGGGCACCTGGCGCGCAAGCCCCGGGTAGTCACGGTGGCCGCCACGCAGTTCGCCTGCTCCTGGGACCGCGCCGCCAACATCGACCGCGCCGAGCAGCTCGTGCGCCGCGCCGCGCGCGATGGCGCGCAGCTCATCCTGCTGCAGGAGCTGTTCGAGACCCCGTATTTCTGCATCGAGCAGGACTCGCGCCACCTGCGCCTGGCCACCACGGCGGCCGCGAACCCGGCCATCAGCCGCATGCGGCAGGTGGCGCGCGAGCTGGGTGTGGTGCTGCCGGTGAGCTTCTTCGAGCGTGCCGGACAAAGCCATTTCAACTCGGTGGCCATCATCGATGCGGACGGCGAGATGCTGGGCGTCTATCGCAAGGCGCACATTCCCAACGGGCCCGGCTACCAGGAGAAGAACTACTTCGCCCCCGGCGACACGGGCTTCCAGGTGTGGAACACGCGCTTCGGCCGCATCGGCGTGGGCATCTGCTGGGACCAGTGGTTCCCGGAAACCGCGCGTGCCATGGCGCTGATGGGCGCGGAGGTGCTGCTGTATCCCACCGCCATCGGCACGGAGCCGCCGCCCGCGCCGCCGGTGAATTCCCGCGAGCACTGGCAGCGCACGCAGCAGGGACACGCGGCGGCCAACCTGATGCCGCTGGTGGCCTCCAACCGCATCGGCGTGGAGCGCTCGCTGCAGGCGCCGGACGAGCTGTACATCCGTTTCTATGGTTCCTCGTTCATCGCTGATTCCCACGGCGCGAAGGTGGCCGAGGCCGATGAGCAGAGCGAGTCGGTGCTGCTGGCGCAGTTCGACCTGGCCGAGCTGGCCGAGGTGCGCGACAGCTGGTTCGTGTTCCGCGACCGGCGGCCGGACCTCTATGGCGTGCTGACCACGCTCGATGGCAACGTGGGGACGTCGCCGCGGCCGTGAGGATCCTGTTCGTCTGCCTGGGGAACATCTGCCGTTCCCCCACCGTGGAAGGCGTGGCGCGGCACCTGGTCGCGCGCGAGGCGCCGCATCTCGGGCTGGAATTCGATTCCGCCGGCACGGCCGGCTACCACATCGGTGACCCGCCGGACCCGCGCAGCCAGCGCGCGGCGCTGGCGCGTGGCTATGACATCTCGGCACTGCGCGCACGGCAGGTGGCGCCGGCGGATTTCCGCCACTTCGACCTGCTGCTGGCCATGGATGAAGACAACCTGCGGGACCTGAAGGCCGTAGCCCCGCGGGGCGACGCGCAGCGTGCGCAGTTGTTCCTGGCGGAATGCCGGGAAGCGGGCTGCATCGCCGTGCCTGATCCCTACTACGGCGACGGGAAGGGATTCGAAAGGGTGCTGGACCTGGCCGAGATGGGTGTGCGTGCGCTGTTGCGCAGCGTGGAGATGCGCCGACAGCAACGTTGACCGGCGGCGGCCTTCAGCGCGGCCGGCCGTCGCTGTCCTGCCATTCCCCGCGGATCACTTCGCCTTCGATGACATCGCCACCGGGAGGCGTTGCGCCTGGCGGTGGCTGGTGGGCCTGGAAGCGTGGATCCTGCCGTGCCTGCTTCATGGCACGGCGCACCTTCCACCACAGCCAGCCGAAGACGAGGATCCCGATGGCCAGGGCGATGGCGAACACCACCAGCGAGAACATCAGGCCCACCACCATCACGGCCAGCGTGACGACCGCGGCGATGATGCGCCCGAGGAGGCCGGGTTGCCTCCCGCGGGCGCCTTGCTGCCCCCCGAGTTCGGGGTGCATGCGTCATTCCTCCCGCTGGCTGCGGTCGGCGTCGCCCGACGATGCGGCGGATGCAGAGGACCACACCACGGTGGGCCGCTCCGGCGGCGGCGGTGGCGGCGGTGCGGGCGGCGGTGCGGGCGGCGGCGTGGGTGCGCCCTCGGTGCGCGATTCATGCCGGGGCTGCGGCTCAGGCCGCGGCTCCTCCTGCCGGGGCGCATCGCCACCGAAGTCATTGCCGCCGGCGCTGCCACCCTCATCCCAGGCGGTGCCGTTGCCGTTCAGGCCGGCCGTGGCAGCCAGCCCGGCGCCTTCTCCTCCGCGGCCGCGTCCGCCGCGGCGGCGGCGTCCACCACGGCGCGAACGCTTCTCGCCGGACGGAGCCGCGGCACCGGCCTCGGTGCCGGCAGGTGCGGTCGCCGGTGCGGCGGCAGCGTCATCCGTTGGCGGCGCGACTGCCTGGTCCTGCGGGCGCGGTGCCGGCGGCGCCTGCTGCTCGCGCCTGGGACGTGCCTCGCCGCGGGACTGCTGGCCACCCTGGGAACGGTCGCGCCCCTGCTCACGTTGCCTGTCGCGCGCCTGCTGGCGCCCGGAGTCGCCGCGCTCCTTGTCCTTCTCCTTGTCCTTTTCCTTGCGCTCGCCGCGGTCGCGCCGCTCGTCGCGATCCCGGTCGCGGCCCCGACGGCTGCGATCGCGATCGCGGTCGCGCCCGCCGCGGGATTCCTCGCGGCCCTTGCGGTCGCGGCTGCCACTCTTGCGCTCCTCGCGCTCGTCGTTGGCCGGCACCTGGTCGCCGAACAGCATGGTGCGGATCACGCCGAACAGGCCCTTGCGGGGCGGCGACGGGGGAGGCGGAGGCGGCGGTGGTTCCGGTGCCGAAGGCGCCGGCGCGGTCGGGATGATGGTGGTGACCGCGGCCACCGGCGCCGCGGCCCGCTTGGCCTGCAGCGCGGTGACATCCGGCGGCTCCGGCGGCGCGGGAATCCTGTAGGAGGTCTGCGAGTTCTCCGCCAGGCCCATCTCGTCGGTGCGCACGCGGCGGATCGAGAATTCCGGCGTCTCGATGTTGGGGTTCGGCACCAGGATCACGTCGACGCTGCACTTCTCCTCGATGTCACGCAGCGCATTGCGCTTTTCGTTCATCAGGTAGGTGGCCACGTTCACCGGCACCTGGATGATCAGGCGGCCGGTGCGATCCTTGCGTGCGTCCTCGCCCGCCAGGCGCAGGATGGCCAGGGCCATCGACTCCACGCTGCGGATGGTGCCCAGTCCCGCGCAGCGCGGGCAGGCGATGTGGCTGGAATCCCCCAGCGAGGGACGCAGGCGCTGGCGCGACATCTCCAGCAAGCCGAAGCGCGACAGGCGCCCGATCTGGATGCGGGCGCGGTCCTGCTTCACCGCCTCGCGCAGGCGCTCCTCGACCTCGCGCTGGTTCTTCGAGGACTCCATGTCGATGAAGTCGATGACGATCAGGCCGCCGGCGTCGCGGATGCGCAGCTGGCGGGCGATCTCGTCGGCCGCCTCGAGGTTGGTGTTCAGCGCGGTGGCCTCGATGTCCGAGCCACGGGTGGCGCGCGCCGAGTTGATGTCGATGGACACCAGCGCCTCGGTGTAGTCGATCACGATGCTGCCGCCGGAGGGCAGCTGCACCTTGTGCGCGTAGGCGCTCTCGATCTGGTTCTCGATCTGGAAGCGCGTGAACAGCGGCACGTCTTCCTGGTAGAGCTTCAGCCGGCGCTGTGCCTCGGCGGGCATGAAGCGCTGCATGTATTCCTGCGCCTTCTGGTAGGCGGCCGGGTCATCGACCTGGATCTCGCCGATATCCTCGGAGAGGTAGTCGCGCAGCATGCGGGTGACCGCATCGCTCTCCTGGTACACCAGGAAGGGGGCAGGGCGGGACTTGATGCCTTCGGCAATGGCCTCCCACTGCGTCTTCAGGTTGTCCAGGTCCCACTGCAGCTCCTCGACCGAGCGGCCCACGCCGGCGGTGCGGATGATGGCGCCCATGCCATCGGGGATCTGCAGCTGGTCCATGGCATCGCGCAGCTGGTCGCGGTCCTCGCCCTCGATGCGGCGAGAGACACCACCGGCGCGGGGGTTGTTCGGCATCAGCACCAGGAAGCGGCCGGCCAGGCTGATGAAGGTGGTCAGCGCCGCGCCCTTGTTGCCGCGCTCCTCCTTCTCGACCTGCACCACGATCTCCTGCCCCTCGGACAGCAGTTCGCGCATGCCGCGGTTGCCCTGCGGCTGGCCGTCCCTGAAGTACTCCCTGGAGATTTCCTTCAGCGGCAGGAAACCATGGCGTTCGGAGCCATAGTCGACGAACGCTGCCTCGAGGGAAGGTTCGATGCGCGCGATGCGCGCCTTATAGATGTTGGCTTTCTTCTGTTCCCGGGAGGGGATGTCGATGGAGAGGTCGTAGAGCTTCTGGCCATCGACCAGGGCCACGCGCAGCTCTTCCTGCTGCGTGGCGTTGACGAGCATTCGTTTCATGAATTCCACTCAAAGGCGTTTGGAGGGCAGGCCGCGAGGGCGCGCGCACGCAGGCGGGCGCGAGTTCGAGCCGGGGAAGGCAGAGGATTACGCCCAGGCGCGCCAGCAGGCTGGCCACCAGGAGCTGGATTGATGCGTGCACTTTCTTCAACAAGCCGCCTTCGTCTCTGACTACGAAAGCGTGCGCAATCCTTAAGATACTGCTGCCGACCTTCCGGGACCTTGGCTCACCCGTCGGCGGGGAACCTGATGAGCCCTTTCGGTCTGCCAAGATAATGCGACGCCACGCGCCGCAATGTTCCGTGCCGCTCGTGCGGTGTGGGGCGTGACCGCCTTGATCCGTCCCGGTTGGGGCACGTGAAATAAGTATACTGCAAGTTGCTTGTAAAACAAGGCGTTAGCCTTCCGGTGCTGAGAAATTGAGCGAAAAATCACACGAAAATGACGGCAATGACGCGTCAACGCCGGGGGCTCGCACCGCGGTACGCCACGAGACGGTAACCGCCGGGGACGCCGGCTCGCGCGTGGACAAGGTGCTCGCGCGCCTGCTGCCGGGCGTGCCGCGCACCCGCATTTTCCGCCTGCTGCGCAAGGGCGAGGTGCGCCTGAACGGCAAGCGGGTCAGCGGCGAGGCGCGCGTGGCCGAGGGCGATGTGCTGCGCGTGCCGCCGGTGGCGGTCGAGGCCCCTCCCGCGCCGGAAGATGCCATCACCTCCCGTGCCTCCCCGCGCCTGGTCGAGCAGGTGCAGTCCTCGATCATCCACGAGGACGAACGCCTGCTGGTGGTGAACAAACCCGCCGGTGTGGCCGTGCACGGCGGCAGTGGCGTGAGTGCCGGTGTCATCGAGGCACTGCGCGCCGCGCGGCCGGAGGAGACGCTGGAACTGGTGCACCGCCTCGACCGCGATACCAGCGGCTGCCTGCTGGTGGCCCGCAAGCGCGCCACCCTGCGCAGCCTGCACGCCCTGCTGCGCGATGACACGGCGGGCGAGGAGGCCGGCTTCGACAAGCGCTACCTGGTGCTGGTGCGCGGCAAGTGGGAGCTCGGCAAGAAGCGCATCGACGCGCCGCTGGCCACGCACACCCGCGTGGGCGGCGAGCGCACGGTGAAGGTGGCGCCCGGCGGCAAGCAGGCCGCCAGTGATTTCTCAGTGGTGCAGTTCTTCGGCAACCTCGCCACGCTGCTCGAAGTGAAGCTGCTCACCGGCCGCACGCACCAGATCCGCGTGCACGCGGCCTATGCCGGGCATCCGGTGGCCGGCGACGGGAAGTACGGTGATGCCGAGTTCAACCAGCAGATGCGCCGCTTCGGCCTGCAGCGCCTGTTCCTGCACGCGCACAGCATCAGCTTCGAGGAGCCGGAACGGCGCGTGCCGCTGAGCGTGAGTGCGCCACTGCCGCCCGAGCTGCATGCGGTGATCGACGCGCTGGCCACCGGGGCAGGGCGCCTGCGGCCTGCGGGCAGCACGCGTGCCGGCGTGGCCGATCCGCGCTTCGTCACCGATCGGCCTGTCAGGCCGGCGCGGCCGATGCCGCGCAAGCCGCGTCCTGAAGGTGGCAAACCCCGGCGCGAAGGCCGGCCCGCCAGACCGGCCAGGTCCGCTCCCCAGGGAAGATCTGCACCAACGGGCCGCAAGCCAGGCGCTTCCCGCAAGGGCCCGCGCCGCAGTCCGTGATGCCGGCCATCATCAGGTGTAGTCTCGCGTCGATTCCGTTTTCCAGGAGGATGTCCCCGTGAAGAAGTCCCTTGCCCTGTGCCTGCTGCTGCTGGCGCCCACTGCCTTCGCGGCTGCGCCGCAGCCGGCCTGCGACCGCGAGTGCCTGCGCGGACTGGTCACGCAGGTGCTGCACTCCTTCATCGAGGATGACGTCACCAGGCTGCCCGTCACCGACACCCTGCGCGTCACCGAAGACGCGGTGGAGAAGAAGCTCAACCAGGTCGGCCTGATCCGCTCCGTGACCAAATTGCGCGGTTACCGCCAGGACGTCATCGACGAGCGCGCGGGCCAGGCCATCGGCACCGCAATGGTGGAGGAGGGCGGCGCGCCCGTCATCCTCGTGGTGCGCGTGAAGGCTGCCGGTGACCGCATCTCCGAGCTGGAGCTGGTGGCCACGCGCAGCAAGGCCGACGGCATGCTGTTCGTGGTGGACAACATGACTGCGCCCGCCAGGGCGATGAACATCGCGCCGAAGCCCTCGCAGCTGGCCTCGCGCGAGGAAGCCATCCGCATCGCCATGCACTATCCGCGCGGCCTGAATTCCGCGAAGAACTTCGACTCCGTGGGTACGCCCTTCTCGAAGGATGCCTACCGCTTCGAGAACGGCTCGTACATGGCCGGTCCCGATTGCACCTTCACGCCGGGCTGCGAGAACATCGGCCAGCAGTCGCTGTCGGTGTTCAACCGCCTGGGCAAGGTCACCCTGCGCGACATCTACGTGGATGAGCGCATGGGCATCGTGATGATGCGCCTGTCGTGGAATCGCAGCGGTCCGGGCTCCGACAAGCTCACCGCCTTCGAGAACTTCAAGATCTACGATGGCCAGATCCACATGGTCGAGGCCTACATCCGCGTGTTCCAGCCCGAGCAGGAACTGGGCGGCTGGCCGATCAACGTGCCGGCGCAGCCGGACTGAGGCCTCGCTTCAGACGCGCACGCCCAGCGTGCGCAGTGCCTCGCACAACCAGATCAGCGGCAACCCGACCAGCGCGGTCGGGTCCCGCGACTGGATGGACTCGAACAGCGTCACGCCGAGTCCCTCGCACTTGAAGCCGCCGGCGCAGTCGAATGCCGGCTCCCGATCCATGTAGTGCTCGATCTGCCCGGCGCTCACCGGGCGGAACTGCACCAGCGTTGGTTCGCTGTGCAGCAGCTCGCGCCCGTCCAGCCGCAGGGCCACGGCGGTGTCGAACCGCACCACCTGTCCGGCCATGGCCAAAAGCTGCGCCCGGCAGGTGTCCCGGTCGCCGGGCTTGCGCAGCACCTGCGCCGTGCCCCCGGCCGTCAGGCTGCACACCTGGTCGCTGCCGATCACGATGGCACCGGGGTGCTGCGATGCAATAGCGGCGGCCTTGGCCCGCGCCAGGCGCTCTGCCCGGGCTTGCGGGGCTTCTCCCTCCCGCAGCGCCTCGTCCACCTCGGGCGCCAGCGCCTGGAACGGCAGCCCCAGCCGCTGGAGCAGCATCCGGCGGTGCGGGGAAGTGGAGGCGAGGATCAGGCGTTGTGGTGCGATCATGAGCCTGTCTAAACAGGAACTTGCGCCTCCAAGGGGGGCTACCTATGATACGCGCCCCATGCCCGAGGACGGCCTCAAGCTGTGCAATGTGGCGGTGCTGGCCGACGAGGGCAGGCGACTGGATATCGCCGTTCCCGTAGCGCGCCTGCCGCGCATCGCCGAGCAGCTTGCCAGCCCCGAGGGCATGCTGACAGGCAGCATCGGGCTGTCGCGCGAGATGAAACACATCATCGCCGACGTGAGCTTCGAGGCGGAAGTAACGCTGGTGTGCCAGCGTTGCCTGGGACCGATGCCGGTGCGATTCGCGGGCAATTCACGCGTGGCACTGCTCGAGTCCGAGGCCGCGGCGGCCGATGTGCCGCCGGAGCTGGAGACGGCGCTGGCGCCCGAGGGGCGCATCGCGCCGGCCGAGCTGGCCGAAGAGGAATTGTTGCTGGCGCTGCCCGCAGCGCCACGCCACGCGGAAGGGCAGTGCCCGGCCGCGCGGCAGCCGGAGCGGGAGAGCGCAGCACCGCCGGTGCAGCGGCCGTTCGCCAACCTTGGCGAGCTGCTGGCGAACCGGTCGAAAGACGGAATCTGACGGAGAGATAAGCCATGCCAGTCCAGAAGAGTCGCAAGACTCCCTCCAAGCGCGGAATGCACCGCTCGCACGATCACGTCGCCAAGCCGGCGCTGTCGATCGATCCCCAGTCCGGCGAGACGCACCTGCGCCATCGCATCACCCCGGATGGCTTCTACCGCGGCAAGCGCGTGATCGAAGCGCCGGCCGACTCGGCGGAAGACTGAGGAACCGCGCGGCGCGGTGAATCGCGCGCGGGCGCACCTCCCTGGTGCGCACCGGCGGCGTACCGCGCACTGCTGCATGAATTCCCGAATCATCGGCACCGGGTCGTATCTTCCCGAGAGGGTGGTGCACAACACCGACCTCGAGAAGATGATGGACACCTCCGACGAGTGGATCCGTGAGCGCACGGGCATCGTCGAGCGCCGCTATGCGGCCGAGGGCGAGACCACCGTCGACATGGCCGAGCAGGCCGCGCGCCGCGCCATCGCCGCGGCGGGCATTGCGCCCACCGACATCGACCTGATTGTCTTTGCCACCGCCACGCCCGACCTGGTGTTCCCCAACAGCGGCACGCTGTTGCAGGCACGCCTGGGATGCCTTGGCGTGCCGGCCTTCAGCGTGGAGGCGGCCTGCAGCGGCTTCATCTACGCGCTGTCGATTGCCGACAAGTTCGTGCGAACCGGTTCGGCGAAGCGCGCGCTGGTGGTGGGCGCCGAGACGCTCAGCCGCATCACCGATTTCACCGACCGTACCACCGCCATCCTGTTCGCCGACGGCGCGGGCGCGGTGGTCCTGGCGCCGTCCGAAGAGGCCGGCATCATCTCCACCCACCTGCATGCCGATGGCAGCTACGAAAATCTGCTGTATTGCACCGGGGGCGTATCGCGCGGTTATGCGCCGGATTCCGGCGGACGCGCGGTGATCCGCATGCTGGGTCGCGAGACCTTCAAGGTGGCGGTTACCATGCTCGGCGCCTCGGTGGACGAGGTGCTGGAGAAGAACGGGCTCCCGAAGTCGGCCATCGACTGGCTGGTGCCGCACCAGGCCAACATCCGCATCATCCAGGCCGTGGCCAGGAAGCTCGACCTGCCGATGGAGCGCGTGATCGTCACCGTGCACGAACACGGCAACACTTCCGCCGCCTCCGTGCCGCTCGCACTGGATACCGGCGTGCGTGACGGGCGCATCAAGCAGGGCGACCTGCTGCTGCTGGAGGCGTTTGGCGGCGGCTTTACCTGGGGCGCCGCGCTGGTACGGCTCTAGAGCCTGGCCTGGCTGGCAAGCCAGCTCGCCAGCACGACCAGTATTCCGACGGCCGACAGGGCCACCACCAGTCGAATCGCGACCTTGCGCCGCTGGCGCTCCACGTGCGGGATGTAGCTGTACTCCGCGCCACTGTCGCCCGTACCCATGCTGTCTGCCTTCTGGGCGCGTTGCGCCCAACGTTGATGCAGCCAGCCTACGATGGGCGCAGGTCAGCGAAACCCTCGATCGGGAAGGATCAGCCGGCGTCGCCCGGGCCTTTCACCGGTTCGACCACGACCAGGCGCGTCCAGCCGCCGGCGCCCTTGACCATAAAGTAGCCACCGACGGGTGGCCGAAGCAGCAGCATGGTGCTCGGGGGCGTGTAACCGCTTCCACCCCGGGGCTGCATGATCACGCCGCCGGATCCTTCCAGCTTCTCCAGGGCGTCACCGCTGCCGGTGACCGGCACGTGAGTCTGCATCAGCACGATGCCGAACGAATCAGTGACGGGGATCCATTCGTTGGCAGAGACACCTGCGGGTCGGTCCGGTGCGTCGCCGGACATGGCCACGAAGGAGACGATGGCGGTTGCGGCGATGGCCGCTCCGACGATGGCGCGTTTCATGTGGACTCCTTGGTGTTCGCTCTGTGGGGCGAAGGCACCATGATCCACGCGTGGCGCAGGGTCAAGACCAGGCCGCCGGCCAATCAGCCAGCCGCTACTCCACCCGGAATCCCGATGTGCGGCAGGTTCTGGCAGCCACTGCCAGCAGCGCGATGGGGGCCTGGCGCATGGCGCTATCCCCTCGCTCCTCCGCCGGCGGTGGGCCTGCGATAGCGATCGCCCAGGATCCGGATGTCCTGCGACGCATCCTCGAGCTTCAGGTGGCGGATGGAGGTGAGCTCGTAGGGTTCATCGGCGGGCAGGTAGAGCAGGTGTACCTCGCCGCGCGCCAGCACGGCGTTGCACATCGCCGCGCCGGTGCCGGCCGTGGTTTCGATCTCGCTGCCCGGTTCGTGCCGGCCTTTCCACTGCACCATGACCCTCAGGCGCGCATGATGTACCGGCCCGTCACCGAACGGGGGGTAGCGCTTTTCGGTTCTTGCCTCGATGACCTCGGCGAGCACCACGGCGGCAGCCTCCTGATACGCACGCAGCACCTCGCTTTCAAGGTTGGCGCCCCTGGTCACCGGAACGCAGGCCAGGGTGGGCGGCGCAACCAGCGATGCCGTGACGAACGAAATCAGGGTGCGCCTCTGGATCATCACGCCTGATTACCACTTTCACCGGGGCTACGCCAGCTATCGGTGGGAGGCCCTGCGCCCGAAGGCGGTGTGCACCAACATGGCGCGCAAAGTTCATCAAGGGAAAGCTGGAACTCCAGGGCAGGCACCAGAAGGGCGTCAGACCGCTTTCGCCCACGCCAGTCCATGCGGCAGGTCCCTGGGGCCATACAGATAGTGAAGCACCCTGCGGGGCCGAGGCACCGTCGCCTTGCTTGAAGCGTGCAGGAGCAGGGGCTTCAAGGCGATGACGCCTCCGCGGGGCGTGGTGCAGACCACCTCCCCGTGCAGATCACGGAACCTGCGCTGTTCCTCGGCGCGCAGTCTCCCGGCCAGGTGCGAACCGGGCACCACGCGCAGCGGACCATTGTCTTCGGTGCTGTCATCCAGGTGCACGCGGACGATGGTCAGCGTCTCAACCACGGAGGCGGGCGGCTGGACAAAAACCATGCCCTGCTTGGTGGACCAGCCCGTCAGTTCAGCCGCCGACACGCGTTCCTGCACCGGAATGCCGAGGTCCTGGTGCAGCGGCACGAGCCAGTTGGAGTGTTCGGACTTGTCGAAGTACGTGCACTGCACGGCGACGGATCCGGTCAGGGCCGCGCCAAGATCAATGGTGTCCCGGAGTGATGCAGCCAGGTCAGAACACCAGGTCTCCTGCAGGAGATTGCGGTCGCCAGCCGTGCCAGGCTGCTGGTCAATCTGGCGGGCGATGCTGCGGCACTGGGCCTGGGAGAGGACTCCCGGAAGCACCACGAAACCGGTGACTTCAAGGATGGACCTGATGTTCATGCCACCGCCTGCGCACGGCTGGCAGCTCTCCAGCCGTGCGGGGGGAGTAAGGCTACTTCTTCTTGGCCGGGGCCTTCTTCTTGGCCTTTTTCCTGGCTTTCTTCTTCGCAGCGCTCTTGGCAGGCGCCTCCGTCTTGCTGGTGCGCCGCAGGTCAGCGGCGTGGGCGCGCTTGTAGGTCTGGATGTCGCGGAACGTGCCGTCGGCATTGCGGACGGCGTAGAGCTTGGTTCCCTTCGAGCTGCGCAGGGTTGTCCGTTTCACCTTGCCTTTCTTCTTTGCGGCCATCTTGAGAGTCCTCTCTGTTACTTGCATGCGTGTCGCCGACCGGTTGCCCCCGGAGGCAGGTGGTGGCGTCACGGGAATGGAGTTTCAACGCGCGCGGGGAATTCGGCAACTGTCTTGTTCGTCAAGCTCATTCCGGAAAGCTGGCGACGAAGCGCGCCAGGGGCGCCATGCGTGCCCGGTTGAGAGACAGCTGGTCGCCAGAGAGCGAGTAGTTGTCGACCATCTCGAGCACCTGGTGCAGTGCCTGCTCGGTTTCCATGCCGGCAGCGCAGGCGCGCAGCGTGGACACCATGCGTTCAAAGCGCAGGCGCAGGGTGGCCTCATCCAGCACGAAGCCACCGGAGAAGCTGTTGCAGCCACCGAAGCCCGTGGCGCGATTTTCCGCGGCGTTGAGCACAAGGAAAGGAGCGCGCTCCAGTCCAGTCACAGGCTCTCCCCTCAGCTCGACCAGTATCCATCTCCAGCCGGTGATCTCCGGGGTGACCCTGGTGAGCACATAGTTCTCCGCCAGGGTCCCGGTAACCGGCGAGCCGTCCAGCGCCAGGCGCGTGAGGCGGTTTTCGCCCACGCGATAGGGGTTGGGCGGATCGCCAGCCAGCGTCACGGTGCTGCCGTCCGTGCTCCAGTCGAAAGTGCCCTGGCGGGAGGACTCCGTCTGCCCTTCGTTCCTCCCGAGGTAGCGGGTGTGCTCGCGGAAGCTGCCGTCTTCGGCCAGGGCAATGACGGTTTCGATCCCTTCGCAGTCGGCGCAAGGGAGGACTCCGCGGTAGGTGCCGGCCCAGTCCAGGGAATTGCGGGAATTGTGCGCGGAATCGGCCGGGGCAGAAGAAACAGGAGAAGGGGGTGGAGGGCTGCGATCAGCCCCACAACCGGTGAGGATGAATGCCAGGGAGAAAAGCGCGACCGTCGATGTCTTGTTCACGGGGGCCTCCTCGTTCGATGCTGCGAAGCGATTGCGTCGGCGTCCATCAACGCGGGGGCTACTTGCTGTTCAAGGCTTGCAGCGGCTCGATGAAGAACGCGTCGTCGATCCTGATTGCCGCCGCCACCGCCCGTTCGCCGGAGGCGAGGGATACCGAATAAGCTGCCTCCGCAGGCACGCTGGGCGGTCCTGCTCCCAGTGGCTGCTCCCTTGAGACCGAAATGACGGTACCGTCCTCTCCCAGCAGCCACAAGGTCACCTCGGGATTCGGCCCGTTGGGATCGAGCTTCCTGCCGTCAACCCGGCCCATCACGCGACTGGAGCGGGGGAAGACGATCTGGAGCGTGTAGCGGTCGGCTCGCCGCGTCCAAAGTACGGCGGCAACCTTTTCCGACGCCCTGGGCGCTGTGAGTTGCTGCGCAACGGCGTCGGCCGCATCAGCGGTGACCGGCAGGAAAAGCAGGCCAGCCAGGAGCGATGCGGACACAGTCGGCAGTATCCTGGATGCGGGATGTCCCATCACTTCCTCCTTTGCATGCCAGCCATGATGGGTGGCGCCGTTACCACACACTCTCTCTCCTGCATCGATCAGTTGTCGCTACCCTGGGCCCAGGTGTGCGCACAACTTTGGCAGCGGAGCCTGTCACGACGGAATGGCCATGGCAGTTGCAGCATGTGCGTGAGAACCAGTGAGGCCTTCCTGCTTGCAGAGGCAGCCACCACTTCGGCGCTTCCGCACCTTGGGCAGGTATCGCCAGGTTCTTCGAGCGGAGCTTCGATTGCCAGGATCTCGCGGGCGTCACTCTCGAAGCTTGCAGGAACCTGCAACCTGACTCCGACGGCAAGGCCCAGCATCCAGTTGGCCGAGACGTGGTTTGCGCCATGAAGGTGCACGGGGATGCCCGCCGATCTGAGCAGCCCGCCGGCGATTTGCGCCTCGGTCACGTCCGAGTACGTTTGTATGGTCACCAGGCCTTCGGTCATGTATGTCGCGTCCAGGCGCCCATGTTGGCCATACTTCCGCAATACAGAGTCAGAGGTCTCCAGCCTCTGACCTTGCAATTGCCTCCTCGATTCGCTTCTGGATGCGTGGCTGGTTCTGCGCAATCAGCGCGGTGAGCTTCACCTTGATATTCGCATACTCCTCGCCGGTGTCGCTGCCGGGAATTGCCTCGGCCCTCCCGGAAGTCAGTCTTGTTGCCAAATCAATGACAACAGGTTTGACCTGACTCGGCAGGAAATCGCACCGCGTGAAAGGGCAGGGCAGGTGCGTGGGCACGCCAATCCCTCAGCGCGCACCCGATGGCCGTATCATGCGCAGCAAGCGCCGATTCAATACAGGGAGTTCAAAATGAAGCGCAGGCCTTTCGTATGTTTGATGGTGGCGCTCCTGGGAACAGGCCTGGGTGGTGCCAGCCTGGCAGCAGACGTCGCAGTCGCTGGCACACCTCCCACCAGTGACACATCCGTCGCCCTGTCACCCGATGGACAGACCCTGGCCGTCATGGGTCGCCACGAGGGCCGCAAACACATCTGGCTGAAACCGGTGGGATCCGGCGCGGCGCGGCCGTTGCCTGGCACGGTCGACGCGTCTTTCCCGTTCTGGTCGCCCGATGGCCGCAAGCTCGGCTTCTTCGCGTCAGACCAGATGAGGCAGATCGATATCGAGTCCGGGCAGGTGACGACCATCCTGCCGCGGCTCACCTATGCTTCGGGGGCAAGCTGGGGCAAGGACGGCATCATCCTCTTCTCCACGGCTGGCCAATACATCATCTGGCAGGTTCCGGAGACCGGCGGCCAGCCTACACCGGCTGCCACGCTGGATGGACCCGACCAGTTTTCCCTTTCCCGTCCCCATTTCCTGCCCGATGGGGTCAACTTCCTGTTCCACGCGCAGGGAAGGGCGGGAGAACGCGGCATCTACCAGGGCATCATCGGCACACAGATCAAGCGTCGGCTGATCGACTCCGAGTCCGCCGGGGTCTTTGCGGATGGCAAGCTGTACTACACCCAGAACGGTGTGTTGCATGCCCGCACGTTCGATCCGGTGCTGGGCATCCTGGAGAATGACGACCAGGTGATCGTCCGGAATGTCGCCACCGGGTCCCCGGCGTCGGCTCCCGTGTCATCCAACGGCAAGCAGGTGGCGTATCGCACCGGCAGCGCCGGCGGCGGGAAGCAGCTCGTCTGGTATGACCGCGCCGGCAAGCCGCTTGGCACAGTCGGCGAGCCTTTTGCCGCCGGTGGCGGTACCGTCTCCCTGTCCCCCGACGGCAAGTCGGTGCTGCTCAACCACGCGCAAGGCGGCAGCACCAGCGTCGGTATCGTCGACCTGGCCACCGGCAGGATGACCCCGGTTTCTGACGGGCCGGAGAGTGACCTGGACCAGATCTGGTCGAGCGACGGCACCAGCGTGCTTTTTTCGTCCAAGCGCACCGCCACCATCGAAACCTACCAGCAGGAAATCGGCAAGCCGCTCGTGCCGGAGAAAGTGTTTGAAACCGTTGCCCTGCGCCGTCCGATGGACATGACGCGCGATGGCCGGTATCTCTTCTATCGCATGAACACGCCCGACCTGTGGGTTCTCGACCAGCAGACAGGCAGGGAGATATCCATCATTCGGCCTGGCACGACACCCGTGCATTGGCCGAAGGTTTCGCCGGATGGACGGTGGATCGCCGTGCAGTTCCAGGGCGCTGGATCCCACCAGATTCACCTACAAGGACCGTTTGCGCCGCCGAACCTGGGGACGATGTCGAAGCCGTTGACCACCACTGGTGGTGGCTGGCCCCGCTGGCGCGGTGACGGCAAGGAGCTTTTCTATGTGGAGGCTGACGGGTCGTTGATGTCGATCAGCCTTTCCTATTCTGCGGATGGGAACAGCTTTACTGCGTCGGCGCCCGTAAAGCTGTTCTCGGCACCGATCAATTCAAGCATGGTGAACACGGGAGCCGGGCCGCAATTTGCGGTGACGCCGGACGGGCAGCGGATCCTGATGGTTACGTCACCGGAGCTTGAGATGCCCGTTTACCTGCATTGAGACTGACAGGCGTGAAGCCAGATGGACCGCCGGCAATGTACGGATCGAAAATGTCGCCGACTTGGGTTGTGGCAATCACGAGAAATCCGTGCGACGCGATTGTGGTCAGGAATTCGAGGTAGGGGCTGCTATCGGCCACGCAGCCGCCGTTGACCCAAACCAATACGGGCAGGGAATCGCGGTCCGGAAACTGCCCGAGAGAAGAGGGCCGGATGGCGATGTGGCCCTGCAAGCCGAAGGTCGTCTCCTGCAAGACCTTGTAAGGTCCGCCTTGCGCGACCGGTGCCCCCTCAACCGGAAGTGATGGCCAGAAGTCTTGTGCTCTGGCGCTGCCGAGAACAATCAGAAGCGCAGCGAGAATTGCGCCTCTGCCAGGCACGATTTCAAGGCCGGATGGCTCGCTGCAGTTCCGGGTCGGGCGGCACCGGACGCCAGCTCTTCTTATAGCCCCTCGGAAGAGTGTGAAGAACCTGTGTGGCCTCTCCGTCAACGACGGCGATCCCCCAGATCTCTGTCGGATCCTTGGTTGCCCTGAAAAGCACATAGTACAAACCCCGGGATGTCTTGCCGAAACCAAAGGCCGGAAGCTGAATTCTGTTGTAGCGCCCCTTGAGAAGCTCGTCGGAATTCTCGGCCAGGTTATCGAACAGCTCTACATCCAGGACCGGTTGGTCCCTGGGATGAGGGGCGTCCGTGAACCCGTGTCTCACTGCAAATGCCTCGGCGGCGCGTATTGCCGCGGCGTCGGTGTCACTGAAGTCCGTAGAACCGCCGGTGGCGCAGGCGGATAGCAGTACCAATGCTCCGACAGACAGGAAATTTGAGGAATTCCTCACGGTTCTGCCTCACTGCAACGTCGCGTAGGGGTGCACATCAGGCGGCGGATGCCGCTACTTGGCATCACCCCTGCCTCTCACGACGTGCCCCAAGGATAACTTGGCACTGTTGGCGCTGCTGCCGTCTTTCAGTTTGAAAGTTCTTGAAGGGTGCCATAGGTATAGCATCCTGCCGTTCGCCCCGACCTGAACCCAGGCGGTGCCTCCTTGTTTGTCGACCCAGGCTTGCAATGCGTCTTTCCCCATGAACGCCCCGGAGAACCTGGCCTTGGAGGGTTCGTGTTCGCTCAGGAGCAGTATTGGAGGATCGCTACCGTCGGCATTGCGATAGAGATTTCTGACGGACAATTCCGCGGAGCTTGCCGCGTGGGCATCGACGATCTTTACGAGCGCGACACCGGTTCCCACGGCCTTGACTACAGGGTTGGAGCCGACCGCCTTAAGCCCGATGTATGTCGCAATCGGAACAACGAGACCCGTCAGTACTGACACAAGAATCTCCTGGAAAGTTGAGGGAAGTCGGGTCGCAGAGCCCGGTCAGGCGGCACAGAAATTCAAGGACCTTTTGACGCATCGAAGTGTGACAATTGTCGTTCATTTGCCGCATTCTCCAGCATTCCTGCCAGCAAATGCGACACACTCCTCCAGCGCCTTGAATCTCCGCCGGATCCCGCGGATTGCGACGTGTCGCCCCAATGAGTTGGGGCGACACGAAGTGCGACACCGATGCCGCACCCGATATCCATTCGTTAATCGCCGCGCACCCTCCACGCGGCGACGCCGATCTCAACCCCTCCGGAAGATCGGCCTGATCAACCGCCGGTACGCCAGCGCCAATCCCGTATAAACCAGGAAGCACGCCGCCAGCGACGCAATCCCCGCAATGGTCTGCCCGACCACCCCATATTGCTCGCCCGTATGCACAAACCGGAACCAGCTGCGCGCCTTCTGCCCCGGCGTCTGCGTCGCCGCCACCGGTGGCCCGGAGTCCTTCATCACGCTGGCATCGGCCACGCTCAGCTCCAGCGTCCGCCGCGGCGCACGGCGTTCGCTCGAACGCAGCTCCACCTGCACATCCACATGATCCCCGCGCGCCTGCACGGGCAGCGTGATGCGCTGCCAGTCGGGCACCTGCGCGGTGGCCATGTCCAGCATCTGCTGCAGGCTGGCGCGCGCCGTCTCTTCCGCCGGCGCTTCGGCCGCCGGACGTCCCTCGCCGCCGCCACGTGCCTCGGCACCGCCGCCGCCACCAGGCCCACGACCACCGCCGCCTCCACGCTGCGGCGCCTGCTCTCCGAACGCCGCATACACCAGGTTGCTCGCCCACGGGAACGAGATCACCGCACCCGACACCGCGATCAGGAACAGCGGCACCAGCATCCACACGCCGAACACGTGGTGCCAGTTGAAGTCGCGCACCTTGGCGTTGACGTATTTCTTCTGGAAGAACAGCAGCCCGCGCACCGTGCGCCAGCGCCACACGGCCGGCAGCCACAGGTAGAGGCCGCTGACGATGATGAATACGAACAGCAGGTTGCTGTAGTCGATCAGGATGCCGCCCAGGCTGCGCGCGTTGCCACCCATGTAACGGTGCCAGCTGCGCATGGTCGACATGAAGCCGCGCGTGCCAGTGGAGGCGTCGGCAATCGTGTCGCCGGTGTAGGGATTGAGCAGGGCAGGGGTCTGCCGCCCCGCGCTCACGCTGACGGGTGCGGCCGGGTTGGCATCGAACACCAGCGACAGGGGTTCATCGCCGGAGTAGGCCGCGCGCGCCTTGCTGGCGAGCTCGTCCGCGCTGAGCCTCGCCTGTCCGTCGGGCACCTTCACGTGGTTGCGCCCGCCGGCAGCGGCGATCATCTGCCGCTCATAGGTCATGGCCACGCCGGTGGCCGACATCACCAGGATCAGCACCCCGGCGACCACGCCGCACGAGAGGTGCATCCAGAACAGGATCTTGCGGAAAAGGGAGCCGGGGACGGTGCTCATTTCTTTTGACTTCAACAGGTTAGGGAAATGCGTTGAGGCGTGTTCTTGTTGAGAATGATACGCAACTGCACTATTTGATCATGTCTGGACGCCTGCGGGAAGTGTGGGGCCGCAGGAGGGGCAGTGGGGGCGGGGGTGTCAGACCTTCAGCCGGCCCCGGAATCCACGTGCGGCGTAATAGGATTGCGCGCCGTTGTGGTAGGTGAAGACCTGTCCGTAACGGCGGTCGCCGAAGAGGGCGCCGTCGAGCTTGCGGATGGCTGCCGGCGTCTGGATCCAGCTTGAGGTCCTGGTGTCGAACTCGCCGAGCCGTTGCAGCTCGCGGTATTGCGCTTCATCAAGCAGCTCGATGCCCATCAGCCTGGCCATGCCGAGCGCACTGGCCTTGGGCTTGTGTTCCTTGCGCGCCTTCAGCGCGTCATCGTCAAAGCAGACGCTGCGGCGGCCGGCCGGGCTCTCCGGGGAACAGTCGCAGAAGGTGAGCTCGCCGGTGCGCTTGTCGCGCGCGATGACATCCGGCTCTCCGCCGGTGTCTTCCATGGCCTGCAACACGGCGAGTTTTTTCGGGTTGGCCTTGAGCCTGTCCTGCACGTCTTCCCAGGTGATGCCCTTGTGGCGTGCCGGGTGTTGGTTGAACCGCGCCTCGAGGATGGAAAGAAGGTCGGAGGTCTTGCTGCCCCTGGCTGCCATGGATTGCTTCCCTTTCGTGTCCCTGAAAAGAAAACGCCGCGCAGGGCGCGGCGTTTTCCGTCGAAGTGAAGCGGTGGCCGCTTACTTCGAAACCGAACGCTCGAACATACGGTCGATCTTGGCGTTCAGGTCGTTCACGCCGGTCTGCGCCTGCTGCGCGGCGGCCAGGGCCTGGTTCGCCGTGTTCTGGGCGGCGTCGGCCTTGGACGAAGCGTTCTGCGCGGCGGTGGCAGCGTTGGCGGCGGTGCGGTCAGCCTTCAGTGCGGCCACGTCGGACGACAGGGTGCCCACCTGGCTCTTGAGGCTGTCGATGTCCGCCTGCAGTGGCTTCAGGTCAGTGCAACCAGCGAGAGCCGCGAAAGCGGCAACAGCGGCGATCTTGATACCCATCGAGCTTTTCATTTTTCAGTTCCCCTTGAAGGACTAATGGCCAAATTCACCGCAGGGTGTGCACCGGAAACTTCACTGCCAACGATGCACCAAGATTGCGGATGACTAACTTGACCATATATCGCGGTGATGCTGCAACTGCTTTGTTCACTCTGTCGGTTGTAGGAGACAGATTACATTCTGCCTTCAGATGCGTTTGGCAGGGTTTTTTTCGGGAATTCTGCCAATCCCGTACAAGGGCGTTGCGTTCTGGCAACCTGATTTTGCCGTTGTTGGTGGCGTTGTTTTCTCACTCTGCACGAACGCCATGGCGTGACTGTCGCCGGCATGTTCCATGAGCTCATCGGGTGTGTTGGTGGCACCAACTCATGCAGTCCCTTACGGGCGAGGTGCAATCCCTGGTGGGTCTTTCGGGGAAGTGGATGCGGCCGCCTGGCGCCGATGCACCCGGGTGCTTGCGAAACTGTATAAATCCACAGTATGCTGTATGCAAATCCAGCTACGGACATCACCCATGGCCGACTCCGACCTCACCCCCCGCCAGACCGAAATCCTCCGGCTCATCCAGCGCACGGTGCAGGCCACCGGCATGCCCCCCACCCGCAAGGAGATCGCCGACGAGCTGGGCTTCCGTTCCCCCAACGCGGCAGAAGACCACCTGCGCGCGCTGGAGCGCAAGGGTGTCATCACGCTGCTGCCCGGCTCCTCCCGCGGCATCCAGCTCAAAGACAACCTGCGCGAGCAGCTCGGCCTGCCGCTCATCGGCCGCGTGGCCGCCGGCAGTCCCATCCTGGCCGAAGAGAACATCGAAGATCACCTCTCCATCGATCCCTCCATCTTCCATCCCCAGCCGCACTACCTGCTCAAGGTCATCGGCATGAGCATGAAGAACGCCGGCATCCTCGACGGCGACCTGGTGGCCGTGCACCGCACGGTCAATGTGCGCAACCGCCAGATCATCGTGGCGCGCCTCGAGAACGAGGTCACCGTGAAGCGCTACCGCCAGGAGGGCGCCGTGGCCTGGCTGCTGCCCGAAAACGAAGACTTCGAGCCCATCAAGGTCGACCTCAAGCAGCAGCAGATGCTCATCGAGGGCGTGGTGGTGGGCGTGGTCCGGCGCGGCAAGAGCCTGGGGCTCTAGGGCCTGATCTCCAGAGTCATGACGCTGCTGTGGAAAAGGTCGACTTCCGCAAGACGCTGAAGCATCTCTACCAGCCTTCGGCGAAGGCGGTCCAGGAGGTGCAGGTGCCCGCCTTCACCTTCCTGATGGTCGACGGGCAGGGCGATCCGAACACGGCGCCCGCCTATGCAGAGGCCGTCGAGGCCCTGTTCTCGGTCTCTTACACGGCCAGGTTCATGGTGAAGAAAATGCCCGGCGGGCAGGACTACGCCGTGATGCCGCTGGAGGGGCTCTGGTGGGCGGACGATCTCTCTGTCTTCCAGGGCGGCGACCGCGGGCAGTGGCGCTGGACCATGATGATCATGCAGCCCGACTTCGTGCCGCACGCCATGCTGCGCGCGGCCATCGACGAGGTGGCGAAGAAGAAGCCGCTGCCGGGCGTGGCGCGCCTGCGCATCGAGCGGTTCGAGGAGGGGCGCTGTGCGCAGATCCTGCACGTGGGGCCCTTCAGCGAGGAAGGCCCCGTCATCGAGCGCCTGCATGCGCATATCCGGTCCCGCTCGGGGCTGCGCGGCAGGCACCACGAGATCTACCTGACCGACATCCGCCGCGCCGATCCTTCCCGCTGGAAGACGGTGCTCCGCCAGCCAATGGAATGAACCCATGGGCGGCGAACAACATCATCATGGGCAGCTTGAGGAGCTGCTGCGGCATCCCTCCCTCTGGCGGGGGCGGGGAGCCGCGGTCACTGCCGCACATCCCACCGGATTTGCCGCGCTCGATGCCGCGCTGCCCGGCGGTGGCTGGCCGCACACCGGACTGATCGAGGTATTGGCCGGCAGTCCCGGCCAGGGTGAGCTCACGCTGTGGCTGCCGCTGCTGCGCCGGTTCACGCAGCATGAAACCGAACGCTGCTGCGCGCTGGTGGCGCCTCCCTTCGAGCCCTTTGCGCCGGCCTGGCGTGCGGCCGGCGTGCAGGTCGAAAGACTGCTGGTGGTGCGCGATGCCCATCCGCTCTGGGCGCTGGAGCAGAGCCTGTTGTCGGGCGTGTGCGGCATCGTGTTCGGCTGGGTGGAAGGCGGCGCGAACCTGGTGGCGCTGCGCCGGCTGGCGCTGGCGGCAGGCAAGGGGGCGGCGCTGGGTGTGCTGATCCGGCCGCCGCGCGTGGCCTCAGAGCCTACGGCCGCGGCGCTGCGCCTGGGTGTGGCGCGCACCGGCCCTGCGCTGTCCGTGCAGCTGCTGAAGGGACGCGGGCTCACGCCGCGTACGGTGGAGGTGGGGCTCGCATGAATCCGCTCCAGCAGCAGTTGTTCGAGTTACCTGATCCGGTGAGCGGGGCGGCGCCGGCTGCAACGCCCGCGCCCGTGCCGGTCACTCCGGTGCGGCTGCGAGAGGTCACGTCCCCCGAGGCCCGGCCTGCAGCGAAGGGTCGGGAGCTCTGGGCCGCCGTGCAATGTGATGCCTGGCATGAGATGGGTGAGGGTGGCGCCGCCACCGGTGTGCCTCAGGCGCTGCTGAAAAGCGCGCTGGGTTTCACGCCGCGCGTGGCGGTGGAAGCCTCCGATGCGCTGCTGCTGGAGCTGGCCGGCAGCCAGCGGCTGTTCGGCGGATTGCCGGCGCTGCTGAATGCGCTGCGCGCCGCCTTCCCCAGACCGCTGCGGCTGGCGCTGGCGCCCACGCCACTGGCTGCGGTGCTGCTGGCGCGTGCCGGCGCCAACTGCTGCATCCTCGATCCTTCCCGCCTGCAGGGGCGCCTGGCGCCATTGTCGCTGCACCACCTGCGCTGGCCGCCGGAGGAGCTGCAGCGCCTGGCCAGCATGGGCGTGCACACCCTGGCCGAGCTGCTGCGCCTGCCGCGCGCGGGGCTGGCACGACGCATCGGTCCGGAGAAGCTCTGGCAGCTCGACCGCCTCACCGGCGCACGTCCTGATCCCCGCGCGGCGCTGCCGGCGCCACAGGTCTTCCACGAGCGGGTGGACCCCGGCTACGAGACCATGGACCGCGAGCGCCTGCTGGCCGCCCTGCAGCCAGCGCTTGAACGGCTGGAAATCTTCCTGCGCGAGCGCCAGCGGGGCGTGATGGCGCTGCGGCTCACGCTCGTGCACCGGCATGTGGCGCCGGTGCTGTGTGTCCTGCGCTGCGTGGTGCCCGAATACCGCGCGGCGCGTTTCACCGCGCTGCTGGCCGCGCGGCTGGAGCGCATCGCCCTGGCCGAGCCGGTGCGCAGCCTGGCGCTCACCGCCGGCCGGCCGCGGCGTTTCAGCACCAGCAGCACGCCGCTGTGGGCGGCCGGCGAGCACGGTGGAGCCATGTCCGCCACGCAGGCGCCGGAGTTCCTGCACACGCTGATGGCGCGGCTGGGTGAGCAGGCGGTGTATGGCGTGGCAGAGGTCGACGAGCATCGGCCCGAATGCCAGCAGCGGCGTCGGCCACCGCAAGTGGCCAAGGCCGGTGCGCGCCAGGGTAATGCACAGTCCGCCGCCGCCGGGCAGGCCGTTGCGCCGCGGCCACTGGGCCTCTTCGAGCAGCCGCAGCCGCTGGAGATGTTGCGCGATGCCTCCGGCCACGTGCGCGCCCTGCGCCATGCCGGGCGCGAGCTGTCGCTGCTGAGCGGCCCGGAGCGCATCGAGTCCGGCTGGTGGGACGGCGGCGCCATCGCGCGCGACTACTACGTGGCGCGCGCGGCTGATGGCGCGCGCTGGTGGATCTTCCGCGAGTGCGAGCCGCCGCGGCGATGGTTCCTGCATGGATGCTTCGCCTGATGGGCAGGCCGGCGGCAGGGAGCCAGCGCCGGTAGCCGACTACGCGGAGCTGCACGCGCTCAGCAACTTCAGCTTCCTGCGCGGTGCCTCGCACGCGTCCGAGCTGGTGGACCGCGCGCAGGCGCTGGGTTACCACGCGCTGGCACTCACCGATGAATGCTCGATGGCCGGAGTGGTGCGCGCGCACATGCGCGCGAAGGAGGCGGGCCTCAGGCTCATCGTGGGCAGCGAGTTCACGCTGGCCTGCGGGCTGAAGTTCGTGGCACTGGCCGCGACGCGGCGGGGTTATGCGGGAATCTGCCGGCTCATCACCCGTGGCCGGCGCGCGGCGCGCAAGGGAACTTACCGGCTGGCGCGGGAAGATGTGCTGGAGTGCATCGAGGCGCCGGCGGGCGGGGCGTTGATTACGGACGGGGTGGCTGCCTCCGCAGGGCCCGATTGCCTGTTCATCTGGCGCCCGGGTGAGTCGGTGCTGGCCTCGGCGGACCAGGCGGAGGAGCAGGGCCGCTGGTTCGCGCGGCACTATTCCGCCGCGCTGTGGCTGGGCGTTTCCATCCTGCGCAACGGCCATGACGCCCAGCTGCTGCAGGCCTCCGAAGCACTGGCATCGCGCCTCGGCCTGCGCCTGCTGGCCTGCGGCGACGTGCACATGCACGACACCTCACGCCGCGAGCTGCAGGATGCGCTCACCGCCATCCGTCATCGCGTGTCCCTGCGACAGGCCGGCCGGCGCCTGTTCCCCAATGGCGAGCGGCACCTGCGATCGCGCGAGGAACTCACGCGCCTCCATCCACCCGCGCTGCTGGCCGAGACCGTGCGCGTGGCGGATCTGTGCCGTTTCTCGCTCGATGAGCTGCGCTACCAGTATCCGCACGAGCTGGTGCCCGGGGGACACACGCCCACCTCCTGGCTGCGCGAGCTGGCCGAGCGCGGGGCCGCGCAGCACTGGCCCGATGGCATGCCGCCGAAGGAGCGCGGCCTGCTCGAGAAGGAGCTGGCCATCATCCGGGAGCTGCGCTACGAGCCCTTCTTCCTCACGGTGCACGACGTGGTCTGCTTCGCGCGCGGACAGCAAATCCTCTGCCAGGGAAGGGGCTCGGCGGCCAATTCCATCGTCTGCTTCTGCCTCGGCATCACGGCGGTGCGGCCGGGGCAGCTGGAGATGCTTTTCGAGCGCTTCGTGTCCAAGGAGCGTGATGAGCCGCCGGACATCGACGTGGACTTCGAGCACGAGCGGCGCGAGGAGGTGATCCAGTACATCTACGGCAAGTACGGCCGCGAGCGCGCGGCGCTGGCGGCCACGGTGATCACCTATGGCCCGCGCAGCGCGGTGCGCGACCTGATCCGCGCGCTGGACATCGACGAGGCCACTGCCGCCGCATTGCTGCGTGCACTGCGCGGCTGGCGCGGCTACCACCTGGATCCTTCCACCTGGAAGGAGGACGGCGTCGACGTGGAATCCCCGGCCGTGCGGCAACTGCTCGCACTGGCCACGCAGCTGGTGAACTTCCCCCGCCATCTCTCCCAGCACGTGGGCGGTTTCGTGATCTCCGAGGGGCCGCTGTCGGAACTGGTGCCGGTGGAGAACGCCTCCATGCCCGACCGCACCGTGATCCAGTGGGACAAGGACGACCTGGAAGACCTCAGGCTCCTGAAGGTGGACGTGCTGGCCCTGGGCATGCTCACCGCCATCCGCAAGTGCTTCGGCCTCATCGAGTCCTTCGGCGGCAGGCGCCTCACGCTGGGCAGCGTGGAGCCGGATGATCCGGCGGTCTACGAGATGATCTGTCGCGCCGACACCATCGGCGTGTTCCAGATCGAGTCGCGCGCGCAGATGTCGATGCTGCCGCGCCTCCTGCCGCGCAACTACTACGACCTGGTGATCGAGGTGGCCATCGTGCGACCGGGTCCCATCCAGGGCGACATGGTGCATCCCTACCTGCGGCGCAGGTCGAAGAGGGAGGAGGTGAGTTATCCCAGCGAGGCGGTGAAGGACGTGCTCAGCCGCACGCTGGGCGTGCCCATCTTCCAGGAGCAGGTGATGCAGCTGGCCATGGTGGCCGCCGGTTTCACGCCCGGCGAGGCCGACCAGCTGCGGCGCGCGATGGCGGCGTGGAAGCGCCGCGGCGGCGTGGACCGCTTCGAGCAGAAGCTGCTCGTCGGCATGCGCGAACGTGGCTACAAGGAGGAATTCGCGCGTTCCATCATCGCGCAGATCCGCGGTTTCTCCGACTACGGCTTTCCCGAGGCGCATGCGGCCAGCTTCGCGCTGCTGGCCTATGTGTCGGCCTGGCTCAAATGCCATCACCCGGCCGCGTTCACCGCCGCACTCCTCAACAGCCAGCCCATGGGGTTCTATGGCCCGGCGCAGCTGCTGCGCGATGCCCGCCAGCATGGCGTGACCGTGCTGCCGGTGGACGTGGACCGCAGCGAGGCCGACTGCACGCTGGAGGCGGACGTGGATGGCACGCCGGCGATCCGCCTGGGCCTGCGCTGCGTGCGCGGACTCTCCGCCGCCGCCCAGGTCGCCGTGGCCGCGGCGCGCCGGACGGGTCCCTTCGCCAGCTGCCGCGAGCTGGGCGAGCGCGCCGGGCTCACCCGCCATGACATGGAGGCGCTGGCCGCCGCCGGCGCGTTGGCCGGGCTGGAGGGCCACCGGCACCTGGCCTTCTGGCAGGTGGCCGGCTATCTGCCGCCGCTGGCCACGGCGCCGGATGCGGTGCGCGAGCCGGCCACGCCGCTGCTGCGCACGCCCACCGAGGCCGAGGACCTCATCGCCGACTACCGTGCGCTGGGATTCACGCTGGGCCGCCATCCACTGGCGCTGCTGCGCGGAAGGCTCGGCGCCGCGCACATCCTCGCCGCCGGTGACCTGCACGAGACGGCCGACGGCACCCCGGTGCGCGTGGCCGGGCTGGTCACGGTGCGGCAGCGTCCGCAGACCTCGCGCGGGGTCACCTTCGTGACGCTGGAGGATGAGTCAGGACACGTGAACGTGGTGGTGTGGAAGGGCCTGGCCGAGCGGCGCAACGCGGCGCTGGTGGGAGCACGCCTGCTGGAAGTGCGCGGCGCCGTGCAGCGCGGGGATGGCGGGGTGACGCATGTGGTGGCGCGCGAGCTGATCGATCGCAGCGCGCTGCTGGGAGCGCTGCATGTGCCGAGCCATGACTTTCACTGAGGCAGGCAAGGCCGCGGCGTGCCTCCGGCACGCCGGGCGGGCTCGCGCCTCAGCGCGGCGACATGCCCAGGCGCAGGCGCGTGGGGCGGGGTGGCTTGGACTCCTCGAGATCGTAGTCGTCGAAGTCGGAGGTGAGCTCGGCGATGCGCCGCTGCTCGGCCAGCAGCTCCAGCTTGCGCCACGCCGGCACTCCCTGCCGCACGCCGCGACGGCGCGCGATGTCCATGTCGCGTGTCAGCCGCGCGAGGTCGACCTCTTCTTCGGCCCCGTCTGCCTCGAGGGCGTCGTCGTCATCCGCCTCGTCGAATTCTTCCGCTTCCTGTTTCTCGATCATGAAAGTGACCACTCATGAAAGAAGAACCAAAACCGTGAATCCCGTACCGGTCAGGCGAATATATACCTCAGCGGATCAGGCTGTTCATCTGGAAAATTGGCAACAGCATCGCAAAAACGATACCAATCACGAACACGCCCATCAGGATGATGAGCAGGGGGCCCAGGAGGCCCGTCAGCGCCGTCAGCAGGCCATCCAGCTCACGTTCCTGGCTCTGGGCGGCCCGTTCCAGCATGGTATCGAGCTCGCCGCTGGACTCCCCGCTGGAGATCAGGTGGATGGTCATGGGCGGGAACAGCCTTCCCGCGGCCAGCGAGCGGCCGATCGGGGCCCCCTCGCGCACCCTCAGGGTGGCCGTGGCCACGGCCTCGCGCATGGGCAGGTTGTTGATCACGGAGCCGGCGATGCGCAGCGCCTCCAGCACCGGCACCGAGCTGCTGGTGAGGATGCTGAGCGTGCGGGTGAAGCGGGCGGTATTGAATCCGCGCACCACCCGTCCGAAGATGGGCAGTTTCAGCTGGAAGCGATCCACCTTCAGCCGCACCGCCGGCTTCTTCAGCTGCCGCGACACCAGCCAGCCGGTGAGCCCCAGTCCCACGATGATCCACAGTCCCCATTCGCGGAACACGTCGCTGAGGAAGATCAGCACCCGCGTGATGAACGGCAGCTGCGCGCGGTAGCTGTCGAACACCTCGGTGACCTTGGGCACCACGAACACCAGCAGGATGGACACGATGCCGAAGCACAGCACCGTGAGCACGATGGGGTAGAGCATGGCCCCCACCACCTTCTGGCGCAGCACCTCGCGGTTCTCGGTGTAGTCGGCCAGGCGTTCGAGCACTTCATCGAGGTGGCCGGCCTGCTCGCCGGCCGACACGGTGGCGCGGAAGATCTCCGGGAACACGCGCGGGAACTCGCCCAGGCCGGTGGCCAGCGGATGGCCCTCCATCACCTTGGCGCGCACGCCGATGAGGATGCGCTGCACGCGGGGTTTCTCGCTCTGCTGCGAGACGGCCAGCAGGGCTTCCTCCAGCGGCAGGCCGGCGCGCACCAGCGTGGCCAGCTGGCGCGTGAGCAGCGAGAGGTCGGTGGCCGACACGCCAGTGCCGAAGCTGAAGGAGAAGCTGCGGCCGGACCGGGTTTCCTTCTCCTGCACCTCGCTGACGGTGACCGGCAGCAGGCGCTGCTCGCGCAGCTGGTTGCGCACGTGGCGGGCGGTGTCGCCCTCCATCACGCCCCGACGCTCCTTGCCGCTGGCGTCGATCGCGGTGTATTCGAAGGCACCCACGGCCGGATCAGTCCTCGCGGGTCACGCGCAGCACTTCCTCGACGGTGGTGGCGCCGGAGAGGATCTTGGCGCGGCCGTCATCGCGGATGGAGGGCGTGAGCGTGCGGGCATAGCGCTCCATCTCGTGCTCGGCGGCGCCGTCGTGGATCATGGTGCGCAGGTGGTCGTCCACCAGCACCAGCTCGTAGATGCCCATGCGGCCGCGGTAGCCGGCGGCATTGCCGGCTTCCTGGCCGGGCCGCCAGATGGTGGGGGCGGGCGCGCCGGGCGGCACGTTCAGCAGGCGCCGCTCGTAGTCGGAAGGTTCCACCGGCACGCGGGTGGCGGGATTGAGCACGCGCACCAGGCGCTGCGCCACCACGCCGATGAGGCTGGATGAAAGCAGGAAGGGCTCGATGCCCATGTCGCGCAGGCGCGTGATGGCTCCCACGGCGGTGTTGGTGTGCAGGGTGGAGAGCACCAGGTGGCCGGTGAGGGAGGCCTGCACGGCGATCTGCGCGGTCTCCAGGTCGCGGATCTCGCCCACCATCACCACGTCCGGGTCCTGGCGCAGGATGGCGCGCAGGCCACGGGCGAAGGTCATCTCCACCTTGGAGTTCACCTGCGTCTGGCCGATGCCGTCGATGTAATACTCGATCGGGTCCTCGACCGTCATGATGTTGCGGCTGTTGTCGTTGAGCCGCTCCAGCGCCGCATACAGCGTGGTGGTCTTGCCCGAGCCGGTGGGGCCGGTGACCAGGATGATGCCGTGGGGCTTGTGGATCAGCTCGTCGATCTGCGCCTGGGTGCGCGGGTCCATGCCCAGGCTGGTGAGATCCAGCCGCCCGGCCTGCTTGTCCAGGATACGCATCACCACGCGCTCGCCATGGCCGGCGGGAATGGTGGACACGCGCACGTCCACCGCACGGCCGGCGATGCGCAGCGAGATGCGGCCGTCCTGCGGCAGGCGCTTCTCGGCGATGTCGAGCTTCGACATCACCTTGATGCGCGACACCACCAGCGGCGCCACCACGCGCTTGGTGTGCAGCACCTCGCGCAGCACGCCGTCGATGCGCAGGCGCACCACCAGGCGGTTCTCGAAGGTCTCGATGTGGATGTCCGAGGCGTTGTCGCGGATGGCCTGGGAGAGCAGGGCGTTGATGAGGCGGATGATGGGCGCCTCGTCGTCGCTCTCGAGCAGGTCGGCCTCTTCAGGCAGTTCCTGCGCCAGGTGCTCCAGGTCGGCGTTGTCGGTGAGCTCGCCGCCGGCCATGGCCAGCGAGCCGGCGCCGCCTTCGTAGACCACGCGCAGCAGCTGGTCGAAGTCCTCCTCGCTGACGCGCTCGAGCTTCAGCGGCACGCGCAGCACGCGCCGGGCCTCGCCGATGGCGGCCGGGTTGGCGTCGGGCCGCACCGCGCACAGCGCGGCATCGGGCAGGCGCTCGCGCACCACGATGCCGTGGCGGCGCGCAAAGGCGAAGGGCAGGTTCGAGGCGCCGGCGGGGTCCGGGGCATCCGCCGCGGCGGGCGCGATCACTCCTGCCTCGGCGTTCACGGCACCGGCGTGGTCGTGGCGCCGCCCGCGGGGGCGGGCTGCTGGATGGGGTTGGCCGGCTGTTCCAGTTCCGGCAGCACCGGCGAGCTTTCCCCGGGCAGCAGCTCGATCAGTTCGAACCTGCTCCCCTGCTCGATCTGCCGGTCGCGGAGCTGGTTGTACTTGCCCTGCGTCTCGATGTCCGCCTGCAGGCTGTCGAACAGGATGCGCGGGCGGATGAACACCATCAGCATCTTCTGCTGCCGCTGGCCGCCGCGCACCTTGAACAGCTCGCCGATCAGCGGGATGCGGCCGAGGAAGGGCACGCGTGTCTCGCTCCTGCGCTCGAAGTTGCGGATCATGCCGGCCAGAACGATGGTCTGGCCGTCGTCCACGCGCACCTTGGTGTCGAAGGAGCGCTTGTTGGTGATGGGGCTGCCGCCGTCGCCGGTGGCGCCACTGAGCTCGGAGCTTTCCAGCTGGATGTCCAGCGTCATCGCCCCGCCGTCATTGATCTGCGGCGTGATGGTGAGCTTGGTGCCGATGTCCTCGCGGTTGATGTCCTGCGTCGGAGAGAAGAAGTTGCTGACGCCACCACCCCCGTTGTTGTTGCCGCCGCCCAGGGTGGTGGTGAGGCCGCCCAGGAAGGGCACGGTCTGGCCGTCCTGGAACACCGACTCTTCGTTGTCGAGCGCCAGCAGCTTCGGTTCGGCGATCACGTTGCTTTCGCTGTCGGTGCGCAGTGCGCGGATCACCGCGGCCCAGCTCACGCCACCCTCGTTGAGGCGGCCCAGGCCGAAGGTTCCGCCCAGCGGCACCGGCACGTTGCCGGAGACCAGCGAGGAGGGATTGGCGGCAATGGCGCCGAGGTCGACGATGCTGGCCCCGCCGGCCGGTGCGATGAAGCCGCCGCCGGGGATGATCTGGCCGTCGTCGTCCCGGAACAGGCCCCAGTTCACGCCCAGGTCGGAGGCCTTGTCGGTGCTGACCTCGGCGATGATGGCCTCGATGAATACCTGCTGGCGCGGGATGTCGAGCCGGGGGATGATGGCCTTGAGCTCGCGCATCATCTTCGGCGGCGCGGTGACGATCAGCGCATTGGTGCTGGGCTCGGCAAGGATGGTGGTGCTGCGGTCGGCGCCGCCGGTGGACACCGACACCGCCGGTGCGGCGGCGCCGCCTCCGGCCGGTGCGCCGCCGGCTGCCGCCACGGCCTCGGTCTGCGCAATGCCGGTGGCCATTTCCTTCAGCAGCGGCGCCAGCGTCTCCGCATCGCCGTATTTCAGGTAGATCACCTCGGGTTCACCGCCGCCCTGCGGCAGCGGCGTGTCGAGGCTGCTCACCCAGGCGGCTATCTGCAGGCGCTGCGCGGGCTCTCCCAGCACCACCACGCTGTTGGTGCGCGGCTCGGCGGTGATGCGCGGCGCCGTCCCCGCCGAGGCATTGGCCTGCTGCTGCGTGCCGATGAGCTGCTGGAGCGTGCGCACCACGTCGGCCGCGGTGGCGTATTGCAGCTGCAGCACGTCCATCTCGCCGCCGCTTTCCTGGTCCACGCTCCTGATGATGTCCCGCATGCGCCGCACGTTGGCGGCACGGTCGGAGATGATGATCTGGTTGGTGCCGGGCACCGCCTGGATCACTCCATAGGAGGAGCGAAACTGGTTGAGCACGGTGGCGACCTGCTGCGCGTTGATGTTCTTCACCGGGATGGTGGTGTGCACCATCTCGTCCGGGCCCGTGGCGGTGGTGAGCTCGGTGCCGGGCTGGGTGCGGGCATTGTTCTCCTGCACGATCTTCATGGTGCGGTTGCCGGCCGGCAGCGCCACGAACCCCTGCGTCTGCAGGATGGACAGGAAGGTGTCGTAGAACTGCTGCCCGGACATGGGCCGCCGGTTCGCGAGGGTGATCTTGCGGGTGGTGGCCGTGGGGTCAAGGATGAAGGTCACCCCCGTGGCCTCGGTGACGGCATTGGCCACCACCGCGATGTCGGTGTTCTGGAAATTGGGGGTGATCACGGCGCCGGGCGGCGACTGCGCCGCGGCGATTCCGGCGCACATCAGCACCGCAAGGAACAGTTTCAGTTTCATCGGCTACCTCGCGCTGTCCGCGTCGGGTTCCGGGGGTGGGCCCGGTGGATTGGACGCATCGGGGAATGCGCCGGTCGAGTCGGGTGGGGGTGGTCCGGCCAGTTCCGGTGTCGGGGGCGCATTGGCAAGCTGCTCGGCCTCGTTGACGATCTCCGCCAGGTTGAGCACCAGCTCCTGCGGCACGCCGTTGCGCTCCACGGTGACCCGGGCCTCCGGGGAGGTGGCCAGGGAATCGAAGATGTCGCGGCTGCGCGCCTCGTCGTTGAGCGTGACGCCGTTGATGGCGGTGACCAGGTCGCGGTTGCGCAGCCCCAGGCGCGCGAAGGCGGCGGCATTCGTGCCAGGCTCCACGCGGATGCCCTTCAGCTTGCCGTCCTCGAAAAAGGGCGTGCGGTGCATGACCTGGCCGATGACGTTCGGATTGCTGCGGATGGCCTGCTCCACCCGCACGATGGAGGCGGCCGTGTTGTTCACCGGGGGCGGCGGGGCAAAGGCCGTCGCGCGGGAGATCTCGGGCAGGGGCAGGGCCTCGATGCTGCCGCCGCGGTCGATCAGCACCCGGTCCACGTGCACGGCGTGCAGTCGCGCGCCGCCCGGCAGGGAATCCCCGACGCTCTTCAGCTCGATGCTGTTGTTGGCCGCGCCGATCATGGCCAGGCCCTTTTTCTCGTCCGGGGAGGCAATCACCCCGGTGAGCACCAGCGACAGGGAGGTGGTGGGCACCCCGTTGCCCGCGGCGGTCGGGCTCTGGCCGAAGAGGTTGGCGCGCAGGATGGAGGGCACGTCGGCCACATTGCGCACCGGAGCGGCCACCGGGAAGGGGTCCAGGTCATCCCCGGGACCCGTGTCGGATACCAGGGAGACCACCAGAAGGCCCGCGCGGAAGGCGATCAGCAGCACCAGCGTGTAGGCCACGAGGTCGGGCAGGCGGGCGAGCAACTGGCTTGCCAGCTCGCCGTCTGGTCGCAGCGTTTGGGCGACGGTGGCCATGTCTGGAGTATTATGATGTGCAGGCGATTGCGCCCTCAAGCAATCGTTTGTTAAACGTCAGTTAGCTGCCATGAGCGCCGAACACGATCAGCCCGGGGAGCAAGGCCACACCAGCATACTGGTGGAGGAAGCCGCACCCGAGGTGCGGCAGCCGCCGCTGTACAGCGTCGTGTTGCTCAATGACGACTACACGCCGATGGAATTCGTCGTGGACGTACTGGAGCGCTTCTTCCGCATGGACCGCGAGAATGCCACCAGGGTGATGCTCGAGGTGCACATCAAGGGCAAGGGGGTCTGCGGGGTCTTCACCTACGAGATCGCCGAGACCAAGGTGGCCCAGGTGGTGAGTTATTCGCGTGACAACCAGCATCCGCTGATGTGCACGCTGGAGCTGGCCTGAGGGCGCTGCCCTCTGAGGAGTCGCATATGTTGTCCTCGGAACTGGAAGCCTGCCTCAACGCGGCCTTCAAGGAGGCCCGCGAGGCACGCCACGAATTCCTCACGGTGGAGCACCTGCTGCTGGCCATCCTCGACGCCCCGCGCGTGCGGGAGATCCTCAAGGCCGGCGGGGCCGACCTCAGGCGCCTGGGCGAGCAGCTGCGCGAGCACGTGGATGCCACCACCCCGCGCCTGAAGCCCGACGAGGACCGCGAGGTGCAGCCCACGCTGGGCTTCCAGCGGGTGCTGCAGCGCGCTGTGTTCCAGGTGCAGTCCGGTGGCCGGCGCGAGGTGGGCGTGGCCGACGTGCTGGTGGCCATCTTCAGCGAGAAGCAGAGCCATGCGGTGTTCCTGCTGGCCCGGCATGAGGTCACCCGCCTCGACGTGACGCAGTACATCTCCCATGGCCTGGCCAAGACCGGCGACGAGCGCCCCGCACGCGAGGAATCCGGCAGCACCGGCCCGGAGGGCGAGAAGGAGCCCGAGGGCGGCAGCGCGCTCGACAAGTACGCCGTGAACCTCAACCGCGCCGCGCAGGAAGGCCGCATTGATCCCCTGGTGGGCCGCAAGCTCGAGGTGGAGCGCACCATCGAGATCCTCTGCCGGCGCCGCAAGAACAACCCGCTCTACGTGGGCGAGGCCGGCGTGGGCAAGACCGCCATCGTCGAGGGCCTGGCGCGGCTGATCGTCGAGGGCCAGGTGCCCGAGATGCTCACCGACAGCGTGGTCTACTCGCTCGACCTGGGCAGCCTGCTGGCTGGCACCAAATACCGGGGCGATTTCGAGAAGCGCCTGAAGGCTGTGGTGACGGAGATCCGCAAGCAGCCCGGCGCCATCCTGTTCATCGACGAGATCCACACGCTGATCGGCGCGGGCGCCACCAGCGGTGGCGTGATGGATGCCAGCAACCTGATCAAGCCGGCGCTCACCAGCGGCGAGCTGCGCTGCATCGGTTCCACCACCTACCAGGAATACCGCGGCATCTTCGAGAAGGATCATGCGCTCTCGCGCCGCTTCCAGAAGATCGACATCGTCGAGCCCTCGGTGAACGAGACCGTGGAGATCCTGCAGGGCCTGAAGCCCCGCTACGAGGAACACCACGGCGTCACCTACACTGACGAGGCCATCCGCGCGGCGGCGGAACTGGCGGCGCGCCACATCAACGACCGCCACCTGCCCGACAAGGCCATCGACGTGATCGACGAGGCCGGCGCGCGGCAGCGGCTGAAGCCGGTGGCCGAGCGCAGCGGCGTGGTCGACGTCACGCAGGTCGAAGACGTGGTGGCGCGCATCGCGCGCATCCCGGCCAAGACCGTCTCCACCTCCGACAAGGAGGTGCTGCGCAACCTGGAGCGCAACCTCAAGCTCACCATCTTCGGCCAGGACCCGGCCATCGAAGCGCTGGCGGCGGCCATCAAGATGGCCCGCTCGGGCCTGGGCGAGGGCCGCAAGCCGGTGGGCAGCTTCCTCTTTGCCGGCCCCACCGGCGTGGGCAAGACCGAGGTCACGCGCCAGCTGGCCGTGGCGCTTGGCGTGGAGTTCCTGCGCTTCGACATGTCCGAATACATGGAACGCCACACCGTCTCGCGGCTGATCGGCGCGCCGCCGGGCTACGTGGGCTTCGACCAGGGCGGCCTGCTCACCGAGGCGGTGTCCAAACATCCGCACTGCGTGCTGCTGCTCGACGAGATCGAGAAGGCGCATCCGGATGTGTTCAACCTGCTGCTGCAGGTGATGGACCACGGCTCCCTCACCGACAACAACGGCCGCAAGACCGACTTCCGCCACGTGATCATCGTGCTCACCACCAATGCGGGTGCGCAGGAGATGGCGCGGCCGTCGATCGGCTTCACGCAGTCGGACAACACCTCCGACGGCATGGAGGCCATCCGCCGCCTGTTCACGCCGGAGTTCAGGAACCGCCTCGACGCCATCATCCAGTTCTCCCCGCTGTCGAAGGAGACCATCGAGCGCGTGGTGGAGAAGCTGCTGGTCGAGGTGGAGACCCAGCTGGAGAGCAAGGGCGTGCAGCTGAGCGTCAACGACGCCGCGCGCAGCTGGCTGGCCGACAACGGCTACGATCCGAAGATGGGCGCCCGGCCCATGGCGCGGCTGATCCAGGAGCAGATCAAGCGACCCCTGGCCGAGGAACTGCTGTTCGGCAAGCTGGTGGACGGGGGAACGGTGCTGGTGTCGGTGGCCGAGGACGGCAAGTCGCTCGCGCTCAGCACCTCGCCGCTTTCGCGTCCGGTATTGCCCCAGCCCGCGGAGGGCTGAGGCCCGGGCGGATCAGCGGCCGCGGTAGACGATGCGGCCCTTGGTCAGGTCGTAGGGCGTCATCTCGACCTTGACCCGGTCGCCGGTGAGGATGCGGATGTAGTTCTTGCGCATCTTGCCCGAGATGTGCGCCGTGACCACATGGCCGTTTTTCAGCTGCACGCGAAACGTCGTGTTGGGCAGGGTCTCTACCACTTCGCCTTCCATCTGAATCGCGTCGTCTTTGGACATGCACGCCCGGTATTGCAGCTACAAGAGGCCGCGGATTCTGCATAAACCGGGCCAGCAAAGCAACGCCGGAGGCTAGCGGCCAAGGAATTCAAGGTACTGCGCGCGGGGCAGGGCGCGGCTGCCCAGCGAGCGCAGGTGGTCGGTGGGCATCTGGCAGTCGATCAGCTCGATGCCCGCCTCCGGGCACCAGTCCACCAGGCAGGCCAGGGCCGCCTTGGAGGCATCGTCCCGGCGGCTGAACATCGACTCCCCGCTGAACACGCGTCCGGTACGCACTCCGTAGAGCCCGCCGACCAGTTCCCCGTCCACCCAGGCCTCCATGCTGTGGGCGCGGCCGCGCCGGTGCAGTTCCACGTAGGCCGCCTGCATTTCAGGGGTGATCCATGTGCCGCGGGCGCTGCGCAGGGCGCCGCAGGCAGCGATCACCTCGCCGAAGGCCGTGTCGCGGGTGAGGCGGAATACCTGGCGCCTGAGGGTGCGTTGCAGGCTGCGCGAGCGGTGGAATTCGCCGGGGAACAGCACCTCCCTGGGATCGGGTGACCACCAGAGGATGGGTTCGCCTTGGGTGTACCAGGGGAAGATGCCCCGGGCATAGGCGGCAATGAGCCGTTCGGGTGACAGGTCGCCGCCGGCCGCCAGCAGGCCGGAAGGTTCGGCCAGCGCCTGCTCCACGGGCGGAAAGGCGTCCGGCGGATCGCCGGCATTGAGCCAGGCCACGCGTGTCATTGTCGATGGAAGGGCGTGTGGACCGCCGCGCTGTCGGCGTACTGCTCCACGGCCCGCTGCTCGCGCGCCAGGAAGTCGGCGATGGCTTCGCGGAAGCGCGCATCGGCGATGTAATGCGCCGACCAGGTGGCGGCGGGTTCGAAGCCCCGCGCCAGCTTGTGCTCGCCCTGGGTGCCGGGCTCGAAGCGCGCCAGGCCATGCTCGATGCAGTAGTCGACGCCCTGGTGGTAGCAGCTCTCGAAGTGCAGGCTGTGGAAATCACCGACGGCGCCCCAGTAGCGGCCGAACAGCGTGTCGCGCGAGACCAGGAAGATGGCCGCGGCCACGGGGGCGTCGCCGCGCAGGGCCAGCTTGACCATCAGCGCCTTGCCCAGCTTGCCGGCAATCTCCTCGAAAAAGGCCTGGTTCAGGTACGGCGGATGCCCGTGCTGGTGGAAGGTGTTGCGATGGGCCTCGAAGGCAAAGCGCAGCTGCGGCGGGGTGATGTCGTCACCGTGCAGCGTGATGTAGCGGATGCCTGACTCGGCCACGCGCCGGCGCTCGCGCTTCAGCTGCTTGCGTTTCTCCGAGCGCATGGTGGCGAGGTAATCCTCGAAGCTGCCGTAGCCACGGTTGTGCCAGTGGAACTGCACGTCGCTGCGCATCAGCCAGCCGGCCGCGGTGAAGCTGTCGCGTTCGTCCCGGCTGATGAACAGCGCATGGGCGGAGGAATCCCCTCCCTGGCCGCAGCGTGCAGCCAGGGCATCGATCAGTGCCTGGCGCAGCGGTTCGGCGGGCCGGCCGGTTGCGGTCAGCAGGCGCGTGGCATTCACGGGGGAGAAGGGCACGGCCACGACGCGCTTGGGGTAGTAGGACAGACCGTGGCGTTCATAGGCCTGCGCCCAGCCGAAGTCGAACACGAATTCGCCCCACGAATGCGACTTGCGATACACCGGTGCCGCGGCCACGAGTGCCCCGTCTTCGAACAGCGCCAGGTGTGCCGGCATCCAGCCGGTGCCGGGGCCGACGCAGCCGGTGTGTTCCAGCGCGGCGAGGAATTCATGCCCCAGGAACGGGCAGTCGGCGCCCTGCAGCCGGTTCCAGTCCACGGCGGCAACGGCATCGATTCGGGACAGTTCGCGGATTTCCACTCGGCAGCTTCGATTCGCGGCAGGCAACGGGTGAACGTATCATCGCCGGGATTGGCAAGGATCGGGGGGGGTCCAATGCTGTTTCATGAAAGGATTTCCAGGGCCGTCCGTTCAAGGGGCGCGGGCCTCCCGGCCATTGCCGCATTTACCGGCCTGCTTGCGGCGACGCCTGTCCTGGCGCAGACCCAGGGCGACATCACCCATCCCTGCGATCGCGCCTGCCTCACCCGTTTCATCGACACCTGGCTCGACGCACTGGTGGCCAACGATCCCGCGCGCGTGCCGCTGGCGCCGGGTGCGAAGGTGACGCTCAACGACGACGTGGTCACGCTCGACAAGGTTTTCTGGGCGCCGGCCACCTCGGTGCAGGCGCGCATCGACATTGCCAATCCGCGCTGGGGCGACACCGGCACGCAGGCCGTGGTCAACAATGCCGACGGATCGCAGTACCTGCACACCTTCCGCCTGAAGGTGAAGGCCGGTCGCATCACCGAGGCCGAGGCCATCACGGTGCGCAATGTGGAGGAGGGCGGCCTCTGGGATCCCTCCACGCTGCAGAAGCCCAATCCGGGCTTCAACCTGCGCATCCGCCCGGCGGAGCAGGATTCCTATTACGACCTGGTGGCCGCGGCGGAGGGTTACTGGCGTGCCTTCAACACCAATGGCACGCCGGAATACCGCCCGGCGGAGTTCTGGCCCGGCGTGGTGCGCCTGGAGAACGGTTTCCGCACCACCGACGTGGCGGTATTCGGCGGCGCGCCCAAGACCGCCGCCGAGCAGTTCGACGGCGGTTTCCATGCCGGTCGCAACATCTGGGATATCCGCTACCCGGTGGTCGACGAGGAATACGGCGTGGTGATGAGCTTCGCGCGCTTCGGGATGAAGGCCGGCGTCGCGCCGCAGACTCCCGCGCAGGGCGCATCGCGGCTGGTGGCGGAGTTCTTCGCCGTGCGCAAGGGCATCATCCATGACATCCAGGCGGTGATGGTGAACCGCGACGAGGCGCTGCCTTCGGCGTGGAAGGCCGACCATGGCCCCGTGCGCGGCGGCTGGGCGCCCATCGAATGCAACCGCGCCTGCCTCACCGGCTTCATCGACGGCTATTACAAGGCACTGCTGGCCAATGATGCACGCTCCTTGCCGCAGGCATCCGGTGCGCGCGTGACGCTCAATGGCGACGAGATGCCGCTGGCGCGCGCCTTCTATGACGCGGCAAAGGCCGTGCGCTGGCGTTTCGATGCAGTGAACGAGCGCCTGGGCGACACCGGCACGCAGGTGGTGATCACCAACGAGGACGGCTCGGAGACCATGGAGATCGTGCGCCTGAAGGTGGCGCGAGGGGCGATCACCGAGATCGAGATCCTCCGCTGCCACAAGGGCTGCGCGGGGGATGCCTGGTGGGGACCCGAGCAGCTCGATCCGGAGCCCTCGACCTTCCTGAAGCTGCCCATTCCGCCGGCCGAGCGCGATTCCTACTACCAGCTGGTGGCGGTGGCCGACGGCTATTTCCGTGCCTTCCAGACCAATGGCACGCCCGACTACCACCGCACCGACCTGCTGCCCGACACGCGCCGCTTCGAGAATGGCGCGCATTTCACGGGCACCTTCCGCAACGGCGCCTATGCCACGGCGGCGGCCGGCTTCGACCGCGGCCAGTTCATCGGTCGCAACCTGTGGGACCGCCGCCATGCCGTGGTCGACGAGGAGCGCGGCATCGTGCTGACCATCCTGCGTTTCGGCAAGGTGGATGGCGTGCAGAATGCCTCCTCGGTGACTTCCTTCGACCGCATCGTGGGCGAGTTCTTCACGGTGAAGTCCGGCAAGATCCAGGAAGTGCAGGCCGTGCTGGTGAACCGCGATGATTCCCGGCCCACCGGCTGGCCCACGCACTGGTTCGGCCCCGGCAAGGGCGGCTGGAAGAACCTGCCCACCGGCCAGGAGTAGCCGGCGGCAGGCCTGGCGGCGGGAGCCTACCCGCCGTGCGGCAGCGACTCCAGGTAGCGGTCCGCGTCCAGCGCGGCCATGCAGCCGGAGCCGGCCGAGGTGATGGCCTGGCGGTACACCGAGTCGGCCACGTCGCCGGCGGCGAACACGCCGGGGATGCTGGTGGCGGTGGCATTGCCTTCCAGGCCGCTCTTCACGATGAGGTAGCCGCCGCGCATCTCCAGCTGCCCTTCGAAGAGCTGCGTGTTCGGCGCATGGCCGATGGCGATGAACACGCCGGTGACCGGCAGCGTGTCGGTGGAGCTGCCCTCGGTGGAGCGGATGCGCAGGCCGGTGACGCCGTTGTCGTCGCCCAGCACCTCGTCCACGGTGTGGTTCCAGCGGATGTCCACCTTGCCTTCCTGCTGGCGGGCGAAGAGACGGTCCTGCAGGATCTTCTCGCTGCGCAGCTTGTCGCGCCGGTGCACCAGCGTCACGTGGGCGGCGATGTTGGAGAGGTACAGCGCCTCTTCCACGGCCGTATTGCCGCCGCCGACCACCGCCACCCGCTGGTTGCGGAAGAAGAAGCCGTCGCAGGTGGCGCAGGCAGAAACACCCTTGCCCTTGAAGTGTTCCTCGGAGGGCATGCCCAGGTACTTGGCCGCCGCGCCGGTGGCGATGATCAGCGCGTCGCAGGTGTAGCGGCCGGCGTCTCCCTCGAGCACGAAGGGCCGTTCGGTGAGCCTTGCGGTGTGGATGTGGTCGTTGACGACCCGGGTGTTGAAACGCCGGGCATGGCGCAGCATGCGGTCCATCAGGTCGGGGCCCAGCAGGCCCTCCACGTCGCCGGGCCAGTTGTCCACCTCGGTGGTGGTCATCAACTGTCCGCCCTGTTCAAGCCCCGTGATCAGCAGGGGTGCACGGTTGGCGCGTGCCGCGTAGATCGCCGCGCTGTAGCCGGCGGGGCCGGAGCCCAGCACGATGAGGGGGCTGTGGATGGTCTCGCTCATGTATAATTCACCTCTCGCGCCTATTGTGCCGTCAGGCGGCGCAACCTGCATGTGGTGCGACCCCATATGAACATGCATTTCCCGGAGAGCAGCAGGGTTTGAGCCAGTCCACTTCGCGGTCGGGTGGGGCGCGTTTCACCCAGGCGGTAGTCAAGGCGATCCGCGAAAGCCTCGCCATCCTGCTTGCCGCGGTGGCCGTGGTCCTGCTGCTGGCGCTGGGCAGCTATGCGGCCGGCGATCCCGGCTGGTCCTACTCGGGCGACGGCGGGCCGCCGCGCAACCTCATCGGCGGTTTCGGCGCCCTGGTGGCCGACCTGCTGCTGTTCCTGTTCGGCCGTCCGGCCTTCCTGCTGCCGGTGGTGATGCTGGTGGCGGCCGTGCTGATCTTCCGCAACCGTGTCGATGCCCTGCAGCCGGCCAGCCGCGCCAACCTGGCCGTGCGCGTGGGCGGTTTCGTGCTGATGCTGGCCGCCAGCTGTGCGCTCACCACCCTGCATTGGCAGGCCGGGGCGCTGCGCGCCTCCGCCGGTGGCGTACTGGGGCAGGTGGTGGGCAACTCCCTGGCCGGGGGCCTGAAGAACCTGGGCGCCACGCTGGTGCTGCTGGCCGCCTGGGCGGCGGGCCTGTCGCTGGCCTTCCATGTCTCATGGCTCAATGTCATCGACGGCATCGGCCGTGGTTTCTGGCAGGGCGTGGCCTGGCTGAAGGGCTGGCGCTCCACCCGTCGCGACGTCGCGACAGGGCAGCAGCGCAAGCGCGCGCGCCAGGAGGCCGTGCGCGAGGAGCAGGCGAAGAAGACCATCCCGCGCCTGGCGCCGGTGATCGAGAAGCCGGCGCCGGTGGTGGAGAAGAGCGAGCGGGCGCAGAAGGAGCGCCAGGTCACGCTGTTCGATGCGCCCAAGTCCGGCGAGCTACCGCCCATGAGCCTGCTGGATGATCCGCCCGAGCGTGTCGCGGCCTATTCGCCCGATGCGCTCGAGGCCATGTCGCGCCTGGTGGAGATCAAGCTGAAGGACTTCGGCGTCGAGGTCGAGGTGGTGGCCGTGCACCCGGGTCCCGTGGTCACGCGCTTCGAGCTGCAGCCGGCGCCGGGCACCAAGGCCAGCACCATTTCCGGCCTTGCCAAGGACCTGGCCCGTGCGCTGTCGGCCATCTCCGTGCGCGTGGTGGAGGTCATCCCCGGCAAGCCGGTGGTGGGCCTTGAGATCCCGAACGAGAAGCGCGAGATGGTCACGCTGGGCGAGATCATCAAGTCGCGCGCCTACGAAGAGGTGCACTCGCCGCTGGCCCTGGCGCTGGGCAAGGACATCGGCGGCATTCCCATGGTGGCCGACCTGGCCCGCATGCCGCACCTGCTGATCGCAGGCACCACCGGTTCGGGCAAGTCCGTGGGCATCAACGCCATGGTGCTGTCGCTGCTCTACAAGAGCACGGCCGAGCATGTGCGGCTGATCATGATCGACCCGAAGATGCTGGAGCTCTCCGTATACGAGGGCATCCCGCACCTGCTGGCCCCCGTGGTCACCGACATGAAGCAGGCGGCCAATGCGCTGCGCTGGGCGGTGGCCGAGATGGAGCGGCGCTACAAGCTGATGGCGGCCCTGGGCGTGCGCAACATCGTCGGCTACAACAAGAAGGTGCGCGAGGCCAACGAGGCGGGCAAACCCATCAAGGATCCGGTGATGATGCAGTACGCATCCAATGATCCGACCTTCGACCAGAGCCAGATCCCCGACCTGAAGCCCTTGCCCTACATCGTCGTGATCATCGACGAGCTGGCCGACCTGATGATGATCGTCGGCAAGAAGGTGGAAGAGCTCATTGCGCGCCTGGCGCAGAAGGCGCGTGCGTCCGGGATGCATTTGATCTTGGCGACGCAGCGTCCATCGGTCGATGTCATCACCGGCCTCATCAAAGCCAACATCCCGACGCGGATCGCCTTCCAGGTCTCGGCAAAGGTGGATTCGCGCACCATCCTCGACCAGGGGGGCGCCGAATCGCTGCTGGGCCATGGCGACATGCTCTACCTGCCGCCAGGCACCTCGGTGCCCACGCGCGTGCACGGCGCCTTCGTGTCCGACGAGGAAGTGCATCGCGTGGTCAATGCCCTGCGCAGCGCCGATCCGCCGGATTACATCGAGGAAGTGCTGTCCGGTCCCTCGCAGCCCATCCCCGGCATTTCGGGCGAGGATGAAATGGCCGGCGGTGCAATGGGTGGTGACGCCGAGCAGGACGCGCTGTACGACGAAGCGGTGAAGATCGTCATCAACGAGCGCAAGCCCTCGATCTCCTACGTGCAGCGTCGGCTGAAGATCGGCTACAACCGTTCCGCGCGCCTGCTGGAGGCGATGGAGGCGGCCGGCGTGGTGGGCCCTCTGCAGCCCAATGGCTCGCGCGAAGTGCTGGTTCCCTCCGGAGGTGGCGATGAATAGGTCAAGGCGGATGCTGCTGCTTGCGCCATGGCTGCTGGCTGGCGCTGCCTTCGCGGCGGCGGTGCCTGCGGCGCAGGCCACCACCGCGCTCGATGACTACCTGGCCGGCCTTTCCACCTGGTCGGCGCAGTTCACCCAGACCATCACCGACAGCCGCGGCAAGCGCGTGGTGGACGGCGATGAGACGGGGCGGCTGGTCATCGTCAGGCCGGGCAAGTTCCGCTGGGAGTCGGCACCGAAGGAGACGCCGGAGGCCATGCGGCTGATGGTCGCCGACGGCAGCAACCTGTGGTTCTACGACGAGGACCTGGAGCAGGCCACCGTCGAGCCACTCGATGAGGCGCTGTCGCAGTCCCCGGCCATGCTGCTGGCCGGCAGCGCGGCCCTGCGCGAGGCCTTCGACGTGGTGGCCGACGGGCGCCGCGACGGACTGGAATGGGTGCGCGTGCGGCCGAAGAACGCCGAGTCGGACTTCCAGGAAGCCCTGTTCGGCTTCCGCGGCCGTGAGCTCTCGCGCCTGGTGGCGGTCAACAAGCTCGGCCAGCGTTCCACGCTGGAGTTCAAGGGTGTGCAGCGCAATGCCGCCGTGGATCCAGAGCTGGTGCAGTTCGAGCCACCCGCCGGGGTGGATGTGATCGGCAAGCCGGTGCCACGTTGAAGCCGGTGGTTCTGCCGGAGCTGCGCTTCCGGCATTTCTGGTTCGGCTTCGGGGTGTTGATTGCGCTGCTGGTCGCGGTCGTGTGCCTCATGCCGGGTGGCGAGTTGCCCGATCTGCCCGGCGTGTCCGACAAAGTGGAACACTTCGTGGCCTTCATGCTGCTGTCCTTCTGGTTCTCCAGCATCCTGGTGCGGCGGGACCTGGTCTGGATGGCCCTGTTGGTGCTGGCTTTCGGAGTGCTGATCGAGGTGGCGCAGGAGATGATGCGCTGGGGTCGCGACGGTGAAGTGCTGGACGTGGCGGCTGATGCCGGCGGAATCGTCGCCGGCTGGCTGCTGGCGCTCACGCCGCTGGGGCGCTGGGCCTTCTGGATCGAGCGGCGGCTGGCAGGGAAGCAGGCATGACCGCGCCGCTGCGGCCGCTTGCGGACCGCATGCGGCCGCGCAACGTGGATGAGGTGGCAGGCCAGCGCCACCTGCTCGCCCCGGGCCGCGCGCTGCGCGTGGCGCTGGATCGCGGCCAGATGCATTCGATGATCCTCTGGGGCCCGCCGGGCACGGGCAAGACCACGCTGGCAAGGCTTTTCGCCGGTGCCATGGATGCGCACTTCATCGCCCTTTCGGCGGTGATGGCGGGCGTGAAGGACATCCGCGCCGCTGTCGATGAGGCGCGCCGCGAGCGCGCGGCAGGCCGCGCGACCGTGCTGTTCCTCGACGAGGTGCACCGCTTCAACAAGGCGCAGCAGGATCTCTTCCTGCCCTTCGTGGAAGACGGCACGCTGGTGTTCATCGGCGCCACCACCGAGAACCCGTCGTTCGAAGTCGTAGGCGCCCTGCTGTCACGCGCGCGCGTGTATGTACTGAAGCCGCTCGACGCCCACGACATCGCCTCGCTGCTGCGCCGGGCGCTGGGGGATGTCGAGCGCGGGCTCGGCGGACGCGGCCTCACGCTTTCCGACACGGCGCTCGATGCGCTGGTGGCCGCCGCCGACGGCGATGCCCGCCGTGCGCTGGGCCTGCTGGAGACCGTCGCGGACCTTGCCGTGAACGGCGTGATCGACGAGGCGCAGATCGCGGACCTCGCCGCCGGCACGCGCCGCCGCTTCGACAAGGGCGGCGAGCAGTTTTATGACCAGATCTCGGCCCTGCACAAGGCGGTGCGCGGCAGCGATCCGGACGGGGCGATCTACTGGCTGGCGCGCATGCTGGATGGTGGCTGCGATCCATCCTACCTGGCGCGGCGCATCACCCGCATGGCGGTGGAGGACATCGGCCTTGCCGATCCGCGTGCCCTGACCCTGGCCCTGGAAGCCTGGGAGGCCTACGAGCGACTGGGCACTCCCGAGGGCGAGCTGGCACTGGCCCAGTGCGTGGTGTTCCTGGCCGTGGCGCCCAAGAGCAATGCCGTGTACCGCGCCTGGGGCGAGGCGCGGCAGGACGTGGAGAAGTTCGGCTCCCTTGAAGTGCCCCTGCGCCTGCGCAACGCCCCGACGAAGCTGATGAAGCAGCTGGATTACGGCAAGGGCTACCGCTACGCCCATGACGAGGCGGATGCCTATGCCGCCGGGGAGCGCTATCTGCCCGACGGAATGCCCGACCGGCGCTATTATTCGCCGGTTCCGCGTGGTTTCGAGATCCGCATCGCCGAGGCGATGGCGCGCCGCCACGCCCGGGACCAACAGGCCACCGAACAGGACAGGAAAGACAAGTGATCGACCCGAAGCTGCTGCGCGCCAACCCCGAGGAAGTCGCCGCCAACCTGGCGCGACGCGGATTCCGGCTGGACGTGGCGCAGCTCTCCGCACTGGAAGAACGCCGCAAGGCGGCGCAGGTGGAGGCCGACCGGCTTCGCGCCGAGCGCAATGCCAATGCGAAGCAGGTGGGCATGGCCAAGGGCCGGGGGGAAGACGTGGCCCCGCTGCTGGCGCGAGGAGAGCAGCTCGCCCGCGACCTGGTGGGCGCCGAGGCGGCCATCGAGTCGGTGCAGGCGGAGCTGGAGCAGATCCAGCTCGGCCTGCCCAACCTGCTGCAGGATTCCGTGCCCGATGGCGCCGATGAAACCGCCAACGTGGAGCTGCGCCGCTGGGGCACGCCGCGGCAGTTCGACTTCAAGCCGCGCGACCATGTGGAGCTGGGCGAGAAGCTGGCCCGAGGCATGGACTTCGAGGCCGGTGCACGCATCGCCGGCAGCCGCTTCGTGGTACTGCGTGATGGCATCGCGCGTCTGCACCGCGCACTGGGCCAGTTCATGCTCGACCTGCACACGCGGGAGCATGGCTATACCGAGGTCTATGTTCCTTACCTGGCATCTCCCGCCGCGCTGCGGGGCACCGGGCAGCTTCCCAAGTTCGGCCAGGATCTCTTCGCCATTGGCGAGGGCGAGGGCCACTACCTCATCCCCACCGCCGAAGTGCCGGTGACCAACCTGGTGCGCGAGCAGATTGTCGACGCGAAAGAGCTGCCGCTGAAGCTGGTGGCACATTCCCCCTGTTTCCGTTCCGAGGCCGGCGCCGCGGGCAAGGACACGCGCGGCATGATCCGCCAGCACCAGTTCGACAAGGTGGAAATCGTGCGGATCGTGTCGCCGGAGGCTTCGGCCGCGGCGCATGAGGAACTCACTGCCAATGCCGAGGCCGTGCTGCAGAAGCTCGAGCTGCCCTACCGGGTAGTGGCGCTGTGCGCGGGCGACATCGGCTTCGGCAGCAGCAAGACCTATGACATCGAGGTCTGGCTGCCCGGCCAGCAGGCCTACCGCGAGATTTCCTCCTGCAGCAACTTCCGCGACTTCCAGGCGCGGCGCATGCAGGCGCGCTGGCGCAACCCGGCCACGGGCAAGCCGGAGCTGCTGCATACCCTCAACGGCTCAGGGGTGGCGGTGGGACGCGCGCTGGTGGCGGTGCTGGAGAACTACCAGAATGCCGACGGCTCGATCACCATCCCGGCTGCGCTGCGGCCCTGGTTCGGGTCCGACCGCCTGGCGGCGCCCTGAGGGGCGCTTCCGGAACCAGCAGAAGACCTGATTGTCCCAGGAGGGGATGCCGCCCACCATGCCGGCGGGGCGCACCGACAGGAGAAGCCAGATGAAGCGACACGGAATCGTCAGGAGCTGGAAGGCTGCCGGGGCTGCCCTGGCGGTGATCACGGTGGCCACCACCGCTGCAGTGCTGGCGGCCCAGGCCCCGGGCGCGGGCGCACCGCTGGAAACCCGACCGCGCAATGCCACCAGCTACGAGCCGGCCTTTCCGGGACAGACCCGCGCACCGGGCATCCGCGACGGCGTGAAAATCCAGGTGCAGGAAGTGGCGAAGGGACTGCGCCTGCCCTGGGCGGTGGAGATCCTGCCCGACGGCCGCTTCCTCGTGAACGAGCGTGGCGGCACCATGCGCATTGTCAGCGCCGACGGCAAGCTCACCGAGGTGACCGGCGTGCCGCCAGTGCTGGCGCAGGGGCAGGGCGGCCTGCTCGACGTGGCGCTTGACCCGGCCTTTGCCACCAACCGCACCATCTATTTCAGCTACTCCGAGCCGCGCGAGGGCGGCAACGGCACCAACCTGGCCAAGGCGGTGCTGAATGAATCCGGTGGCAGCGCCTCGCTGTCGGGCGTCGCGGTCATCTTCAGGCAGATGCCCACCTTCCAGTCCACGCTGCACTTCGGCTCCCGCATCGCCTTTGCCCCTGACGGCAAGCTGTTCCTCACGCTGGGCGAGCGTTCCCTGCCGGCCAGCCGCGTGCAGGCGCAGGACCTGGGCAGCCACTTCGGCAAGGTGATCCGCATCAATACCGACGGCAGCGCGCCCGCCGACAATCCCTTCGCGGGCCGCGCCGGCGCGAAGCCGGAGATCTGGTCCTATGGCCACCGCAACGTGCAGGGCGCGGCCATCGACAGCGCCACCGGCAAGCTGTGGACGGTGGAGCACGGCCCGCGCGGCGGCGACGAGCTGAACCATCCCGAGGCCGGCAAGAACTACGGCTGGCCGGTGATCACCTACGGCGTCGACTATCCGGGCCCGCCCATCGGCGAGGGCATCCAGAAGAAGGAGGGCATGGAGCAGCCGGTGTACTACTGGGATCCGGTGATCGCCCCCTCCGGCCTCATCGTGTATCGCGGCGCGCTGTTCCCGCAGTGGCAGGGCAGCATCTTCATCGGCGGCATGAACCCCGGCAAGCTGGTGCGCCTGCAGATGGATGGCGATCGCGTGGCCGGCGAGGAGTGGCTGCTCACCGACCTGAACGAGCGCATCCGCGATGTGCAGCAGGGCCCGGACGGATCGATCTACGTGGCCACCGACGGGGGCAGGCTGCTGCGCGTCCGCCCGGCTCAGTAGCGGGCGAGCACGGCCTCCAGATCCGCGCGGGCGGCAGCCAGCGCGGTGTCCCGCGGAATCTGCCGCAGCCGCTCGCTGCCGTTGACGATGATGGCAAAGGCCATGAAGCCGCCGTTCTTCTTGCGCAGGTAGCCGGCAATGCCGTTCACCGACACCGGCTCCGTGAGGGAGCCGGTCTTCAGCGCCACGCGGTCCAGCCAGTCGGCATTGCCGCTGCGCAGGTAGGTGAAGGAAGCATCGCGCGGCACCACGAAGCTGCCGTAGAAGGCCGGGAAGCGGCGCGCGCTGCGGAAACCCTCGCGCAGCACCAGCACCAGGTCGCGGGCGCTGATGCGGTTGCTGGGGGTGAGGCCACTGCCGCTCTCCAGGACCAGGCTGCCATCGCTGTTCGCGGCACCGGCGCGCGTCAGCAGCGCGGTGAGTTCGCGTGAGGCATCCGCCAGGGAATCCGGCGCGCTGCCGCGGGCCTGCAGCGCCACGCTCATGGTGAGTACGTCGGCGATGTAGTTGTTCGACCAGCGCATCATGCGGCCCACCTGCTCCTGCAGGGGGATGCTTTCCACGCGCGCCAGCACGCGGCTCGCTGCCGCGTCGGCGCGCAGCGTGGTTTCCACGCCGCCATCCACCGTCACGCCAGCCTGGACCAGGATGGAGCGCAGGAGCTGGCCGGTGCCGAAGGCCGGATCGGACATGGCCCTGTGCACCATGCGTTCGGTGCCCGGGGCGATGCTGCCGCCCACCGCAATGCGGTCGCCGTCCTGGCCCGTGGTGCGTTCCACGCGCAGGGCGGGGCCGTTGGCGGCCACCTGCACGCTGCCGGTGAGCGGGATGGGCAGCGTGCCGCTGGCGCAGCCGCCCACCTCGGCGCGCGTGGCCCCGGCGGGCGCGCGCACCATGATGCACCAGCTGCCGTAGTTCACCCCGATGGCGCTGGGCGCGGCATTGTAGGCACGCGAGCTGCGGCGGAGGCCCGCGCAGCGATCCACGGTGTCACAGCGCAGTTCGCCGAAGGGTGCGCGCTCCACCAGCACGCGGCCGCGCACCTGGCGGATGCCGACGGCGCGCAATTGCGCGGCCAGGCCCCACAACGTGGTTTCATCGAGCGTGGAATCGCCGCCCCCGCGCAGCACCAGGTCGCCCTCGACCACGCCGCCCTGCGGCGCCCGCGCGGTGCGCAGCTCGGTGGCGAAGGTATGGTCTGGCGGCCAGGTCGAAAGGGCCGATGCGGCGATGACGATCTTGCTGAGCGAGGCGGGCGTGAGGCGGTCGGAGCCGCGCAGTTCCCCCAGCAGCCGGTCGGATTCCAGGTCCCACACCGCCGCGGTGACGCGTGCGCCCTGCGACTGCAGGCGCGAGAGCTGCGTGAAGGCGATGGTGGTGGCGCCGGCCTGGGGCGATGCGGCGCAGGCCACGCCACCGCCGGACGTGCCCAGCACGCCGGCCAGCAGCGCGACACTCAGCAGCAGCCGTTGATGCAGTTCCATCGCTTTTCCATCTGCGCGCGGAAGAACTCCCGCTCGCTCAGGGGCGTGGCCTCGGGCTCGTTGGCGCGCATGTGCGCAAGGTATTTCTCATAGGCGTCATCGCCGGTGACCCCGCGCAGCAGCGACAGTCCCGAGGAGAGGAACTGCCGCACCGGGTTGCTGCGGGGGCCGGCCATGGGTCAGTGGCTGCGCGGCAGCGCCGCGGCGTCCAGCTGCGTGGCCACGTAGGGCGTCTCGGAGCTGGGCGGCACCGGCTTGCCGGCAAGGAAACGCAGGCTGATGCGCACCATCTCGATCATCACCACCCACATGATGACCAGGAAGGCCACCGTGAGCCAGCCATCCAGCCGCTGGTTGAAGATCAGCGTGGGTGCAACAGCCGCCCGCTCCACCGCCAGCGTGCCGGCCAGCAGCTGGTTCGACAGGTCATTGGCGCCGGCGAAGAAGCCCAGCTTCGGATCGGCGCTGAATATCTTCTGGAGGGCGGCGGTGGTGGTGACGATGGCGATCCACACCAGCGGCAGGCCGGTGACCCACACGTAACGCAGCTTGCCCGTCTTGACGAGTATGCCGCAGGCCACCGACAGCGCGATGGCCGCCAGCATCTGGTTGGCGATGCCGAACAGCGGCCAGAGGATGTTGATGCCGCCGTTGGGGTCGATGACACCCACGTAGAGGAAGTAGCCCCAGCCCAGCACGATCAGGGTGGAGGCCACCAGCACGGAGGGATACCAGGAGGTGCGGCCCAGTGGCGCATACACCTGGCCCAGCGCATCCTGCAGCAGGAAGCGCGCGGCACGCGTGCCGGCATCCACCGTGGTGAGGATGAAGATCGCCTCGAACATGATGGCGAAGTGGTACCAGATGGCCACCAGTCCCTGGCCGAAGGCGGTGCTGAAGATGCTGGCCATGCCCACGGCCAGGGACGGCGCGCCGCCGGTGCGGGCGAAGAGAGTGTTTTCGCCCACTTCGGCGGCCAGCGCGTTCATCTGGTCCACGGTCACCGGGAAGCCCCACTGCGTGATCGTGGCCACGGCTGCTTCAGGCGTGCCGCCCACCGCGCCCAGGCCCACGTTGATGGCGAAATACACGCCCGGCTCCAGCAGCGTGGCGGCAATCACCGCCATGATGCCCACGAAGGATTCGATGGCCATGCTGCCGTAACCGGCCAGCCGCACGTCACCCTCGTTGGCCACCATCTTCGGCGAGGTGCCGCTGGACACCAGTGCATGGAAGCCCGACAGCGCACCGCAGGCGATAGTGATGAACACGAAGGGGAAGATGTCGCCGGCAAAGATCGGGCCGGTGCCGTCGGCGAAACGCGTGATCGCCGGCATCTTGATCTCCGGCGCGGTGAAGAGGATGGCCACCGCCAGCAGCACCACCACCGCGATCTTCAGGAAGGTGGAGATGTAGTCGCGCGGCGCCAGCAGCACCCACACCGGCAGGATGGCCGCGATCCAGCCATAGCCGATCACGAACCCGGCCAGCGACACGCCATCCCAGTTGAACATGGGGGCGAAGGTTTCATGGTCGCTGATCCAGCCGCCCATCATCACCGCGAGGATCAGCAGCGTCAGGCCGATCAGCGAGCCCTCCAGCACCTTGCCCGGGCGCCAGTTGCGCATGTAGAAGCCCACCAGGATGGCGATGGGGATGGTGGCGAACACCGTGAAGGTGGCCCAGGGACTGTGCTGCATGGCCTTCACGACGACCAGGCCCAGCACCGCGATGATGATCACCACGATGGCCAGCGTGCCCAGCGTGGCGGCCACGCCGCCCACCGGCCCGAGCTCGTCCCGCGCCATCTGTCCCAGGCTCTTGCCGTTGCGACGAGTGGAGAGGAACAGGATGGTCATGTCCTGCACGCAACCGCCCAGCACCGCGCCCACCAGCAGCCACAGCGTGCCCGGCAGGTAGCCGAACTGCATGGCCAGCGTCGGGCCCACCAGGGGGCCAGCGCCGGCGATGGCGGCGAAGTGGTGGCCGAAGAGCACCCAGCGGTGGGTGGGGATGAAATCGCGCCCGTTGTTGAGCCGCTCGGCCGGGGTGGCGCGGGTGCGGTCGACCACGTAGACACGGGTCTCGATCCACTTGGCGTAGAACCGGTAGCCCAGCACGTAGATACAGACGGCGGCTGTCACGATCCACAGGGAGTTGATGGGTTCGTCGCGCAGCAGGGCAATGCCCCCGATGGCAAATGCGCCGACCGCCGCCAGAAGGATGGCTACCAGTTTCGAATACATCTTGTTATGGCTCCCCCGGTTCGACTGGGGCTGGAGTGTCGCAGGATCACCGGGATGCGCCAACCCCTTGCGCCCCCGGGCAAAATTGTCCCATTCGCTGGCCGAACCGCTCCAGCATAGCCATTGTGCATCGGCTGCGCCGGGTATTTAATGCCTTCGGCCTCCCGTCAAGGAGGCACTTCTTTCCGGGGGACAACAACATGCAAGTCGGCCAGATCGTTGCAGAGGTGATGAAGCGTGAGGGAGTGAAGGTGCTCCTCACCTATCCACTGAATCCCCTCACCGAGTTCGCGGCGCAGGCCGACATCCGGCCCATCGTCGTGCGCCAGGAACGCGTGGGCGTGCACATGGCCGATGCCATCTCGCGCCTCAGCTCGGGCGACTCGGTGGGCGTGTTCGCCTGCCAGGAGGGGCCGGGCATCGAGAATGCCTTCGGTGCCGTGGCGCAGGCCTGGTCCGAGGGCGTGCCGCTGGTGGTGTTTCCCAGCGGTGGCGGCTCGTTCATCAAGCCGGCCTTCAACGCCACGCTGAACTTCCAGCACATCACCAAGCATGCGGAGATCGTCACCAATCCTTCCCAGGTGGTGGCCGCACTGCGCCGCGCCTTCAGCATCGCCCGCAACGGTCGTCCGGGACCGGTGCTGCTGGAGTTCGCCGGCATCTGGCGCAACGAGGTGCCCGGCGAGCTGGACTACGAACCTGGCACGCGCGTGCTGTCGGCTCCGAACCCGGCCGACGTGGACAAGGCGGCCGCCGAGCTCATCGCCGCGAAGAAACCGCTGATCTATGCCGGGCAGGGCATCCACTACGCCAAGGCCTGGGATGAGCTGAAGGCCGTGGCCGAGCTGCTGGAGGCGCCGGTGTGCACCAGCCTGGAGGGCAAGAGCGCCTTCCCCGAGACACATGCGCTGGCGCTGGGATCCGGTGGACCGACCATGTCCAATGCCGTGGCGACCTGGGTGCGCGAGTCCGACGTGGTGTTCGGTGCCGGCGCCAGCTTCACCTCAACCGGCTTCGGCATCCGCTTCCCGACCGCCAACAAGGCGTTCATCCACAACACCAACCACGAATACGACATCAACAAGAACATCCCGGCGAAGCATGCCCTGCTGGGTGATTCGAAGCTGGCACTGGCCATGCTGCACGAGGCGCTGAAGGACCGGCTGAAGAAGCCGCGTGGCCTCACCAGGCAGGTGCAGGCCGACATCAGGAAGGCCAACGATCCCTGGATGGCCGAGTGGATGCCGCGCCTGACCAGCGAGTCCAGCCCGCTGTCGCCGTATCGCGTGATCTGGGACCTCATGCACATCGCCGACGTGGGCAACACCATCATCACCCACGATGCGGGCAGCCCGCGCGATGAACTCACGCCTTTCTGGAAGGCCACCACGCCGCTGTCGTACATCGGCTGGGGCAAGTCCACGCAGCTGGGCTACGGCCTGGGACTGGCGATGGGCGCGAAGCTCGCGCGGCCGGAAGCCCTGTGCATCAACATGTGGGGTGATGCGGCCATCGGCATGACCGGCATGGACTTCGAGACCTGCGTGCGCTGCAAGATCCCCATCATGTCCATCCTGTTCAACAACTTCTCGATGGCGATGGAGTTCGAGCAGATGGAGGTGTCGCGGCACAAGTACGGCACCACCGACATCAGCGGCAACTACCACGAATTCGCCCGCGCCTTCGGCGGCTACTCCGAGCGCATCACGCAGCCCGGGCAGATCGCCCATGCGCTGGCCAACGGCATTGCCGCCACGAAGGAAGGCAAGGCGGTGCTGCTGGAGTTCATCACCACGCAAGACAAGGTGTATTCGCGGCCGCTGCGGGGGGGCTACACCGGCGGATCCGAGCGGCCGGCCCCGGCTGCCGGAGCTGCACGTCCAGCGGGCTGATCCAGCCAGCCAGGCGGAGCGCAGCGGTCACGGGCCGGCGGGGTGCAGATCCCGCCGGCCTTTTTGCTGCCCTGTTCCGTCACCGCCAAAAAGGGTTTGTGTCCCGGGGTGTAAACGGGTATTTATGCGCGGCTTTTCCGCCCGCATTGCAGATAGGTGACGGAGGCAGGCAATTGCCTGGACCCGCGCGGCGAGTGGCGGAGCATCCGTGTCTGGAAGCCAGGTAGTCGCCCCATGAATGTTGCCCAAGTCACAGCTGAAATCCTCCGCCGCGAAGGTGTCGAGGTGCTGCTCACGTACCCGCTGAACCCGCTGACCGAGACGGCCGCCGAGGCGAACATCCGTCCCATCGTCGTGCGCCAGGAGCGCGTGGGCGTGCATATGGCCGACTGCATCAGCCGCATGAGCTCGGGCGGGAAGGTGGGCGTGTTCTGCTGCCAGCTCGGGCCGGGCATCGAGAATGCCTTCGGCGCCATCGCCCAGGCCTATTCGGAGGCCGTGCCGCTGGTGGTCATCCCCGGCGGCTATCCGCGCGGCAACCTGTTCGTGAAGCCGAACTTCAACTGCGCGCTGAACTTCCAGCACGTCACCAAGCACGTGGAGACCGTGACCACGCCGGAGCAGATCGTGCCGGCGCTGCGCCGCGCGTTCAATTTCGCGCGCAACGGCCGCCCGGGTCCGGTGATGCTGGAGATCCCCGCCGACGTGTGGGGCCTGGAGGTGCCGGGCGAGATCGACTACAAGCCCTCGCGCCGCGTGCGCAGCGCGCCGGATCCGGTGGCCGTGGATGCCGCCGCCGCCGAGCTGATCGCGGCAAAGAACCCGCTGATCTATGCGGGGCAGGGCGTGCACTACGCGAAGGCCTGGGATGAGCTGAAGGCCGTGGCGGAGCTGCTGGAGGCGCCGGTGTCGACCAGCCTCGAGGGCAAGAGTGCCTTCCCCGAGACCCACGCGCTGTCGCTGGGCGCGGGCGGCGTGGCCATGTCGCGCGCGCTGGCCGCGTATGTCGCGGAGTCGGATGTGGTGTTCGGCGCCGGTGCCAGTTTCAGTGCCACCAGCTTCGGCATCAAGTTCCCGGTGAAGGACAAGCGCTTCATCCACAACACCATCGAGCCGCTGGACATCGACAAGAACATCCCGGCCGAGCATGCGCTGCTGGGTGATTCGAAGCTCGCGCTGGGCATGCTCTACGAGGCGCTGAAGGAGCGCCTGAAGAAGCCCCGCGGCCTGGCGCCGAAGGTGCAGGCGCGCATCGCCGAGCTCAACGAGCCCTGGTGGAAGGCCTGGATGCCGCGCCTCACCAGCAACGAGAAGCCCCTGCAGCCGTACCGTGTGATCTGGGACTTCATGCACCTCACCGACGTGGCCAACACCACGGTGACGCATGACGCCGGCAGCCCGCGCGACGAGCTGTCGCCGTTCTGGAAGTCCGTGACGCCGCTGTCGTACATCGGCTGGGGCAAGTCCACGCACCTGGGTTACGGCCTGGCGCTGGCGATGGGCGCGAAGGTGGCCAACCCCGAACGCCTGTGCGTGAACTTCTGGGGTGATGCGGCCATCGGCATGACGGGCATGGACTTCGAAACCTGCGTCCGCTGCGACATTCCCATCCTCTCCATCCTGTTCAACAATTTCTCGATGGCGATGGAATTCCCGGTGATGAAGTCATCGAAGGATCGCTTCAAGTCCACCGACATCTCCGGCAATTACGCCGAGCTGGCCAAGGCGCTGGGTGGTTATGGCGAGCGCGTGACCGAGCCGGGGCAGATCGCTGATGCCCTTCGTCGCGGCATTGCCGCCACGAAGGAGGGCAGGCCGGCGCTGCTGGAGTTCATCACCACGCAGGACAAGGTGTATTCCACCTTCCAGGGCGGTTACCACGGAACGGGCGGCGGCTCGGTCCACTGAGTACACGGGACATTCCGGCTGGAATGTCCCCCGTTTCACCCATTGAAGAGCGGTTGTCGGGTCCAGGCCGGACCCGCGCCCGGGACGGGCGCCGCCCCAGGTATTGACGTTTAATTAATTAATTGATAAATTAATTAAACCATGGCAACCGCACCTGCACGCAGGAAGGGGTCTGCGACGCGCGGCAGGCCGAAAAAAGTCGCCGGGGCCCGTCGGGCGGCCGGGCGTACCCCGGGCCGCCCCGCGGCCAATGGCGCCGACCAGCAGGTCCGCATCATTGATGCCGCACTGGCCTGCTATGTGCGCAAGGGCATCGGCGCCACTTCCATCCGTGACGTTGCAAGCGGCGCGGGAGTCACGCCGGCGCTGGTGCACTACTACTTCGGCGATGCGCGCCAGCTGATGGAGCAGGTGATGGCGCAGCGCCTGATGCCGGTGTTCGGCTCCGTGCGCGATGCGGTGCTGGGCGCGCAGGGGGAAGGTCCCGGTGCCCTGGTCCGCGGTTTTGTCGACGCCGTGTGCGCGGCGGTGGAAGCCCACCCCTGGTGGCCGGCGCTGTGGGTGCGCGAGGTGGTCAGCGAGGGCGGCGCACTGCGCGACCTGCTGGTCACACGCGTGGCTCCGGAACTGACGCAGGCCGTGGCGCGGCGCTTCGCACTGGCGCAGCAGCAGGGCCAGCTCAATCCAGGCCTGGATCCCCGACTGGTCATCGTGTCGCTGATCGGACTGACGTTGTTTCCTGCCGCCGGTGCGCCCATCTGGCGACGTATTTTCGATGCGGACGACCTGACGATGCAGGGTGTGCGTGCGCATGCGCTGGCGCTGCTGGAGCGGGGCCTGCAGGCGGGGAAATGAATCTGTTGCCCGCCATTCGTGCGCTGGCATGTGCCTGCCTCCTGCTGCTGGCATCCTGCACCGGGAAGGCACCGCGCGCGCTGGGCACGCTGGAATGGGACCGGATCACGCTGCCGTCGCCGGCGGCCGAGAAGATCATCGCCATAGAAGTGCGCGAGGGGCAGCGCGTGCAAGCCGGAGACGTGCTGGTGCGGCTGGAAACCACCGGATTGCAGTCGCAGCTGGAGGCCGCCGCCGCGCAGGAGCGGCGCAGCGATGCGGCGCTGGCGGAATTGCGCGCCGGCCCCAGGGGCGAGGAGATCAACCGGGCCCGCGCGTCACTGATGGCCGCACAGGCGCAGGCCATCGAGGCGCGCGCCCAGTTCCGGCGGATCGAGGAACTGGCCCGCCGCCAGCTCGTGGCTGCCGCCGAGGTCGATCGCAGCCGCGCCGCCGCCGACAATGCCGATGCGCAGGTGCGCGTCGCCGAACAGGCGCTGCTGGCGCTCGTGCGGGGCACGCGCACGGAACAGATCGCGCAGGGCGAGGCCGCGGTGCAGGCCGCCTCCGCGCAGGCAGCCACGCAGCGCGTGCTGCTGGAAAAGCTCACGCTGGTGGCACCGCGCGACGGCGTGGTCGACAGCCTGCCGTACCGTCCCGGCGATCAGCCGCCAGTGGGTGCGCCACTGGTGGTGATGCTGGCCGGCGAGGCTCCCTACGCCCGGGTGTACGTGCCCCAGTCGCAGCGGGCCGGCGTGAAGGTCGGCGACGCCCTGGTCGTGCATGTGGAAGGTAGCGAGCAGGTGTGGACAGGCACCGTGCGCATGATCCGCAGCGAGCCTTCATTCACGCCCTACTACGCGCTGGTGGGCCAGGATGTCTCCCGGCTCACCTATCTCGCCGAGGTGCAGCTGGGGACGGAGGCTGCCGGACTGCCGGCCGGTCTGCCGCTGTGGGTGGGCTTCAGGCCGTGAGCGCAATCCGCGCGCGCGGCCTGGTCAAGCGCTTCGGCAGCCTGCTGGCCGTTGAGGGGGTGGACCTGAACGTGCCCCGTGCGCATGTCTACGGCTTCCTTGGTCCCAATGGGTCCGGCAAGTCCACCACCATTCGCATGCTCTGCGGCTTGCTCACGCCCACGGCCGGTGACATCGAGGTGCTGGGGCTGAAGATCCCGGCCCAGGCCGAGGCGCTGCGCCTGCGCATCGGCTACATGACGCAGAAGTTCTCGCTGTTCGAGGACCTGTCGGTGCGCGAGAACCTGGATTTCCTGGCCTCGGTGCTGGGTGTGCCCAGGGCGGAGGCACGTCGTCGCATCGAGGAGCTGCTCGTGGAGTACAGGTTCGCCGACCGGCAGAAGCAGCTGGCCGGCACCCTGAGCGGCGGACAGAAACAGCGGCTGGCGCTGGCCGGCGCGGTGATCCACAGGCCGGAGCTGCTGTTCCTCGATGAGCCCACCAGTGCCGTGGACCCGGAATCGCGACGCGACTTCTGGGAGAAGCTCTTCGACCTGGCCGATGCGGGCACAACACTGCTGGTGTCCACGCACTACATGGATGAGGCCGAGCGGTGCCACCGCATTGCCATCCTCGACCGCGGCCACCTGGTGGCCGATGGCACGCCCGGCGAGCTCACCAGCGCGCTCGCGGGACGTTGCCTCGTTGTGCACGCCGCCGCACCGCGGCGCGCGCAGCAGGTGCTCACGGCCGTGCCCGGCGTGCTCAGCGTCGCGCAGGTTGGCAATACATTGCGCGTGCTCTGCGGAACCGGGGGCGCGGCCGTCGAGAGCACGCGCTCGGCGCTTCGGGCGGCTGGCATCGAGGCCGAGGTCGAGGCGGGAACTCCGAACCTGGAGGATGTGTTCGTCGCCTCCACAGGCCAGCGCGCCGCGGCGGGACGTGCCGCATGATCTGGCGCCGCCTGTCGGCCGTGATGCTGAAGGAAGTGCGGCAGATGCGCCGCGACCGCATCACGCTGGCGATGATCCTGGGCATCCCGGTGATGCAGCTGGTGCTTTTCGGCTATGCCATCAACCTGAACCTGCGTGGACTGGATGCCGGCATCGCCGACCAGGCCAATTCCTCGGCATCGCGCGCGGTGGTGATGGACATGGTCGCCTCCGGCGTCATCAAACCGAAGCTCGCGGCCAGCACGCCGCAGGAGATCACCGATGCCCTGCGGCGCGGCCGGATCAGCGTGGGTATCGTCGTGCCGCCGGATTTCGAGGCGCGGCGCTTCGAGGGACGGGAGGCGGTGCAGGTGCTGGTGGACGGAAGCGATACGGTGGTGCAGGCCGCCGCGGCGCAACTCGCGCAGATGCCGCTGGATGCGGCGGTCACGGGTCGGATGACCGGTCAGGGTGGCGACTTCAGCGTGGTCAGCTTCTACAACCCGCAGCGGCGCTCGGCCATCAACATCGTTCCGGGGCTGATTGGCGTGATCCTCACCATGACCATGGTGCTGTTCACCGGCGTTGCCATTGTGCGCGAGCGCGAGCGTGGCAACATGGAGCTGCTGATTGCAACTCCGGTGAGCCGGACAGAGCTGATGGTGGGCAAGGTGGCACCATACGTGCTCATCGGGCTCCTGCAGACCACCGTGGTGCTGGCGCTGGGCGCCTGGTTGTTCGGGGTCCCGCTGGGTGGGAGCCTTGCCGACGTCTACGCAGCGGCGATGCTTTTGATCGTGGCCAACCTGTCGCTGGGACTGCTGATCTCCACGCGTGCGCAGTCGCAGTTCCAGGCCATGCAGATGACCTTCTTCGTCTTCCTGCCGTCCATCCTGCTGTCGGGTTTCATGTTCCCGTTCGCCGGCATGCCCTGGCCCGCGCAGTGGCTGGCAGAGGTGCTTCCACTGACGCATTTCCTGCGACTGATCCGCGGCATCATGTTGCGCGGCGCGGAACTGGCAGAGCTGTGGCCGGATGCCCTCGCGCTGGCCGTCTTCAGTGCGGTGATGCTGACCGCGGCCATCCTGCGCTTCCACAAGCGACTTGATTGACGGGTACAAGGCGGCGCGTTTGGTAGAATGCCGTCTCCTGGAAGGGTGGCCGAGCGGTTTAAGGCAGTAGTCTTGAAAACTACCGTGGGTTAACGCCCACCGTGGGTTCGAATCCCACCCCTTCCGCCACGGGACCTGAAAAATCAGTGACTTAGGATCAGTTGGGATCAATTCCCATCATCCTGTCACCGAATCTGGGACCGATGCCGGGTGTCTCCAATCAGGAGACCGACATGGCGAAAGCCAAATCACCGAAGAAACCCGCCCAGCCGGGCATCCCCGAAGCGCTGGCAGATCATCTGCAGCGCCAGCAGAACCAGGCCATGCTCATCGCCTGCCTTCTGGCCAGCGTCACAAAGTCCGTGGACTCGTTCGACGGAACTGGCGACTGCACGCTGGTGATGCGGCATATCGGCTGCCTCATAGATGACCTGCTGGAGGCGCTGGATTCCGTGAGCATCAGCAAGGCTGCGGGGGTGGCGTCATGAACATGGAGGAAGTAGCGCGCGACGCGGCGCCCCAGAATCCCCTGACCGAGAACAACCACGTAGGCGATACCCTGCACAACTGCCAGCAGGTTGTGCAATTCCTCCGCGAAGTGATCCCGGCCCAGCTGCAGGCCGACGCCCCTGAGATTGGCGCCGATGGCGTGCACTGGATCTTGCGCATGGTGAATGACGCGCTGGCGTATGCGCAGGACCAGCTCCGGGCGCACGGGGTGCAGCCATGAGCGAAACACCCACAATTCCGCCGGAACCGTTCGTGCTCAACACCGCGCAGCAGTCGGGCATTGCCGGCGTCGAGGAACAGATGGAGCGGGCCTTCGCGCTCATCACGGCCGCACGGGCTTGGCTCAAAGGATGGCCGGATGACACAGAGCTGAAGAAGGAGGATCTGACCACCCCGCACATCCTGCTCGACATGGCCCAAGAAGAACTGGGCGATCTGAACTGCCTGACCCGGATACGTGAGGGGCGATTCCGCTAGCCCACCCCGGCCCGCCTCTGGATCAGGGGCGGGCCTTTCTTCTCCACTGGCGCGGCGTCCGCGCGTGCTGCTCAAATAGGCGTCACGATGAGCACAGCACATGCCTATTGTCGGACGGGAAGAATTGCTGC
>CBFGXE010000007.1:0-119333 GCA_965652645.1 uncultured bacterium | reverse complement strand
TCCGACGCCAGGTTCAGACCCTCGGTCACCTGCGCGCGGATCGTGTAGTCCTGATACGCCGGGATCGCGATCGCGGCCAGGATGCCGATGATCGCGACCACGATCATCAGTTCGATAAGGGTGAAACCCTTCTGAGCAGTCTTCAGCATTTGGTACTCCTTGAGACCTCAAATAAAACGTTGGTCAGCATCGGCACTGTGCCGTAGGCGGGTTAGAGCAAGGGCCGTGCCAGCTTCTTGCCGGCCTCCTAAGTTACTGATCGCCTGAAAATTTTCTGTGAGCCGTCCTGCAGTTTGTCGTAATGCTGTGTGTTGCCGGAGACAGGTCAGGGCAGCAAGTGACACGGCGCGTCACTTGCTGACACTGGCGGCCACGCCTCTGGATCCGGCAATGAAGGTCGGGGTATTCCACGGAGGCAGCGTGCGTCTACTGCTGCCTGTGCCGTTCGATGGGCTTCTTATATGGAGCGCGTTCGGGAGCCTGGTCCTGCCCGGGGCCTGACCCCTGTCCGGGGCATTCGCCGTTCCTCTGAATATAAGAAGTAGGGCTCCACCTACTCATCGTGCGTGATCTATCACTACTCCCGAATAATTAATTGCCTATGACACTTGTTGAAAAACCCATAACCAGTAAATACTGTCTCCCAAACCGGGGTCCGGGAGTGGCGTCCATGCCTTCTCCCGTCGTGGCGCTGGTTCGACAAATCGAGAATTGGACTGTCTTTCGGGGGGATTCCTGCAGTGTCCAAACCTGTTGCGTGTGCGCCATTCATGCGGGCGTTTGCCTTTGCCCTGTTGGGCTCGGCTAGCCTGATAGCCTATTCACCAGCAGCTATCGCTGCTCAAGCGGCCGAAGAGGCTATCGAGGAGGAGTTGGAGGAGGAGCTCGAGGAAGAAATCGAGCTGGAGGAAGTGCAGGTCACCGGCTCCCGCATCCAGAGCCCCAACGTCACCTCCGCCAACCCGATCACCTCGATCAGCGGCGATGAGATGCGCCAGCTCGGCCTGGTCAACGTGGCCGACGTGATGACCCAGCTGGTCCCGCAGAACCTGTCCACCTACATGCCGACCATGACGGGCGACGACCAGTCCGGCTACGGCGGCGGCGGCATGGACCGCCTGGACCGCGGCTCCTTCTTCATCGGCCAGACCATCGCGAACCTGCGCGGCCTGGACCCCACGTTCGGCACCCGCACCCTGACGCTGGTGGATGGTCGCCGTGTGGTCTCCACGTCCAACCAGGCGGACGTGGTCGACATGAACATCATCCCGTCGAACCTGCTGCAGCGCGTGGACGTGGTCACCGGTGGTGCCTCCGCGACCTACGGCTCCGGCGCCATGGCCGGCGTGGTCAACATGGTGCTCAACAACCGCATGACCGGCGTCTCGCTGGACATGGACTACGGCGTCAACGAGGCCGGCGACGGCGGCAGCCCGCACATCTCGCTGTCGGGCGGCATGCCGCTGCTCAATGGCCGCGCCCACATGCTGCTCAGCGCCGAATGGCAGAAGAGCAACGCCATCCGCAACTGCGCTGGCGCGCGTTCCTGGTGTGCCGAGTCGCGCACCATGTTCAACAACAACTCCGGCAGCGGGTCCGATCCGTCCGGCCTTGCCGCGCCGCTGCCCGGGTTCGAGGGCCTGCCGGCCCGCTTTGAAATGGAGAACGTCCGTTTCAGCCAGTTCTCGCCCAACGGCGCGATCTACCACAACGATTCCTCGCTCACGACCGGCTTCCGTTTCAGCGATGACGGCACCGATTTCGAGGAATACGCCTACGGCTTCCGCGGGGGTACGGGCAGCAACGTGCTGAACGGTGATGGCCCGCTGGTCACGTTCAACCAGACGATGCGCCCCAGCAACGAGCGCAAGGTGTTCTTCTCGAACTTCGAGTACAACATCAACGAGCGCACCACGGCTTACCTGCAGGCCAACTTCTCGCAGACCGAGGGCCTCAACCAGAACCAGTGGACGCGTGGCAACTACTGCGTGCGCTTCGACGCCCAGGGCGTTGCCGGAACCAACGCGCCCGCCCAGGCGGTGCTGGTGTATGGCAGCTCGGGTGGCACGGTAAATGGCCTCGCCTACAACCGCACCCGCGACTCCCGGTTCGGTTCCATCTTCTCTCCCAGCGTCAACGCCGCCTTTGCGGCCTTCCTGGGGCTGCCGGGCGCGAACGGAACCAACGCCTACCCGACCTCCTACCTCAGCGGCAACGGTTACGGCCTCAATGGCGTGCCGGAAACTCCCCGCCGTGGCGTGGCCTGGCCGTTCTGGATCCCGGTGGCGCTGTCGCCGAACGGTCCGCCGAACTTCAACTTCGGTGGCAACGCGATCGGAACCTGGGTCAAGTTCAAGTACACCGATGCCAACTGGCAGCCCGGCGGCACGTTCTACACGGCCGAATTCCCGGACGGCGAGTTCTGGCTGCTCGACGAGATCACGCTGACCAACGCGTTTGACCTGGGCACGGCCACCGTGCTGCCCACCCTGGGCCGCAACTCCTACGCCTTCCTGAACGACCTGTCGCCCGAGGCGCTCAACCAGGTCCAGAGCGCGTTCAGCAACAGCATCGGCACCGGTGCCGGCGCGGGCCTCACCACCCTCTATGGCGAGACGCCCTGCAATGGCTTCACCGCGATCCGCAAGGTCTGGAACCCGCAGGTCCAGCAGTGGACCAGCAACGAGTCGGAAACGCTGCGCATGGTCGGTGGCGTGAAGGGCCGGTTTGGCGGCGACTGGCGCTGGGATGCGTACTTCCAGTACGGCGAGACGTCGAGCTCGTCCTTCCAGTCCAACGTGGCCACCAACCTGCGCCTGGCCTGGGCCATGGATGCCGTGATCGACGATCGCGAAGGGTCGCCGACCTTCGGCCAGCCGGTGTGCCGCACGACCCGCGATGGCGTGCCCGTGCTCGACCGCCAGGGCCGTCCGCTCTCCAACCCCGAATCGCTGGCCGCGCTGGCCGCCGGTTGCGTGCCGATCAACATCTTCGGCAGCGACTATGCCAACGATCCGGATGCCCAGGCGCGGCAGCAGGCTGCCCTCGACTATGCCTTCGTCGATACTTCTTCGAGCGGCAAGAACAGCCTGGCCACGCTGTCCCTGAACACCAACGGCACGCTGTGGAATGGCTGGGCCGGTCCGCTGACCGGCGCCTTCGGCATCGAAGTGCGTGAAGACAAGGTGGACAACGCCGGCTCCAAGGGCGACTTCTACCTGCGCTCCGACCTCGCGCGCACCTGGGCCGACGCCTATGGCGGCAAGACCCGCGTGACGGAAGGCTTCACCGAGTTGAACATGCCGCTGGTCACCGGGGTCGAGGGTGCGAACCTGGTGTCGATCAACCTCGGCGGCCGGTACTCCTCCTACAACAACAAGGGTGGTGCCGGCACCACGGGCGAGTCGGCCACGCAGAACGTCTTCAACTGGAAGACCCAGCTGGTGTACGAGCCGTTCGACTTCGTGCGCTTCCGCCTGTCCCGTTCGCGCGACCTGCGCGCGGCGACCTACCGCGACCTGTTCACCTACCAGCCGGGCATTCCCGACGAGTTCACGATCCAGAACCCCTGGCGTGAACGCACCGCCACCAGCACGGAAAACCAGAACGAGCTGTATGGCCAGGTGCGCGTCGGCAATTCGAAGCTCAAGCCCGAGAAGAGCGACACGCTGACCATCGGCATGGTGCTGTCGCCGGGCGGCTGGGCGCAGGGCATGCGCCTGTCGGTCGACTACTACGACATCCGCGTGAAGGATGGCATCAACACGCCGTTCAACTCGCAGAACCCCGTGCGGGCCTGCTGGGAAGGCAGCGGCAACAAGGAAGCCGTGTACGCCGATGGCGAGATCGTCGAGGAAGGCATCAACGGCCTGTTCGACGAGAACCACGAGGCCTGCCGTGAGCTGGCATTCGCGGAGATGACGGACTCCATGGGCAACCCGATCCCGGGCAGCCGGAACCTGGAGGACCTCGTGTCCTACAACTCCGCCCGTCCGCGCAACTCGCTGCCGTATGGTCGTCGCGGCGTCGACGTGGCGCTGAGCTACAACTTCCCGCTGAGCCGGGTGTTCGAGACCCTGCCGGGCACGATGTCCTTCTCCGTCCGTGGCCAGCGTGCGATCGAGTCCTCGGGCGTGCAGCAGACCTCCACCTCGCCGCTGTTCCCGTTCAGCCTGAACACGGATCCCTGCGGCGCGAAGTTCGAGCTGGCTGACCCGAACAACCCGACCAATGCGGACGGCTCGCGGACCATCCTCAACCGCTACCAGTGCGTCGACATGGTCGGCCAGATCCGCAGCAGCGTGTTCGTCCCGGGCGTGCAGGCCACGCCGAAGTGGAGCGGCAACATCACCAGCACCTACCTGCGTGGTGACTTCACCGCCAGCCTGTCGGCCCGCTACATCGGTGGCGCCAAGTTCGACAACCTGTGGTGCGACACGGCCGTGGACTGCCCGTACTACCAGGACGAGCAGGGCCGCTTCCTCAACGGCAGCGTGGACAACAACCGCGTTGATCCTTACTTCAACTTCTCCCTCAGCGGGTCCTATGACCTGGAAGTGGCCAACATGAAGCAGTTTCAGGTGTTCGGCTCGATCAGCAACCTCTTCGACAAGAGCCCGCCCTTCACCGGTGGTGGCATCTCGGGCGCGAGCTCGCAGTACCACGACACGATGGGTCGCGCCTATCGCATGGGCGTGAGGATGAAGTTCTAACTGCTGCGAGAGGGGCGGGAGGGCGTGCCTCCCGCCCCCACGAACAAAGCTTTCTGGGGGAATGGCATGATTTCTATGAATAGTGGTACGAAATACCTCGCAGCATTGACGGTGCTGGGCACGGCACTGGCCGGTTGCGACTCCATCAAGGACGTGCGCGACAAGCCGTATACCGAGCTCCCCGCGCAGACCGTGGTGCTCGAGGGCCGGATCGAGGGCCTCGGCAGCCGCCGCTCGCTCGTGCTGATGAACAACGGCGATACCGCCCGCGCACGCAGCTTCCTGGCGCCGGCGCCGACCGGTCCCAGCGAAGGCCCGGTCGAGACCCGCTTCACCTTCGGCGCGCTGCCCGTGGGCACGCCCTACAACATCGAGGTGCGGGCGCAACCGGTCGGCAAGACCTGCACGATCGCCAACGGCTCCGGCACCCTCAACGCCGATGCCGCGCCGGACATCCTGATCACCTGCGTGAACAGCACGCCGCGCTTCTCGATGACGGTCAGCACGGGTCCCATCGCCGGCATCGTCGGCGCGAAGGTGACCCTGGCCACCGAGGAGAACGTCTACGAGACGGACATTCCCGCAGGCACGACGTCGGTGACCTTCGAGGACGTGCTTTTCGATCCGACGTTCGGCCTGTCTCCGCAGCAGGCCGCGACCACCCCGCCGTTCGTGTGGTCGGTCACGGCCAGCACCACCGAGGGGGGCACGGTCAACAAGTGCCCGGTGACCAACCCGACCAATCCCGGCGGCGCCAATCCCGCCAACCCGACGCAGGACATCAACAATGTGTCCGTGCTGTCTTGCGCGTTCTCCCTCGGGGGCAGCGTGGCCTACAGCCTGAAGGAGGCCGGCGATACTCCGCCCGCGGCACCGGAAGGCCTGGTGCTGGAGCTGCGGAACACCGGCGAGGATGTCATTGCCACGCAGCAGTTCTCCGGTGGCTGGGGCACGTCCTTCACCTTCAATGAAGGTGGCGAACCGGTGGCCGATCCGGTGCGCTTCGTCAGCAACAAGGACGCCGTGTACTACGTTGCAGTTGGCTCGCAGCCGACCAACAACCTGCACTGCATCGTCACCAACCCGATGGCGATCCTCTATGCGCCGCAGCTGTCGCAGAATCCCACCGACATCACCACGCCCGCCGTGCAGTGCCGTGAGCTGCCTGGTGCCGGTCGTGCGCTGCGCGGGGTTTATCGCCACACGACGACCAGCTGGCAGCGCAACGCCGCGGCGGACATCAGGACTGTCACCTGGGATCCGTTCGACTTCACCAAGCAGAACACCGCCAGCAGCAACATGATGGCGTTCTTCGAGAACGGCACGTTCATCTATGGCACGCACGCCAACACGAGCCAGGTGGAGCACGGCTTCTACGACTTCACCCCGGGCGCGGACGGCACTGGCACGCTTCGCCTGACGCTGAACGTCGACACGTTGTCGACCGGCTCTTTCCCGGCCAACTTCAGCCCGGCGAACGCTACCAGCGCGAGCACGGTGCCCACCACGACCAGTGGCCTGAACGTGGTTCCCGGCATCGAGACGGTGGGAACGACACGTCATGCCATCATGACGAACGTCAACACCGACGTTGCGGGCGTCATCAGCGGTCGCTTCCGCGGTTCGCAGCCTGTCGCGGCGGCGCCCGCTCCGCCAAGCACCGAGCCCGATGCGATCCTGGACTGGGTGCTGGAGGCTCCGTTCTCGGCGCAGAACGAGATGACCGGCGGCTGGCTGGCCAAGGACGGGCGTCGCCTGTGGGTGTATGACAAGCGCACCTACTACGGCACGCATGTCGGTGTGGTCGGTGTCTACGCCGTGAACGACGCCTGCTTCACGATCGACAGCCTGACGGCCTCGTCGAGCTTCTACACCCGTCGCCCGTCGATCGGTGGCTGCTACCCCTGGCCGCGTCCGGCAACGAACCAGAGCCCGGGCTACCTCATCGGTGGCATCGTGGAGTCGATCGACTACATCACGCCGCAGTACATCGGAACGACCGGTGCCAACCAGGTGGATATCGGCCTGCTGCCGGAGTTCATGTCGAGGCTGCCGGGCGGCCGGCAGGCGGCCGACGGTCGTTCGCCGTCGCCGATCTACTTCCACATCGCCCCGGCGGCGGAGTTCTTTGCCGCGGCTCCGGTGGATTACTTCCCGCCGCCCGCCGAGCAGGACTGGCACACCTGGTGCGACTCGGAGATCCTCGGCATCCGTTCCACCCTGAACGGCGTGCCGATCCACAAGCCGGTGTACTTCTGCCGCAACCCGTTCTGACGGGAGCGGTACCGGCGGCGCCCTGGTGCGCCGCCGGAGACCTGGACAGGAAAGGGGCGGGTGGAGACACCCGCCCCTTTTTCAATGTATAATTGGAAGTTCCCCAGCGTTTTCAGCAGGTTAGATTTCCGTGGACGGCCAGTCGATGGCGCTCTTTACGGGCAACGCCAACCCGGCGCTCGCCCACGATATCGCGCGGCACCTCATGGTGCCGCTGGGTCGCTCCTCCGTGGGGCGTTTCAGTGACGGCGAGGTCAATGCCGAGCTGATGGAAAACGTGCGCGGGCGCGATGTGTTCATCGTGCAGCCCACGTGCCCGCCCACCAACGACCACCTGATGGAACTGCTGGTGATGATCGATGCCTGCCGCCGTGCCTCGGCGGCCCGCATCACGGCGGTGATTCCCTATTTCGGTTATGCCCGCCAGGATCGCCGCCCGCGCGGCGCGCGTTCGGCCATCACGGCCAAGCTGGTGGCCAACATGATCTCCGGCGCGGGCGCCGACCGTGTGCTCACGGTCGACCTGCACGCCGACCAGATCACCGGCTTCTTCGACATTCCCGTGGACAACGTCTACGGCTCGCCGGTGCTGCTGGGCGATGCCTGGAAGCAGGGCTACAAGAACATGATGGTGGTGTCGCCCGACGTCGGCGGCGTGGTGCGCGCCCGCGCGCTGGCCAAGCAGCTGGACGACGTTGACCTCGCCATCATCGACAAGCGCCGCCCGCGCGCCAATGAAGTGAAGGTGATGAACATCATCGGCGACGTGCGGGACCGCAGCTGCATCCTGATCGACGACCTGGTGGATACCGCCGGCACGCTGTGCCAGGCGGCCGAGGCGCTGAAGGAGCAGGGCGCGCTGAAGGTGGTGGCCTACATCACCCACCCGGTGCTCTCGGGCAAGGCCGTGGAGCGCATCTCCGCCTCCGCGCTCGACGAGCTGGTGGTGACCGACACCATCCCGCTGTCCGCCGCGGCGAAGGCCTGCGGGCGCATCCGCGTGCTGTCGGTGGCGGGGCTGCTGGCCGAGACCATCCGCCGCGTGCGCGACGAGGAGTCGGTCAGCTCGATGTACATCGACTGAAGGTTTTCGAAGGTGGTGCGCGCTGGTCGCGGCGCGCATCTGTTTGCAACTGTGTGGAGAACATCATGGGCAAGTCATTTGAAGTTGTCGCCGAGACGCGCAACGACCAGGGCAAGGGTGCGAGCCGCCGCCTGCGTCGCGCGGGCAAGGTGCCGGGAATCCTCTATGGCGGAACGGGCGAGCCTTCGGCTGTCGCGCTCGACCAGCTGAAGCTGCTGAACGTCATCGAGGACGAGAAGTTCTACTCGAGCATCATCAAGCTGAAGCTGGACGGCCGCGACGAGCAGGCCATCGTGAAGGACGTGCAGATGCACCCGGCCAAGCGCCAGGTGCTGCACATGGACCTGCAGCGCGTGCTGGCCGACCAGCCGATCCGCCTGCATGTGCCCATCCACTTCCTCAATGCCGCCACCGCGCCGGGCGTGAAGCTGCAGGCCGGCCTGGTCTCGCACCTGAAGACCGACGTGGAGGTCTCCTGCCTGCCGAAGGACCTGCCCGAGGCGCTGGAGGTGGACATGGGCAACATGAACCTCAACGAGACCATCTTCCTGAAGGACATCCCGCTGCCGCCGGGCGTGTCGCTGACCGAGCTGGTGCAGGGCCGCAACCCGCCGGTGGTGTCCATCCACGCCCCGCGCGTCGAGGAGGAGCCGGCTGCCGCTGAGGCCGCGGCCCCTGTCGCCGGTGCGGATGCGAAGAAGGAAGAGCCCAAGAAGGAAGCCGCCAAGAAGTAATCCTCCACGGATTGCTTCGGCGCCGGCCACGCGACCTGAGAGATGCCCGGACTTGCGATACAGCTCATCGTGGGTCTGGGCAATCCCGGCCGCGAATACGAGACCTCGCGCCACAACGCGGGGTTCTGGCTGGTGGAGGAGCTCTCGCGGCGCCATGGCGGCAGCTTCCGCCTGGAGCCGCGCTTCCGCGCCGAGCTGGCGCGGGTGCGGCTGGCCGGCAGCGAATGCTGGCTGGTGAAACCGCAGGACTACATGAACAACAGCGGCCGCGTCACCCAGGCGGTGGCCGCCTTCTACAAGGTGTCGGCACCGGCGGTGCTGGTGGCCCACGACGAGCTGGACCTGCCGCCCGGCGAGCTGCGGCTCAAGCGAGGCGGCGGCGCCGGTGGCCACAACGGCCTCAAGGACCTCATCGCGCACATCGGCGAGGACTTCTGGCGGTTGCGCGTCGGCGTGGGGCATCCCGGCTCCCGGGAGCTGGTGACGCCGTGGCTGCTGGGACGCACCAGTGCCGGTGAGCGTGAGCCGGTGGAGCAGGCGCTGCCCCGGGGCGCCGGCATCATCCCGGTCATGATCGAACAGGGCGCGGAACGCGCGATGCAGCAGCTGCATACGGCTGCCGGCGCCGCACGCGGCTGAAACTCCAGACAAGGATTCCACAATCATGGGCATTCAATGCGGCATCGTCGGACTGCCGAACGTCGGCAAGTCCACGCTGTTCAATGCGCTGACCAAGGCACAGATCGCGGCCGAGAACTATCCCTTCTGCACCATCGACGCGAACGTGGGCGTGGTGGGCGTGCCGGATCCGCGGCTGGCCGAGCTGGCCGCAATCGTGAAGCCGGAACGCGTGCTGCCGGCGGCGGTGGAGTTCGTCGACATCGCGGGCCTGGTGGCCGGCGCGTCGAAGGGCGAGGGGCTGGGCAACCAGTTCCTGGCGCACATCCGCGAGACCGATGCCATCGCGCATGTGGTGCGCTGCTTCCAGAACGACGACATCGTGCACGTGTCGGGCAAGGTGGACCCCATCGCCGACATCGACGTGATCGACACCGAGCTGTGCCTGGCGGACCTGGCCAGCGTCGAAAAGGCGGTGGATCGCGCGGCCAAGGCGGCGAAGGCCGGCGACAAGGATGCGGTGCGCAAGCGCGACCTGTTCGCGCGCCTGCGTGAGCACCTGAACCAGGGCAAGCCGGCGCGCTCGGCAGGCCTCACGCCCGAGGATCGCGCAGACCTGCGCGAGCTGCACCTGCTCACGCTCAAGCCCATCATGTATGTGGCCAACGTCAACGAGAACGGCTTCACCGACAATCCCTTCCTGGATGCCGTGAAGGCGCGCGCCGAACAGGAAGGGGCGGTGGTGGTGGCCGTGTGCGCTGCCATGGAGGCGGAGATCGCGCAGCTGGATGATTCCGAGAAGGGCGAGTTCCTGAAGGACCTCGGCCTCTCCGAGCCGGGCCTGGACCGCGTGATCCGCGCGGCCTACCAGCTGCTGGGCCTGCAGACCTATTTCACCGCCGGCGTGAAGGAGGTGCGCGCCTGGACGGTGAAAGCCGGATCGACCGCGCCGCAGGCCGCTGGCGTGATCCACACCGACTTCGAGCGGGGCTTCATCCGTGCCGAGGTGATGGCCTACGAGGACTTCATCAAGTACCGCGGCGAAGCCGGCGCGAAGGAAGCCGGCAAGCTCAGGCTGGAAGGCAAGGAGTATGTCGTCCGCGAGGGAGACGTGATGCACTTCCGGTTCAACGTCTGATCCCTTGCCGCCGCCGCGCTGGCGGCCAGGCGGCAGCAACCGCCTCTGGCTGGTTGCTGCCGCTGGACTTCCCTCAGAAGCTCTTCTTGAAGGTCACTGCCCACTCGCGCGGACGGCCCGGCTGGCCGTTGGCGTAACCCTGGCCGCCAATGGTCTGGTCAAACAGGGTGACCAGGTAATATTTGTCGGTCAGGTTGGTGACTTCCAGCGAGACGTCGAGGTTGCCGTCGAGGTTGCGCCAGGTCAGGCGCGCATTCGTGATGCCGTACCCGTCGATGCGGTTGGAGGCACGATTGGCCGGCGACGTGAACACCTTGCTCTGGTACGCCGAGTCGATGCGCGGTGTCAGCGAACCCGCGGCGCCGAGGTTGAACGCGTACTGTGCGCCGATGCTCCACTTCCACTCGGGCGTGTAGGGCGCATAGTCACCGAACTGCGGGCCGTTCAGGTTGGTCGGTCCGCCGACGGCCACCGTCGTGGTCGTGCCGCCCGACGTGCTGGTGTAGGTGCCGAACTTCTTGTACTTGAAGTCCATGTAGCTCACGGCGCCGTCAAATGACAGGCCCCGGACCGGACGGACGGTCGCCTCCAGTTCCACGCCCTTGATGTCGGCATTGCCGGCGTTCACCGGCAGGGCGCAGGGTGCCCCGAAGCCGGGGCCCGTGATTGCCGTGCAGTTGCCCAGCGACATGAGGATGTCCTCGTACTTCGACAGGAACGTGGCGGCGTTCAGGCGCAGCCGGCGGTCAAGCAGGTCGCCCTTGAAGCCGAGTTCGAAGGCCTTCATCGTCTCGGGTCCGAAGGACAGCGCCTGCTGCTCGAAGAACGGACGCGGATTGATGCCACCGCCCTTGTAGCCGGTGGAGAATTGCGCATACGTCATGATGTCGTCGGTGAGCGCGTACTGCACGTTGGCGCGATAGTCGACGCGATCGCCGCTGTACCGGCCGATGACGCCGTCGAGTCCCAGCACGGGATTGGCCGTGACGGACGTCGGGTCGCCGTACGGGCGCTGGCGCACGTAGGTGTAGCTCTTGGAATCCTCGGTGTAGCGGAGGCCGCCGGTCAGGGTCAGCGGGTCGATCGGGTTCCACGACACATGCGCGAATGCCGCCGTGCTGTCGGCATCCACCGGGTCGCGTTGCTGGAACTGCAGCCCGGACGAACGCAGGTCCTGGAATGATGAATACACCGAGCGCTGGTCGCTGTAGTAGCCGCCGAGGGTGTATTCGACTGTATCGCCGACGCGGCCGTTGAGGCGCAGCTCCTGGCTGAAGAAGTCGAAGGTCAGCGGTCCGTACCCCAGGCTGTGCGCCATGGGGGACACGTCGTTGTCATTCGCGAAGTTCGAGATGTACTTGCGCGTGGCGGTGATCGAGGTCAGCTTGAAGTCATCCGAGATGTCCCAGTCGACCTGGCCCGAAAAGCCCCAGCCGCGGAACAGCACGCGCCCGTCGGCAGTCGAGGAACGGAAGTTGCCGTCGGCGGGCATGTCGTAGGATGCGTAGTTGCAGTAGCGGCCGCAGATGAAGCGGTTGTCGTAGGACAGCAGCGTGTCGGGCGCCGCGTACGGATTGATGTCACGACCCGGCGGCGTGGGGTTGGCGTAGTTCTGTGCCGGGTCGGAGCCCGGGGCCGGGATGGCCGGCAGCGGGAAGCGCGGTGTGGCAATGTCGCCGCTGGGGTAGGTGCGTTCCAGCAGCACCGAGGCGGCGGCCGTGCGGTCGTCCTTGGTGTAGTCGGCGGCAATGTTGATGTCCAGCGAGGCGGTGGGGCGGTAGCGCAGCTGGGTGCGGATGGCGCTGTAGCCGACCTCGCCTTCGCGGGCCATCACGCAGTCCGGCCGGTTGGTGCGCGCCGGGACGCCGTCGACCGGGTTCACCTCCAGCGTCACGGGATCGAAGGAGCGCGTGAACGTGGCGCCGCCGCCAGCCGGGTAGACACAGCCGAAGTCCAGGCGCTTCACGTAGCCGTCCTGCTTCTTGGCGACGCCGGCGATGCGCATGTCCAGGCCTTCGGCGATGTTGAAGTCGTAGCTGCCGCGCACGTCGAGCCGTTCGCGGCTGCCGAAAGCCACGGAAACCGAACCGGAGTTGCTGCCCGTGGGACGGCGGGAGAACAGCTTCACCGCACCGCCGATGGAGTTGCGGCCGGAGAGCGTGCCCTGGGGGCCGCGCAGCATCTCGACGCGATCGAGGTCGAGCAGGTCGAGGATGGAGCCGGTGAGCGTCGCGAAGTAGACGTCATCGACATAGAACCCCACGCCCGGTTCCAGTGCCGGATTGAAGTCGAACTGGCCGACGCCGCGGATATTGGCGCCGAGCGAGGGCCCGAAGGCCGCGCCCTGCGGCTTCAGTGTCACCGAGGGAGCCTGGGCGGCCACTTCCTGGATGCTGGTCTGGCTGCGTGCCTCGAGCATCTCCGCGGACACGGCGGTGATCGCGATCGGCGTGTCCTGCAGGTTCTGCTCACGGAACTGTGCCGTGACCACGACTTCTTCGAGTTCCACCAGATCGGAGTCGGCTGGATCAGTTTCTGCGCTCCTCGCAGGCAGTGAGGTGATTGATGTAAGGGCCAGCACAGACAAGGTGATTCCAGAATGCTTCATCTCGTTCCCTCATGTTCCCTGGATGTTGAATCTGTTCGACAGCCTGGTCGATGCCGATCTGCCGGTGCGTTCTTGCATGGCAGCACGGGGGCGACATTATGCCAGCCGGGGGCAGCTCCTGCCCGGGGCAGTGGCTGGACGCAGCGGGGGGGGGGGAGAGGGGGACATCCTGCGGGGGGCTGTCGCCGCGGCGGGCTACAACGGACCCGGGCCGATTCCAGAGGCCTTGCGGCCTGGCCCTGGCCTGTCGACTTGACACCACGGAGGGCGGACCAAGACAATCCGCGGCCCGCTGTCGGGCGGGATTTCCGGTCCGTCCGGCGACGGGTCCAGGCGTGCTGGAAAGGTAGCTCAGCTGGTTAGAGCACGGCACTCATAATGCCGGGGTCGAGGGTTCGAGTCCCTCCCTTTCCACCAATTCCCGGTTTCACCATCAGGACACTGTCCTCGGGTGTCTATCCGGACGCATGCGTGAAAGAAGCTCATGTCGAGCGCGTCGTGATGAGCAATGACTTGTCTTCGGCGTTGGCACGGACCTGTGTGATCAAGTCGCGGGTCATGGTCGCAGGCAGCAGGCCATAGGAGTACCTGTCCTCCGTGACAGGCCGCAGGTCCGGACCTGGCCAGATGAAACGGTTGACCTCTGTCGTGATGATCCAGGACCGCTCGTCATCCAGACCGAGACGTGCCTTCGTTGCCAGCGGAACTTCTATCGCCTTCTCCGGATTCTCCGGAGGCGTATGCGTGATGGGGCAGATGTAGGCTTCGAGCTCCTGGTGGTCATTGACGCGCAGGTGGATGATCACGCACGGCCGGTCCTTGCGTCCTTCCCCGCGACCTGCGCGGGCTTCGTTCCACCAGAGATAGGCATGCCGGATGACAAGGCCGATTGCAGGGTCGGGCACCGCCATGTATCAGGGCCGGTACTCGTCGTCGAATTGCCTGGCGGCTTCCGGGATCGCGACGTGGCCAAGTTCTGCGACTACTTCCCTGGGAAGCTGCGAGACGTGGAAGGCTCGCTGTTCGTAGCGGCGCAGCCGGTCGTAGTCATCGGCGGCGATCAGTACCACGTCGTCCCGGCCGTGGTGTGTGACCACCACCGCCTCGCGGCGAGCGAGCGCCCGGAAACGCCCGAATTCCCGGGTGAATTCGCCAGCGGTTACTTTGGCCATGCTTGGCCTCCTGGGAATTGAAGAGGTTCTGGATTTCACGCATTTTAAGTGATTGGCGTAAAAGGCGCAATTATGGAATTCGCGTGCTTATGGGTGCTGCCGCCTCGTCCATGGGTAAGGCCCTGGGATTCTGCCGGCGGGTGAAAGCGGCACCGCCGTCTCCCACTGGCTGCAATTCCAGGGACATCAGGGCCGCAAGTTTCGCGACAGGCCCGATTGCTACCGTGGTTCCCGATGACGAACACGTCCGGGGAACCAGCCATGTCGCGCAGAGACCTGTTGCTTGCCATCTTCCTGTTCTTCTCCATCTGGCTTCCCGCGCCGGTCCTGGCGCAACAGGAGGCCTCCGGCGCTGTCCGCGGGCGTGTCGTGGATTCCGTCACGGGGCGGGCCGTACCGGCCGCGACCGTGCGACTCCTGCGCAACCAGGGCGTCTTCGGCACCAGTGAAGTCGACGCCGCCGGGGAGTTCTCCTTCGAGGACGTGCCGGAAGGGGTGTATTCAGTTGAAGTGGAAGGGCAGGGCTACCTGAAGGCCGCGCAGGCCGATGTGCGGGTGGTGCTGCGCCGGGTGGCGCCGGTCGAATTCGCATTGGTGCGCTCCGGCGACGAGGAACTTGCCGAAGTGATTGTCTCGGCGCGCGCGACCACAGAGGATCCGCGGGCGACACCAAACACCGTGCTGCTGGAGCGTGAAGAGATACGACGCAACCCCGGCAGCGCGGGCGACGTCTTCCGTGCGCTGGACATCCTGCCCGGCGTGGTCGCCACGGGTGAGTTCTCGAACTTCACCGTGCGCGGGAACGGACCGCGCGACAACCTGATCCTGGTCGATGGCATTCCCTTCGACAAGGTGACCCACTTCGACGAGTCGCTCGGCGAGCAGGCAGACGTCGACGGCAGCGGGAACTATTCCATCTTCGCGCCGAACATCATCGGTAGCGCCCGGTTCTCCCCGGGTGGCTGGCGCGCGGCGGAGGGAGGCAAGAACGGCTCGCTGCTCGACCTGGAGATCGCCAGGGGCAACTTCGCGAGCTCCACCGCCGGCGTACGCCTGGACATCATCGGCATCGAGGCGGACTACGACGGGCCGAGCTACGTGGCCGGCAACACCAGCCTGCTGCTGTCGGCGCGCAAGTTCGACTTCAACAGGCTGTTCAAGGCGATCGGCGAGAACGACATCGGAACGCCGAGCCTGACCGACGTCATCGTGAAGACCGCCACCGACCTGGACAACGACCATCGCATCGAGCTGCTGGCCATCCACGCCAGCGAGGATTTCAGGCGCACGGTCTCGAATGTGCTCGAGTCGGACAATTTCGAGGACGTCGGGATCAGCAGGTCCGGGCAGGACAATACGCTTCTCGGCCTGACCTGGCGGTGGTTCCCCGGCGCGGCCGCACAGGTTCGCAACACCGTGTACTACCGCAGCAGCAGGACGACGAGCACGCAGGGCGAGGCCTATCCGGACCTGGCGGGTCCCGATCCGACGCCGGTGACGACGCCCGTCCTCGAGGACATCCTGCGGATCCGGGAGCGTGAAAAGGAGATCGGCTGGCGTGGCGACTTCAGTACGGAGCTTGGCCGGAACGGCATCTTTTCCGCCGGCGCGCAGGTGTCCCGCGTGGACCTGGCCTTCGACCGCCGTCTCTCCGGCGACTGGACCAGGTACGAGTTCGACCAGTCGGACTTCCGTCCCGACCCGGACCAGCAATACATCGTGCTGACGCCCGGGGAGTACAACTCGACCCTGGACGTGGCAGAGACGCGGATGGCCGCGCACGCCGACTACGCCTGGAGGTCCGGCGATTTCACATTCACCCCCGGGGTCCGCTACGAACGGGATGGATTTTCCGGAAAGTCCAACCTCGCTCCGCGCCTGCTGGTGAACTGGCAGCCCGATGCGCTCACCCGGATGTGGGCCGGAGGCGGCGTGTATTACCAGATGCCACGTTACCTGGACTTCGCGGCCGATCCATCCAACCTCGCCCTGGACAGCGAGCGCTCCACGCAGCTGGTGCTGGGATATTCCAGGTACCTGCGCAGTGACCTGCGCTTCTCGGCGGAAGGCTACTACCAGAAGCTCGCCGACCTGACCGTCTTCGACGACCGCACCACGAACACGGCCAGGAGCATCGGCAAGGGTTCCGCCAGGGGCGTGGACCTGATGCTTGCGAGGCGCATGGACCGGGGCTGGAGCGCCTCGGCGACCTACTCCTGGTCACGCGCCCGCCGGGATGACAGGCTTGGGGAAGGTGAATACCCGTCAGACTGGGATCGTCCGCATGCCTTCGGCATTGTCGGTGCCTGGCAACCCAACGATCGATGGACGTTCTCGGCGAAATGGAAATACGCTTCCGGTCGCCCGACCGACGCCTTCGTGGTGCACAGCGACGTGCTGGGAGATTCCGGCCCCGTGCGCTACTCCAAGGAGCTGACGCAGGCCAATGCCTTGCGTTTGCCGGCCTATCATTCGCTGAGCCTGCGCGCGGACTACCAGCGCCGCTTCGGGCCGCTGAGCCTGGTTGCCTACCTGGATATCCTGAACGTCTATGGCCGCAGGAACGGGGACGCGCATGAATGGGACGAACGTCGTGGCGTCAACATCGTCGAAGGCCTGGACGAGCCGCTTCCCACCCTCGGGATCCGGTTCGAGTATTCCTGGGCACCAGGGAAATAGGCCACCGGCGGGGATTGCCCATTGAGACTGCTGGTCATCGAGGACAACCAGCGCCTCTGCCAGGCCGTGGCGGAGAGCCTGCGTGCGCAGGGGTTCACGGTCGATACGGCGGCCTCGGCCTCCGAGGGACTGCGGACGTGGAAGGCCGCCGACTACGACGCCGCGGTGCTGGATCTCATGCTTCCGGACGGCACCGGCCTCAGTGCCCTGAAGGAAATGCGTGACCGGGGCAACATGACGCCGGTGCTGATCCTCACCGCGCTGGGTGCGCTGGAGGATCGCGTGCGCGGCCTCGACAGCGGCGCGGACGACTATCTCGTCAAGCCGTTTGCGATGCAGGAGCTCATCGCGCGGCTGCGCGCCTTGCTGCGTCGGCCGGGCGCGGCGCTGGGCCGCACGCTGACGCTCGGCAATGTGGGCCTCGATACTTCGGCCCGCATTGCCTCGGTCGGGGAGACCCGGCTCGACCTCACGCGCTCGGAGCTGATCCTGCTCGAAACGCTGCTGCGCAACCAGGGGCGTGTGGTTTCCAAGGAACGGCTCGCCGAATGCCTGTACGATTTCGAGCAGGAACGCAGTACCAATTCCGTGGAGACGCACGTGCACCGGTTGCGCAGGAAGCTCGCGGCTGCGGGCGCGGATGTATCCCTTCGCACCCTGCGTGGCCTGGGTTACCTTGCCTCCTGATCGCCTGATGCGAGGCCCTTCCCTGCTGCGGGCGCTGGTCGTGCGGCTTGCCATCGTGGTGGTGCTGGCGGTGGCCGGCATTTACGCGATCCTGTACCTGGAATTCCGCGATGGATTGATGGGGCTGGACGGCCAGAGCATTGCCATCCAGGTGCAGGACCTGCGCAAGTCGATCGTGCCCGGGACCACCCCGCCGCGCCTGGAGTTGCCAGGCTCCCTCAGGGATTTTTATGCCAGGCCGGACACGTTGAACGGCTACCAGCTGTTGGGCGCGGATGGTGCCGTCCTGGAGTCAGGCGGTTTCTCCACGACCCTTCTGCCATTGCCGATCCCCCAGGGGGGCGGTCATGTCGTCATGCAGATGGAAACGGACGCGGTCTCCGGCAACAGGATCATGGCCGCGGCGCTCCCTTTCGATGCGGGCGGCGGCTCCTACTGGCTGCGGGTAGTGCGGAACTTGCGGGACACGGAGAGCCTGCTCGCCCAGCTGATGCTCGGCGCATTGGGAGAGCTGGACTGGCCCATCGCCCTGCTGCTGGTCGCCGTGGTCGGCGTGGTGGTGGTGACGGTGCTGTCATCGCTTCATTCCCTGCGCGTGGTCTCGCAGCAGGCGTCGGGTTTGTCGCTGGATCGCCTGGGCGAGCGATTGCACGCCAGGAGCCTGCCCCGGGAGGTGGTGCCGCTGGTGCAGGCAGTCAATGCCTCGCTCGACCGGCTGGAGGCGGACTACCGCGTGCAGAGGGAATTCACCGCCAACGCCGCGCATGAGCTGCGCACCCCGCTGGCCGCGTTGCGCGCGCGGCTGGAGTCCCGCTTCTCCGCGCGGGAGCTGGGCGATGTCGCCCTTGAGATCGAGCAGCTCGCCCGGCTGGTCGAGCAACTGCTCTGCCTCGCACGCCTTGATTCGCAGGAGCAGTTCCAGTCAGCCCCCTTCGACGCCCATGCGGTTGCGCTGGAAGTGGCGCGTGAACTGGCGCCTGCCGCGCTAGAAAAGGAGCACTACGTGACCGCCGCCACGCCGGAGGCTGCCGTGCCTGCGCACGGGAATGCAACGCTCACGCGCCTGGTGTTCCGCAACCTGATCGAGAATGCGATCCAGTACACGCCGCCCGGCGCGTCGATCACCCTTTCAGCCGGGGGTTCCGCGGTGGTCGTTGCGGATGACGGGCCCGGGATCCCGCCGCAACAGGCAGCATCCCTGTTCGAACGATTCCGCCGCGGCCCCAATGCCACGGGCTTTGGCGCGGGCCTGGGGCTCGCCATCGCGAGCCGCATCATGGAACGGCAGGGAGGCCGCCTCTACCTCGAAGCGAACGGCGCGGGCGGGGCCCGGTTCGTGGCGGAGTTTTCGGCAGGCGCGCAGGTCCCGCGTGCTACAGGCCCGGCCACTCGCTGATCCTGATGCGCTGGAGCATGGCCGGTCCCTCCTTGCCACGTGGATCGAAGACCAGCGCGTCGCCTTCACCCATGCCGGCGGCATGGTCCGGAAATGCCGCGGAGATGTTGGGCCCGTGCGTGATCAGCAGGCGGTTGCCTCCCGCCTGCGTGGCGCGTGCAACCTGCCCGCGCAGCCAGGTGGCACGCTCCTGGCCCGCGGCAGCCATGCCTTCGTTGCCCAGCTGGTCCACCGGAGTCGCCCTGCCGACATCCAGCAGTCGCGCGGTCTCGAGGGCCCGGTAGGTCGGGCTGCTGAGGACTTCGTTCACGGGGATCCCGAGTCGTTTCAGCGCGGCACCCATGGCGCTGGCATCGCGGCGTCCGGCAGCATCGAGCTGTCGCTCGCGGCCGGTGTTGTCGGCATTGGCGGTGGCCGCATCAGGCGCCCCGCGCGGCGAATTGGCATGGCGCATCACGATGACCAAGCCGCCGTCACGCAGGGCGGAGAGGGTGGCGGCGGGAATGGTCTGTGCCGCCAGTGGGGAGGTGGCGAACAGCGCCACCAGCGAGATGCCCAATAACCGCCTGTTCACTGCCTTCATGGCCCACCCCCCGGTTCCGGTGTGACGGATCGTCCCCAAGGTGGCTGATGCTACTCCCCGATTGTCCCGACGGGGTGGTGGCAGGGGGATTTCAGCGGCAGCTGATCAGTCGTCTCGCCAGCAGGCCCGCCAGCGCCCGCAGCGCGCCAATGGGGCGAACTGCCGCCGGGGCATCCGGCACCAGTTGCAGCTCACTGGCGCGCAGGGCGCCGAGCACGATTGAACCTCCCTCGAGCCTCCTTGACTCACCGGCCCGCAGCACCCAGTCGTCCAGGCTTCCCTCGCGGGTGATCCAGACCAGTCCGCTCCGGCAGGTAATGAGCCAGGAGGCGCGGCCGGACAGCAGCAGGTGACGGTCGGCCGCGACTGTCACCGACAAGGGTTCCGCGGATCGCGGACCGGTGCCGGTTGCCAGGGCAGGGCCGGGATCGACGCCGGCGGCCGCGGTGCGCCCATGGAATTCCAGGTATCCCGTTCCCTCACCGCAGGGGAGGGCTGGTCGTGGCGTGGCCTGTTGGTCGTGAAACATCCGGGTGGAGGCCTTTTTGCATCGACTGGCGTCATTCAAGCCTTCCTGCCGCTATGCTTCAAACGAGGTTTTCGTCCGGTTCACATGAGCAACAGGAATGTCAGTCGATCTTTCAAAGCTGCCTTCGCTGGACCTGGTCCGCGGTTTCGTGGCCGTGGGAAGGCGCATGAGCATCACGCAGGCGGCGCGCGACCTGTTCCTGACGCAATCCGCGGTCAGTCGCCAGGTGCATGCGCTGGAGGAATTCCTGGGCGCGAGGCTGCTGGTGCGCGGCCACCGCAGCATTGCGTTCACGCCGGAAGGGGAAAGGCTGTTCCGCAGCGCGGACGGCGCCATCCAGCAGTTGCAGTACGTGGTCGGCGAATTGCGCGTGACCGGGCGCCTGCGGCCCGTCACCATCAGCGCGGCCACGGGCTTCATCATGCTGTGGCTGCTGCCGCGCATGGGCAGGCTGCACGGCGCTTACCCCGGCATCGATGTGCGGATCTCCGCGAACAACCAGCTGCAGGACCTGCGCAACGAGGGGATCGATCTTGCGATCCGCTATGCCGGTGCGCAGCAGGTTCCGCCAGGCTCGGTGCGCCTGTTCGGCGAGGCACTGGCGCCGGTCGCGGCCCCGTCGCTGGGGGTCCGCGCGGTGCGCTCGGCCGGTGCGCTGGCCAGGCAGACCCTGCTCGAATTCGATGAGCCGCGCGCGCCCTGGCTGCATTGGCAGAGCTGGCTCGAGTCCAGTGGCTGGCCTGATGCAAGGCCTGCCCACTTCCTCCGCTTCAACCAGTACGACATGGTGATCCAGGCGGCCATCGCGGGGCAGGGCATCGCGCTGGGCCGCCGGGAACTGGTGCAGCCCCTGGTGGATGACGGGAAGCTGGTGTGGCTGGCCGCGCCCCGGCCGCCTGTGAAGAAGGCCCACGCGTACTGGCTCCTGCGCGCGGAAACTCCGCAGCGAGCCGATGTGAATACCGTCGCGGACTGGATCATCGGCGAGGTGGGCGCACAATCTTCAGGGGGTTGAGCCAACCGGCCGGATCAGTCCGCTGGCATCCAGGCCACCTCCACGCGCAGGCCGCCTGTATCCGGGTTGCCGATGTCCAGTTCCGCCCCATGGGCCCGTGCCACCGCAGCCACGATGGCCAGGCCCAGGCCATGCCCGGTGCCCACCCTGGCCTGGCCGCCGCGGCGGAAGGGCTGGGTGAGGCTGGCGAGATCTTCGGCCGACACAGCGGGCCCGCTGTTGGACACGGTGAGCACCGCGCGCCCCTCGCGCCCTGCGGTCTCGATGGCAATCCAGCCCTGCGGATGATTGTGGGTCACGGCATTGGTGATGAGGTTGGCCACCAGCCGCGCCATCAGCCGTCGGTCGCCGCTGGCGGGAGCCGCATCCGCACGGCATTCCACCCGCAGCCCGCGCAATTCGATTCCGGAACGGGCCTCAGCCAGCGCGCTGGCCACCAGCGCGGCGAGATCGACAGGCTCGCGGGCAAGCAGTTCCGGTTCGGACTTCGCCAGCACCAGCAGCGCATCGATGAGCTCCTCGCTGCTGGCGAGCTGCCGTCGCAGCACCCGCGTGGCCGCCTGCACGTCCGCGACGGCCGCGCCCGGGTCCGCGCAAAGTACCTCGAGCTCGGCGCGCATCGCGGTCAACGGCGTGCGCAGTTCATGCGAGGCATTGGCGATGAAGGAACGCTGCGCGCTGAACACGGCATCCAGACGGGCGAGCATGGCGTCAATGGCGTCGGTGAGTTCACGCACTTCATCGCGTGGGCCCTCGAGGCCGATGCGTGCATCGAGCGCGCCATGGCCCACATGCTGCGCGACGGCGGTGGCCCTGCGCAGCGCGCCGAGCAGGCGAGTGGCCAGCAGCCAGCTCAGCACCGCGGCAATGGCCACGCTGCCGGCCAGCACCAGCGCGAAGTGTCCGAGCAGCTGCGTGCGGGTGCGATCCACCAGCGCGCGCTGGGTGGCGTCGAGGTCGATGGAGCGGCGCGGCATGGTTGCGACTTCCACGCCACCCCCGGCAGGACCCGGCGCCAGGCCCGCATCGGCGCGCATCACCGGCACGGGAGCAACACCTTCCGGCACAGCCGGACGCGGCAGGGGCGCGCTGAGGCTCGAGGCCACCAGCGCGTAACAGATGGCCAGCAGCAGCGCGCCTGACAGGATGATGGGCAGGCTGATCAGCGCGGCCAGCCGCACCCGCAGGCTGAAGCGGCTCATGCCGGAGACTCGATGCGGTAGCCCTGGCCGGGCAGCGTCTGGATCAACGGAGGTTCACCCAGCTTGTGGCGCAGCGAGGACATCGTCACGCGCACCGCCGCGGTGAACGGATCCGCGTTCTCATCCCACACCCGCTGCAGCAGCTCCTCGGCGCTGACCACCGCACCCGCGGCCTGCAACAGTGTTTCCAGTACACCGAATTCCTTGGCAGTCAGCGACAGTGCCCGGCCATTGCGCTGTGCCCTGCGGGTGGCGGAATCGAGCACGAGGTCGGCCACCTTCAGCTTCGGCGCCCTGGGACGCGCCATGCGCCGGCCGAGCGCCAGCACCCGCGCGACCAGTTCGGGGAATGCAAAGGGTTTGCCGAGGTAGTCGTCCGCGCCGATGTTCAGCCCGGTGACGCGGTCATCCACACCGCTGGCGGCGGTGAGCATCAGGACGGCCGGCGGCGCCTGAAGTGCGCGCAATGCCCGGCAGACTTCATCGCCATGCACCACGGGCAGGTCACGGTCGAGCACCACCACGTCGTAGTCGACGTCGTGCGTGATGCGCAGCGCTTCACCGCCATCCCGGGCGAGATCGACGGCCAGTCCGGTGCGTCGCAGGCCGCGCACCACGGCATTGGCCGTGTCGCTCTCGTCCTCGACTACAAGCACGCGCATGGGCGGGATGATACGTGCGTCCCGGAGAAGGGGAACCGGGACGCACGCAGGTGATGGCCTACCGCGGCGCCGGTCCCCTGGACTCGACGCCGTTGCCCTGGCCGGGGCCGATGCCCGGCTTCACCTTCGCCGGGCCACCGGTGCCGTTGCGGTTCGGACCGGACTGGTCCTGGCCGCCCTCGGCACTGCTGCTCACCTTCACCGCCCTGGCCGGGGACGAGGCCGGAGTGGTGCTGGAAGGACCGGCGATGCCGTTCACCTTCGCGGTGACCGCCGGCGGCGCCGCCCTGGTCAGCTCGCCGAAGTCGGCGGCCTGGACGCCGGCACCGAACGCGGCGGCAGCACAGGCTGCAGCCACCCGGATGCCCAGTGCCCTGATGGATTGCATGCAAGCAAACATTCGAGCCTCCTGTCGTATGCCACGGAGTTTCGTGACGGCGCCATTGGAGCGCCCGCGATGTTTGGCGGATGTATGGCCCCGGACATCGCCTGGCCAGGTGCGGGGCCCCTGTGATGTGGGTCACGGTGTGGGGAAAACAGGAGGCTTCGACCTTCGGCTCTTGCCGCGATGCGGCAAACTAGCCCTGGCGATGAAACAGAAGAACAAGCCGACCCGGAAAGGCCTGGCCATTGAAGCGCCAGGCATTGATGGCGCTGCGGTTGGCGAGGTGGCCATGCGGACCCAGCTGGTACGCATGGCGCGCCAGCCGATCTTCGACGCCACGCTCAGGGTGGTGGCCTACCAGCTCCTGCACGCCGCGGATGCACCAGCGGCAACACATCATGTGCCGCCTGTCGCATCGCTGGTGAGCAACGCGCTGGACATCGGCTTCCGCCGCCTCGTCGGCGACCTGCCGGCCTTCATCCGCTTTCCGGCGCGCCTGCTGGCCGGACCCTTGTTGCTGCCGCTTTCGCCGGAGCGCATCGTGATCGAAGTGCCCGACGCCTCTGCTGCCGACGGCAGGCTGCTCGAGGGGCTGATGCGCCTGCGCGGCGAGGGTTACCGCATAGCCCTGCCGGACTACAACCTGTGGCGGCAAGGGGTGGAGATCCTCGATTACGCCGATATCGTGAAAGTGGATGTGCGCCGGCATGTGCCGGCGCAACTGGCCGAGCTGGTGCCGCGCCTGCGGCGACTGCGCGTGCAGCTGGTGGCCGAAGGCGTGGAGACGATGGCGGAGCTGGCACGCTGCTGCGAGCTCGGCTTCGACCTGCTGCAGGGCAACTTCCTCGAGCATCCGGAAACCTTTGCCGGTCGCGCCGCGCCCAGTTCACGCCTGGTGGCGCTGGAGCTGGTGCATACGTTGCAGGACTGCAGTGTCCCGGCGGGCGAGATCGAAAGTTCCATCGTGCGCGACGTGGGTCTCAGCTACCGGTTGCTCCGCTGCATCAACTCCAGCTACTACCGCATGCCGCGCGTGGTCAGCTCCATGCTGCATGCCATCCTGCTGCTGGGCTATGACGAAGTGCGGCGCATCTGCGCGGTGGTGCTGCTGGCCTCGATGAACGACCGTCCGCCGTGGGTGGCGATCCAGGCGCTCACGCGGGCCCGCATGTGCGAGAACCTCTGCGTGGCCGCTGGCGCCGGTGCCAAGGGTGGATATTTCATGGCGGGCCTGCTGTCGCTGGTGGACGTGATCCTCGGCGCGCCGCTGGAAGAATGCCTGGAAGGACTGCCGCTCAGCGATGCCGTGCGCAATGCGCTGTGCACTCGCCAGGGACCGGAGGGCGCCGCGCTGGAGTGTGTGATCGCCTACGAGCGCGGTGCATGGGCGCAAGCGGCATTCGGCGGCTTGCCCGCCGCTTCCATTGCGGCGGCGTATTCCCAGGCCGTGGAATGGGCGGAGTGCATGCACGCCGCCCTGCGGGAGTGACGCGCCAGCCTAGCGCGCGGGGCGCGCACGGCGCCGGCGTGGCGCCTTGCCCATGCCGGGGGCGGGCGGCTCGATGTGCTCCAGCAGCGCCTGGAGCGAGCGCTCCAGTTCAGCCAGCCGCACATCACCAAGCTGTTCCACTGCATGCTGGAGCACGCCCACCATGCGCCCGGCGGTGGCGCCGAGTATTCCGCGGCCCGCGGTGGTCACGAACAGGTGCACCGAACGCAGGTCATCGCCGCTGCGGCGGCGCTCGATCCATCCCTGCAGCGCCAGGGTGCGCAGCAGGTGGCTGACCGCCGAGCGCTGCATGCCCAGCGCGCTGGCGAGGCGCGAGGACTGGATGCCCGGTTCCGCGGCGATCACCGCCAGTGCGCGATGCGCCTGCACGGGAGCACCGGTGCGCTGCTCCAGCTCGCGGTAGAGCGCGCGTGCGCGATCGACAAGGGTGCGGGCCAGCAACAATGCGGCATGTTCGCGCTGTGCGCGAGGGGTGGTGCCCGGCGGCCGGTCTGTCTGGCCCATGATTGGACGCCATTCTAGCGGGCCGCCGCGGATCGCGCGCGTTGATTGAACAGTCTCAATCATTTACGATGTTCAATCATGATGACCCATGCAGCGCCCGAACCGCGCTATTTCCAGACGCGGCGTACCTGCCTGTTCCTCGATGTTGACGGCACCCTGGTAGACCTGCAGCCGCAACCCGCGGACGTGCAGATCGACGCCGGACTCATCGAGCTGCTGGGCCGGCTCCATGTCCACCTCGACGGGGCGGTGGCCCTGATCAGCGGGCGGCCGCTCGATGAGCTCTCGCGCCTGTTCGCGCCGCTGGATATCTGCATGGCGGGCATCCACGGCTTCGAGCGCCGCTGTGCGCGCGGCGTGGTGCACCGGCCCACGGTGCCCGGCACGCGCCTCGACAGCGCGCGTGCCCAGCTCTCGCGCCTGGCCGACCAGCATCCCGGCCTGCTGCTCGAAGACAAGGGCGCGGCACTGGCGCTGCATTTCCGCGCCACGCCCGCCGCCGAGGAGCTGGCCGCGGCCACCATGCGGCGCTGCCTGCGCGAGCTGGGGGCAGACTTCGAGCTGCTCGAGGGCAACTGCGTGCTGGAGATCAAGCCGGCGGTGCAGAACAAGGCCACGGCCATCGAGGCCTTCATGCAGGAGGACCCGTTCCAGGGCCTCATTCCCATCTACATCGGCGACGACCGCACCGACTTCGACGGTTTCGGCGCCGTGCGGCGACATGGCGGCGTTGACATCGCCGTCGGCGAGCGCGTCCCTGCGCGCTGGCGGCTGGATGATCCGGCCGCCGTGCGTGCCTGGCTCCAGAGCTTCGCCGCACAGGGAGTACGGGGCGCGGCGTGATGCCGGCAAGCGCACGGAGGGCGCGATGAGCCGCCTGGTGGCGGTATCAAACAGGATATCCCTGCCGCGACGGGGCGCGGCACCGGGCGGACTGGCGGTAGGGCTGGCCGCAGCCATGCGATCCCGCGGCGGCCTGTGGTTCGGCTGGAGCGGCGAGGTGGTGGAAAACCCCGCGCAGGGGGTGGACACCACGCGGCGCGAGGGCATCACCTACGCCACCATCGATCTTTCCCACGCCGAGCACGACGAGCACTACCTGGGATTCTGCAATGGCGTGCTCTGGCCGGTGTTCCATTATTTCCCCGACAATTTCCGCCATCGCGAGCAGCACTACGAACGTTACCTGGCGGTGAACCAGCGTTTCGCCGCCTCGCTGCAGCCGCTGCTCAGGCCCGACGACGTGATCTGGGTGCACGACTTCCACCTGCTGCCGCTGGCGCAGCGGCTGCGCGCCGGCGGCGTCACGCAGCCCATCGGCCTGTTCCTGCACATCCCCTTCCCGCACGTGGAGTTGTTGCGGGTGCTGCCGGTGTACGGGGAGCTGATGGGCGCGATGCTCGACTACGACCTGGTGGGATTCCAGACGGTGAGCGACCTGGAGGCCTTCCGCGCGGCCGTGGTGCACCTGTGGGGCGCCGAGGCGCTGGTGAACGAGGACGAGATCCAGGTGGGCACGCGCCGCCTGCGCGCCGGGGTGTTTCCCATCGGCGTGGACGTGGACAACATCCAGGCCGAGGTGCAGCGGGCGCGTCCGTCGGAAACCTGCCGCCGCATGGTCAACGGCATGCTGGGGCGCAAGCTGGTGATCGGCGTCGACCGACTGGATTACAGCAAGGGGCTGGTGGAGCGTTTCGGTGCCTACGAGCGTTTCCTCGAGACGCATCCGGAGAACCAGGGGCGGGTGACCTTCCTGCAGATCGCGCCGCTGTCGCGGCCCGACCTGCATGCCTATGCGACCATCCGCTCCGAACTGGAGCAGGCCACCGGCCGCACCAACGGTCGCTTCGCCGACACCGACTGGACACCCATCCGCTACCTGAACCGCAACTTCCCGCATGACGTGCTGATGGCCTTCATGCACTGCGCGCAGGTGGGCATCGTCACGCCGCTGCGCGACGGCATGAACCTGGTGGCGAAGGAATTCGTGGCCGCGCAGGATCCGGATGATCCCGGCGTGCTGGTCCTCTCCACGCTGGCCGGCGCCTCGCGCGAGCTGACCGGCGCGCTGCTGGTGAACCCCTACGACACGCGCGCGATGGCGCATGCCATCCAGCACGCGCTGAACATGCCGCTCGATGAGCGCCGCACCCGCCACGCGGCCATGATGCAGGTGCTGCGGCAGAGCGACATCCACGCCTGGTATTCCCGCTATCTCGCGGTGCTCGAGGCCGCGCGCGACGCCAGCCTGCCCACTGCACTCTCGGCCTGATGCCCAGGCGCGAGTTCCCGGCCGATGTGCTGCATTTCCTGGAAAGCAGGATCGACAGCGTGCCCCACCTGGAATCGCTGCTGCTGTTCTGGCAGAGCCAGCGTGCCTCCTGGGGCGAGGGCGACATCGCCGCGCGCGTGTATGTGAGCGTGGAGCGGGGGCGGGGCATCATCGGCGACCTCGCCCGCCACGGCTTCATCGCCCCGGTGGAGGGCCAACCGGGCCGGTATGCCTACGACCCGGCGTGGGATGATTCGCGCATGATGGAAAGGCTGGCCGAGCTGTATCGCAAGCACGTGGTGCTGGTGGCCAGCCTCATCCACGAGAAGGCCGCGTCCGGCGCGGTGCGCGACTTCGCCCGTGCATTCCAGCTCAAGGACGGAGACTGACATGGCTTCAGCCGTTTACCTGCTGTGCACGCTGACCAGCCTGCTGTGCGCGGCCCTGCTGCTGCGCGCCTTCTTCAGGGGGCGCAGGCGGTTGCTGCTCTGGAGCGGCCTGTGCTTCGTCGGTCTGACGCTTTCAAATGGCCTGATGTTCGTCGACCTGGTGCTGCTGCCCTATGTGCCACAGCTCTACACGCACAGGCTCGTCACCGCTGCCGGTGCCATGCTGCTGCTGGTCTACGGGCTGGTGTGGGACACGGAGGAGGGCTGATGGAGAGCTTCCTGCTGGGGGTGATCGTCACCTGCTCGCTGACCGCGGCGCTGTTTTTCCTGCGGTTCTGGCGCAAGACCCGCGACCCGCTTTTCCTGGCCTTTGCGGCGGCATTCGGCATCGAGGGCTGCAACCGCATCGGGTTCCTCTTCCTGGAGCGCCCTGACGAGGGCAGTCCGGTGATCTATGCCGTGCGGCTGCTGGCCTCGCTGCTGATCCTTGCCGCCATCCTCTGGAAGAACCGCGGGCGTACCGGCTGACCGGCCTGCGTCATCCGCGGTGCGTTCCGGCTTGCGCCACCGTCTTCAGAAGATCAGCGCGATCAGGATGATGACGGGGATGGGAACACCGAGCAGCCAGAGCAGTATCGAGCGCATGGGGGCTCCTTTGTGTCAGGGCAGGTCGCGCTGGCGCCCGCCAAAGGTGGCCAGCCAGCTGGCGGCGAAGGCACCGATCAGCAGCGACACGAAGATCCACAGTGATGCCGTGGCGGCATTGCGGCGCGCCTCTTCCGTGGCCTCGCTGAGCGGTGCAAGCGCCGGGTCGGGTGAGCCCAGGATGCTGCCGATCACGCTGGTGAAGACCGCGGCCGTGAGCAGCGTGGCCACGGCCCAGGAAAGGAAGCCGTGCGCGGTGTCGCGGAAGTACACCTCGTCCTGCTGCGCCGAGGGCCAGCGCGAGCGCAGCCGGCCGGCGATATAACCGCCGAGCCCCGAGGCGGCGAAGGCGGTGATGAAAATCCACGCGATGGTGGACCAGGTCATCCCTGTCGCGGACGGCGTGGCGCCCACCCAGGGGGAGACCACCGAAAGCCCGAGGCCGATGCCCAGCACCAGCAGGATCAGCGACAGCGCGGCGGCGGCGACGGCGCCGGCGAGGATGGCGCTCCAGGACACGGCACTGGTTGCACCGGCCGGGCGGGTGGCGGAGACGGCTGGATTCATTCCGCCCTCCACGATGGTCGTCACGGTGGTCATGCGTGGATCTCCGCTGGCCTTCGGTGCGGCCATGGTGCGGCGGGACGTTGCCGGTGGCGGTAGGCGGAACGCCGATGTTGCTGTAGGTGGCTTCCGGAAGGCTCAGCCGGCGCGCGGTTTCACGCGCAGGCCGGCGGCGATGTTGTTGCCGGGGAACAGCACGACGGTGTCGCCGGGGGAAAGTCCCTCGCGGATCTCGCGATGGCTGGTGTCGGAGATGCCGGTGGTCACGGGCACCAGTTCGATGCGTCCTTCGGAGTTCACCCTGTAGACGGCCCAGCCATCGCCATGGCGGAACAGCGCGCCAAGTGGAGCACGCACCGCGTCCTTCGCCTCGTCGATGGTGACGCGGGCGTCCACGCGATAGTCGTGGCCCAGGCGGGCTGCGGCCGCGGCGTCCGCGAACTGCAGGATCACGTTGGTGCGCTGTTCCTCCACGCCCAGCGCCGACACCTTCATGCGCGCCACCGGCTCGATGCGTTCCACCACGGCGGCCAGTGGTTCGCCACCCCAGTTCTCGATGCGGGCGGGCGCGCCGGGCTGCATGCGCACGGCGTCCTGCGAGAGGAACTCGGCCACCACTTCGATGTGCGCAGGATCGCCGATGAGGATCAGCGGCGTGCCGGCGGCCAGCACGTTCTCGCTCTTCTGTGGCACGGAGAGCACGCGGCCGTCGGCCGGCGCATGGATGTCCACGCTGGCGCCGCCGCTGCGGTCGGCCGGCTGCAGCGCGCTGCGGGCGCGCGCCAGCTCCGCGGCGCGGGCATCGCGTGCGGCGCGCGCGGCATCAAGTCGTGCCTGGCTGTTGTCCACCGCGGCCTGGGCCACGAGCTGGCGCTCCGCCAGCGCGCGGATGCGCTCATGCTCGCGGCTGGCCAGCTCAAGGTCGGTCTCGGCGGCGCGCAGCGCGGCCTGCGCCGCGTCGACGGCCGCGCGGGCAGCGATGTCGCTGCGGGTGTCGAGGAAGCCGGCCTGGGCCTGCGTCATGCGTGCGATCACTGCGCCCTTCCGCACGGCGTCGCCGGGCTCCACGTCCACGCGCAGCAGGCGGCCGGACACCGGCGCGGACACGGTATAGACGTCATGCATGCGCGTGCGGCCCTCATCCAGCAGCGTGAGCTCGAGGTCGCCGCGGTCGATGACGGTGACCTCGACCTCCACCGGGCGAGGCCACATCAGCCATGCCAGCACCAGCGCGATGAGCACGGCCGCACCGATCCAGAACAGGCGCACGCGGCGGCGGCGATCCTTGAAGTTCTCCTGGTTCATCTCAGTCCCTTGATTTCAGCACGCCCACCATGTCCAGTCGATCCACCCCCCGCCGCACCAGCAGCGCCGCCGCGGCCACGGCCACCACCACGAAGAGCATGGGCTTGCCATAGGCGATGGGGCCGGTGATGTAGGGGAAGGTGAACATGTCGGTCTGGAACTGCGACATCAGCCACTGTGACAGCCAGCGGCCCAGCAATGCGCCCAGCGGCAGCGCCAGCAGCAGCAGGGCGCCGATTTCGGCCAGCAGCACGTAGGAGGCCTCGCCGCGGCGGAAGCCGAGCACGCGCAGCGTGGCGAGGTCGCGTTCCTGTTCGGCCAGCGTCACCCGGGCGGAGGAGAACGCCACGCCCGCGGCCATCAGGCAGGAGAAGAGGATGAACATGCCGTTGAAGAACCCCGAGCCCTGGCTCAGGAGCTGCGTCATCGAATCGCGCGCGTTGTCCAGGTAACTCACGGAGACGATGCGCGGCAGTTCCTTGGCCTGTGCGCTGAAGGCATCGCGCTCGCCCCGGTCCAGCAGCAGGTGCGCGGCGGTCACGCGGCCGGGTTCGCGCAGCAGGCGGCCGAGGGTCTCCAGCTCGATGTAGGAGGAGGCGGCGAGGTAAGGCCGCACGATGGCCACTACCGGCAACTCCACGCTGGCGCGGTGGCCGTCGGTGGCGGTGAGGCGCACCGTGTCGCCCGGTCCCACGGCCAGCTTGTTCGCCAGGTTCTCCGACAGCGTGAGCCCGTCGCGCCGTGCGGCGACTGCCACCAGGTTGGCATCGAGCAGGCGGTTGAGGGACGCACCCTCGGGCACGCCGGAAATGGAATTGCGTTCGCGCCGGCTGCCGGCCTCGAACACCACCTCGGCGGTGCGCAGCGGCTCCACGCGGAGCACGCCGGGCAGGTGGGCCACGTCGCGCAGGATGGAATCATCCGCCGCCTCGGAGAAGGCCAGCATGGCATCCATGCGCTGCGCCACGCCGAAGGTGACGTTGATGATGCGGTCCAGCGACAGCGGGAAGTGCTGTGTGGTGACCATCAAGGCGGTGGCCAGGGCGATGCCGATCACCGTGGTGGCGGCGCGGCGGGGAAAACGCAGGATGCGCCGCGCCACCATGCGCGACTTGCCGTCGAGGCGCGCGGTGAAATCCTCGATGAGTCCGCCCGCGTGGCCGAAGCCGGTGGGGGCGGGAGGCGCCAGCGCCGCGGCCGGTGGCAGCGCCACGGCCTTGCGCACGGCCTGCACCGCGCCGGCCAGCGCGGCCAGCAGGGTGATGAGGATGGCATTGAGGTACACGGCCGGCCCGGCCGTGAACGCGAGGCCGGGGATCTGGTACACGCTGGCATAGACGCCGGCCACGAACTCGCCCACCAGCCGTCCGCCGATGGCGCCGATGATGCCGCCGAGCACGCCGAACACCAGCGCGAACTTGGCGTAGTGCAGGGCGATGCTGCGGTTGCCGTAGCCGAAGGACTTCAGCAGCCCGATGTTGGATCGTTCGGTGGTCACCAGGCGCGACAGCGACACGTTGAGCAGGAAGGCTGCCACCAGCAGGAACACCGGCGGCAGGATGCCGGCCATGGTCTTCAGGCTGGCCAGCTCGTCGGCCATGAAGCGCGCCGAGAGCATCCGGTCGCGGCCGTAGGCGCCGCGTCCGCCGTGGCGCTCCAGCACCCGGTCGATGGCGCTGACTACTTCAGGTTCGCTGGCGCCGGGTTCCAGGCGCAGCACCAGGTCGTTGAACGCCCCGTCGAGGTCGAAGGCGCGGCCCAGTGCCTCGCGGTTCATCCACAGCACGCCGAAACGTTCCGGCTCGGGCAGCATGGCGCCGGGCGCGACCGCGAACACGAACTCGGGGCTGCTGGCGATGCCGGTGACGGTGACCTCGCGGCGCCGGCCATAGATGAGCGCCGCCAGGGTGTCGCCCGGTGAAAGCCCGTTGGCCTCGGCGAAGGCCTCGTTGACCAGCGCCTCGTTGTCGCGCGCGGGCGCGGGCATGCGGCCGGCGCGCAGCACCAGGTTGTTCACGCGGGGCGTGCGCCCTTCGGGCAGCGAGACCAGCTGGGCGGAAACCGGCTCGCTGCGGCCGGGCATGTCCAGCAGGCCGACACCGGAGACCCGCGCCTCCAGCTCGCGTATGCCGGGGATGTCCTCGATCTGCCGCAGCACGCCCAGCGGCGCGCGCACCACGCCGGCGGCGAGGTCGGCCATGCGGTATTCGTCGTAGTAGGTATCGCGCGCCTCTTCCAGCGAGTCGTACATGCCGTTGGCCATCACGGCCAGCACCACCCCGCAGGCCAGCACCGCGCTGACGGCGGCCATCTGCATCTTCATGCGGCCGATGTCGCGCAGCAGCTTGCGGTCGAGCTTCGAGAGGCTCACCACTGCAGGTCTCCCGGGCGCGCGCGGCTGGCGTTGGTGTCGATGCCACGGATCGCGCCATCGGCGAAGCGGATCACCCGGTCGCCGATGGAGGCGATGTCGGCGTTGTGCGTGATCAGCAGCGTGGTGGTCCCCAGCTGCTCGTTGGCGCGCACCAGGGTTTCGAGTACGCGGATGCCGGTGGCCACGTCCAGCGCGCCGGTGGGTTCGTCGCACAGCAGCACGCGCGGGCGCTTGGCGATGGCGCGGGCAATGGCCACGCGCTGCTGTTCGCCGCCGGAGAGCTGGGCCGGGAAATGCCGCCGGCGCGGCGCCAGGCCCACCAGGTCCAGCGCCTCGGCGGCCGGCATGGGGTCATCGGCCACCTCGGTGACCAGCTCCACGTTCTCTTCGGCGGTGAGGCTGGCGATGAGGTTGTAGAACTGGAACACGAATCCCACGTTGCGGCGCCGGAAGGCAGTGATGGCGGCGTCGCTGGCGGTAGCCAGGTCGAGGCTGCCGGACCAGGCATGGCCGGCCGTGGGGCGGTCCAGCCCCCCCAGGATGTTCAGCAGCGTGGATTTGCCGGAGCCGGACGGCCCCAGCAGCACGATGAGCTCGCCGGGGCGGACGGTGAGGTCGACGCCGCGCAGCGCGAGGACGGCCGCCTCGCCCTCGCCGTAACGCTTCTGCACGCCCTCCAGGTGGTAGACGGAATCCTCGCCGGAGCCTTGGACCATGCGGCGCATGATGCGCGATAATCCCGCGCCCTGCATGGGGTCCCCCACCCCTGCACGGTCCCCCCTTTCCCCCGTTTTATTTCCCCGGAGTCTGTATGCGTCTCGATGCCCTTCCCATTGGCAGCAATCCGCCCCATGAGGTCAACGTCGTCGTGGAGGTGCCAGTGGGTGGCGAACCCATCAAGTACGAGATGCACAAGGCATCCGGCGCGATGGTGGTGGATCGTTTCCTCTATACGGCCATGCGTTATCCCGGCAACTACGGCTTCATCCCGCACACCCTGTCGGAAGACGGCGATCCCTGCGACGTGATCATCGCCAACCAGCGCGGCGTGGTTCCCGGCGCGGTGGTCGCGGTGCGCCCGGTGGGCGTGCTGAAGATGCAGGACGAGGCCGGAGGCGACGAGAAGATCGTGGCCGTGCCGGTGCCCAGGCTCACGCGCCGCTACGAGCACGTGCACGAATACACCGACCTGCCGGAGATCACCCGCCAGCAGATCCAGCATTTCTTCGAGCACTACAAGGACCTGGAGCCCGGCAAGTGGGTGAAGGTGCTGGGCTGGGGCGATGCCGCCGAGGCCCGCGAGTGCATCAACGCAGCCAGTGAGCGGTACGCGAAGTGGAAAGCCGGATGATGTGATCGGCGCGACGCGGCATCTCCGCGAGGATGTGCCGCGTCACGCGTTCGTAGTGGGCGATGAAGCGGGCGATGCCGGCATCATCCATCACGCGGCTGGTGTCGGCGCCCCCGGACTCCAGCTTCGCCCGCAGCTTGCGTTCCTGCTCGGCGCGCCAGCCTTGCACCACCTCGAAGGAGGGCGCCTGCAGCAGCACCAGCGGTGACAGCCGGTCGAACAGCGGGCGGTAGGGGCCGGACAGGGCGGCATTCACGCTGGCGCGCCAGCGGCCGTCGGCATCCTCGTCCCGCTCCAGCGCATTGATGGGCGTGGCCAGTTCTTCCGGCGACTGGGGACGCGCCCCCACGCACCAGCCTTCAAGGACCACCACGCGCAGCGGGCCGGTCACCGTGCGCCATTCGCGGCGGGGGCGGCGGTCATCGCGGGCCTTGTCGAAGGAGGGCAGCAGCACGGGTTCGTCACCTGCCAGTGAATCGATGGTGGCCTGCGCCAGTTCCACATCGTGCGTGCCCGGCACGCCGCGGGTGGCCAGCAGCGGGTGCACCTCGCGCGCCAGCTCCTCGCGGGCGGCGCGCGGCAGGTAGAAGTCATCAATGGACAGCGCCGTGGCTGGCAGCCCCTCGCGGGCCAGCAGCTCCACCAGCGCCGCGGCGGCGGTGGACTTGCCGCTGCCCTGCGCGCCGCTCAGGCCCACCAGCACCAGGTGGTCGGAGAGGCGGGCACGCTGTGTGATGGCCGCGGCCAGCGGCAGCAGCGCATTGTTGATGGTGTCGCGATAGGCGGCCGGCAGCCGCTCGCGTTGCAGGAAGCTGTCGACCCAGTCCGCCACCGCGCTCAGCACACCGGATCGCGCAACGGCTGCCCGGCGAAGAAGGCATGCAGGTTCCCGGCCACGCGCATGCCCATGGCGGTGCGGGTTTCTTCCGTGGCACTGCCCAGGTGGGGCAGCAGCACCACGTTTTCCAGCGCGAGCAGGGCGGGATGCACGCGGGGCTCCTCTTCATATACGTCGAGTCCCGCGGCGCCGATGTGCCCCTCTGCCAGCGCGGTGGCCAGCGCGGCCTCGTCCACCACCGGCCCGCGCGCGGTGTTCACCAGCACGGCATCGGGCTTCATGCGCGCGAGCCGCGGCGCGTCAATCAGATGGAAGGTTTCGGCCCCGCCCGGGACATGCAGCGATACCACATCGGCGGTTGCGAGCAGCTCGTCAAGCGAGGCGAAGAAGCGTGCGCCGGTCCGGGCCTCCACCTCCGGGGTGGCGCGGCGCCGGCTGTGGTAGGCGACCTGCATGCCGAAGGCGGCCCGCGCCTTGCGTGCAGTGGCCTGCGCGATGCGGCCGAACCCCACCAGGCCCAGCAGCTTGCCGTCCAGGCTCCGCCCCATCAGGTGGGTGGGGCGCCAGCCGGTCCAGCGCCCGGAGCGCAGCTCCCGCTCGCCTTCCCCGGCGCGGCGCGTGGCCATCAGCAGCAGCAGGATGGCCAGCTCCGCCGTGGTTTCGGTGAGCACGTCCGGCGTGTTGGTCACCCGGATGCCCAGCCGTTTTGCCGCGGCGATGTCGATGTGGTTGAAGCCCACACCGAAGTTGCCCAGCAGCCGCACGCGGCGCTCCGGGACATCCAGCACGCTGGCGTCGATGCGATCGGTCACCGTGGTGCAGAGGGCGTCGTGGTCGCGCATGGCCTGGCGCAGTTCGTCCGCGGTGAGGGGAATGTCGCGTTCGTTGCGCGTGACGTCATAGCGGGAGGCCAGGTGCTGTTCCACCTCGCTGGTCCAGCGGCGGGTGAGCAGGATGCGGGGGCGATGGGTCATGTCGGCATCGTGGCCACGAATGTCACGGCACTATATAGTGCCCGCCCATGCGTCGGTATCGCTGCTGGCCTTGCCTGGGACTGCTGTTGCTGGCCGGTGGCTGCGCGGTGCCGACGCCGCGTGACAACGCCGATGCCGCCGCAAGCCTGGTGGAAGGGCGCGTGCCGGCCGCGATGACCTGGCGTCGCGACCCCGAAGCCGACCGCGAGGCCCGCGAGCAGGCCGAGCAACTGCTGCAGGATGGCCTGACCCTCAACGAGGCCATCGGCGTGGCCTTCCTCACCAGCCCGGTGCTGCAGCTGGGTTTCGAGCAGCTGGAGATCTCGCGCGCGGAGCTGGTCGGGGCCACACGGCCCGCCAATCCCCTGGTGATCATCGGGGCACGCAAGCCCAGTGGCGACCTGGCCGCGTTCTATCCCGACCGCACCATCAGCATGGGCGTGCTGCAGAACGTGATCTCGCTGCTGACGATTCCCGACCGCCGTGCCCATGCCATGCACAACGTGGAGCGCGTGCGGCACGAAGTGGCGCAGCAGGCCGCGGTGCATGCGGCGCAGGTGGCCGAGGCCTGGTACCGCTACAGCGCCGCACGCCAGCAGCTGGCGCTGCTCGAGCGCAGCCTCAACATCATGCGCACCGCGGTCGACATCCTCGCGGTGGATGCCGCGAACGGCGACCTTGCCGCCGAAGAGAGCCTGCCCGCGAACCGCAACAACCTGTGGAACGTGGAAGGCGAGGTGGATCGCGCCCGGCTGGAAGTGGCCGCCGAACGCATCGAGCTGGCCAGCCTGATGGGCATCGCCGGCTGGCGCGATGACTGGGAAATCACCGGCGAGCTGCCGCCGCTGCCCGGCAGCGATCCGGATCCGGCGGCGGCCGAGGCTGCCGCGATGGACAGCCGGCTCGACCTCATCGCCGCCAGCAAGGAGGTGGAGATGCGCCTGCGCCAGCTCGCCATGCAGCGCCGGTTCCGCTGGCTCAGCGAGCTGGAAATCGGCGTGTTTCGCGACAAGGCCCTGGGCGGTACGCCCTTCACCGGGCCCAATGCCGCCTTCGAGGTGCCGCTGTTCGACCAGCGCCAGCAGGCGGTGCTCGAGGCGGACGCCGGGCTGCGCTCGGCCATGCGCCAGCTGGAGGCCATCGCCCTTGAGGTGCGTCGCCAGGTCCGCCTGCATGCCGAGGAACTCGCCACCATGCGGCGGCTGGTGGAACGGCATGAGCGCGACATCCTGCCCAGCCACGAGCGCATGGCTGCGTTGCTGGGCGCCGGCGACCCGGGCGACATCCAGCGCCTCAGCCGGCGACTCGACCTGCTGGACGCGCAACGGGGACATCTGCGGGCATTGCGCGACTACTGGCTTGCCCGCTCCGCGCTGGCCCAGGCGGCCGGACAGTGGCTGGCTTTGGGCGGCGGTGGATGAACTTCGGCAGGCGACCGTTGTCCGCACAATACGCTGGCGGAACAGGGCCTTGCCTGCACTGGCATAAAGTCTTTTACTTCCCGGCGCTTGCTGATAGGCTAGCTTTCACGCCAGTGCGTCGGGGTCTCGCAACAGGCGTTCGTGCCCCGTGTTCAAGCAAGAGTTACAAATAAAGGGGAGTGGATTCAGATGAAAGCACGTATTGCGGTTGCCGGGGCTTTGCTCGCCGTCACCGGGGCGGCAGGCGCCGCCGAAATCACCGCCACGGCGACCCTGACCAATGACTATGACTTCCGTGGCACCTCGCAGACCCAGGGCGATCCGGCTTTCCAGCTGGGCCTGAACTACAGCGCCGATTCCGGCCTGTACATGGGCGTCTGGGGCAGCAACGTCAAGTTCGCCAACACCCAGGAGTGGGAGATCTTTGGCCGTCGCCCGAGCACCGAGATCGACACCTACATCGGCTATGCCGGTGGTGATGCCGACGCCACCATCGGGTATGACATCGGCGCCATCTACTACACCTATCCGAATGCTACCGGCGGCAACACTCCCGAAGTGTATGCCGGCATCAGCAAGGGCTACTTCAATCTGAAGTTCTGGTACTCGTGGGACGTCGCCAGTTCCTCCGAGTCCGGTTACTACATCGACTCGAACTTCAACCTGCCGATGATCAACGACTTCAGCTTCCTGGCCCACCTGGGCTACGTCGCTGGCGACTACCACAAGAACCTGGGCTGGGGGGAATACCTCGACTGGTCGCTGGGCATCGGCCTGGACGTCGATGGCTGGACCGCGGCGATCAAGTACGTCGACGGCAGCGCCGCCAAGACGGGTGCCGCCGCGCGCAACCTGGGACGCTTCGTGTTCTCGCTGTCCACCACCCTGGGCGGTGGCGGCTGAGGTCGCAAAACCCACCCGACTCGACCAGAGACGTTGATGACAGGCCCGGTGCGGTGACGCACCGGGCCTTTTTCTTTCCCGCAAGGCCTGTTTCCCGTCTCGCGGATCAAATGTTGCAAAAAAGAGACTTTAATTTCGGGTTGTTGCTGTGAGCCGCTTCAAGGGGCAGAAAGTGCCTGCAACACCAACCCTGGGTGTTGCGCTGCGCCAGTTAGTTGAAGAAAGCAACTAAAAACAGGCTGTTATTCCCCAATACATCACCTGCTTCGGTAGCGACGAGGAGTGTGGCTGCCCGCCAAGTCCGTTGCTTTTCCATCGCATCCCAAGCTGGTAGGCTACCGCCACGCTTCAGGCGTGTGGTGCGCGCAACAGTGCACCAGATTTTGTCCAAACCCGTAAGGAGTTCAAGAATGATCAAGTCTCGTATCGCCGCGGCAGCGGCTCTCCTGGCAGTTGCCGGCGCCGCCCAGGCCGAAGTTTCGGTCGACGCGGCCTGGGTCAGCGAATACGACTGGCGCGGCATCCAGCAGACCGAAGGGCACGATGCCTTCCAGCTGAGCGGCACCTACACGCATGACAGCGGCTTCTACGCCGGCGCGTGGGGCAGCACGCTGATCTCGAACGCCGAAATTGACGTGTTCGCCGGCTACGCGGGCGACATCGGTGATTCGGGCCTGGGCTATGACGTGGGCCTGAACTACTACACCTTCACCAACAATGGCGGCACCGACGCCAACTTCCTGGAAGCCTTTGCCGGCCTGAGCTACGGGGTGTTCGACGGCAAGCTGTGGTACTCGCCGGAGTTCGGCGGCGACGGCGGCGACCCGGCGTTCTACCTGGAGGGCAATGCCGCCCTGCCGCTGGGCAGCAGCGGCTTCAACCTGCTGGCGCATGTGGGCTACAGCACGGGCGATGGCATCGAGCTGTACTACGGCAACGGCGAGGACAGCTACATTGACTGGTCGGTGGGCCTGGGCTACGACGTTGGCAACTTCTCCACCTTCGTGAAGTGGGTGGATGGCAGCGACGTTGCCGGCGGCAACTTCGACAGCCAGGCTCGCGTGGTGTTCGGCATCTCGACCACGCTGCCCTGGGGCAATTGATCGGGCAGCCTCACGGCTGACGCAATCAAGGCCCGGTGCGTGACAGCGCACCGGGCCTTCTTTTTTCCAGCGGCTGGAAGGAGAGGGTCAGGCCGCGGCCTTCAGCACCTTGCCCAGCGTGCCGACCAACTGGTCGACCTGCCCCTTCTCGATGATCAGCGGTGGCGACAGGGCCGTGATGTCCCCCGCCGAGCGCACCAGGATGCCCGCCTCGAAGGCCTTCAGGAACACCTCGAACCCCCGCTTGCCCGGGCTGCCGGCGACCGGCTCGTATTCGATCGCGGCCACCAGGCCGTAGTTGCGGATGTCGACCACGTGCGGCAGTCCCTTGAGGCTGTGCACGGCGTTCTCCCAGTAGGGGGCGAGCTCCTTCGCCCGCTGGAACAGGCCTTCCTTCTCATAGATGTTGAGCGAGGCCAGGGCGGCGGCGCAGGCGGTGGGGTGGCCAGAGTACGTATAGCCGTGGAACAGCTCGATGGCCGTCTCCGGGCCGGTCATGAAGGCGTCGTGGATCTCCTTCTTCACCAGCACCGCCCCCATGGGCACGGTGCCGTTGGTGAGGGCCTTGGCGCAGGTGATGATGTCCGGCGTCACGCCGAATTCCTGCGCGGCAAAGGCCGAGCCGGTGCGGCCGAAGCCGGTGATCACCTCGTCGAAGATGAGCAGGATGCCGTGTTTCGTGCACAGCTCGCGCAGCCGCTGCAGGTAGCCCTTCGGGGGCACCAGCACGCCGGTGGAACCGGAGATGGGCTCGACGATCACCGCGGCGATGCTGGAGGCATCGTGCAGGGCGACCAGGCGCTCCAGTTCGTCGGCGAGTTCCGCGCCGTGTTCCGGCTGGCCCCTGGTGAAGGCGTTCTTCGCCAGGTTGTGGGTGTGGGGCAGGTGGTCGATGCCCGGCACCATGGCCGGTGACCAGCTCTTGCGATTGGCCACCATGCCGCCGACGCTGGTGCCGCCCAGGTTCACGCCATGGTAGGCACGCTCGCGGCCGATCAGGCGCGTGCGCGTGGCCTGGCCCTTCTGGCGGTGGTACTGCAGGGCGATCTTCAGCGCGGTGTCGACTGCCTCGGAGCCGCTGTTCACGAAGAACACATGGTCGAGGCCGGCCGGCGCGATCTTCGCCAGCCGGTTGGCCAGGTCGAAGGCCGGGGGGTGGCCCATCTGGAAGGTGGGGGCGAAGTCCAGCTGCTCCAGCGAACGGGCCACGGCCTGGCTGATTTCCTGGCGGCCATGGCCGGCGTTCGCGCACCAGAGGCCGGCCACCCCGTCGAGGACCTGGCGGCCGTCGGTGGTCCAGTAATGCACGCCTTTCGCATGGGAGAGCAGGCGCGGGCTGGCCTTGAAGTGCCGGTTGGCGGTGAACGGCATCCAGTGGGCCTCGAGCTCCTCGCGGGTGAGGGCGCGCGGGGCGAAATCATCGGGGCGGGCGTTCATGGGAACTCCAGTCGGGGCCGGGAAAGGATCATAGGAAAAGTTGACAGGGGCGGCGATACATACCGAAATAACCGGCCCTCCTGGCGTTCTCCCCAATGACTGCAGCAACACCCATCGACTGGCATCGCCGCGCCGCGGCACTGCGGCCGCGTGACGGCCTGTTCATCGACGGGCGTTTCCGGCCGGCCGCCTCGGGCGAGACCTTCGACGTGCCCAGCCCGGTGGACGGGCGGCTGCTGGCGCGCATGGCCGCCGGCGATGCGGCCGACGTGGATGCCGCAGTGGCCAGCGCGCGCGCGGCCTTCGCGCGGGGCGTCTGGTCGCGCCGCGCGCCGCGCGAGCGCAAGGCAGTGTTGCTGCGCTTCGCCGAGCTGATCCGCGCGCACGGGGAAGAGCTGGCGCTCACCGAGACGCTGGACATGGGCAAGCCCATCAGCGATTCGCTCAGCGTGGACGTGCCATCCACCGCCAATTGCATCCAGTGGTTCGCCGAAAGCATCGACAAGGTGTATGGCGAGGTGGCGCCCACCGGGCATGACACGCTGGCCCTGGTGACGCGCGAGCCGCTGGGGGTGGTGGCGGCCATCGTGCCGTGGAACTTCCCGATGATCATGGCGGCGTGGAAGCTGGGGCCCATCCTCGCCGCGGGCAATTCCGTGGTGCTGAAGCCTTCGGAGAAATCCCCGCTCACCGCGCTGCGCATGGCGGAGCTGGCGGTGGAGGCGGGCCTGCCACCGGGAGTCTTCAATGTGGTGCCCGGCTTCGGGCACACCGCCGGCAAGGCGCTGGCGCTGCACATGGACGTGGACGGCATCGGCTTCACCGGCTCCACGGCCACGGGCAAGTCCATCATGGCCTGCGCGGCGCAGTCGAACCTCAAGCGCGTGTCGCTGGAGTGCGGCGGCAAGTCACCCAACATCGTGATGGGCGACTGGCCGGACCTGCGGCGCGCCGCGCGCGCGGCAGCGTATGCCATCTTCTTCAACCAGGGGGAAATGTGCTCGGCGGGCTCCAGGCTGCTGGTGCACGAGAGCCTGAAGGACGCACTGCTGGGAGAAATCGCAGCCGTGGCGCGCGAGCTGGTGCCAGGTGATCCCCTGGACCCGGCCACGAAGCTGGGTGCCATCGTCGATGCGCAACAGCTGCAGCGCGTGCTCGACTACATCGAGGCCGGCCGCAGCGAAGGCGCACGCCTGGCCTTCGGCGGCGCGCAGGTGCGCATCCATAGCCGCGGCCACTACGTGGAGCCCACGCTGTTCGACGGCGTGCGGCCTGCCATGCGCATTGCGCGCGAGGAGATCTTCGGCCCCGTGCTGGCGGTGATGGGCTTCCGCGACGAGGCCGAGGCCGTGGCCATCGCCAATGACAGCACCTATGGCCTGGCCGCTGCCGTGTGGACGCGCGACCTCGCCACCGCGCACCGCATGGCGCGCGCCATCCGCTCCGGCATGGTGTACGTGAACTGCTATGACGCTGATGACATCACCGTGCCCTTCGGCGGCTTCCGCCAGTCGGGCATCGGCCGTGACAAGTCGCTGCATGCCTTCGACAAGTTCACCGAGCTGAAGACCACCTGGATCGACCTCACGTGAGCGGCCACTCCCGGCGCCTGCCGGCGGGCGTGCGATGAGCAGCCCGCTGCGTTTCGTGGCCACGGTGCCGCGCGGTTTTGCCGACCTGCTGGCCGGGGAGGTGACCGCGCTGGGCGCGCAGCAGGTGCGCGAGAGCGCCGGCGGCGTGAGCTTCGAGGGCCCGCTGGCCGTGGGCTACCGCGTGCTGCTGGAATCCCGTCTGGCCAGCCGCGTGCTGCTGGAGATCACCCGCGGCCGCATGGCCGGTGCCAACGATCTCTATGCCATCGCGCGCGGCGTCGACTGGCGCGAGCACCTGGATCCGCGCGGCACGCTGGCCTGCGAATTCACCGGGCAGCACCCGGCGATCAGCAATACGCACTTCGGCGCGCTGAAGCTGAAGGACGCCATCGTCGACCAGCTGCGCGAGACCACGCGCCTGCGCCCGGCCATCCAGACGCAGCGGCCGGATGTCTCCGTGTATGCACACGTGGCGCGCGGCGAGGTGGCGATCTCCATCGACCTGGCCGGCGAAGCACTCAGCCGCCGCGGCTATCGCCTGCAGGGCGGCGAGGCCCCGCTGCGCGAGAACCTTGCCGCGGGCATCCTGATGCGCGCCGGCTGGCCGCGCATTGCTGCGGCGGGCGGGGAATTCCTGGATCCCATGTGCGGTTCGGGCACCTTCGTGATCGAGGCGGCCTGGATGGCGCTGGATCGCGCGCCGGGACTGCTGCGCGACTACTGGGGGTTCCAGGGCTGGCGCGGACATGACACCGCGCTGTGGGAGGAGCTGGTGGCAGCGGCGACGGCGCGCATGCGCCAGCAGCTGCCCATGGTGATCCGCGGCGCCGACCACAACCGCGGCGCCATCGCCACCGCGCAGGCGAATGCGCGGCGTGCGCAGGTGGGACGCGACCTGGTGTTCGAACACTGCGACATCGGCACGCTCGCACCACGCGCCACCGCGGCTGATGCGCCACCGGGACTGCTCTGCGTGAATCCTCCCTATGGCGCGCGCATCGAAGGCAGGGAGGATGCGGCGGCAGCGCACCGGGCCATCGGCGATGCCCTGCGCGGGCCTTTTGCCGGCTGGCATGCCGCCGTGCTCACCGGCGAGCCGGAGCTGGGCCAGCAGATCGGCGCGGAGGCGGCGCGCGTGCACACGGTGTTCAACGGCGCCATCGAATGCCGCCTGCTGCGCTTCAGTCCGGGCGGGCGCAAGGCACGCCGCGAACCCACGCGCGGCATCGTCATCGACGATCCCTCCATCGCGCAGGGCGCCGGCGCGCGCATGTTCGCCAACCGCCTGGCCAAGAACCTGGCGCGGCTTGGAAAGCAGGCGCGGCGCGAGGGCGTCACCTGCTGGCGGCTGTATGACGCGGACATGCCCGAATACGCGCTGGCCGTGGACCTCTACACCGGCGCGGGACCGGACGAAGGCCGGCGCTGGCTGTATGTGCAGGAGTACGCGCCCCCGGCCAGCATTGATCCGGCCGCCGCGCGGCGCCGGCGCGAGGAAGCGCTGTCGGTGCTGCCCGAGGTGACGGGCATTGCCTTCGCCGACATCCGCCTGCGCACGCGCCGTCCCCAGAAGAGCGGCCAGTACGAGCGGCGCGGTGCCAGCGGCGAATTCCACGTGGTGGAGGAGGCCGGCCTTGCGCTGCGCGTGAACCTCGACGACTACCTCGATACCGGCGTGTTCCTCGACCACCGCATCACGCGCCAGCGCCTGGGCCAGGCCGCGCGCGGCATGCGTTTCCTCAATCTGTTCTGCTACACGGCCACCGCCACCGTGCATGCGGCGGCGGGCGGCGCGGCCTCCTCGCTCAGCGTGGACATGTCGCGCACCTACCTCGACTGGGCGCGCGCAAACCTGGAGTTGAACGGGCTGGCCGGCGAAGCCCACCGCCTGCACCAGGCGGATGCATTGCGCTGGCTGGCGGAGCAGCAGGACGCGCCGGCATGGGACCTGGTCTTCCTCGACCCGCCCACCTTCTCCAATTCCGCGCGCATGGAAGGCGTGCTCGACATCCAGCGCGACCATGCAAGGCTGGTTGCCGATTGCATGCGCATCCTCGCGCCCGAAGGCCTGCTGGTGTTCTCCACCAACGCGCAGCGCTTTGCGTTAGATACAGACATACATAACGCTTTTCGCGTAACGGACATCTCGGCCGCCACGCTGCCTTTCGACTTCAAGGGAAATCCCCGCATCCATCGCTGTTTCGAGGTCCGGCATCGTTGAATGCATATATCCGCGCAGTTATGCTCGCGGACTTCCGGGGGTTTTCTCTCTAAACAATAGTCTGGGGCGGTCACAATGGCCAAAGTCAAACTGAACGTGAATGGCACCGACCACGAAGTGGAGGTGGCGGACGACCAGCCGCTGCTGTGGGTGCTGCGTGATGATCTGGGACTGGTCGGCACCAAGTTCGGCTGCGGCATGGCCCAGTGCGGTGCCTGCACCGTGCACCTGAACGGCACGCCGATCCGTTCCTGCCAGACGCCGGCGACGGCGGTGCAGGGACAGAAGATCACCACCATCGAGGGCCTGGCCCAGAATGGCGCGCTCACCGCCGTGCAGAAGGCATGGATCGAGCACGACGTGCCCCAGTGCGGTTACTGCCAGTCCGGCCAGGTGATGAGTGCCACGGCACTGCTGCGCGAGAATCCGAATCCCACGGACGCGCAGATCGACGCCGCCATGCAGGGCAACATCTGCCGCTGCGGCACCTACCTTCGTATCCGCGCCGCCATCAAGTCCGCGGCCAAGTCGCTGAGCGGGAGTGCCTCGTGATGAAACCGAACCTCGAAAACGAATACTACCCGGACGTCCTGCTCGCGCAGTGGGGCCTGAAGGAGCCGGAAAAGGTGCTGCCCGTGGCCGCCGAGCCGGTGTCGCGCCGTACCTTCCTCACCGTGTCCGCGGCTGCGGGCGGTGGACTGATGCTGGGCTTCGGCCTCGCGGGCAGCGAGAAGGCTGCCGCGGGCGCACCCGGCGGCTTCGGCGGATTCGGTGGCGCCCCGCAGGCGCTCAACCCTTCCGCCTATGTGAAGATCGCGCCGGATGGAAAGATCACCATCATGGGCAAGAACCCGGAGATCGGGCAGGGCATCAAGACCGCCTTCGCCATGATCATCGCCGAGGAGCTCGACGCGAAGTGGTCCGATGTCATCGTGGAGCAGGCGCCCATCGACTCCCGTTCCTACGGGCAGCAGATGGCGGGCGGTTCCACCTCCATCCCCTCGAACTACAACAGCATGCGCCAGGCCGGTGCCGCCGCCCGTGCGCTGCTGGTGGCCGCCGCCGCGAAGCAGTGGGGCGTGCCTGAGTCCGAGATCACCACCTCCGAGGGCGTGGTCACGCATGCCGCCAGCCGCCGCAGCGCCAGCTACGGCCAGCTGGCCTCGGCTGCCGCCACCATGCCCGTGCCCGCCGCCGCCGACCTGAAGCTGAAGGACAAGAAGGACTTCAAGATCGTCGGCACGTTCATCACCGGCGCCGACAACGTGAAGCTGATGACCGGCCAGCCGCTGTTCGGCGTGGACGTGCAGCTGCCCAACATGAAGGTGGCGGTGTTCGAGAAGTGCCCGGCCATCGGCGGCAAGGCCGTGTCGGCCAACCTCGACGAGATCCGCAAGCTGCCCGGCGTGGTCGATGCCTTCATCGTCGAGGGCAACGGCAATGTCTCGCAGCTGGCCTCGGGCGTGGCCATCGTGGCCAACAACACCTGGGCCGCGTTCTCCGCGAAGAAGAAGCTGAAGGTCACCTGGGACGAGAGCAATGCGTCGAAGGATGACTGGAACGAGTTCGTGGCGCGCGCCAACGAGGCCCGCAAGGCCCCGGGCCCGCAGGAACTGCGCAACACCGGCGACGTCGAGGGCGCGCTGAAGGGCGCGAAGAAGACGGTCGAGGGGTTCTACACCTTCGGCTTCATCTCGCACCAGCCGCTGGAGCCGCAGAACACCACGGCCTGGTACAAGAAGGACCCGGCCGGCGACAAGCTGGAGATCTGGGGCTCGGTGCAGATTCCCGACGGCGCCCGCACGGCCGCGGCGAACCTGGTGGGCGTGCAGGCCGGCAACGCGGTGCTGCACCAGATGCGCGTGGGCGGCGGCTTCGGCCGGCGCCTGATGAACGAGTACGTGCTCGAGGCGGCGCAGATCTCCAAGCAGGCCGGCGGCATCCCCGTGAAGCTGATGTGGACCCGCGAGGATGACCTGGCGCACGACTTCTACCGCGCCGGCGGCTTCCACAACTTCAAGGCCGGCCTCGACGAGAACGGCAAGCTGGTGGCGTGGGACGGCCATGCCATCTCCTTCTCAGACGGCAACGTCGCTGCTCCGCCCCCGGGCGGTGGTGGCGGTGGCCCGGGCGGCCCGGGTGGTCCCGGCGGCCGCGGTCCTGCCGGTCCGCGCGCGGTGCAGGGTGGCGGCTGGACGGCGGGCGACTTCCCCGCGGCCTACACGCCCAACTTCCGCGTCACGCAGACGCTGATGCCGCTGAAGATCCTCTGCGGTCCCTACCGCGCGCCGGGTTCCAATACCGCCGCGTGGGTGGTGCAGTCCTTCCTGCATGAAGTCGCGCTGGCCGCGGGCAAGAAGCACGATGAGTTCCTGATCGAGCTGTTCAACCAGGCACAGCCCGCCCCCGCGGCACCGGCCGGCTTCGGCGGCTTCGGTGGTGGCGGCGGCCTGCGTGCCGACCGCGCCATCGCGACCATCCAGGAAGTGGTGAAGCGCTCCAACTATGGCAAGCCGCCCGCGGGCCGGCACCATGGCCTGGCGTTCCACTTCTCCCACCAGGGCCACTTCGCCGAGGTCGCCGAGGTCAGCGTCACGGCCGACAAGAAGGTGAAGGTGCACAAGATGTGGGTGGTGGGTGACATCGGCTCGCCGATCGTCAGCCCGTCCGGCGCCATCAACCAGGTGCAGGGTTCGGTCGTCGACGCGGTGTCGCAGCTCTCGCAGGAGGCCACGCTCGAGAAGGGCCGCGTCAAGGAAACCAACTTCCACCAGTACCAGCTGGCACGCATGCCGGTGACACCCGAGGTGGACGTGCATTTCCTGCCGACGGACTTCAATCCGACGGGCGTGGGCGAACCGGCCTATCCGCCGGCGGGCGCCGCCATCTGCAACGCCATCTTCGCGGCGACCGGCACGCGCATCCGCACGCTGCCGATCACGCGCGAGGGGTTCACGGTGGTCTGACGCCATCGCCATTGCGATGATCGTGACGGCCCGCCGGGGAAACCCTGCGGGCCGTTGCACATGGGGAGAGGGACATGAAGCCGGTTGTCTGGGGCGTGCTGAGCACGGCGCGCATCGGGGTGCAGAAGGTGATCCCGGGCATGTTGCGCAGCCCGCTGGTGCAGGTGCGGGGCATCGCCTCGCGCACGCTGGCAACGGCCGAGGCGGCAGCGCGGCAGCTGGGCATCCCGTGCGCCTGGGGCAGCTATGAGGAGCTGATCGCGGATCCTGCGATCGAGGCCATCTACAACCCGCTGCCCAACCACCTGCACGTGCCGCTGACGCTGGCCGCGGCACGGGCGGGCAAGCACGTGCTGTGCGAGAAGCCCATCGCGATGGATGCCGCGGAGGCCGCGCAGCTGCGCGGGGTGGCCGGCCGGGTGCGCATCGCCGAGGCGTTCATGGTGCGCCACCACCCGCAGTGGGAGCGGCTGCGCGGGATCCTGCAGGCCGGGCGCATCGGCGCGCCGCGCGTGGTGCAGGTGGCGTTTTCCTTCTTCAACGACGACCCCGCCGACATCCGCAACCAGCGGGAGATCGGCGGCGGGGCGCTGTATGACATCGGCTGTTATGCCATCGCGGCGGGCCGTTTCGTGTTCGAGAGCGAGCCGCTGCGCGTGATGGCCATGGTGGACCGTGACCCCGGGCTCGGCGTGGATCGCGCCACCTCGGGATTGCTGGACTTCGGCGCCAGCCGCCAGCTCGCCTTCTCTGTTTCCACCCAGTGCGCTTCGCAGCAGCGGCTGGTGGTGCTTGGCCCGCGCGGGCGGGTGGAGCTGGAGATTCCCTTCAATCCGCCGCAGGGCGGCACCACGCGCATCCGCATCGACGATGGCTCCGCGCTCGACGGCAGCAGCGCGGTGGTCGAGACCCTGCCCGAGGCCGACCAGTACCAGCGCCTGGTGGAGAATTTCTCGCGCACGGTGCGTGGCGAGCCGGCGCCGTTCTGGGACCTGGAGGATGCCATCGCGCAGATGCGGGTGATCGATGCGCTGTGGCGCTCGGAGCGCAGTGGCCGGTGGGAGGCGGTGCAGGAAGGCAGTGGCACGTGAGCTGAGGTTGCGGCGGGCACCCTTGCTGGCGGTGCTCGCCCTGCTGGTGTTGCCGGGGACGGCGCTGGCGTGGTCGGAGCTCGGCCACTGGCTGGTGGGTGAGCTGGCCGAACAGCAACTGTCGGCCGCGGCGCGTGCGCAGGTGCGCCGCCTGCTCGAAGGCGAGGCAGAACCCACGCTGGGCGGCGTGGCGAGCTGGGCCGACGCGCTGCGCCAGTCCGATCCGTCCCGCTTCCGCGAGACCTCGCGCTGGCATTTCATCAATGCGCGCAGTGCGGGTTGTACCTTCGAGCTGGCGCGCGACTGCCCGGACGGGCAGTGCGTGGTGGCAGCCATCGAGCGGCAGCGGCGCATCCTGGCCGATGCCTCCCGGCCGCCGGGGGAACGGCGCGATGCGCTGAAATTCCTCGTGCACCTGGTGGGCGACATCCACCAGCCGCTGCACGCCAGCGACCGCAAGGACCAGGGCGGCAACCGGTTCCAGGTGCGGCTCGGCAGGACGCCCGCGACGGATGGCCGGACAGGCGGATCCCGTCGCACGACCACCGGAACCAACCTGCATTCCGTGTGGGACTACCATGTGCTGGATTCGGCGGGCCAGGGGCGGCGGGAAATGGCGGCGCGCCTGCGCTCCCTGGTGCCGGCGTCGCCTGCCGCCGCGGTCGCCGACGCACCGCTGGAATGGGCACGCGAGACCTGCGCGCTGCTGGATGCCGAAGCCATCTATCCCGCGGGCAACGTGATCGACCAGGGCTACCTCGAGTCGCACCGCCCGCTGGCGGAGCGACGCATCGTGCAGGCTGCAGCAAGACTGGCGGCATTGCTGGAAGCGACGCTGGTGCCTCCGCGCTGACCGGCAGCCTCCGCGGCCATCGCCCGCGCCGCCGGTTCGCTCAGGGCAGCAGGTCCCTCAGCCGGTACCACAACATCGCCAGCACCAGCGCCGGCCGCCGCAGCATGGCGCCGCCGGGGAACGGCCGGTGTGGAATGCGCGTGAAGACATCGAAACGTTCGGCCTCGCCGGCAATGGCCTCGGCCACCAGCTTGCCGGCCAGTCCCGTGAGCGCGATGCCGTGGCCGGAGAATCCCTGCAGGTAATACACATCCGGCTCGAGGCGGCCGAAGTCCGGCGCGCGGTTGAGCGTGATGTCCACGTCGCCGCCCCAGGCATATTCCACGCGCGCATCCGCCAGCCGGGGGAACACCTGCACCATGCGGCGGCGCGTGGCTTCGGCGGTATCGAAGGGATCATGCCCGGAATAACTCACGCGGCCGCCGAACAGCAGGCGGTGGTCGCTGCTGCGGCGGAAGTAGTCCAGCACCCAGTTGATGTCGCTGACGGCCGTGTTCCGCGGCAGCAGCTGTGCCGCCACCCCGGCGCCAAGCGGCTCGGTGGCCACGATGTAGGTGCTCACCGGCATCACGCGGCGCGCCAGCGGGGGCACGGTGGCGCCGAGGGAGGCGTTGCCCGCGAAAACGACCTGCCGGCAGGACAGCGCGCCGCGTGCCGTTTCCAGTCGCAGCGCGCCGTCCGCGCGGCGGTAGCGCAGTACCCGGCTGTTTTCATGCACGGTGACGCCGGCGCGGCGCACCGCCTCTGCGAGGCCACGCACGTATTTCAGTGGATGGATGTGCCCGCTGTTGGTGTCGAGCAGGCCGGCCACGTAACGTTCGCTGGCCACCAGCTCCCGCGTGGCTGCGGTGTCGAGCAGCGACACGCTCTGGTAGCCATAGTCCTCGTGCAGCGAGTGGTGCCAGGCCCTGAGTTCCTCGCGCTGGCGCGGCTTGATGGCCACGTGCATCTGGCCGGCCACGTAGTCGCAGTCGATGCCATGGGTGGCGACAAGCTCCCTGAGCAGCGCCAGTGCCTCCAGCGACAGGTCCCATACCCGGCGCGCGTCGGCGGCCCCGAGCAGGGCAGTGAGCTTGTCCTGCCCGGCAGCGAGTCCGAAGATGGCCTGGCCGCCGCTGCGACCGGAGGCGCCGCTGCCGACCTGGCCGGCCTCCAGCACGGTGACGCGGTAGCCGCGCGCGGCGAGGTGCAGCGCCGCCGACAGGCCGGTGATGCCCGCGCCCACCACGCCCACGTCGCAGCTTGCCGCGCCCGCGAGGGCGGGCAGCATCGGGGCGGGGGGCAGCGAAGCCTGGTACCAGGAGCCCGCCTGCTGCGGACCGCGTTTCATCAGGGGATGCCTCTCATCGTCCCCACACCATGCAGCCGGACCGCCCCGGGTTCAATATGCAATGCTGCGGTTGCACATGACACCTGTGGATTCAAGGGCTTGCGCGCCATTGCTCCGGCCGGCGAGCAAGGACCCACGGCCTGTGTTCTAATGAAATCAGATACTTGGAGCCCCGAGTCGGCATCAGCCGGCCAGTTGCATGTCTGTCCGTAGACCCCTCATTGGAATTCCCGCCGACCGGCGCACGCTGGGGATGCATCCCTTCCACGCCGCGGGGGAGAAATACATCACCCCGCTGCTGCGCATTGCCCGCACGCTGCCGCTGGTGATTCCCTCCCTTGGCGAGGAGCTGGGGCTCGAAGCCCTGGTGGAGGAACTGGACGGCCTGCTGTTCACGGGCAGTCCGTCCAACGTGGAGCCGCACCACTACGGCGGCGAGCAGAGCCGGCCCGGCACGCTGCATGACCCGGAGCGCGACGCCACCACGCTGGCGCTGATCCCGCGCGCCATCGCCGCCGGCGTGCCGGTGCTGGGCATCTGCCGGGGTTTCCAGGAGATGAACGTGGCCGCCGGCGGCACGCTCTGGCAGCACGTGCACGAGGTGCCGGGCAACCTGGTGCACCACGAGGATGAAAGCCAGCCGCTTCAGGTCCAGTACGGCCCGGCGCACGAGGTGCAGCTTGCGCCGGGCGGCCTGCTGGAGCGCATCGCCGGCCGTCCGCGCATCACCGTGAATTCCCTGCACCACCAGGGCGTGCGCGAGCTCGGGCGCGGGCTGGTGGAAGAGGCGCGGGCGGATGACGGGCTGATCGAGGCCTTCCGCGTGGCCGGCGCACAGCGTTTCGCGCTGGCCGTGCAGTGGCATCCGGAGTGGAACGCGGGCGAGGACCGGTTCTCCACCGCATTGTTCGAGGCATTTGGCGATGCGGCGCGCGAGCGCGCCGCCAACAGGCAAAGGTGATTCATGGCAGAGGATATCCACCAGTTCTTCCGCGAGCGCGGCATTTCCGAGGTCGAGGCCATCGTGCCGGACATGGCCGGGATCGCGCGCGGCAAGATCATGCCCGCCGAGAAGTTCGCCGCCGAGGAGGGCATGAAGCTGCCCGAGAGCATCTTCCTGCAGACCGTGACCGGCGACTACCCGGTGGACACCAGCCAGGCAATGAGCCCGGCGGAGATCGACATCGTGCTCAAGCCCGACACGCGCACCGTGCGCGTGGTGCCCTGGGCGGCCGAACCCACCGCGCAGGTGATCCACGACTGCTTCTATTCCGACGGGCGCAGCGTGACCATGGCGCCGCGGCAGGTGCTGCGGCACGTGCTGGAGCTCTACTCCGCCCGCGGCTGGGAGCCGGTGGTGGCGCCGGAGCTGGAGTTCTACCTCATCGAGCCGAACATCGACGCGGACTACCCGCTGAAGCCGCCGGTGGGCCGTTCCGGCCGCGCCGAGCCCGGCCGGCAGAGCTACAGCATCGCGGCGGTGAACGAGTTCGACCCGCTGTTCGATGACATCTACGCCTTCTGCGAGGCGCAGGACATCGCCATCGACACGCTGATCCACGAGGACGGCCCGGCGCAGATGGAGATCAACCTGCTGCACGGGGATCCGCTGGACCTGGCCGACCAGGCCTTTCTCTTCAAGCGCACGGCGCGCGAGGCCGCGCTCAGGCACAAGATGTACACCACGTTCATGGCCAAGCCGCACGGCAAGGAGCCGGGCAGCGCCATGCACATCCACCAGAGCATCGTGGACCGCAAGACGCGCCAGAACGTGTTCAGCAACAAGGACGGTTCGCCCTCGCAACTGTTCTTCTCCCACATCGCCGGCCTGCAGAAATACCTGCCGGCGGCCATGGCGCTGTTCGCCCCCAACGTGAATTCCTACCGCCGCATCACCCGCGCGGCGCTGGCGCCGATCAACGTGCACTGGGGTTATGACAACCGCACGGCCGGGCTGCGCGTGCCGGTGTCCGACCCGGCCAACCGCCGCGTGGAAAACCGCGTCGGTGGCGCCGACGCCAACCCGTACCTGGCCATCGCCGGTTCGCTGGCCTGCGGCTACCTGGGCATGATCGAGAACCTGCAGCCCTCCGATCCCATCACCGGCAGCGCCCACGACCTGCCGTTCTCCCTGCCGCGCTCGCTGGATTCCGCACTGCGACAACTGCGCGAGAGCCGGGCGCTGATCGACGTGCTGGGCGAGCCTTTCGTTTCTGCCTACAGCATCGTGAAGGAATCCGAAAGCGAGGTGTTCATGCAGGTGATCAGCTCCTGGGAGCGCGAGCACCTGCTGCTGAATGTGTAGCCCGGCGTCGGCGCGCGACCGCGCGTGGCGATATGGCCTAAGGGGGGACTGCGGGCTATAGTTGCGCGGCAGGCACCAGCCTCGGCCTGCGACGTTCTTTCAGGCAACTTTCCCGACGAGGAGCACATCCATGGCACTTCCCCTTCGACAGCTTTCCGCCCTGACCGCAATCGCCTTGATGGTGGCGGCCTGTGGCAAGCAGGACGGCTCCTCCGCCGTCGCGGGCGAAGAGGAGAAGGTGCTCAACGTCTACAACTGGGTGGACTACATCGACGAGGAAATCCTCGGGGAATTCACCGCCGAAACCGGCATCAAGGTGAACTACGACGTCTTCGACGGCAACGAGCTGCTGCAGACCAAGCTGCTGTCGGGCAACACCGGCTACGACCTGGTGGTGCCCTCGGCGTCGTTCCTCGAAAAGCAGATCGAGGCCGGCGTGTTCCAGAAGCTCGACAAATCGCTGATCCCGAACCTGGCCAACCTCGACCCGGTGATCACCGACCTTACCGCGCGCCACGACCCGGACAACGCGCATTCGGTCACCTACTTCTGGGGCACCTCGGGCATCGGCTACAACGTCGAGGCCATCGCGGCCGCCATGCCCAATGCGCCCGTCAACAGCTTCGCCATGCTCTACGACCCGAACGTGGTGAAGAACTTCCAGAAGTGCGGCGTGACCATCCTCGACGCGCCCGACGAGGTGGTGGCCACGGTGCTCATCTACCTGGGTCGCGACGCCATGAGCGAGAAGCCTGAAGACCTCAAGGCCGCCGAGGACGTGCTGATGTCCATCCGCCCCTACATCAAGGAGGTCAAGTCGGCCGGCTACCTCGACGACCTGGCCAATGGCGAGATCTGCCTGGCCCTTGGCTGGAGCGGCGACGTGGGCATGGGTGCGGCCCGCGCCGAGGAAAACGGCAAGGACTTCACCATCAAGTACCACATCCCGAAGGAAGGGGCGGTGCTGTTCTTCGACATGCTGGCCATCCCGGCCGACGCGAAGCACCCGAAGAACGCGCACAAGTTCATCGACTACCTGCTGCGCCCGGACGTGGCCGCCAGGAACACCAACTTCGTCACCTTCGCCTCGCCGAACAAGGCGGCGCATGACCAGATCGACCCGGAGATCACCGGCGATCCGGACATCTATCCGCCGGCCGAGGTGCAGGCCAGGATGTACCCGAACCTGGCCCGGTCGCAGGAGTTCACCCGCATCCTGAACCGGACCTGGACACGCTTCAAGACTGGCCAGTAACCGGATGACCGGTCCCGCGCGCCCGGCGCAGGAGCCCTGGCTCGATGCCACGCAGAAACCCTACGTGCGCATCGAGTCGGTCAGCAAGCGTTTCGGCGACTTTGCCGCCGTAGATGACATCACCCTCGACATCTACCGGGGCGAGATCTTCTGCCTGCTCGGCGGCTCGGGCAGCGGCAAGACCACGCTGCTGCGCATGCTGGCGGGTTTCGAGCAGCCCTCGGCCGGGCGCATCCTGATCGACGGACAGGACATGGCCGGCATCCCGCCCTACGAGCGGCCGGTCAACATGATGTTCCAGTCCTACGCGCTGTTCCCCCACATGACGGTGTACAGCAACGTGGCCTTCGGCCTGGAGCAGGAGGGCATCAGGAAGGAGGAAATCCGCGAGCGCGTGGCCGGGATCCTCGACGTGGTGAAGATCGGCGAGCTGGCCGGCCGCAAGCCGCACCAGCTCTCCGGCGGCCAGCGCCAGCGCGTGGCGCTGGCGCGCGCGCTGGTGAAGCGGCCCAAGCTGCTGTTGCTCGATGAACCCCTCGGTGCGCTGGACCGCAAGCTGCGCGAGCACACCCAGTTCGAGCTCATCGCCATCCAGGAGCGGCTGGGCGTCACCTTCGTGGTGGTCACGCACGACCAGGAAGAGGCCATGACGCTGGCCTCGCGCATCGGCGTGATGAACAAGGGCAAGATCGTGCAGATCGGCACGCCGCGGCAGATCTACGAATTCCCCACCACGCGCTTCGTGGCCGACTTCATCGGCTCGGTGAACCTCTTCGACGGCACGCTGGTGGAGGATGAACCCGAATACGTGCGCGTGCGCTGCCCGGACCTGCCGGTGCCCGTGCACGTCGACCATGGCGTATCGGCCCCGCCGGACGCGCAGCTCTGGGTGGCGATCCGGCCGGAGAAGCTGCACCTGCAGCGCGAGAAACCCGCCGCCGACGACAACTGGGCCCGCGGCATCATCAAGGACATTGCCTACATGGGCGACCTTTCGATCTACGTGGTGCGCCTGGACTCCGGCCGCGACGTGCGCGTGACGCAGACCAACTCGGCACGCAAGGCCGGCGAGAGCTTCACCTGGGATGACGAGGTGTACCTGCTGTGGGACAGCGCCGCCCCCGTGGTGGGCGCGGGGTGAGCACGCCTTGAACAGCGAGGTCCCGGCCTACGCCCGCCAGCACGAACGCTGGGTGCCGTTCTGGCTGGCCTGGCATCGTTTTGGTCCGCCGCGCTGGGTGCCCTGGCTGCGCCGCAGTGGCGTGGGGCGAATGCTGGTCATCGGCATCCCGATGGCCTGGCTGCTGCTGTTCTTCCTCACGCCGTTCTTCATCGACCTGAAGATCTCCTTCTCGGAGACGCGGCTGGCCATCCCGCCATACGCCCCGCTGGTGGACTTCGTGGAAGGGCGCATGGAGGTGTTGATCAACACCGACAACTACCGCTTCCTGTTCTCCGATGCGCTGTACGTGCAGACCTGGCTGTATTCGCTGAAGGTGGCGGCCATCTCCACGCTGCTGTGCCTGCTGCTGGGCTACCCGATGGCCCTGGGCATCGCGCGCTCCCCGCCGGCGCGACGCAACCTGCTGCTGATGCTGGTGATCCTGCCGTTCTGGACTTCCTTCCTGCTGCGCGTGTATGCGTGGATGGGCCTGCTGCGCAACAACGGCGTGATCAACAACTTCCTGATGTCAATGGGCCTGATCGACCAGCCCATCCAGATGATGCAGACCGATTTCGCCGTGTATGTGGGAATCGTCTATTCCTACCTGCCGTTCATGATCCTGCCGCTGTACACCAACCTCGAGAAGCATGACCCCTCGCTGCTGGAGGCGGCCGCGGACCTGGGCGCGCGGCCGGTGCGGGCCTTCCTCAAGGTGACGCTGCCGCTGTCGCGGCCGGGCATCGCGGCCGGCTCGCTGCTGGTGTTCATCCCGGCGGTGGGCGAATACGTGATTCCCACGCTGCTTGGCCGCCCGGACCAGCTGATGATCGGCCGCGTGCTGTCCGACGAATTCTTCAGCAACCGCGACTGGCCGGTGGCCAGCGCGGTGGCCATCTTCATGCTGCTGCTGCTCCTGATCCCCATCATGCTGCTGCAGCGGACCCAGGCGCGCGCCGGCGCGAAGGCGGCCTGATGCGTCGCGGCTGGCTGGTCACCACGCTGATGGTCCTGGGCTTCGTGTTCCTGTACGTGCCCATCCTGCTGATGGTGGTGTACTCGTTCAACAACTCACGCCTGGTCACGGTGTGGGATGCGGCCAATTCGCCCACCCTGAAGTGGTACGTGGCGCTGTTCCAGAACCAGCAGATCCTCGATGCCGCCTGGCTGTCGATGCGCATCGCCGCCGTCAATGCCACCGGCGCGGTGGTCCTGGGCACGCTGGCGGGCATCGCGCTGTCGCGTTTCGGGCGCTTCCGCGGTCGGGCATTGCTGGCCATCATGTCCACCGCGCCGCTGGTGATGCCCGAGGTGATCACCGGCCTGTCGATGCTGCTGCTGTTCGTGGCCATGGAGCAGATCATCGGCTGGCCCGCCGGCCGCGGCGCCACCACCATCGCCATCGCGCACATCACCTTCTCGATGGCCTATGTCACCGTGATCGTGCAGTCGCGCCTGGCATCCTTCGACGACTCACTGGAGGAGGCCGCGATGGACCTGGGCGCCCGGCCGGCCAAGGTGTTCGGGCGCATCACGCTGCCGCTGATCTTTCCCGCGCTGCTGTCCGGCTGGCTGCTGGCCTTCACCCTGTCCTGGGATGACCTGGTGATCGCCCAGTTCGTGGCCGGCCCGGGCTCCACCACGCTGCCCATGGTGATTTTCTCCAAGGTGCGGCTGGGCGTGACGCCGGACGTGAACGCGCTGGCCACCCTGATGGTGCTGCTGGTGGCCACCGGCGTGCTCACTTCCGCCTGGCTGCTGCGGCGGTCCGAGCGCAAGCGGCAGCGCGAGATGCGCATGGCGGAAGGCGGGCACTGATGGCCGTGTCACTGGCGCTGGGGCTGGATGTGGGCGGTTCCTCCATCAAGCACGCGTCGGTGGAGGTGGCCAGCGGCAGGTTGCAGGGCGGGCTGGCCAGCGTGCCGACGCCGCAGCCCGCCACGGTGCATGCGCTGTGCGATGCGCTGGTGGCACTGGCGGAATCCAGTCCGGCCGGTGCCGCCGTGGGCGTGGCGTTGCCCAGCGTGATCCTGCAAGGCGTGATCCATACCGCGGCCAACCTCGATGATTCACTGGTGGGATTCAATGCAGGGCGCGAACTGTCGGCGCGGCTGCGCCGGCCGGTGGCATTGCTCAACGATGCCGATGCGGCCGGCCTGGCCGAGGCGCACTTCGGCGCTGCACGCGGTGTGCGCGGCGCGGTGATGATGCTCACCTTCGGCACCGGCATCGGCTCGGCGCTGATCCTCGACGGCCGGCTGTGGCCCAACAGCGAGCTGGGGCACATGGAGGTGGACGGCGCGGAGGGCGAAGCGCACGCCGCCGCGCGCGTGCGCAGCGAGGAGTCGCTCTCCTGGCAGCAGTGGAGCGAGCGGGTGAACCGCTATCTCAACGCCATCAACCGCCTGTTCTGGCCCGAGCTCATCGTGGTCGGTGGCGGGGTGACCGAGAACTGGGCGGAGTTCTCGCCGCTGCTCAAGTCGCGGGCACCCCTGAAGCCCGCGGCACTCGGGCCGGCGGCCGGCGTGGTGGGAGCGGCCCTGGCCGCGGCGGAGCACGCATCGGCGTGAGCAAGCTGCCCGACGTCGGGACCACCATCTTCACCGTGATCTCGCGCCGCGCTGCCGAGCTGGGCGCGGTGAACCTGGGGCAGGGATTCCCCGACTATCCCATTGATCCGCGCCTCACCGAACTGGTGGGCGAGGCCATGCGCGCCGGGCACAACCAGTACGCCCCCATGGCCGGGGTGCCGCAACTGCGCGAGGCCGTCGCGCGCATCGTGGCGGGCCGGCACGGCATCGACATCGATCCCGAACACGAAGTGACGGTGACGGTTGGCGCCACCGAGGGCATCTTTTCGGCCATCGCCTCGCTGGTGGGCCCGGGTGACGAGGTGCTGGTGTTCGATCCGGCCTACGACTCCTACGATCCGGCCGTGCGCGTGGCGGGCGCCACCTGCGTGCACGTGCCGCTGATGCCGCCGCAGTTCCGCTATGACTGGGACCGGGTGCGCGCGGCCATCACGCCCCGCACGCGGCTGGTGATCATCAACACGCCGCACAATCCGGCCTGCACCGTGATGGGCGCGGATGACCTGGCGCAGCTCGCCCGCCTGGCCGGGACCCACGGGTTCACGGTGCTCAGCGACGAGGTGTACGAGCACATCGTGCATGCGCCGGCGCGGCACCACAGCGTGCTCTCGCACCCGGCATTGCGCCCGCGCGCGCTGGCCGTGTATTCCTTCGGCAAGTCACTGCACGCCACGGGACTGCGCGTGGGTTATTGCATCGCGCCGCCCGCGCTCACCGCCGAGCTGCGCAAGGTGCACCAGTTCAACACCTTCTCCATCACCACGGCCTTCCAGCACGCGATCGCCGCCTACTTGGCGGAAAACCCCGGCGTGTTTGCGGCACTGGCACCTTTCTTCGCGGCCAAGCGCGAACTGCTCACCCGCGGCCTGGCCGACAGCGCCTTCGAGGTGATTCCCGCCCAGGGCAGCTACTTCACGCTGGTGGACTATTCCCGCGTGCAGATGCTGGCGGGCCTGGACGACATGGCGGCGGCCGAGCGGCTGCTGCTGGAAGGTGGGGTGGCGGCGATCCCGCTGGCTCCTTTCTACCGCCAGCCTGTCAAGCATTCCCTGCTCAGGCTGTGCTTTGCCAAGCAGGATGGCACCCTGGCGCGGGGCATCGAACGGCTGCGGGCGCTGCGGTAATACAATCCCGCCATGAAACGCAGGACCACGCTGGTTCATCCCCCCGAGGTGAAGGTTCCGCCGGAGAACACGCCGCTGGTGGCGCCCATCCACCAGAGCGTGAAGTTCTCGCACGAGACCGTCGCCGGGACCCTGGCCAGCCTCCGGGGCGAAAAGGAAGGTTACTTCTACTCGCGTTCGGCCAATCCCACCACGCGGCTGCTGGAGAAGACGCTGGCCGGCATCCAGGGCCGTGATGACGCCATCGTATGTGCCTCCGGAGTCGGCGCGATCGCGCAGGCTCTGATCGGTTTGCTGCAGTCCGGCGACCACGTGCTGTGTTTCGTCGAGACCTACGCACCCACCCGCTCGCTGATCCGCCGCCAGCTGGCGCGTTTCGGCGTGCGCCACACCATGCTGTCCATCGAGGATGACGCGGGCATCGAGCGTGTGCTGCGCGACACGCCGACGAAGCTGGTGATCTTCGAGAGCCCCACCAATCCGGTGAACCGCATCGCCGACATCGCGCACATCACCCGCCATGCACGCGCGGCCGGCGCGCTGACCCTGCTGGACAACACGCTGGCCGGGCTGCACCAGCACGGCGACACCGACGTCGACCTGTTCCTGCACAGCCTCACCAAGTACGCCTCCGGGCACGGTGACGTGATGGGCGGCGCGGTGATCGGCTCGAAGGAGCTGATCGCACGCCTGCGTCCGGAGTTCACGCACCTGGGCGGCACGCTCGACCCGCACGCGGCGTGGCTGATCCAGCGGGGCCTGAAGACCTACCTGCTGCGCTACGAGGCGCAGTCCGCCACCGCGCTGAAGGTGGCGCAGTTCCTCGAACAGCATCCCAAGGTGGAGCGTGTGCACTACGCGGGGTTGCCCCGCCATCCGCGGCATGAGCTGGCCGCGAGGCAGATGCAGCATTTCGGCACCGTGGTCAGCTTCGACCTGCGCGCCGGCCGTGCCGCCGGCGACCGCTTCGCCGATGCGCTGCGGCTGTTCGCCATCGCCGCCAGCATGGGTTCACCCGAATCGCTGGTGATTCCCCCCGGCCTGATGGGCCCCTACGACCTGCCGGCGGAGCTGGCCGCCTTGTCCGGCGTGGCACCGGGCACCGTGCGGCTGTCCATGGGACTTGAGGATGCCGACGACCTGATCGCCGACCTGGAGCAGGCAGCGGCGGTGATTTGACTTGATCACTGCAACCCGGTCACGAAGTTCGCCACCGCGGTTGCGATAGCCTTCAATTTGTGCGCCACGACCGGATCGCCGCGGGTCCGCGATGCACAATGCCGCCATGCCTGCCACTGTCGTGCCACTGCGGCCACCCCGTCGCCCGGATCCCTTCGCGCCCATCGCGCCGGGGCTGCTTTCCGCCCTTGCCGCCGAGCTGGGCCGCTGCCCGCCGAAGCCGCGGGGCATTGCCGCCTGCGTGGCCTGGTTGCAGGAATCCCCCGCCGGGCTGGCCGCGCGCCCCATGGCCATGCGTGCGCTGGAGACCCTGCGCGGGTCGCTGTTCTGCGCGCCCGGCCGTGATGCCGAGATGGCGCTGCTGTGGCGCGAGGCCCTGGCCAGCGCCTGCCATGCACGCGTGGTGGCGGCGGAAATGCACTTCGATGCGCCGCTGCTCACCGGCGCCGGGCTCCTGCACCGCACCGGCGAGATCGCCGCGCTGCGCGCGCTGGCCCGCGCGGAAGCCGCCACCGGCACGCGCCTGGTGGGACCGGTGATGCAGCAGATCATGGATGCGCACGACGATGAACTGGTGTCGCGCGTGACGCGCAGCTGGGCGCTGGCGGGCGAACTGCGCCTGACCATCCTGCGCTGGCGTGACGAGCAGGAGAACCTGGACCGGCCGCCGTGCGTGACGCTGCTGATGATGGCGCAGGCGCTGGCCACGGAGCTGGTGCATGCGGACACCTGCACGCCCGGCCTCGCCGAGGTGGCACAGCAGTCGCTGGGATTGCCTCCGCGCCTGCTTGCCGCGGCGCGCGCCGCCACCGACGGCATCCGCACCCTGCTGGATCAGCTGGCTCCCACCACGGCCTGAGCGGCCGTTGCCGATGTCGCAGCGGCCGGCTGCGTCGCCCCGGGTGCGGCGGCCGGCTCAGTGGTGGAACTGGAAAGCGACTCGCCCGCCTCGATGCGCAGCCGCGTGCCTTCCACGTCCGGTGCATCCGTGGACAGCGCCCGCGCCTCCGCGCTCCTGGTCATCACGATGATGCTGATGCGGCGGTTGATGGGGTTGTAGGGATTCTCGCGGTCGAACAGCACCGAGGAAGCCAGTCCCACCACGCGCGCGATCTTGTTGGGTTCCAGGCCACCTTCCTGCAGGGCGCGGCGCGCTGCATTGGCGCGGTCGGCCGACAGGTCCCAGTTGGAATAGCCGCGCTGGCCCACGTAGGCCTTGTCGTCGGTATGGCCGCTGAGGCTGATGCGGTTGGGCACGGAATTCAGGTAGGTGGCCACCTCGCGCAGGATCTGCGCGGTGTAGTCCTTCAGCCGCGTGCCGCCCAGGTCGAACATCGGCCGGTTCTGCTTGTCGACGATCTGGATGCGCAGCCCTTCGGGCGTGATGTCCAGCAGCAGCTGGTCCTTGAAGGGTTCCAGCGCCTGGCTCTTGTCGATGGCCTCCCGCAGTTCCTCCATCAGGGACTCCAGCTGCCGGCGCTCGAGCAGGTCGGCGAGGCGCTCGGCGTCCTCGGGCCGGATGTCCACCGGCTCGCCCAGGCCGTCGGCGGTGATGTCCATGTTCTTCGGCGAATCCAGCCCGCCACCCAGGTCGATGGGGCTGGTGCTGGCGCCACCCGGCCCCATCTGGCCCGGTGCGGGTTTCACGCTGGCGCCATTCTGCATGCTGGGGTTCTTGAAGTAGTCGAAGATGGCCGCGCGCTGCTCCTTCGACACGGCGGTAACCAGCCACATCACCATGAAGAAGGCCATCAGCGCGGTGACGAAGTCCGCGTAGGCCACCTTCCAGGCGCCGCCATGGTGGCCGTGGCCACCGCCGCGCTTGCGCTTGACGATGACGATGGGGCGTTGTTTTGCGTCGGCCATGGCGTGCGCGGGATCAGCCCGGCGCGGCCTTCCTGCCGCGCAGCTCCTGCTCCAGGTCCTTGAAGTTCGGCCGCACGCCGCTGAACAGCAGCTTGCGCGCGAACTCCACCGCCACCGGGGGCGGATATCCGCGCACGCTGGCCACCAGGGCCATCTTCACCACCTCGAAGGCCTTGGACTCCTCGTGCGCCTTGTGCTCCATCGCCGCGGCAATGGGCCCGACGATGCCATATGCGACAAGGATGCCGAGGAAGGTGCCCACCAGCGCGGCACCGACCTTGTGGCCGATCTCGGCGGTGCTGGCACCGTCCAGGGCGGCCATGGTGCTGACGATGCCCAGCACCGCGGCCACGATGCCGAAGCCGGGCAGGGCGTCGGCCACCTTCTGCACGGCATGCGCCGGCTCGGCGGCTTCCTTGTGGTGGGTCTCCAGCTCGTATTCAAGCAGGCTTTCCAGCTCATGCGGGTCGAGGTTGCCGCCGGAGATCAGGCGCAGGCAGTCGGTGATGAACTCCATCATGTGATGGTCGGCCAGCACGCCGGGATATTTCTTGAAGATGTCGCTCTTGTGCGGCTCCTCGATGTGGCGCTCGATGGCCAGCACGCCGTCGCGGCGCGCCATCACCAGGATGTCGTACACCAGCTTCAGCAGCTGGATGTATTCCCTGCGCCCGTAGCGCGCGCCCTTCAGCAGGCCCAGCGCGCCGGTGAAGGAGGCCTTGATGACCTTCAGCGGATTGCTGATCAGGAAGGCTCCCAGCGCGCCACCACAGATCACCACAATCTCCAGCGGATGCCACAACAGGAGCAGGCTGCTGCCGCCCCCGAGGAACCCGCCCAGAACCGAACCCAAAACAACCAATGTCCCGATGATTGCGAACAAAACAGAACCTCTGGGGGTTGCGCATTCCCCTGGGAGGAATATCGGCCGCGCGCGTCCTCTCCTGAGCGACGGGCGTCACGTTTGGGAAAGTGCGGCCGGAGGAAGTTGCGTCAGGCGCTGGTCGCGAGCATGCGCCCGGTCGGCAGCGGTGCGCTGCGTGCGAAACGCTGGTCGTAAGTGCGCGGCGCGCTGCCATCCGCGAGCAGGTCGAGCAGGCTGCTGGCGCGCGTGAGGCGTGCAGTCACCAGCGCACCATTGCGTTCGTTCTGCGCACGGCATTCGCCGGCAAGCCTGGCGCAATCGGCCTGCTCGGCAGCCAGCGAGCCCGCTGGATCGCACCAGGCCAGCAGCGCGGCCATGCCTGCCTTGTCTGCATTGCGCCCGAGCTGGCGGCACAGTGCCTGCCGCTCGTCCTCGATACGCAGCAGCCTGGAGAGTGTTTCCTGCCGGTTGCCGCCGGCCTTCTCCAGGCCATCGACGTCGTTGCCGGCGAGCAGCTCATGCTCGAGGGCGAGCTGCCGGGCCAGGGTGGCCAGCAGGGCATTTTCCTCGGTCAGCAGGCGGGTGAGGCGGCTGCGGCAGGAATCGCGATCCATGGATTATTTCAGCGGGCTTGCGTCCAGCGGCAGGGCGCGCGACAGGTCGCCCTCCAGGCGCAGCAGCTTGTCGGCCACGCGCTGCGGATCGACCTGGTAGCTGCCATCCTGCAGGCGCTGCTTCACCGCGGCCACGCGCAGCTCATCCACGGCGGGCAGGGCGCGCAGCGATTCCTCGATGGCGGCCAGGCCGCGCGCGGCACCGGTGATCTTCACCTCTGCCGCCGGGGCAGGGGGTTCCCCACCGGATCCCCCGGCACTGCCGGAGACGGTGCGCCCGGCCGTGGCGGGCGACACGCGCGCCGGTTTCGGCTCGAGGGGGGTGATCTTGGTGGACACGAGGGGCTCTCCCGGTACTTTCATTGCTGGCTCTTCGAATGATGTATCGGTCGAGGGGCGGCGAACTTTAGGGTGATCTCACGATAACCGCGGTGCGCCGGGCAAACCGTGCAATATGTCGCATTCAGGCGCATCAGAGGCTCACCCGCACCACTTCACTGCTTTCCACCTGGCCCTCGACGATGCGGCGGGAGGCGAGGTTGAGCACGCGCACCCGGCCGGCGGGCGTGGCGTCGGAGATCGCCTCGCCCTGTGCGCGCACCTCCAGGCCGCCCGCGCTGATCACCAGCGCGACGCGCTGGCCACGCCTGACGAGGATGTCGGCGGCCAGCAGGTCCACCGTGAGGGCGGTGCCCGGCGCGGCCTGGCGGCGCAGGTGGCGTCCGGCCAGCTGCTCCACATTATTGATGTAGCCGGCGGAGAGGCCCGGCACACGAAGTGTGCGCTGCTCCACATCCGCGGCCGTCACCGGGCTGCCCCGGTCCAGCGCGCGGCGCAATGCCAGCACCGGCAATTCGGTCTCGATGCGCACCGGCACGTACACGACCCAGCGCGGGGCCGTGCATTTCACGCCCACGGTGACGCGCGGGCCAACGCGATTGGCGTTGGGCAATGCGCCCTCCAGTGGCCGTGTGCAGGCGGCAAGCCGCAGGCGTGGATCCAGGGCATCGGCGCTGGCGAACACCTTGTGGTCCGCGCCGGAGTACTGCGCGACGAGGAAATCCTCGGCAGCCTTCTGTATCCCCTGCGGCGGCTGCCAGGACTGCGCGCCGGCAGCCGATGCCAGCAGCAGTGACGGAATCCAGGCGTTTCTCGTGTATCGGCCGTTCATGCCGGAGGAATGAGCAAGTCGCGTGCCATGCAGGCCTGCTCAAGTTGTCCGCGAGCGTGCCGATACAGCAGATGAGGATGCGGCCGATGCGGGCGCCTTTCGCCGCGGCAGCGGCAACGACTTGCCACTGCGTTGTGAGTGCCATCACACCCTCGATGCGCCACGGGCCCGCCTGAAGCCCGTTCCGGCCCCGGGCAGCCACATGGCACGGCTGTTGCTCGTCAATCCCGCAAGTCGGGTTATTGACGGAGTTTCCGTGGCCTTGAATCTGGATTCGTACCTGGGAGTGCATGCGCACGCGCTCAAGCTGCGCGAGCAGCGCACCGAGCTGCTGGCGCGCAACCTCGCCAATGCGGACACGCCGGGCTACAAGGCACAGGACCTGGACTTCCGCGCCGCGCTGGCCGCAAGCACCAGCGCCGCCGCGGCCCCCGGCGCGATGAAGGCCACGCGGCCCGGCCACATCGGCGCCGGTGCCGACGTTGCGCGGCAGGCCGGCTCCACGGCCGCCTTCCTCCAATACCGCACGCCGCTGGCCCCCTCGCTGGACGGCAACACCGTGGATGCGCAGCTGGAGCAGGCCGCCTTCGCGGACAACGCCGTGCGCTACCAGGCCACGCTGCAGTTCCTCTCTTCGAAGTTCCGCTCGCTGATGACCGCCATCACCGGCCAGTAAGGAGATCCGCATGTCCTCGTTCAAGATCTTCGACATCGCAGGCTCGGGCATGGCCGCCCAGTCCGTGCGGCTCAACACCGTGGCCAGCAACCTCGCCAACGCGGAAAGCGTCAGCGGCACGGCGGAAGGCGCCTACAAGGCCAGGCACCCGGTATTCGAGGCCGTGCGCGCGGAGATGGCCGGCAGGCCCGGCATGAATCCCGGCGTCGCCGTGCAGGTGACGCAGATCGTGGAGGACTCGCGCGCCCCCTCGATGCGCTACGAGCCGGGCAATCCGCTCGCCAACGCCGAAGGTTACGTCTTCGCGCCCAACGTGAACGTGGTGGAGGAGATGGTCGACATGATCAGCGCCTCCCGCGCCTACCAGAACAACGTGGAAGTGCTCAATACGTCCAAGGAGCTGCTGCTGGCGACGTTGAGGCTCGGACAGTAACCATGAGCATTGACGCCATCACATCCAGCACGCAGGCCGCCTCGGCGGCCAGCAAGCCCAAGGACCAGCTCGGGCAGGATGCCTTCCTGCAGCTGATGCTGGCGCAGCTGCGCCACCAGGATCCCACCAGCCCGGTTGACCCGGCGGACTTCCTCGGCCAGCTGGCGCAGTTCGGCACGGTCACGGGAATCCAGGGAATGCAGGGCTCGATCTCGACCCTGTCAGACGCCTTGCGTTCCTCGCAGGTGCTCGGCGGAACCAGCATGGTGGGCCGCGACGTGCTCGTCTCCTCCGGCACCGCCGTGATCGGGGAGGAGGGCTCGGTGGTCGGCACGGTGGAGATTCCCGAGGCCACCCGCTCGGTGCGCCTGGTGATCACCGACGCCAGCGGCCAGCAGGTGCGCAGCGTGGCGCTGAGCCCGCAGCAGGGCGAAACCGTCTTTGAATGGGATGGCACCACCGACGATGGCTCGCGCGCCCCGGTGGGCGAATACGGGATCGCGGTGGTGGCCGACGTGGCCGGCACCAGCGAGCAGCTGCCCACCAACCTGCTGGCCCACGTGGGCAGCGTCAGCATCGATCCCCAGGATTTCAGCCTCACCCTCAATACCGACCTCGGACCCATTTCGCTCGGCCACGTGCGCCGGGTGATGTAAGGAGACCCCCATGCCCTTCCGTCTCGCCCTCAGTGGACTGAACGCCGCCTCGGCGGACCTCAGCGTCACCGCCAACAACATCGCCAACAGCTCCACCACGGGGTTCAAGGAATCCCGCACGGAGTTCGCCGAGCTCTTCGCCGTGTCGGCACAGGGCGTGGCCACGCTCACTCCCGGCAACGGCGTGCGCGTGTCGGACGTGGCCCAGCAGTTCAGCCAGGGCAACGTCGACTTCACCGACAACAGCCTGGACCTCGCCATCAGCGGCACGGGCTTCTTCACGGTGAGCGACAACGGTTCCTATGCCTACACCCGCGCCGGCGCGTTCCGCACCGATGCGGAAGGTTACGTGGTGAATGCGCAGGGCCAGCGCCTGCAGGTCTTCCCGCCGGTGGTGGGCGGTGGCTTCAACACCGGCTCGCTGGCCGACCTCAGGCTGGTGACTTCCGAGAGCGCCCCGCAGGCCACCTCCAGCGTGGAGCTGCTGGCCAACCTGCCCTCCGACGCAGTGCCCCCGGCCAATCCGGACTTCGACCCCACCGTCCCCACCAGCTTCACCCGCGCCACTTCGCTGACGGTATATGACTCGCTTGGCGCTGCCCATACCGCAACGGTGTACTTCATCAAGGAAGATGATCCCGGTGCCTGGACCACGCGCTTCTTCATCGACGGCAATGACGTGGGCGCCTCGCCCGGCATCACCTTCGACAACATGGGCCGCCTCACCGACCCGAACCCTGCCGAGCTCGCCTTCCCGGCCTATGAACCGGCCACCGGCGCCGCCGACATGTCGATCACCATCGACGTGGGCGGTACCACGCAGTACGGCAGCGTGTTCAGCGTGGGCAACATCACGCAGGACGGCTACACCACCGGCCGCCTGATCGGCATCGACATCGACAAGGCCGGCGTGGTGCAGGCGCGCTTCACCAATGGCCGCTCCAGCATCCTGGGCCAGGTGGCGCTGTCGAACTTCGCCAACCCCAACGGCCTGCAGCAGCTCGCCGACACCAACTGGGCCGAGACCTTCGCCTCCGGCCAGGCCCTGCGCGGCCAGGCCGGCACTTCGGGCTTCGGGCTGATCCAGTCCGGCGCGCTGGAGGCCTCCAACGTCGACATCACCACCCAGCTGGTGAACATGATCACCGCGCAGCGCAACTTCCAGGCGAACGCGAAGATGATCTCGACGTCCGACGCCATCACCCAGACCATCATCAACATCCGCTGATAGCAGGCAGGCATTCCCATGGACCGCATGCTGTATGTTGCGATGACCGGTGCCCGCGAGACCCTGCAGGCACAGGCCGCCAACAACCACAACCTGGCCAACGCCTCCACCACCGGCTTCCGCGCCGACCTGGCGGCGTTCCAGGCGCGGCATGTGGCCGGCGACGGGTTCGGTTCGCGCGTGTATGCGACCGCTTCCACCACCGGCTTCGACGCCACCACCGGCACGCTGGTGCCGACGGGGCGTGACCTGGACGTGGCCGTGCAGGGCGAGGGTTACATCGCGGTGATGGCGATGGACGGCCGCGAGGCCTACACCCGCGCCGGCGACCTGCGCATCGACGCCTCCGGCCAGCTGCGCACCGGCACCGGCCTTGCGGTGATGGGCGATGGCGGTCCGTTGTCGGTGCCGCCGCATTCCTCCATTGCCATCGGTGCCGACGGCACCATTTCCATCGTGCCGCTGGGGCAGGGGCCCGAGACGCGCGCCGAGGTGGGACGCATCAAGCTGGTGAGGCCGCAAGCCGGCGAGCTCGCCAAGGGCGCCGATGGCCTGCTGCGCATGAAGGATGGCGGCGATGCCATCCCCGATGCCGCCACCACGCTGGTCTCCGGCGTGCTGGAAACCAGCAACGTCAACGTGGCAGATGCGCTGGTGAACATGATCGAGCTGTCGCGCCGCTTCGACCTGCAGGTACGGGCGATGAAGACCGCCGAGGACAACGGCACCGCCTCCGCGCGGCTGCTGTCGATGCGCTAGCAGGCATAACCAGGATTCATAGAGGACAGAACCATGCATTCCGCACTTTGGGCCGCCAAGACCGGACTCGACGCGCAGCAGACGCGCATGACGGTGATCTCGCACAACCTGGCCAACGTGAACACCACCGGCTTCAAGAAGGACCGTGCGGTATTCGAGGACCTGCTCTACCAGAACGTCAAGCAGGTGGGTTCGGCCACCTCGCAGGACACGGTGGCGCCCACGGGCCTGAACCTCGGCACCGGCGTGCGCGTGGTGGCCACCGAGAAGAACCACTCGCAGGGCGGCCTGAACAACACCGGCAACGCGCTGGACGTGGCCATCAACGGCCGCGGTTTCTTCCAGGTGCTGCTGCCGGATGGCAGTTTCGCCTACACCCGCGATGGTTCGTTCAAGACCAGCGCCGAGGGTGAGCTGGTGACTTCCAGCGGCTACCGCGTGCAGCCTGGCATCTCCATCCCGCAGGGCACGCAGAGCGTGACCATCGGTGCAGACGGAACGGTGAGTGCACAGATCGCCGGCCAGACCTCGCCGACGCAGATCGGCACGCTGCAGCTCACCGACTTCGTCAATCCCGCGGGCCTCCAGCCGCGTGGCGAGAACCTGCTGGTGGAGTCCGCCGCCAGCGGCCCGGCACAGAGCAGCACTCCGGGCCTCAACGGCCTCGGCCTGCTGCAGCAGGGCTTCCTGGAAGGGTCCAACGTCAACGTGGTGGAGGAGCTGGTGTCGATGATCGAGACGCAGCGCGCCTACGAAATGAACTCCAAGGCGATCTCCACCACCGACCAGATGCTGCAATACGTGAGCAACAACCTGTGAGCAACCAGCGTTTCCTGATCCTCGCCGCCGGCGTCGCCGCAGCCCTGTTGCTGCAGGCATGTGCGGTTGCGCCGGCCTACGACGACTTTGCCGCCACGTGGCCCGAGGAGTTGCCGCGCGACGAGCCGGCCAACGGGGCCATCTACCAGGCCGGTTATGACCGCCCGCTGTTCGAGAACCAGGTGGCCCATCGCGTGGGTGACACCGTGACCATCATCCTGTCCGAGAATACCGCGGCCCAGAAGAGCTCCAGCACCACCACCGCGAAGGACACGTCGGTGGACATCGCCGCGCCGGTGCTGGGCGGATCGCCACTGTCCATCGGTGGCAAGGAACTCTCCGCCACCATGGAGAACAGCCGTAGCTTCGAGGGCAAGGGTGACAGCAGCCTGTCCAACCGCCTGCAGGGCAATGTCACCGTCACGGTGGCGAAGCGCCTGTCCAATGGCAACCTGGTCGTGCGCGGGCAGAAGTGGATCGAGATCAACCAGGGGCGCGAGTTCGTGCGCATCCAGGGCGTGATCCGCCCGGTCGACATCCTGCCGGACAACACCATCTATTCCTACAAGGTCGCCGACGCCAGCATTGCCTACGGCGCGCGCGGCGCGCTCAACGACGCCAACAGGCCGGGCCTGCTGTCCCGCTTCTTCAACTCCATCTGGAACCCGATGTGATGAAACGCCATGCCAAGCTTCTGATGGCCGCGGCCCTGCTGGGCCTTGCCGCACTGGTGCCCGTGGCCCAGGCGGAGCGGGTGAAGGACCTGGCTTCGGTGGCCGGCGTGCGCGGCAACCAGCTGGTGGGCTACGGCCTGGTGGTGGGCCTCGACGGCACCGGCGACCAGACCAGCCAGGCGCCATTCACCATCCAGAGCATCAAGAACATGCTGGCCACCTTCGGCATCACCGTGCCGCCGAACGTGAACCCGCAGCTGAAGAACGTGGCCGCGGTGGTGGTCACCGCCGACCTGCCGCCGTTCTCCAAGGCTGGCCAGACCATCGACGTGACGGTGTCATCCATCGCCAACGCGGCCTCGCTGCGCGGCGGCACGCTGCTGATGACGCCGCTGCGCGGCGTGGACGGCGAGGTGTACGGCATTGCGCAGGGGAGCCTGGTGGTCAGCGGCTTCGGCGCCAAGGGCAGCGACGGCTCGAAGCTGTCGGTGAACGTGCCTTCCAGCGGCCGTGTGCCGAACGGTGCCACGGTGGAGCGCGAGGTGCCCAACAGCTTCACCTCGCAGCCGCACGTGGTGCTGAACCTGCACACCCCGGACTTCACGACGGCCGCCCGGCTGGCCGGCGGCATCAACCAGCTGCTGGGCGAGGGAACGGCCCAGGCCATGGACGCAGTGTCGGTGAAGGTTGCCGCACCGGTGGATCCCAACCAGCGCATCGCCTATCTCTCCACACTTGAGGCCATCGAGGTGGAACCGGGCGATGCCCCGGCCCGCGTGATCGTCAATTCCCGCACCGGCACCGTGGTGATCGGCTCGCGCGTGCGCGTGACGCCGGCCGCGGTGGCGCATGGCTCGCTGTCGGTGACCATCACCGAAAGGCTGGACGTGACGCAGCCGCAGCCCTTCTCGCGCGGCGAGACCGTGGTGACGCCGCGCAGCGAGATTTCCCTGGAGCAGGCGGACGCGCGCATGTTCCTGTTCGACGCCGGCGTGGACCTCAACGAGATCGTGCGCGCGGTGAACCAGGTGGGGGCGGCACCGGGTGACCTGGTGGCCATCCTCGAGGCCCTGAAGGAAGCCGGCGCCCTGCGCGCCGAGCTGATCGTCATCTAGGGACCATCATGACCATCGGTGCCGTCAATCCCTCGCTGTACGCCGACCCGGCCGCCCTGGGCGCACTGAAGCGCGACGCCGCGGCGCAGACGCCCGAGGCGCTGCGCGAGACCGCACGGCAATTCGAGAGCCTGTTCACAAGCCTGCTGCTCAAGAGCATGCGCGAGGGCCTGCCGGGAGATCCTTTCGGCAGCGACCAGCAGGATTTCTACCAGGACATGTTCGACCAGCAGCTGGCCTCGCAGCTTTCCAGCGGCAGGGGCCTGGGCCTGGCGGATGTCCTGGTGCGGCAGCTGATGCAGGGTGCGGGCGCCACGCCCGGCGCCGGCGGTGATCCTTCCACGGCCGCGATCAACGGCGCCCCGGCCGCCACGCAATGGCCACCGCGCGATGCCGATGAATTCGTCCGCAGCATCCGGCCCGCCGCCACCGCGGCCGGGCGCGAGCTGGGCGTGGACGCCGACACCATCATCGCGCATGCCGCGCTGGAGACGGGCTGGGGTCGCTCCATGCCCACCGGGGCCGACGGCCGGCCGGGCTTCAACCTGTTCGGCATCAAGGCGGGATCCGGCTGGAAGGGCGCCGTGCACGAATCCAGGACGAAGGAATTCGTCGGCGGCCGCATGCAGGAGGTCACCGACGGCTTCCGAGCCTACAGCTCACCCGAGCAGTCCATCCGGGATTATGTGGGGTTGCTGAAAGGCAACCCGCGTTACGCGGCCGCACTGGGGACCGGCAGTGATGCCGAAGCCTTCGCCCGTGGTCTGGCACAGGGTGGCTACGCCACCGATCCGGACTATGTCACCAAGCTGACAGCAGTTGCCGCGCGGCTAAAGCTTGCCGCCGGCGAACCGATAACCCAGGCAAGAACCTGAAAGGCGCCTGACTCATGCCTGACATGCTGAATGTGTCCGTCTCGGGCCTGCGCGCCTTCCAGCGTGCCCTGGAGACGACCAGCCACAACATTGCCAATGTGGCGACGCCGGGCTACAGCCGGCAGCGTGTGCAGCTGGCCACCAGTCCACCGGAGGTGTTCGGCAGCTCCTCGCTGGGCACGGGGGTGGTGCTGCAGGGCGTGCGCCGCTACAGCGATGACCTGCTGCTCACGCAGATGCGCAATGCCTCCAGCGGCCAGGCGCGCCTGGAAGTGTATGCGCAGAACGCCAATGCGCTCAGCAACCTCTTTGCCGACAGTTCCACGGGGCTGTCGGCGGCCATGCAGCGCTTCAGCAATGCACTGCAGGAAGTGGCCAACACACCCACCTCCACGTCGGCGCGCCAGGTGCTGCTGTCGGAGGCCGAGGGCCTCACCACGCGCCTGGCCACCTATGAATCCCGCCTCGACAACCTCGAAGCGCAGATCAACGAGCAGCTGCGTGCCGAGGCCGATTCCATCAATGTCATCGCCACCAACATCGCGCGCCTCAACCAGGAGATCGCGCGGGCCGGCGGCCAGACCGGCTCGCCGCCCGCCGACCTGCTGGATGCCCGCGACCAGCAGCTGGCGGAGCTGGCCCAGCGACTGGACGTCACCACGGTGAGCCAGGATGGCGGCGTCCTCAACGTGTTCGTCGGCACCGGCCAGCCGCTGGTGATCGGCGGCGATACCACGCAGATCGTGGCGCAGCCGGATGCCTTCCTGCCGTCCCGCATGTCACTGGCCTTCAGGACGCCCGCGGGCGCGGTGGACATCTCCTCCTCGCTGAAGGGCGGCAGCGTCGGTGGCCTGCTGGATGCCAGGCGCGAACTGCTGGATCCGGCCCGCAACGAGCTCGGCCGCATCGCGGTGGGCCTGGTGGAGGCCGTGAATGCCCAGCACCACAAGGGCATGGACCTGCAGGGCAATGCCGGCGGCGACTTCTTCGCGGTCGGCGGCGTCGATGTCTCTGCCGCCACCACCAACAATGGCGGTGCGTTGCTGACCGCCACCCGCACCGGCGTGGCCTCGCTTGCCACGCATGACTTTGTGGTGCGCCACGACGGCACCGCCTGGAGCGTGCATCGCGCTGATACCGGCGCCCCGGTGTCATTTGCCTCCACGGCCACGACCCTGGAATTCGAGGGATTGTCGGTGAGCATCGGCGGCACCGCCCCGTCGGCGGGCGACCGGTTCCTGGTGCGTCCCACCGCCGCGGCCATCAGCGGCCTCGACGTGCTGATCAGCGATCCCTCGCGCATCGCCGCCGCCGCGCCCATCCGCACGGGTGCGCCGGCCGGCAATGCGGGATCGGGAGTCATCTCGGCCGGCGAGGTGCTCGATGCCCAGGACCCGGCGCTGCGCGATCCGGTGACCATCCGCTTCACGGACGCCGCGACCTGGGAGGCGCGCGACGCGGATGACAACCTGCTGGCTTCCGGCAGCTTCTCCCCCGGCGCCAGCATCGAGGTCAACGGCTGGCGCGTGAGCATCAGCGGCGCCCCCGCGGCAGGCGACAGTTTCTCGGTCAGCAGCAATGCCTCCGGCGTGGGTGACAACCGCAATGCCCTGGAGATGGCCACCGTGATGCAGCGTGGCCTGCTGGCCAATGGCACCGAATCACTGGACGGCGCGGTGGGACGGTTCGTGGGCGGCGTGGGCGTGGCAGCGGCCGGCGCCAACGCCAGCCTGGAAGCCCAGCAGATCATCTATGACGACAGCGTGGCCTCCGTGGATGCGCTGTCCGGCGTGAACCTCGACGAGGAGGCGGCCAACATGCTGCGCTACCAGCAGGCCTACCAGGCCGCCGCGCAGATGATCCGCGTCACGCAGGAACTGATGGATACCCTGATGAACGCGGTGAACCGATGATCACGCGCATGTCCACGCCCGGCCAGCATGCCGCGGCCATTGCCCAGATCCTCAAGCAGCAGGCTGCCCTGTCGAAGACGCAGGTGCAGGTGGCCTCGGGCCGGCGCATCCTCACGCCCGCCGACGATCCCGTGGCGGCCACGCGCATCCTCTCCACCGAGCGCACGCAGGCCCAGCTCACGCAGTACGGTCGCAACGCCGACATGGCGCTGCAGCGCCTGGGTGCCAACGAGCAGGCCCTGGCGGACCTGGGCACGCTGCTGCAGCGGATCCACGTGCTCACGGTGCAGGCCAACAACGGCACCATGGATGATGCCTCGCTCAGGGCAGTGGCCACCGAGGTGCGCGCGCGCGCCGGGGAACTGCTGCAGATCGCCAACCGGCAGGACAGCAACGGCGAATATCTCTACGCGGGATTCTCCACCACCACGCGGCCGTTCTCGCACGATGGCGTGTCGGCTGCCTACGCCGGCGACCAGGGCGTGCGGCAGCTGCAGATCAGCGCCACGCAGAAGATCGCCGACAGCTTCAATGGCGAGCGGGTGTTCATGAGCCTGCCGGCGGGCAACGGCCAGTTCGTGGCCTCGGCCGGCGTGCATGCCGGAACCGGCGTGCTGGGTGCCACCCAGGTGGTGGACCCGGCCGCCTGGTCGGCCGCCGCCGCGGCGGCCGCCGCCGTGCCGGAGCCGCATGCCTACACCATCCGCTTCGCGGACGGCGACACCGACGGTGTGGCCGACAACTGGGAAGTGCTGGATGCCGGCGGCAACCCGGTGGCCTCCGGCAGTTACGCGGGCGAGGGCGTGATCAGCTTCAACGGCGCCCAGGTGAGCATCAGCGGCAAGCCTGCGGATGGCGATACCTTCACTGTCGAGCCCGCCGGCACCGAGGACATGTTCAGGACGGTGGACGACCTGCTGGCCTCGCTCGAGCGCGGCGCCGGCACGCCGGAGTCCCGCGCCCGGCTGAGCACGGGCCTGAACAAGGCCATGGCGCAGCTGGCGCGCGCCATGGACCACGTGGACAACCTGCGCGCGGAAACCGGTGCCCGCATCGCCTCCCTCGATACCGCGGCCACGCAGCGCGAGGACCTGGACTACCAGCTCACCGCCTCGCTGAGCGCGCTTCGCGACCTGGACTACGCCGAGGCCGTCAGCCGCCTCAACCAGCAGGTGGTCGGGCTGCAGGCCGCGCAGACGGCCTACACGCGCATCGGACAGATGTCGCTCTTCGACATCCTGTGAGCCTTCCGCTGCCTGTCGTCCCTGTGACGCATGTCTCGCTTTCCAGCTGCAATCTGCGCACTGCGTCTTCAAGTACCGGCCGGAGCGGCCGTTAACCCTCTCGAAGAGCGCACTGGCAGGCGAGAGCCCACCAGGGCATCGCAGGCCGAATTGGCCGGATTGGACCAGGAACCCAGGATTCAACAGGAGTAACTTGTCATGGCACTTGTCATCAACACGAACGTGATGTCGCTGAATGCCCAGCGCAACCTCACGACTTCAGCCGGCCAGCTGGCGAACTCGCTGCAGCGCCTGTCCTCGGGCCTGCGCATCAACAGCGCCAAGGACGACGCCGCCGGTCTCGCGATCTCCAACCGCATGACCACGCAGATCAACGGCCTGAACCAGGCCGTGCGCAATGCCAACGACGGCATCTCGCTGGCGCAGACCACCGAGGGCGCCCTGCAGGAGGTCACCAACAACCTGCAGCGCATCCGCGAGCTCGCGGTGCAGGCTGCCAACGCCACCAACTCGGACGGCGACCGCGCCGCCCTCGACCAGGAAGTGCAGCAGCGCATCCAGGAAATCCAGCGCATCGCCACCCAGACCTCGTTCAACGGCCGCAAGGTGCTGGACGGTTCCTTCGGCGACGCGCTCTTCCAGGTCGGCGCCAACGTGGGCGAGACCATCTCGGTCGGCCTGAACACCAGCATGAAGACCTCCGACATCGGCGGCCTGGCCAGCTCCGCCTCCGGAGACCTGTCGGCGCTGTTCGGCACGACGGGTGGAACCGGCGGCACCGGCGGCACGGCCTACTCGGGCGAGGTGGACCTGGATGGCGTGGATCCGACGGAAGCGGCCGACTTCGCCGCCCTGGGCGAGGTGGACTACGACGGGCAGTCCGTGGACTGGGCGGACTACTCCCCGAGTGCCGGCGCCGCGTTCGCTGATACCGTTGACCTGTCCGGCATCGCCGACTTCAGCAACCAGGGCGCCATCGATGCCCTGGGCACGGTAGACATCAACGGCGAGAGCATCGACTGGACCGGATTCACGGTCGATGGCACCACCGACATCAATGACGCGGCGGACTGGCTCGAGGCCGAGCTGGGCGCGGGCTACACCGTGACGGTGAACGGCACCGACCTCGAGATCGAAGGTCCGGTGGGCGGAGCCAGCACCCTGCAGGATGCCGCCGACTGGCTGGAGGCCGAGCTGGGCACCGGCTACACCGTGACGGTGAACGGCACCACGCTGGAAATCGCCGGCGCTGAGCCCGAAGGCGAAGAAGGCGAAGGCGGCGAGGCTGCCGGCCTGACGCTGGCCGACGGCGAGTTCTCCCTCGCGATCGGCGATGCCGATCCGGTGGACATCACCGGCACCTTCGAAACCGCCCAGGAACTGGCCGATGCGATCAACAGCGCGGTCAGCGGCGTGTACGCCTCGGTGAACGATGACGGCGAGCTGGTCATCAACTCGCAGAGCGCCTACACCATCGGCGGCGAGGGCGCGAACTTCGATGCCCTTGGCTTCGAGGCTGGCGAAGTCGAAACCTCGGGCAACCTCACCACGGTGAACGTGAAGAGCGCCGAAGATGCCAACGATGCCATCCAGCGCATCGACTCGGCCCTGACGGCGGTGAGCGACCTGCGCGGCACCCTGGGCGCCATCCAGAACCGCTTCGAGTCGACCATCAACAGCCTGCAGGCGGTTGGCGAGAACCTCTCGGCCTCCCGCAGCCGCATCCTGGACACGGACTTCGCTGCCGAGACGGCCGCGCTGACCCGGGCCCAGATCCTGCAGCAGGCCGGCACCGCGATGGTCGCCCAGGCGAACGCGCTGCCGCAGAACGTGCTCTCGCTGCTGCGCTAACCGCCGGCATGCCGATGGCACATTGAGTGGAAAAGGCGGGGCCGGCAACGGTCCCGCCGCTTTTTCATAGCGAGGCACCATGGAACTCCCAGCCAACAAGCCTGCAGCCGGAGTCTCCGTTTCCCCGACTCCGCCGGGGAAGGTTCCCGTCGCGGCTGCCGAACAGGAAGTCGTGCCGCCGGTGGAGCGGGTCACGGAGGTCAAGCCCCCGGAGAAGGACCTGCATCACACCCAGCAGGCCATTGCCGAGCAGGTGAGCCGCTACCTGAATTCATCCACCCGGAACCTGGAGTTCCAGGTGGACAATGACTCCGGCACCGCGGTCATCGTGGTGCGCGACGTGGCCGGCAACGTGATCCGGCGCATCCCGGGGGAGGAAGCCCTGCAGCGCATGCTTCGCGCGAGTGCGGAGTCCGGCACACTCATCGATTCGCGGGCCTGACATACTGCCGGCATGGCTACGATCTCTTCGCTGGGCATCGGTTCGGGACTGGACATCAACTCGCTGGTCAGCGAGCTGGTGGCCGCCGAGCGCGCGCCCAAGGACGGCCGGCTGACCCGCGAGGATGCCAAGCTCACCCAGGAATTCTCCGCCCTGGCCATGCTCAAGGGCGCCATGTCGGGACTGCAGGGCGCGTCGACGGCCGTGCGCACGCCCGCTTCACTGGCGCTCAGCAAGGCCACCGTGCAGGACGAGCAGTACTTCACGGCCTCGACTTCCGCCGCGGCGGTGGCAGGCAGCTACCAGATCGAAGTGCGGCAGCTGGCCACCGCGGCCCGGCTGGGCTCCGGGGCTTATGTCGACGGCGCCGACAGTGTCATCGGCACCGGCACCCTCACCATCACGGTGGGCGAAACCTCATTCGACGTCGAAATCACCGAGGACAGCGACACCCTGGCGCAGGTCCGCGACGCCATCAACCAGGCCGAAGGCAACACCACCGTGCGCGCCACGCTGGTGGGCGACGACAGTGGCAGCTACCTGGTGCTCACCGGCACCGCCACCGGCGCGGACAATGGCATCACCATCAGCGCCACGGGCGCCGACGCGGGCCTTGCGCAGCTGGTGGATGACCTCAATGACTTCGACGCGGAGCGCGACCTCACCGCCCAGGACGCCATCGTGGCGGTGTCCGGCTACCAGATCCGCAGCGCGAAGAATGCCATCAGCGGCGCCATCGACGGCGTCACGCTGAACCTGAAGAAGGTCACCGCCGAAGGCGAGCCGGTGACGCTCACCATCGAGCGGGATGACGCGGCCGTCCTGAAGAAGGTCGAGGCATTCATCAGCTCGTACAACTCGCTGGTGCAGCAGATCAGGACGCTGGGACGATACGACGCGTCCACGAAGACCGCAGGTCCCATGCTGGGTGATTCGCTGCTGCGCGGGGTGGACACCCAGCTGCGCCGCATCCTCAGCGAGCCGGTGCCCGGCACCACCGGGGACTACCGCACGCTGACCAGCCTCGGCATCAGCGTCACCCCCACCGGCACGCTGCAGCTGGACAACGCGAAGTTCAACGAGGCCCTGGCCGCCGATCCGCAGGCGGTGAACCGGGTGTTCTCCTCGGAGTCCGGTGTGGCCGTGCGGGTCGCCGAATACCTGGACGGCCGTTTGTCCTCCAGCGGCGAGTTTGCCGCGCGCAACGCGCGCATCGATACGCAGCGTCGTCGCCTGGAGCAGGAGAGGGAAGCCCTGGACGTGCGCATGCGCGCCGTGCAGCAGCGCTACCTGAAGCAGTTCACCGCCATGGACGGGCTGCTGGCGCAGATGCAGTCCACCTCCAATTACCTCAGCCAGCAGCTGGACAGCCTGGCCAAGGCCACAACCCGCCGTTAACGAGGCGCCGGGCCTGCGGCGCAGCGCAGGTCACCCTCAAGTTCCGGCCGGCCGGGCCGTTAAGTCGCATGTAGAGCAGGAGTTCTCACATGTCGGCCTATCCCAGCAGATCCAGCCTTGCAGCCTATCGTTCGGTCGCCGCGCACAGCCGTGTCGACGCCTCGGATCCCCATGGTCTCATCGTGATGCTGATGGATGGCGCGCTGGAGCGCGTGGCCTCCGCGCGCGGCGCCATGGAGCATGGCGACAACGAAGCGAAGAACCGCCTCATCCACCGCGCCGTGGCCATCGTGCAGGAGCTGCGTGCCAGCCTGAACATGGAGGCAGGCGGCGAGATCGCCGCCAACATGGGCGACCTCTATGACTACTGCGGCCGCCAGCTGGTGCGGGCCAACTCCGAGAACCGGCCGGAAATGCTGGACGAGGTCGGGAACCTGCTGCGCGAGATCCGTGGCGCCTGGATGCAGATCCCGGGGCGGCTGCGGTGAACGGCGAGCGCGGCGCCGTTCCCGCCGCGCGCCGCCTGCTGGCGCAGAATGTGACGGCCTCCACGTTCCGGCTGGTGCGCGAGGTGCAGCAGCGGGCGCCGGCCGCTTCCATCCGTGGCCTGATGCAGGAGCGCCGCAGCCTGCTGGCGGAGCTGGCACGCCACGTGAATGCAGGTGGGGGCGCCGGTTCGCTGGCGGCCCTCCGGGCCGCGGTGGCGGAATCGGACCGCACGCTGGAGGCGTTGATCGGCTAGTCGATCGGCGCGCCCCGGCCGGAGGGAATCATGTTCGAGGGCGTCGACACGGTCATCCTGAACAACGAGCTGGCCTACCAGGACCTGCTGCCCGTGGCATTCAGGCCGCTGGCCCAGCCACTGGAGCTGGCCGCCATCACTGCGCTCACCGACCGCAACGTGCGCATGCTGCAGGTGTGTGCGGTGCTCGAGGAGCAGGGCGCCACCGAGAAGAAGGACGAATCCTCGCCCCATGCCGCCGACATGATGCGGCTGGAAGTGAAGGTGAACCTGCTGCTGGACCTGGTGGGCCAGCTGCTGGCTGCGCAGTTGCCGCGTCCCGCACCCACGCTGGTGCGCTTCAATGCCATGGGTGCGGTGTGGAAAACGCTTGATCCGCCACGCGTCGGCCAGCAGGGACTGCTGGAGATCTGGCTGCGCGACAGCCTGCCCCAGCCGCTGGCGCTGGTGGCGAATGTCACGCAGGTTGCGGCCGATGGCCAGGTAAAGGCCAGCTTCGTGCCGCCGGGCGAAGCCACCGCCGACCTGCTGGAGAAGCTGGCCTTCCGCCGTCATCGCCGCCAGGTGGCCGGTGTGCGCCAGCCGCGGCGGGCAGGAAGTGAGAGCACCATCACACGCATACTCCGTTGATTGACGCCATGCGTCACTTTTCTGACGCCGCCATTCGGCAACAATCCTCCCCGTCCTCCTGACAAGAACTGAAGACGGGTTAATGGCCACTGCAGCTGAAGACATTCGTGCCGAGATCAACATTCATCGTGGCCCCACAGGAGAATCCCCGGCGATCCGCCAGATCCTGGCCCTGATCGGGCAGGTCGCGGCGCATGATTCCAGCGTCCTGATCCTCGGCGAGTCGGGCACCGGCAAGGAAGTGGTGGCCCGCGCCATCCACAACGCCAGCCCCCGCCGCAATCGCCCCTTCATCGCCGTGAACTGCGGTGCCATCCCGGCCGACCTGCTCGAAAGCGAGCTGTTCGGCCACGAGAAGGGTTCATTCACCGGCGCGGTGGCCACCCGCAAGGGCCGCTTCGAGCTGGCCGATGGCGGCACGCTGTTCCTGGATGAAATCGGCGACATGAGCCTGCCGATGCAGGTGAAGCTGCTGCGCGTGCTGCAGGAGCGGGTCTTCGAACGCGTGGGCAGCGCGCTGCAGTACCGCTGCAATGTGCGCATCATCGCGGCCACGCATCGCAACCTGGAGGAGGCAATCTCCCGCGGCGCGTTCCGCGAGGACCTCTTCTACCGCCTCAACGTGTTCCCCATCGAGATGCCCTCGCTGCGTGCGCGCCGCGAGGACCTGCCCACCCTGATCCGCGACTTCTCCGAGGCCAATGCCACCGCCGGCCGCTCGCGCGTGATGCTCTCGGCCCCGGCGCTGGACTGCCTGGTGCAGTATGCCTGGCCGGGCAACGTGCGCGAGCTGGGCAACCTGATCGAGCGGCTGTCCATCACCTGCGCGGGCCGCGTGGTGGGCGTGGCCGACCTGCCGGCACGCTACCGTCCCTCCGGCTGGACGCCGCCGGCGGAGTCGGAGCAGGCAGTACCGGCAACGATTTTCCGCCCGCTGCCGGAAGCGGTGGCGGTCGCCGTGGCCCCGGCCAATGAAGTCATCGGCGAAGAGGCGGACGAGCGCCTGTCGGAGCGCGAGGCGCTGTTGATGCTCGAGGAACCGGCGGCGCCCGGCGGCACCATCCTGCCGCCCGGCGGCATCGACCTGCGCGCGCACATTGCCGCCATCGAGGAATCGCTGATCCGCCAGGCCCTGGAGCGTGGCAATGGCGTCGTTGCGCAGGCCGCGCGCCTGCTGGGACTGCGCCGGACCACGCTGGTGGAGAAACTGCGCAAGTTCGGCATCGGGGTGACGGACGAAACGACGGCCGTTTGACGCGACGGCCTCGAAAACCGTGACGCGCTTCACCTGATGGGAAGGGTCTGGCCGGCACGGAACTTGCTCTCCCCCATGGCATGGAGAACAACGACGATTCCCTGCTCACCGCCCGCGATCCCGTGGTCGTCGACCAGGCCTCACGCGCGCTGTACTCGCTGGCCGCCCGCGTTGCCGCCACCGACTGCACCGTACTGATCAACGGCGAGTCGGGCACCGGCAAGGAAGTGCTGGCCCGCTTCATCCACGACCGCTCGCCGCGCGCGAAGGCGCCGTTCGTGGCAATCAACTGCGCGGCCATTCCCGAATCCATGCTCGAGGCCATGCTGTTCGGCTACGAGCGCGGCGCCTTCACCGGCGCCACCAATGCCCACCCGGGCAAGTTCGAGCAGGCCCAGGGCGGCACGCTGCTGCTGGACGAGATCACCGAAATGCCGCTGGCCCTGCAGGCCAAGCTGCTGCGCGTGCTGCAGGAGCGCGAGGTGGAGCGCCTGGGCGCCCACAACATGGTGAACCTCAACGTGCGCGTGATCGCCACCACCAACCGTGACCTGCGCGCCGAGGTGAAGGCCGGGCGGTTCCGCGAGGACCTCTACTACCGCCTGTGCGTGTTCCCGATGACCATCACGGCGCTGCGCCAGCGGCGTGACGACGTGCTGCCGCTGGCCATGCGCCTGCTGGAAATGCGCAGCCGCGGCGGTCGCATCCCGGCCCTGTCGGCCGATGCGGCGCAGCTGCTGCTTGCCTACACCTGGCCCGGCAACATCCGCGAGCTGGACAACCTGCTGCAGCGGGCGATGATCCTGTCGGGCGATGCGGTCATCAACGCCTCGCACATCCGTTTCGAGGGCCTGGGTGAGTCGCTCGCGCCAACCGCTGCCGCGCCGCGCGCCGCGCTGCCCCTGGCCGAACTGCAGGGCAAGCCGCTGCGCGGCACGCTGCGTGCCGCCGAGCGGCAGATCCTGCTGACGGCGTTGCGGGGCGGCGCCAGCCGGCGCGACGTGGCCGCCCGGCTCGGCATCAGTCCCCGCACGCTGCGCTACAAGCTGGCGCAGCTTCGATCCACCGGCATCGACGTGCCGGCTGCCTGAACCCACTGGTAACCGACATGAGCAACCTGCAGATCGACAGCGTGCTGGCGCAGATCCGTGCCCTGCAGCAGCAGACGAAGATCGGCGCGCCCGCCGCGGTGAAGAACCCGGCCGCCCCTGCGGCAGCCGGCGGAGCCAGCTTTGCCACCGTGCTGAAGCAGGGCCTCGATGCCGTGAACCAGGCGCAGGCGAAATCCAACGACCTGGCCACGCGCTTCGAGCGCGGTGATCCGGGCGTTGAGCTCTCGCAGGTGATGCTCGAATCGAACAAGGCCTCGGTGGCGTTCCGCGCCACGGTGGAGGTCCGAAACCGCCTGGTCAGTGCGTACCAGGAAATCATGAACATGCCCATCTGATGCATAAGGCCAAGCCATGAGTTCCGAAGTTGCCGTTCCCCTGAAAACCGCACCTGCGCTGGCGGGACTGAAGCCCCTGCTGCTGATGCTCGGTGTTGCCGCCGCAGTGGCGGCGGGCGTGGGCATCGCCCTGTGGTCGCAGGCACCCAGCTACAGCCTGCTGTTCGGCAATCTCAGCGATGCCGACGCGGCGCAGCTGGCGCAGTCGCTGGACCAGTCCGGCATCCCCTACAAGGTGGAGCACGGCGCCGTGCTCGTGCCCTCGGAGCGTGTGACCGAGGCCCGCATGGGCCTGGCTGCCAAGGGCCTGCCGGCCTCCGGCGGTTTCTCGCTGATGGAGAAGGACGGCGGCTTCGGCCAGAGCCAGTTCATGGAGAATGCCCGCTACCAGCATGCCATCGAGACCGAGCTGGCGCGCACGATCGCCAGCCTGAAGCCGGTGCAGGGTGCGCGTGTGCACCTGGCAGTGCCGCAGCAGTCCGCCTTCGTGCGTGACCGCCGGCCGGCCAGTGCTTCGGTGTTCCTGCAGCTGCATGCCGGCCAGCGCCTGGATCGTGGCCAGGTGGAGGCCATCGTGAACCTGGTGGCCTCGAGCATCCCCGAACTTGCCGCAGGCCAGGTGACGGTGGTCGACAGCCAGGGGCGCCTGCTGTCCTCGCCGCAGGAAAACAACGAATTTGCAGCGCGCGAGCAGCAGATGGAAATCGCGCGCCGCCTGGAGGAGGACTACTCCCAGCGCATCGTCTCGCTGCTTACCCCGCTGCTCGGCCCGGGCCGGGTGCGCGCGCAGGTGGTGGCGCAGATCGAGATGGCCACCACCGAGGAGGCGCGCGAGCAGTACCGGCCCGAGAGCCAGGTGGTGCGCAGTGAACAGACCAGCGAGGACCTGAGTGCCTCCGCCGCCGGCCCGCGTGGCGTGCCGGGTGCGCTGACCAACCAGCCGCCACAGGGTGGCGTGGCACTGCCGCCGGGTGAACAGCCTGCCGCAGCGGGACCGGTCGCGGCGGCCGCGGGACCGGAGAATGCCTCGCGCCAGGCCACCCGCAACTACGAGATCGACCGCACGGTGGCCTACACGCGCCAGCCTGCCGGCCGCCTGCAGCGCCTGTCGGCCGCGGTGGTGATCGACAACCTGCGCACCACCACCGAGGACGGCAAGGTCACCGAGGCGCCGCTCAGCGAGGACCAGATCGCGCGCATCACGGCGCTGGTGCGGGACGCGGTGGGCTTTGATGAGGCGCGCGGTGACCGGGTGTCCGTGGTGAACCAGAGTTTCCTGCAGGAAGTGGCCGAAGTGCCGGAGATCTCATCCCCGCCCATCTGGGACAACCCGATGGTGCGCGACATCGCGCGCCTGCTGGCTGGCCTCGTGGTCGTGGTGCTGCTGCTGCTGTACATCGTGCGGCCGCTGGTCCGCAGCCTCGGCAGCTCGGTGAAGGCCGCCCTGGCGCCGCCCATGCAGCTGCCCGCAGCCGCGGCGGCCGGGGCGAACAGCGTGGCCAGCCGTCCTGCCGGAACCATCGCGTATGAGCAACAGATCGCGCAGGCGCGCGGCATCGTGGCCAAGGATCCGGCGCGCGTTGCACAGGTCGTGAAGGACTGGGTGGAGAACGATGAGTGACGGGCGGCACGCACATGGCTGCCACTGACGCGGCGCCGGCCGCAGTGCCCGCCGACCCCCGCGCCTGGACCGCGCCGCTGATCGTCGATGGCGCGCTGGCCTCCGCCCGCATCACCCGCCGCTCCGAGGCGCAGCGCGAGGAGGAACGGCGCCTCTACGCAGAAGCCGAAGCGGCCGGCCGCGCCGCGGGACTGGCTGCCGCGCAGAAGGAGATTGCCGCGCGGACTGCCGCGCTTGAGGAACGCAGCCGCGCCTGCGGGGCCATGCTCGAGGCATTGTCCCGGCCGCTGGCCCAGCTGGATGACCAGGTGCATGAGCAGATCGCCACCCTGGCGGTGCGCATAGCGCGCGCCGTGGTGCGGCGCGAACTGCGCATGGATCCCGCGCAGATCATCGGCATCGTGCGCGCCACGGTGGCGCTGCTGCCCGCCAGCACGCAGGGGTTGCGCGTGGTGCTCAATCCCGAGGACGCAGCGCTGCTGCGCGAACGCTTGCCGGCCGCCGGGCCCGAGGCGGCCTGGAGCATCATCGAGGATGCCGCGCTGGGTCGCGGCGACTGCCGCGTGCACACGGACTTCGCGCGCCTGGATGCACGCGTGGAAACCCGCCTCAACGAGGCGCTCACGGCGCTCGTCGGCGAAGAGCGGGCCCGGCCCCGCGAAGGAGAGGTCACTTGAACGCCGCTGCACGCACCATTGCCTGGCGCGACCAGCTCGCGCGTTCGCTGGACATCGCCGCCACGCTGCCCGAGCCGGCAGTGGAAGGCCAGCTCAACCGGATGATCGGCCTCACGCTGGAGGCACTGGGTTGCCAGGCCGCCGTCGGCGACCGCTGTGAAGTCAGCGCCGCCAATGGCGAGTCGATCGAGGCCGAGGTGGTCGGATTTTCCGGCGAGCGGTTGTACCTGATGCCCACCGGCGACGTGCACGGCGTGAAGCCGGGCGCGCGCGTGGTGCCGCGCCACGGCGCCGGCTATGTGAAGGTGGGACCGGAACTGCTCGGCCGCGTGATCGACGGCGCCGGCGCTCCGCTGGATGGCCGCGGGCCCATCTTCGCGGATGGTCGCGTGCGCCTCACCGGCACGCCGCTGAATCCGCTGGCCCGCGAGCCGATCTCCCGCCCCCTGGATGTGGGCGTGCGTGCCATCAACTCCCTGCTGACGGTGGGCCGCGGCCAGCGCCTGGGTCTTTTTGCCGGCAGCGGCGTGGGCAAGAGCGTGCTGCTGGGCATGATGGCCCGCTACACCGAGGCCGATGTGATCGTGGTCGGCCTGATTGGCGAGCGCGGCCGCGAGGTGAAGGAATTCATCGAGAAGATCCTGGGCGAGGAGGGCCGCGCGCGTGCCGTCGTGGTCGCCGCGCCAGCCGACAGCCCGCCGCTGCTGCGCCTGCATGGCGCCTGGCGCGCCACGGCCATTGCCGAGCATTTCCGGGACCAGGGCCACAATGTGCTCCTGATCATGGACTCCCTCACGCGCTTCGCGCAGGCGCAGCGCGAGATCGGGCTGGCGATCGGCGAGGCGCCGGCCACCAAGGGTTATCCGCCCTCGGTGTTCGCGAAGCTGCCGCAGCTGGTGGAGCGGGCCGGCAATGCGGGTGCCGACGCCGGATCCATCACCGCGTTCTACACGGTGCTCACCGAGGGTGACGATCAGCAGGATCCCATCGCCGACAGCGCGCGGGCCATCCTCGACGGGCATATCGTGCTGTCGCGGCGCATCGCCGAGTCCGGTCACTATCCTGCCATCGACGTGGAAGCCTCCATCAGCCGCGTGATGCACGACATCGTGCCGCAGGCGCAGCTCAGGCAGGCGCGCGAGCTCAAGCGCCTGCTCTCGCTGTATGAACACAACCGCGACCTGGTCGCCATCGGCGCCTATCGTGCCGGCAGCGACCCGCGCATCGATGCGGCCATCGCCGCCCATCCGCAGCTCAACGAGTTCCTGCGGCAGGACCTGCACGAGCAGGTGTCCTACGATGCCAGTGTCGCGCAGCTGGCCGAACTCATCGGAGAGGCTGGATGACGCGCTCGGAACGCATGGCGCCGGTGCAGCGCCTGTTCGGCGAAGCCGAGAAGACCCGCGCCCGCGAGCTCGGCGATGCACAGCGCCGCCTGGCTGATGCCGAGGCACGGCTGGAAGAGTTGCGCACCTACCGGGGCGAGTACATGTGTGCCTACCGCAAGCGCGTGGAGGATGGCACCTCGGTGCGCGCGTTGCGCGATTTCCAGGCTTTCCTCGCACGCCTCGACGAGGCGCTGCGCCAGCAGGAGCAGGTCGTGGCCACCGCGCGCGAGCAGACTGCCGGCAGCCGCCGCAACTGGCAGGGTGCGGCGCGCCAGGTGAAGGCGGTTGATTCGGTGGTGCAACGCTGGCAGGTGGCCGAGATCAGGGCCGGCGAGCGCCGGGACCAGAAAGATACGGATGAGCGGGCGCAGCGCGCCGCGCTCGCTGCGCGGAGCCTGACGGAGTGAATACCATGGGAACAGCCAGTCCATTGCGCGTTGCCACGCCCCCGGCCCAGCCGCGGGGCGCGGCGGCGGAACCAGCCCCGACGGGCTCGCGCGACTTCCTCTCGCTGCTGGGCGCACCCGCCGCCGAAGGCGCCGACGTGGAAGCGGCACGCGACAGGCAGGAGGAGTCCCCGGGGGAAACGCTGCCGGAAGGCCTGGCGCAACTGCTGGCCGGGTTTTTCCCGACTGCGGCTGCCACCGGCGGGGGCGAAGGCGAGGGCGCATCCGGCCAGCCGGATACGGCCGATATCCTGCCGGGCGAAGGCGAAATCGCGCCGGATGCGATGGCGCAGGCGCTCGAAGCCGACGCGCTGCAGGAGGCATTGCTCGGCCAGATCACCGCGGAAAAGACCGCCGCGGAGGGCGGGGACACCGGCGCGGCCGACGACCTGCTGCGCCAGCTGGATCCGCTGCTTGCGGGAGGCAGGGGCGAGTCACAGCCAGGCCTGCGTCTGGCAGCCGCAGAGCTGCCGGGCCTGATGGTGCAACCCGCGGCGGGCTCTTCCGCAGTGACAGTTGCCCCCGCGACCACCGCCACGTCGCTGGAACAGGCGCTGCGTGCCAATGTCGGCACGCCGCGCTGGGCCGATGAGCTGGGCACGCGCCTGGTGATGATGTCGGCGCGCGGGCAGCAGGAGGGTTCGCTCACGCTGTCACCCGAGCACCTGGGGCCGCTGGAGGTGCGCATCAGCGTCCACCAGAGCACGGCCAATGTCTGGTTCGGCGCGCAGCATGCCGACACGCGCGCCGCGCTGGCCGAGGCCATGCCGCGCCTGCGCGAGCTGTTCGGCGAGGCCGGACTGTCGCTGGGGCATGCCGGGGTTTCCGAAGAGGCTCCGCGTCGATCCGCCGCCGAGGACACGCAATTCGCCGGCGGCGATGGCGCGGGCGATGCCGCGCCGGCCCAGCCCGCGGCCGTGGGTGTGCGGCAGGTCTCAAGCGCGCTGCTCGATCTCTACGCCTGATCCGCGCCGGGCCTCCCGGCGCCTGACAGATTCCCGACGCTGTGCGCCAGGTCACAGTCGGGAAAGTGCCTGAATTTCCCTGCTGCTCAATGACTTGGATGCTGTGTCAGGGGCGTGGCACAGGCCTTGCAATTTCCCCTCGCAACCGTTCTGGCAACCAGCAAGGCAGCCGACCATGTCCGAAGAGAACACCTCCGCCGAAGCGCCGAAGAAGTCCCGCAAGGGCCTGATCATCGCCCTCGCCAGCGTGCTGGTGCTGGGTGGTGGTGGCGCCGGCGCGTACATGCTGCTCGGTGGCGCGCCCGCCGAGGGTGAGGCCGGAAAGGCCGCCGCCAGGGAGACGAAGGCGGAAGTGAAGTCGCCGGCCATCTTCGTCGAGCTGGATCCGCCGTTCGTGGCCAACTTCGCCCCGGGCTCCCCCGCGCGCTTCCTGCAGGTCTCCGTGCAGCTGATGACCCGCGATGCCGGGCTGGCCACGCAGCTGCAACACCTGGATCCCATCGTGCGCAACGACCTGCTGCTGCTGTTCGGCAACCAGCGCGTGGCGGATGTCTCCACTCCCGAAGGCAAGGAAGCCCTGCGCAATGCCACGCTGGAGGCGGTGCGCAAGGTGATCGCCGCCGAAGGTGGCAAGCCCGCGGCCCTCGAGGCCGTGTACTTCACCAGTTTCGTCATGCAGTAGGCCGATCCATGAGCAGCGATACCCCGAACGCAAGTGCCCTCAATGCCGCGCAGGCCATCGCCGAAGACCGCATGCTGTCCGGCGGGACGCAGGGGCGCGACCTGAACCTGGACGTCATCCTGGACGTGCCCGTCACGCTATCGCTGGAAGTCGGCCGCTCGCGGCTGCCCATCCGCAGCCTGTTGCAGCTGAACCAGGGATCCGTGGTGGAACTGGAACGCGCCGCGGGTGACCCGCTGGACGTGTTCGTCAATGGCACGCTCGTGGCCCACGGCGAGGTCGTGGTGGTCAACGAGAAGTTCGGCATCCGCCTCACCGACGTGGTGAGCCCGGCCGAACGCATCCGCAAGCTGAAGTAGTCCATTTCCCGATGAAACACTCCCTGGCCGCGCGCCTGACCGTCGCCTGCCTGCTGTACGCGCCGGCGCTGTTCGCCGCGGAATCCACTGCGCCACGCCGCTTCGCGGCACCGGACGTGACGACCACCACCACGCAGGGAACTGCCTCGGGCATCGGCCAGGTGATGCTGGCGCTGGTGCTGGTGCTGGCGGCCGTGTTCGCCGTGGCCTGGTTCTTCAAGCGCATGCGGGGATTCACCGCCGGTGGCAACGATGGCATCGAGGTGCTGGCCCAGGCCGCCGTCGGCACGAAGGAGCGCGTGGTCATCGTGCGCGTGGCCGGCTCGCGCCTGCTGCTCGGCGTGGCCGCCGGGCAGGTGAGCCTGCTGCAGACCCTGCCGGCGGAAGCGGATTCCACGCCCCCGCCCGCAGGCGCGGCGTCGCCATTGCCGCCGCGTTTCACCGACCTGCTGCGCCGGAGCCTCGGCAAGTGAAGCGATTCCTGCCGCTGCTCGCAGCGCTGGCCGTGGTGCTGCTGCCCGGCCTCGCGGCTGCTGCCGCCCCCGGCATCCCTGCGGTGGTGGTGGAGGGCGAGCCCGGTGGCCAGAGCTACTCGCTGACGCTGCAGCTGCTCATCCTGATGACGGCGGTGACGCTGCTGCCGTCCATCCTGCTGATGATGACCGCCTTCACGCGCATCGTGATCGTGCTGGCCATCCTGCGCCAGGCCATCGGTGCCGGGCAGGCGCCGCCCAACCAGGTGCTGGTGGGCCTGGCCCTGTTCCTCACCTTCTTCGTGATGGCGCCGGTGATCGGCACCATCAACACCGAGGCCGTGCAGCCCTACATGGCGGGCACCATCGAGACCACCGAGGCCCTGCAGCGCGCCGTGGTGCCGCTGAAGCAGTTCATGCTGGAGCAGACCCGCGAGAGCGACATCGCCACCTTCGTGGGCATCGCCGGCGGCGAGGGTTACGACTCTCCCGAGGACGTGCCGCTGTCAGTGCTGGTGCCGGCCTTTGCCACCAGCGAGCTGAAGACCGCCTTCCAGATCGGCTTCCTGCTGTTCATTCCCTTCGTGATCATCGACCTGGTGGTGGCCAGCGTGCTGATGTCGATGGGCATGATGATGCTGTCCCCGGTGCTCATCTCGCTGCCCTTCAAGATCATGCTGTTCGTTCTGGTGGACGGCTGGTCGCTGGTGATGGGCACGCTTGCCTCCAGTTTCTTCCGCTGACCCCGCCCGCAAGGAATCCGCCATGACCCCCGAAACCGTGATGACCATCGGCACCCGCGCGCTGGAGACCACGCTGATGCTGGCGGCGCCGCTGCTGCTGGTGGCACTGGCCACGGGCCTGCTGGTGGGCGTGTTCCAGGCGGCCACGCAGATCAACGAGATGACGCTGTCGTTCATCCCCAAGCTGCTGGCCATCGCCGCGGCGATTGCCATTGCCGGTCCCTGGATGATCCGGCACATCGTGGATTACACCCGGGAGCTCATCCAGAGCATTCCCGGCCTGATCGGCTAGCACGCGCAACACCGTGATCACGCTGACCGCGGGACAGATCGAGGGCTGGCTCGCCGCCTGGCTGTGGCCCTTCCTGCGCATCGGCGCCTGCCTGATGGTGGCCCCCATCTTCAGCGCCAGCTTCGTGCCGGCGCGGGTGCGGCTGGTGCTGGCCGGCGCGATCGCGCTGGCGGTGGCGCCGCTGCTGCCGCCGCTGCCGCAAGTCTCGCCGTTCTCGGGGCAGGGCGTCGTGATCACGCTGCAGCAGGTGCTGATCGGCGCGGCCATCGGCTTCGTGCTGCAGATCGTGTTCGATGCGCTGGCCATGGGCGGCCAGCTGCTGGCCAACACCATGGGGCTTTCCTTCGCCTTCAACGTGGATCCGTTGCGCGGCACCGGGGCGCCGGTGGTGGGCCAGTTCTACACCCTGATCGCCACGCTGACCTTCCTCGCGCTCAACGGCCACCTGGCCGTGGTGCAGGCGCTGGTGGATGGTTTCACCACGCTGCCGGTGGGAATGGATGGCCTGGGAGCCGAGGGCTACTGGCAGGTGGTGGGCTGGGGCACGGCCCTGTTCCGCGGTGCGTTGATGGTGGCGCTGCCCGGGCTGGCCGCGCTGCTGGTGGTGAACCTCGCCTTCGGCGTGGTGAGCCGCGCCGCGCCCACCCTGAACCTCTTCGCCATCGGCTTCCCCGTGACGCTGATCGGTGGCCTCCTGGTCATGCTGGCGGGCCTGCCGGCCATGCAGTCGGGCTTCGTGGCGCTGATGCGCGAGACCCTTGCGCTGGTCACCGGCCTGATGGGTGGAGGCTGAGATGGCCGAGACCGACCGCCACGATCGCACGGAAGCACCGACACCCAAGCGCCTGGAGGATGCACGCAAGGAAGGCCGCGTCCCGCGCTCGCGCGAGCTGACCACCGCGGCGGTGATGATGGCGGCTGGCCTCGTGCTGCTGATGTCCGGGGATTCCATCGGCGCGCGCCTCGGCGACCTGATGCGCGGCGCGCTCACCGTGTCGCGGGCGGATGCCTTCGACGTCACCTCGCTGACCCGCAATTTCGGTCGCACGGCGCTGGCCGCGCTGTATGCCATTGCCCCGGTGCTGCTGGTCACCCTGGTGGCCGCGCTGGCCGCTCCGCTGGCCATCGGCGGCTGGGCGCCCAGCGCCAAGGCCATCACGCCGGACTTCAAGCGCCTTTCGCCGCTGTCGGGCATGAAACGCATGCTTGGCGTGCGCAGCTGGGTGGAGCTGGGCAAGGCGCTGGCCAAGTTCGCCGTGGTGGCCATCGTCGGCAGCATCGTGCTGTACATGAATGCCGGCAAGCTGCTGGCGCTGGGTTCCGAACCCATCCATTCGGCCATTGGCCACGCCATTTCGCTGGCGGGCTGGTCGCTGCTGGCCCTCACGGCGGCCCTGGTGCTCATTGCCGCCGTCGACGTGCCCTTCCAGCTCTGGCAGTACCGCCAGGACATGCGCATGACGCGCGAGGAAGTCCGCAAGGAATTCAAGGAGGCCGAGGGCTCCCCCGAGGTCAAGGGCCGCATCCGGGCCCTGCAGCGGGAGATGGCCGAGCGCCGCATGATGGCGGACGTGCCGAAGGCCGACGTGATCGTCGTGAACCCGACGCACTACGCCGTGGCCCTGCGCTATGACGAGAAGACCATGCGGGCCCCGACCGTCGTGGCGAAGGGCGTGGACCTGATGGCGGCCCGAATCCGTGAAGTAGCTAACGAACACAAGGTGCCGATCTTCGAGGCGCCGCCGCTGGCCCGGGCCTTGCATCGCACTACGGAGATCGGTGACGAGATTCCGGCGGGCCTGTATGTGGCCGTCGCGCAGGTGCTGACCTACATCTTCCAGCTCCGCGCGGCGATCGCAGGCAGGGCCCCGAAGCCCGACTTGCCGAAGATCGAAATGCCCAACGCTTGATACGGCCCGACTGATGACGAACCCGACAATCCGTGACGTACTTCGCAGTGGCATCGGCGTGCCGCTGGGAGTGCTCGCCGTGCTGGCCATGGTGGTGCTGCCGCTGCCACCGCTGGCCCTCGACGTGCTGTTCACGTTCAACATCGCCCTGTCGCTGGTGGTGATGATGGCGGTGTTCTATGTGGCGCGCCCGCTGGACTTCGGCGTCTTCCCCAGCGTGCTGCTGCTGGCCACCCTGCTGCGCCTGGCGCTGAACGTGGCCTCCACCCGCGTGGTGCTGCTGCACGGCCACACGGGCACCGACGCCGCCGGCCAGGTGATCCATTCCTTCGGCGAGTTCGTGGTCGGCGGCAACTACGCTGTCGGCGTGGTGGTGTTCATCATCCTCACAGTGATCAATTTCGTGGTGGTGACCAAGGGTGCCGGCCGCATCTCCGAGGTCACCGCGCGTTTCACGCTCGATGCCATGCCCGGCAAGCAGATGGCCATCGACGCCGACCTCAACGCCGGCCTCATCACCCAGGAGGAGGCGCGCACGCGCCGCCAGGAAGTGCGCTCCGAGGCCGACTTCTATGGTTCCATGGACGGTGCCAGCAAGTTCGCCCGCGGCGATGCCACCGCCGGCCTCATCATCCTGGTGCTCAACATGGTCGGGGGACTGGCCATCGGCATGACGGCCCATGACATGGCCTTCTCCGACGCTGCGCGCACCTACACGCTGCTGACCATCGGCGACGGCCTGGTGGCGCAGATCCCGGCGTTGTTGCTGTCCACGGCAGTGGCCATCATCGTCACGCGCATGTCCCGCTCGCAGGACATGGGCGGGGAAATCGGCCGCCAGCTCACCGGCCAGCCGAAGGCGTTGTACGTGGCCGCCGCGATCATCGGCGTGATGGGCCTCATCCCCGGCATGCCCAACGTCGTGTTCCTCGCCATCGCAGCGCTGTGCGTGGTGATTGCCGGCATGGTGCGCAAGAAGGCCGCTGCGGCCGCGGCGGAAGCCGCCGCACAACAACTGGCCGAGGCCAGCGCCGTGCCCGTGGTGCAGCCGGAGAACCGGGAGCTTTCCTGGGACGACGTGCGCCCGGTGGACCTGCTGGGACTGGAAGTCGGCTACCGACTGGTGCCGCTGGTGGACACCAGCCAGGGCGGGGACCTGCTGGCGCGCATCCGCGGCGTGCGCCGCAAGCTCACCCAGGAGCTGGGCTTCCTGGTTCCGGCCGTACACATCCGCGACAACCTGGAATTCGCGCCCACCGTCTACCGCATCAACATCTCCGGCGTGCCGGTGGGAGAGGGCGTGGTGCATCCCGATCGCGAGCTGGCCATCAACCCGGGCAAGGTGTTCGGCAAGGTTTCCGGCATCGAGACCACCGATCCGGCCTTCGGCATGGAAGCCGTGTGGATCGAGCCCGGCGCGCGTGACCACGCCCAGACGCTGGGCTACACGGTGGTGGATCCCGGCACCGTGATCGCCACCCATCTCTCCCACCTGGTCCAGACCCATGCGCACGAGCTGCTGGGCCACGAGGAGGTCCAGCAGCTGCTCAATTCGCTGGCCAGGGGCGCTCCCAAGCTGGTGGAAGACCTGGTGCCGCGCGTGCTGCCGATGAGCACCGTGGTGCGCGTGCTGCAGGGCCTGCTGGCCGAGCGCGTGCCCATCCGCAACATGCGGACCATCATCGAGACGCTGGCCGAGCACGCGCCGCGCACGCCGGATCCGGCGCAGCTGCAGGCCCAGGTGCGCGTGGCCCTGGGACGGCAGATCGTGCAGGACATCGCGGGCCTGAAGGACGAGCTGCCGGTGATCACGCTGGACAACGACCTGGAGCAGCTGCTGCAGGGTTCGATGTCGACACCCGGCGCCAGCCCCGGCCTCGAGCCGGGCCTGGCCGAGCGGCTGCAGCAGCAACTGGCCGGCGCCGCGCGCCGCCAGGAGACACTGGGCGAGCCCACCGTGCTGCTCGTGCCCCCGACATTGCGCCAGACACTGGCGCGCTTCGTGCGCGCCGGCGTGCCCGGGCTGTCGGTGCTGGCCTGGAATGAAATCCCCGACAACCGCCGTGTGCGCCTGGTAACCGCCGTAGGAAAGTAGCCCATGAAGATCAAGACCTATACCCACCGTGACATGCGCAGCGTGCTGCGCCAGGTGCGAGAGGAGCAGGGGCCGGATGCGGTGATCCTTTCCTCCCGGCAGCTTCCCGACGGCGTGGAAGTCACGGTCGGCGTGGACCCGGAGGCGCAGCTCGCCCACCAGCTTGAAACCGCGGCGCCATCGCCGGCTGCCGGCGCGGGATTCGCGGATGTGCTGGCGCGTACGGCGGGTGCCGTCGAGCAGGCCGCGGCCACTTCACCACCCCCGGATCCAGGCCTGGGCGAGGAGCTGCGCTCCATGCGCCACCTGCTGGAACGCCAGCTTTCCCAGCTTGCCTGGAACGACCTGACGCGCCGCGCCCCGGAAACGGCCGAACTGCTCAAGGAACTCACTGCGATGGGCGTGTCCTCGAACCTCGCCGCCGACCTGCTGGCGGCACTGCCCGACGGCGTGGGCCGCGACGACGCACATCGCCGCGTGCTCGCCATGCTCACCCGCCGCATCAACACCACCGGCGATGACCTGCTGGACCGCGGCGGGCGCGTGCTCTTCGTCGGCCCCACCGGCGTGGGCAAGACCACCGGCATCGCCAAGCTCGCCGCCCGCTGGGTGATGCGCCATGGCACGCGCGGCATCGCCCTGATCTCGCTGGACGACCAGCGTTTCGGCGCGCAGGAACAGATGCGTGTACTCGGCCGCCTGCTCGGCGTGGAGTGCTACACGCTGGAAGGCCCGGCGGAACTGCCGGGGCTGATGGCCCGGCTCGGCGACCACCGCCTGGTGCTGGTGGATACGGCCGGCATCGGCGCCGGCCATCGCGACCTGGCCGCGCGCGCCGCCCAGATGCAGCGCGCGGCGCGGCTGTCGGGTGCCGAGGTGTGGCTGACGCTTTCCGCCGGCGCCCAGGCCGGTGTCATCGGCGAAGCGGTGCAGGCCTTCTCGGCATTCGCGCCCGCGGCACTGCTGCTCACCCGTGTCGATGAGGCCGTGAGCCTCGGCGGCACGCTCTCCGCCCTGGCAGCCTCGCGCCTGCCGGTGGCCTATGTCTCAAATGGCGTGCGGATCCCGGAAGATCTCGCGCCCGCGCGGGCCCACCAGCTGGTGGCGCGCGCGGTGTTCCTGGCGCGCAGCGCCGACACCTCGGTGGGCGAGGAACTGCTGGTGCGCCGGTTCGGCGGGGTGGCCCATGCGATCGGCTGAACCCTCCTTCACCGCCGCGCAGGCCGCCGGGCTCCGCGCCGTCATGCAGCCGGATCCCGTGCAGGTCATCGCCGTCACCGGCGGCAAGGGGGGGGTGGGCAAGACCTGCGTGGCCGTGAACCTCGCTGCCGCGATGGCGGCGCAGAACCGCCGCGTGCTGCTGCTCGACGGCGACCTGGGGCTGGCCAATGCCGACGTGCAGCTCGGGCTGGTGCCCGGGCACACCCTGGAGCATGTGTTGGATGGCCGCTGCACGCTGGAAGAAGCCGTCGTTGAAACGCCGGCCGGTTTTCGCCTGATCGCCGGCGCTTCCGGCGTGGCGCGCCTGGCCGGCCTTTCGACCGCGGAACACCTGGGCCTGGTGCAGGCCTTCAGCCACCTCACGCAGCAGCTGGACACACTCATCATCGACACCGCGGCGGGCATTGCCGACAGCGTGCTGCAGTTCTGCCAGGCCTCCCAGCACGTGCTGGTGGTGGTCAATGACGAACCGGCATCGCTCACCGATGCCTACGCGCTGATCAAGGTGCTGCATCGCCGGCACGGGTTGCGCCGCTTCCAGGTGCTGGCCAACCGATCCGCGGCGCCCGGTGGCGGCGAGCTGCTGTACCGCAAGCTCGAGCGGGTGACCAGCCGCTTCCTCGACGTGGTGCTGGACTACGCCGGCGAGGTTCCCGAGGACAACTTCGTGCGCAGCGCCATCCGGCAGCAGCGCTGCGTGTTCGCTGCCTATCCGTCGACCGGCGCCTCGCGTGCCTTCTCGCGCCTGGCGATGCGGGCCGCGCGCTGGACCGTGCCCGGGCAGCGCGGCAACGTGGAATTTTTCATGGAGCGCCTGGTGCCCCGCGCCCAGGCACGGCTCGAGGCGGTGCGATGAGCCCGGTGGCGGCCTACAGTTCCACGGCGTCAGGCAAGCGTGCCGCCGATGCACTGGTGGTGCGCCACGCCGAGCTGGTGAAGCGCATTGCCTTCCACCTGGCCGGGCGCCTGCCGCCCAGCGTGGAGGTGGACGACCTCATCCAGGCCGGCATGATCGGCCTGCTGGAGGCGGCCGCGCACTACAACGCGGACCGTGGCGCGAGCTTCGAGACCTACGCCGGCATCCGCATCCGCGGCGCCATGATCGACGCCCTGCGCAAGCTGGACTGGGCGCCGCGCTCGGTGCATCGCAAGGCGCGCGAGGCCGCGAAGGTGATGCGCGAGATCGAGGAGCGCGAGGGCCGCGAGGCGCGCGACGCCGAGGTTGCCGTCGCGCTGGGGGTGGACATGGAGGACTACGCCCGCATCATGCAGGACGCCTCGGTCTGCCACTTCGGAAGCCTGGAGGAGGCCGACAGCGTGGCCGACAACAGTGCCGACCCGGCGCGCGACACCAGCAGTGGTGCGCTGCGCGCCGCCGTGGCCGAGGCCATCGCCTCGCTGCCCGGGCGCGAGGCGCTGGTGATGTCCCTCTACTACGACGAGGAGCTGAACCTGAAGGAAATCGGCGCCGTGCTCGGCGTCAGTGAATCGCGGGCCTGCCAGCTGCATGGCCAGGCCCTGGTACGCCTGCGCGCGCGCCTGCGCGACTGGCATGGCGAGGACTGAGGCGGGCGATACATGCTGAGTTTCATCGGAATCGTGCTGGCCCTGGTCGCGCTGCTGGTGGGCGCGGTGCTGAAGGGTGCCGGCCTGCATGCGTTGCTGTCCTGGGCGGCGCTGATGATCGTGGTGGTGGGTACCTTCGCCGCCATCCTCGTGCAGACGCCCGGCGCGGTGATCCGCCATGCCTTCGGCATCGTGGGCTGGGTGTTCCGCTCGCCGGTGCCGGATCGCCAGGCGATCATCGACAACATGGTGGAGTGGAGCCAGGTGGCCCGCCGCCAGGGACTGCTGGGACTGGAGCCCATGCTGCAGGACGAGCGCGACGAATTCATCCGCAAGGGCCTGCAGATGGTGATCGACGGCAGCGAGCCGGAGGACATCCGGCGCATCCTGGAGATCGACCTGGAGGGCCGCGAGGCGGCCGACCTGCGTGCGGCCAGGGTGTTCGAGGGCATGGGCGTGTATGCACCCACCATGGGCATCGTCGGCGCGGTGCTCGGCCTGATGGCCGTGATGCAGAACCTCACCGATCCCTCGAAGCTGGGCACCGGCATTGCCGCGGCCTTCACTGCGACGGTCTATGGCATCGGCCTCGCCAACCTGTTCCTGCTGCCCATCGCCAGCAAGCTGAAGGGCGCGGCGCAGTCCCTGAGCCAGGTGCGCGAGATGGTCATCGAGGGGATGATTGCCATTGCCCAGGGCGAGAATCCGCGCATCGTCGGCACGCGGCTGCAGAGCTACCTGCACTAGGCTCGGCATGGCCAGGCGTCGCAAGCACGAGGAGCACCAGAACCACGAGGGATGGGCCATTCCCTATGGCGACCTGGTGACGCTGCTGCTCGCCTTCTTCGTGGTGATGTATTCCATCTCCCAGGTCAACGAGGGCAAGTACCGCATCCTTTCCGATTCGCTCAATGCCGCCTTCCGCGGCGCGCCCACCACGCTGGCGCCGGTACAGGTGGGTGACCGCGTGGCCGCCGGCGTGCCCGCGCCGCTGGTGCACCTGCCCGACGATCCGGTGGCTGCGCTCCGCCAGCTCGCGCTGCAGGCCGAGGAGGCGATGCAGCCGCTGATCGCGCAGGGTATGGTGGACGTGGTGCGCGGGGATGGCCGGCTGTCCATCGGCATCCGCTCGGACATCCTCTTCGCCTCCGGCTCCGCCACGCTGACCCCGGCGCTGGAGCCGGTGATCCGCCAGCTCGGCGGGATCCTCAAGGACTTCCCCGTCGACATCAATGTCGAGGGCCACACCGACAATGTGCCGATCACCAGCGCCCAGTTCCGCTCCAACTGGGAGCTGTCGGTGGCGCGCGCCGCCAGCGTGGTGCACCTGCTGATCGCCGGCGGCGTGACGCCGGTCCGGCTTGCCGCGGTGGGATACGGCGAGCACCGTCCCCTGCTGCCCAACGCCACGCCCGACGGCCGCAACGCCAACCGACGCGTGATGCTGGAGGTGGAGGTCGACGCCACCGAGGCCCACGCCGCGCAGGCGGCTGCCGCCGAAGTGGACGCAAGCGGTTCGTGACGCAGGTCACAGAGCCGGCGCCTGCAGTGGCACGGAACCTGCTCCGGTAACGGCAGGCGCCGGACCATTGGCGCAACTGCTTCCGTGGGGTGACTCATGAACCTGATCTTCGAACAGAACGAGTGGCTCTTCTTCGCCGCGCGCGCGGCCATGCTGGCGGTGGCATTGCTGTGTTTTGCCGTGGCATTCGGCAGCTGGCGGCGGGCCGGCAGGCGCGACATGCAGCGCATGTTCGAGGAGACCCGTTCGCTTGGCGACCTCACCCAGCGCCTGACCGCGCAGGTCGCCGCGCTGGAGGCGCGCATCGAGGACCAGCGCGAGCTGGCTGCGGCATCCGAACCGGCTGCGCGCGGCTACCAGCTGGCGCTGCAGCTCGCCCGCAACGGTGCGCGGCCCGAGGATATTGTCAAGACCTGTGGTGTGACGCGGCACGAAGCGCAACTGCTCACGCAATTGCACAATCCCGCCCGTCACTGATCTGGTTCGCAGCGCGGAGAATCCATGCAAGTTGATCGCCAGCAAGAAACTTCGAGTTCAGGCAACTGGGACGCCTTTCTCTTCGTCCAGGCCCTGGCCGCCGAGGCTTCAAGCGGCCGGATCCACATGCCCAGCTTCCCGGACGTCGCGATGCGCATGCGCCGCGTGCTGGCGGACGAGAACTGCGATACCGCGCAGGTGGCCAAGGTGGCCAGTGCCGAGCCGGCCCTCGCCGCCAAGCTGCTGCAGATGGCCAATTCGGCGGCGCTGAATCCGGCAGGCATCCGCATCACCGAACTCAAGAGCGCCATCGCCCGCATCGGCTTCGCCCATGTGCGCACCGTGGCGCTGGCCTATGCGCTGGAGCAGGTGCGCAATGCGCCTGCCCTGGAACCCATGCGCGAGGCGCTCAACGAACTGTGGGAACGCAGCGTGCTGGTGGCCTCGCTGGCCTTCGTGGCGGCGAAGAAGTGGACCTACGTGAACCCCGACCAGGCGCTGCTGGCCGGCCTGATGCACGGCATGGGCCGCATGTACATCATCACGCGCTCCTCCGACCATCCCGGCCTGTTCGCCAACTCCGAATCCTTCCGCGAGATGCTGCGCACCTGGCATGCGCCCATTGCCCGGATGGTGCTGGAAAGCTGGGACATCGCCCCGGACATCGTGACGGCCGTGGAGCAGTACGAGCAACTGGACCGTCGCAACAGCGGCGAGGCCGACCTGACCGACGTGCTGACCATCGCCGACCTGCTGGCTTCCCACCATGGCGATGCGCTGGCCCTGGAAGTACAGCTGGCGGAAGCCGCGGCCAGCCGCCGCATGGGCATCACGCAGGAGAGCGTCGCGCGCGTGCTGGAGGAGTCGGCTGATGAGCTGGCCAGCCTCAACGCCGCGCTGGGCGGCTGACGGCGCACGGCGCTGGCGGCCTTCCGGCCGCGGGAAAAGCGCCGGATTTCCGGCAGTGGCATGTGACGTGCCTCACATGCCACGGCAGGCACGGAAATTGCTCATGAATGGCCATGGCCACCACTGAACTCCAATCCACCCGCAGCGCCGCCGTGCTGCTGCTGGCCCTCGGCGAGAACGAGGCCGCCACGGTGCTCAAGCACCTGGACGCCAAGATCGTGCAGCGCCTGGGCACGGCGATGTCGCAGTTGAAGAGTGCCTCGCGCGAGGAAGTCAGCGAGGTCATCGGCACCTTCGTCACCACCATGGACTCCCAGGCCGACATCAAGGTCGGCTCGGACGACTACATCCGCCGCGTGCTCACCGACGCCCTCGGCGACGAGAAGGCCAGCGGCATCATCGACCGCATCCAGGTGGGCCGCAAGTCCAAGGGCCTGGACGTGCTGAAGTGGATGGAGCCGCGCGCCATCGTGGAGATCATCCGCGAGGAGCACCCGCAGGTGCTGGCCATCATCATTTCCTACCTGGACGCGGACCTCGCGGCCAAGGTGCTCGCCGAGCTGCCCGACGACGTCCAGACCGAGGTGCTGATGCGCATCGCCCAGCTCGACGGCGTGCAGCCTGCGGCGCTCGGCAAGCTCGACGAGATGATCGAACAGCAGATCGCCGGCAAGGGCGGCAGCATGTCCGCCAACCTGGGCGGTCCCAAGACGGCCGCCAGCATCCTGAACTTCATGCCCGCCACGGTGCTGGAAGGCCTGCGCCAGATCGACGAGCCGCTGACCACCAAGCTGCAGGACCTGATGTTCACCTTCGCCGACCTGGTCGGGGTGGACGACAAGGGCATCCAGGCGCTGCTGCGCGAGGTGGACTCGGCCAAGCTGGTGATCGCCCTGAAGGGCGCGGATGCGCCGCTGGTCGACCACATGCTGAAGAACATGTCCAGCCGCGCGGCCGAGATGCTCAAGGACGACATGGAAGCCCGCGGGCCGGTGCGCCTGTCGGAGGTCGAGGCGGCGCAGAAGGAGATCCTGATGGTCGCGCGCAAGCTGGCTGATGCCGGCACCATCGTCATCGCCGCCGGTGCCGAGGAATACGTATGAGCGCGGAGATCCTCGAACAGGACGAAATCGACGCGCTGGTGAACGGCGTGCAGAGCGGCGCGGTGGACACCGAGCCCAGGATGTCGGCGGGCGAGGCCCGCGAATACGACTTCGCCACCCAGACCCGGATCGTGCGCGGCCGCATGCCGACGCTCGAGATGATCAACGAGCGCGTGGCGCGCGCCCTGCGCATGTCCATCTTTGGCATGCTCCGGCGCACCCCCGACATCTCCGTGCAGGGCGTTTCCACGCTGAAATATTCCGAATACGTCTCCAGCCTGGCCGTGCCCACCAGCCTCAACCAGATCCGCTTCCTGCCGCTTTCCGGCACGGGACTGATGATCTTCGAGGCCAAGCTGATCTTCGCGATGATCGACGTGTTCTTCGGCGGCACCGGCCGCCACGTGAAGATCGAGGGCCGCGACTTCACGCCCACCGAAAACAAGATGATCGAGCTGCTGATGGAGCAGGTGGTCATCGCCACGCAGGACGCCTGGACCTCCGTCCTGCCCGTGCGCATCGAGCTCATCAACCGCGAGATGAACCCGAATTTCGCCAACATCGTGAGCCCGACCGAGATCGTGGTGGTCAGCCGCCTGCGCGTGGAGTTCGAGGGGCGCGGTGGCGAGATGCACCTGACGCTGCCCTATTCGATGCTGGAGCCGCTGAAGGATACGCTTCGCGCCGGCATGCGCAGCGACCGCGCCGATCGCGAGGAGCGCTGGTCGCAGCTGCTGCGCAACGAGCTGGAGGAGTCCGAGGTCGACGTCGTCACCCGCCTCGGCACGGCCGACATCACCCTGGGCAAGCTGATAGACATGCGCCCCGGGGACGTGATACCCATCGAGTTCGACGGCCAGGCCACCGTGCTGGCCGACGGCATTCCGCTGTTCTGGGGTGAGCTCGGGCAGCAACGCGGCCAGCAGGTGGTACGCGTGCGCCAGATGAACACCCGCAAGACCGGCAATTCCCTGGACGCCTTCGTGAGGAAGACGGCATGAACGCAACCGCCCGCAATGTCGAGGCCGCCTCCGACGTGGTGCTCGACGTCGGCGTGACGCTGGCCCTGGAAGTCGGCCGTGCGCAGCTGACCATCCGCGAGTTCCTGCAGCTGGCGCCCGGCTCGGTCATCGAGCTGGATCGCCCGGCCGGCGACCCGCTCGACGTCTACGTCAACGATCGCCTGGTGGCGCATGGCGAGGTGGTGATGGTGAGCGAGCATTACGGTGTACGATTCACCGAACCCGTCGACTCCGCCGAGGCACACAAATAGGCATGGATCGCCCGCAACCCCACTCCAACCCGTAGAGTTCCCATGAGTTCCGGCATCCGCTTCCTCGTCGTCGATGACTTTTCCACCATGCGTCGCATGGTGCGGGTCGTGCTCCATGAGCTCGGCTACGAAAACGTCATCGAGGCCGAGGACGGCGACTCCGCGCTGCCCATCCTCAAGCAGGGGGGCATCGACTTCCTGGTGACCGACTGGAACATGCCCGGCATGCAGGGCCTGGAACTGCTGAAGGCCGTGCGCGCGGATCCCAAGCTGGCGAAGCTTCCGGTATTGCTCGTGACCGCGGAGGCCAAGCGGGACCAGATCGTGGAGGCCGCCCAGGCAGGAGTGAGTGGTTACGTCCTGAAGCCGTTCACGGCCCAGACACTGAAATCGAAGATCGAGAAGATCCTGGCGATGCAGGACGCCTGAGCGTCCTGGCTCTCAGTCGCCGTTGACGGCCTTGAAGGCCCGCACCTCGGCGTTGAATCGGCTGGCCACGCGCTCCAGGTCCGACTGCACGAGTCGCACACGCTGGCTGTCGGCCTCGCAGGAGAGGTAATTCTCGACATCGCGCTTGTATTTGTCGATTTCCTTCTTCTTCGCGAGCATCTCTTCCTTCGACGCCGTCTTGCCGTTCGGGATCGAGGTCGGCGCTGCCGGCTCGGTGCACGCGAAGACGGGCCCGCCGATGACGGCGCTCAGTGCAACGGTGGCGAGTTTCAACTTCATTTCCGTCGGGACTCCGCGATGACAGGGGCCCTCCCGCCGCGCGTCCTTGCGGGCGCCGCGGGTGGCCATGCCGGCTTTATCGGCCAAATTGGCGTCGGGATGAGCGACGCAGGTCACGGTTGCGGCAATCCGCACCAGTGCGGGGCAGGGGAGGGGCGGAGTGTGATCCGGTTCCCGTTATGTCGCCCGCGATTGTGACGGGCCTCATTACGGCTGGCGACCCTGCCGAAGTTAACTTCACGACTGCCATCACCCGTGCAGGGTCCGGGAGCGGAAATACCATAATGAAGTCGCTGAACCCCCTCAGGAAACTCAAGCTGGCCACGCAGCTTTATGCGCTGGTGGCGGTGTTGCTGGTGCTGACTGGCGGGCTGATCGCGCACGCGATGCTGCAGGTGAAGGCCACGCAGGGAACGCTGAAGTTCACCATCGACAACCGCATGGGTTCAGGGCGCGACATCCGCAACGTGATCGATGCGCTGGAGCTGGCCGGGCAGAAGGTCGTGACCGTCACCATGGGGGAGGAGTCCCCGCAGGACGCCGCCGCAGAACTGCGCACGGAGATCGAAGAGGCACAGGACGGCTGGGACAACTACTTCCTGGCCAAGATGATTGCCGAGGAGCAGAGCCTGGCCGATGCCACCACGCCCCTGCTCGACACCGCCTATGTGCGCGTCGGCAGGCTGCTCGAGAAGCTTGAGGCCGGCGACCTGCAGAACCTCATGCGGTGGAGCCGCGCGGAGCTCAACCCGGCGGTTGAAGCCGCGCGCAGGAACCTGCTGCGCCTCTACGACATCCAGCTCACCGCGGCCAACATGGACCTGGAGGCCAACCAGGCCTCCTACCAGTCGGCCCTGCGCGAGAGCATGCTGATGCTGGTGATCGGCGGCCTGCTGGCGCTGGCCGTGGCGTTCATGATCGTGCGCGCCGCGCTGGCGCGGCTGGGTGCCGATCCCGCCGATGCCGCCGCGGTGGCGCGCCGCATCGCGGCCGGCGAGCTGCAGTTCGACATGGACCCCTCCCGGGGCAGTGACCACAGCCTGATGGGCGCCCTCAGGCAGATGAAGGCCAGCCTGCTGCATTCGAAGCTGGACTACGAGGGTCAGCTCAAGGGCATCGCGCGCCTGCAGGGCGTGATCGAGACCACCCCCACCGGCGAGATCATCTGGGCCAACGACCTCTACCTGAAGCTGCTGGGTTACACCCTTGAGGAGCTCAAGGGTCGCCACTACGGCCTCGTGGTCGACAAGGAGATCGCCGAGGCGGAGATCTTCCGCTCCTTCTGGGCCTCGATGCAGAAGGGCGAGGTGCGCCAGAACGACTACCGCAAGCGCTGCAAGGATGGCAGCCACGTGTGGGTCAACGCCATTTTCTGCCCCATCCTCGACGCCAGCGGCAAGCCGTTCAAGGTGGTGGGTTACCTCACCGACATCACCCGCGCCCGCGAGACGGCCCTGCTGAACGCCGCCTTCCGCAGCGCGCTGGACCAGCTCGATGCGAACGTGATGGTGGCCAACAACGAGCGCCGCATCATCTACGTGAACCCGGCCGCCAAGCGCCTGATGTCCGGCCTGCAGGAGGCCTTCCGCAAGGACCTGCCGGCCTTCGACGCTGCCCAGCTGATGGGCGCCAGCCTCGACGGCATGACCAGGAATCCGGCCGCGCTGGCCACCGACCTGGAGGAGCTCAACGGCATCGCCACCCGCCAGGAGGTGATCGGCGGTCGCACCATCAAGTGCATCGTCAGCCCGATGAAGGACGAGAACGGCCGCCGGCTCGGCACTGTCACCGAATGGTTCGACCGCAGCCAGGAGGTGGCCGACCTCGCCCAGCAGGCGCAGGTGCGCGCGTTGGAGAAGGCCACCGAATCCGAGCTGCAGAAGATCATCGCGGCCGTCACCAGCGGCGACCTGTCCAACCGCATTTCCCTGGACGGCAAGCGCGGCTTCTTCGAGGCACTCTCGAAGCTCATCAACGAGCTGGTGGACACCATCGCCACGGCCGTCAACGAGGTGCAGGGCCTGGTCGTGGCCGCCAACGAGGGCGATCTCACGCGCCGCGTGCGCACCGAGGGCCGGGCTGGCCTGCTGGTGAAGCTGGGCAACGGCATCAACGAACTCACCGAGAACATGGCCCGCGTGGTCTCGCAGGTGAAGCGGGCGGCCGAGGAAGTCAGCCGTGGCGCCGACGAGATCAGCCAGGGCAATGCCAACCTCTCCCAGCGCACCGAGGCCCAGGCGTCCTCGCTGGAGGAGACCGCCTCCTCGATGGAAGAGATGACCAGCACGGTCAAGCACAACGCCGACAACGCCAACCAGGCCAACCAGCTGGCGGTGGAAGCCAGGGAGCATGCCGCGCAGGGCGGCGCGGTGGTGGCCAAGGCCGTGCAGGCCATGGCCGAGATCAACCAGTCCTCCAAGAAGATCGCCGACATCATCGGCGTCATCGACGAGATCGCCTTCCAGACCAACCTGCTGGCCCTGAATGCCGCGGTCGAGGCCGCGCGCGCCGGCGAGCAGGGCCGCGGATTCGCGGTGGTGGCCACCGAGGTGCGCAACCTCGCCAGCCGCTCGGCCACGGCGGCCAAGGAGATCAAGTCACTGATCCAGGACAGCGTGCGCAAGGTCGACGAGGGTTCGACGCTGGTGACGCGCTCCGGCGCCACGCTGGAACAGATCGTCGCCTCCGTGAAGCGCGTGACCGACATCGTGGCCGAGATCGCTGCCGCCTCGGGCGAGCAGTCCGCGGGCATCGAGCAGGTGAACCGCGCCATCATCCAGCTGGATGAGCTCACGCAGCAGAACGCCGCGCTGGTGGAGCAGGCCTCGGCGGCAAGCCTCTCGATGGCCGACCAGGCGCGCCAGCTCAACGCCTCGATGCAGCATTACAAGGTGGATCCGCGCCTCATGGCGCAGGCTGCAGCTTCGGCCCGCCCCTCGGCAGAGCAGGTGGCCGCGGCGACTGCGCGTGAACGTCGCAAGGGCAACCGTCCCTGGACGGCTCCCCAGCCTGGCGCCGCCACCGGCACCGACGACACGATCTGGAAGGAGTTCTAGGCCGCATTGCCCGCGCTACGTCAGGTTTCCATTACCATCCTTCCGCATGCCCACGCTGAAGCGCACCCCCCGGGCCGATGGCTACTGGATGCCGGCCGAGTTCGACCGCCATGCCGGCACCTGGATGATCTGGCCGGAGCGCAGCGACAACTGGCGCGACGGCGCGGTGCCCGCGCAGCAGGCCTTCGCGGCCGTGGCCGCGGCCATTTCCCGCTTCGAACCGGTCTCCATGGCGGTCTCGGCCGCGCAGTACGAGTTCGCCCGCGCGAAGCTTGAGCCGCGCGTGCGCGTCATCGAGATCAGCAACAACGACGCCTGGATGCGCGATACCGGCCCCACCTTCGTGGTGAATGCCGCCGGCCGTCGTCGCGCCGTGGACTGGCGCTTCAATGCCTGGGGCGGCCTCGACGGCGGCCTGTATTTCCCCTGGGACCAGGACGATCTCGTCGCGCAGAAGGTCGCCGCCATCGAAGGTGTGGATCGCTACCGCGCCCCGCTGGTGATGGAGGGCGGCGCCATCCACACCGACGGGCAGGGCACGCTGCTGGTCACCGAGCAGTGCCTGCTGAACCCGAACCGCAATCCCGGGCTCTCGCGCGAAGCGATCGAGAAGCTGCTGAAGGACTACACCGGCACCGACACGGTGATCTGGCTCGGCGATGGCGTGGTCAACGACGAGACCGACGGCCACGTGGACAACCTGGCCTGCTTCGCGCGCCCCGGCGAAGTCTGCCTCACCTTCCCGGCCAGCCGTCGCGATTCGCAGTGGGCGGTATCCAGCAATGCGCTGGAGCGCCTGATGGCCGCGCGGGATGCGCGCAGCCGGCGCCTGAAGGTGCACAAGCTGCCATCGCCCGGTCCCCTGAAGATGACTGCGGCCGAAGCCGCCGGCGTGCAGTACGCAACCAGCGCGAAGGCGCGTCGGGCCGGCGAGCGCCTGGCCGCCTCCTACGCGAACTTCTACATCTGCAATGGCGCCGTGATCGTGCCGCTGCTCGACCGCCGCACCGATGGCGAGGCCGTGGCGCGGCTGAAGCGTGTGTTTCCCGAGCGGGAAGTGGTCGGTGTGCCGGGCAGGGAGATCCTGCTGGGCGGTGGCAACATCCACTGCATCACCCAGCAGGTGCCGGCGCCGAAGGTCCGGCGCCCGCCTTTTGCAGCCTAGGCCTGGCTGGCGGCCAGCAGGCCGTCGATGGCCTGGTTGAGCAGCGCGCTGGGGCGCATCTGCGCCGCGCAGCGCGCGGCATCCGGGTGGTAATAGCCGCCGATATCCACCGGCCGGCCCTGCACCGCCGCCAGCTCCTGCACGATGGCCTTCTCGTCGCGCGCCAGCGCCTCGGCCACCGGACGGAACTTCGCCGCCAGTTCCGCATCGTCCTCTTGCGCGGCCAGCGCCTGCGCCCAGTACAGCGCCAGGTAGAAGTGGCTGCCGCGGGTGTCCAGCTCGCCGGCCTTGCGCTGCGGCGAGCGGTCGTTCTCAAGCACCAGCCCGTTGGCCACGTCCAGTGCCTCGGCCAGCACCTTCGCGCGTGAATTGCCGGTCTTGCGGGCGAGGTCCTCGATGGACACCTGCAGCGCCAGGAACTCGCCCAGCGAATCCCAGCGCAGGTGGTTCTCTTCCAGGAACTGCTGCACGTGCTTGGGCGCCGAGCCGCCCGCGCCGGTTTCGTACAGTCCGCCGCCTTCCAGCAGCGGCACGATGGAGAGCATCTTGGCGCTGGTGCCCAGCTCCAGGATGGGGAAGAGGTCGGTGAGGTAGTCGCGCAGCACGTTGCCGGTCACCGAGATGGTGTCCTGGCCCGCGCGCAGGCGCTTCAGCGAGGAACGCGTGGCCTCCACCGGCGATTCGATGCGCAGGTCGAGCCCCGCGGTGTCGTGGTTCTTCAGCCCGGCACGCACGCGCTCGATCAGCTGCCGGTCATAGGCGCGCGCCTCATCCAGCCAGAAGATCGCTGGCTGCCCGGTGGCTCGGGCGCGGCCCACCGCCAGCTTCACCCAGTCGCGTATGGCGGCATCCCTGGTCTGGCACATGCGCCAGATGTCGCCGGCCTCCACCTTGTGTTCGGTGAGCGTGCTGCCGGCGGCGTCGACCACACGCACCGTGCCCGCCTCGCCGATCTCGAAGGTCTTGTCGTGCGAGCCGTATTCCTCGGCCGCCTGCGCCATCAGGCCGATGTTGCTCACGTTGCCCATGGTGGGCACGTCGAAGGCGCCGTTGGCGCGGCAGTCGTCGATCACGGCCTGGTATACACCGGCATAGCTGCGGTCGGGGATGATCGCGACCATGTCGTGCAGCTTGCCGTCCGGACCCCACATCCTGCCGGAGGAACGGATGGCGGCGGGCATCGAGGCGTCGATGATCACGTCGCTGGGCACATGCAGGTTGGTGATGCCCTTGTCCGAATCGACCATGGCCAGCGGCGCGCGCGCGGCCATCGTGGCGCTGATGTCGGCCTTGATCGCATCACGCTGCGCGGCCGGCAGCGATTCGATCTTCTGGAACAGCGTCTCCAGGCCGTTGTTCGGGCTCACGCCGGCCGCGGCCAGCGCCGCGCCGTGCTTGCCGAACACATCCTGCAGGTACACGCTCACCGCATGCCCGAAGAGGATGGGGTCGGAGACCTTCATCATCGTGGCCTTCAGGTGCACCGAGATCAGCAGCCCGTCGCGCTTCGCCGCATCCATCGCCCTGGCGTAGAAGGCGCGCAGCTGCGCGGCGCGCATCACGGTGGAGGCGATCAGTTCATTCGCCTTCACCTTCACTTCCGGCTTCAGCACGGTGACCTTGCCGGCCGCGTTCACATGCTCGATGCGCAGCACGCCGGCGGCGGCGATCGATGCGGCCTGCTCGTTGGCATAGAAGTCGCCATCCTCCATGCTGGCCACGCGGGTCTTCGAATCCTTCGACCAGGCGCCCATCGAATGCGGATGGGTCTTCGCATACTGCTTTACCGCCTTGGCCACGCGGCGGTCGGAATTGCCCTCGCGCAGCACCGGGTTGACCGCGCTGCCGGACACCCTGGCGTAGCGCGCGCGGACCTTCTGCTCTTCCTCGCTGGCCGGCTTTTCCGGGTAGTCGGGCAGGGCGTGGCCCTGCGACTTCAGCTCGGCAATGGCCTCCAGCAGCTGGGGCACCGAGGCGCTGATGTTGGGCAGCTTGATGATGTTGGCGTCGGGCGTCTTCGCCAGCTCGCCCAGCTCGGCCAGGTCGTCGGCCACCCGCTGGGCGGGGGTGAGGTATTCGGGGAAGGCCGCCAGCACCCGGCCGGCCAGTGATATGTCGCGTGTCTCGACGGTGATGCCGGCACTGCGGGTGAAGGCCTGGATGATGGGGAGCAGTGACCAGGTGGCCAGTGCGGGAGCTTCGTCGGTGAGGGTGTAGATGATCTTCTGCGTCATGGGCGGGAAGCTTACCGTAATGGATTATCCTTGACGTCAAATGCGCGCCCCTTTCAGCCTGTTCCTGCTCTGGCTGGCCATGGCCCTTGCCGCTCCCGGCCGCGCTGCCGAAGCTGGCCCCGAAGCCTCCCCGCGCCCCCGCATCGGGCTGGTGCTGTCAGGAGGCGGCGCGCGCGGCGCAGCGCACGTGGGCGTGCTGAAGGTGCTGGAGGAGATGCGCGTGCCCATTGACGCCATCGCCGGCACCAGCATGGGCGCGGTGGTGGGCGGTCTCTACGCCAGCGGCATGTCTGCCGCCGAGATCGAGCGCCAGCTCGACACCATCGACTGGGAAGATGCCTTCCGCGACCGGCCGGCGCGCTCGCTGCTGAACTTCCGCCGCCGCGCCGAGGACGGCGACTTCCTGGTGCAGCTGCCGCTGGGCTTCCGCGAGGGGCGCCTGCAACTGCCCAACGGCCTGATCCAGGGCCAGAAACTCAGCCAGCTGCTGCGCGAGCTCACGCTGCCGGTGGCCGGCATCGCCAGCTTCGACGACCTGCCCACGCCGTTCCGCGCCGTGGCCACCGATCTGGAAACCGGCGACGCCGTGGTGATCGGCGGCGGCGACCTGGCCAGTGCCTTGCGCGCCAGCCTCTCCGCCCCCGGCATCTTCGCGCCGGTGGAAAGGGAAGGGCGCCTGCTGGTCGACGGCGGCCTGGCCAACAACCTGCCGGTGGACATCGCCCGCGCCATGGGCGTGGACCGCGTCATCGTGGTCGACGTGGGCCTGCCACTGGCCAGCCGCGAGCGCCTGGACTCGGCCACCAATGTCGCCAACCAGATGCTGGTGATCCTGCTTCGCCGCGAGGTGGAGAAGCAGATCGCCTCGCTGACGGCAGGCGACGTGCTGGTGAGCCCCGTGCTCACCGACACTTCTTCCTACAATTTCACCCGGCTCTCGCACATCGTCCGCGCCGGCACCGAGGCCGCCGAAAAGGCGCGCGCGCGGTTCGCCGCGCTGGCCGTTTCCCCGCAGCAATACGACGCGTACCTGGCGGCGCGGCGGCATGAACCCCGGCCCATCCAGGTGCGCACCGTGGGCGTGGAGGCCGGTTCGGAAGACTACGCCGAACCCGTGGAGCTGCTGTTCGGCGACCTCGCCGGCAAGCCGCTCGACGTGAATGCGCTGCGCCGGCGCGTGGCCCGCCACTACGGACAGGGTCGCCTGGAGTTGCTCGACTACCGCCTCTCCGGCCATGAAGATTCCGGCCCGTCCACCCGCACCGACCTGCTGTTTTCCGCCCGCCCCACCTCCTGGGGACCCAACTACATCCGCGCCGGCCTGCGTCTGCAGGACGACTTCGAGGGCAACACCAGCTTCGACGCCGCCCTGCGCCTGGTGCTCACCGACATCAACGAGTTCGGCGCCGAGTGGATATGGGACGGGCAGGTGGGTGGCAATCCGCGCATCGGCACCGAGCTTTACCTGCCGTTCTCGCTGCGCCGCCGCTGGTTCCTGGAGCCGGCGGCGCTGTACGAGGTGCGCAATGTCCCGCAATACGAAGGCGATCGCCAGATCGGCGAGCTGCGCGTGCGGTCGCTGCGTTATGGCGGTGCGCTGGGCAGGGAGATCGGCAATTCCGGCGAGTTGCGCGCCGGCGGCGAACGCACGCTGGGCGAGTCGCGCGTGCGGCTGGGGGAAGACACCCAGGCGCCGCTGGACTTCCAGTTCAACGAGCTGTTCGCCCGCTACAGCTTCGACAGCCTCGACAGCGCATCCTTCCCGCGGCGCGGGCAGTCGGCGAAAGTGGAATGGCGCGCACAGGTTTCCGACCGCCGGCTCGAGCGCGTCTCCGACTCGGTGCTGCTGGACTGGCGCGGCGTGCGTTCCTGGGACGGGCACTCGCTGATGGGCTGGATCACCGCCGGCTCGCTGCTCGACCCCGACTTCGCCGATGAGCGCAGTTATTTTCCACTGGGCGGCTTCCTGCATCTCTCCGGACTGCCGCGCGATTCACTCACCGGCACGCAGCTGGCGATGGCGCGGGTGGTGTACATGCACCGCGTGGGGCGGCGCGGCGAGGGCCTGCTCAACCTGCCGTTCTACGCCGGCGCTTCGGTGGAGGCCGGCAATGCATGGCAGCGTCGCAGCGACATCAGCCTGCGCAGTGCGCGCAAGAATGCCAGCCTGTTCGTGGGGCTCGACACGCCCCTGGGACCTGCGCTGTTCGCCACCGGCTTCGACAGCCGCGGGCGGCACGCCTTCTATCTGTCGCTGGGACTGGGTTTCTAGTCCCGCGCCGGCTTCAGGCCAGGCCGCGGCTGGCGGCGAGGTTCTCCACCTTCGAGAACACCAGCGTGGGCGTGTCGGCGCGGCGCGAATAGTCGTGGCGGCGGCTCATCTCGGCCAGCGCGGCATCGCGTTCCTTCGCGGTGCGATACCAGTGCAGGCGATGCCAGTCCGGCCCAAGCAGCCGGCGGAAAGGATCGTTCTCGCGCAGGCTCACGCGGATGCCGTAGGGCGCGGGTTCCTCGGTGTGCGGCTTGCGCAGGTTGTGCGCGGCTTGAATCATCGTCATGGGAGGTGAATGATACCAGTCCGTCCCTTACGCGCAGCCAGCCATGTCCCTGTTCCGCAAATCCAGCCGGCTGCCCGGGCCCGCCGAGGCATTGCCGGGGCGCAGCGAGCCAATGGCCATCTCCGGCCGGCACCTGGTGCTGGGCACCTCCATGCTGGGGCCGTTCCCCCCGCCACTGCAGAGCGCCCTGTTCGGGCTGGGCTGTTTCTGGGGCGCCGAGCGCCTTTTCTGGCGCCTGCCCGGCGTGCACACCACCTCGGTGGGTTATGCCGGCGGACACACGCCCAATCCCACCTATGAAGAAGTGTGTTCGGGCATGACCGGCCACGCCGAGGTAGTGCAGGTGGTGCATGACCCGGCGAAGATCAGCTTCGATGCGCTGCTGGAAACCTTCTGGGAGGCCCACGATCCCACCCAGAGCATGCGCCAGGGCAACGACGTGGGCACGCAATACCGCTCGGTGATCTACACCACCACGCAGCAGCAGTTCGACGCAGCTGAAGACTCAAGGGACCACTACGGGGCGGCGCTGCGCGCGGCCGGGCGGGGACGCATCACCACGGAGATTGCCCCGGCCCCGCCTTACTACCTGGCCGAGGAATACCACCAGCAGTACCTCCACAAGGTCCCGAACGGCTACTGCGGCCTGGCCGGTTGCGGCGTCAAGTACGCCTAGCACCCGGCGCTGATCCATGACCGGCGTCTACGACCTTGAGCTGCTCGCGCTGTCCGTGCTGCTCGCGGTGCTGGGTTCATTCACTGCCCTGAACCTCGCGCAGCGCGTGACGGTCTCCCGCGGCTTCGCCGCACGTGGTTGGCTGGGCATTGGCGCGCTGGCAGTCGGCGCCGCGGTCTGGACCGCGCAATACCTATGGATGCTGGCCTTCCACCTGCCCGTGCCGGTGGTGCACCACGTGCCTACCATGCTGTTCTCGCTGCTGTTCTCGGTGCTGGTCTGGTTCTTCGCCCTCTGGATGGTGAGTGGCCCGCGCGTGCGTGGCCTGAAGCTGGCCATCGCCGGCCTGTGCATGGGCATCGGCATCGCGGCCGTGCATTTCACCGGCCTGTTCGCCATGCAGGTCATCCCGGCGGTGCGATACGACATGCAGCACGTCCGCACGGCGCTGGTGATCGCCGTGCTGGCCTCGTGGCTGGCGCTGTGGCTGGCCTTCGTGCTGCGCCAGTCCTGCACGCTGCCCATGCTGATTGCACGCGCAGGTGCCGGCCTGTTCACCGGCATCGCCATCGCCAGCGTGTATTACTTCGGTGTTTCCGCCGCGGTGTTCGCACCCGATTCCTACAGCCTGGGTGCAGTCACTGAGCCTTCGCTGGCGGAAGCCGACGACGTGCTGAAGTTGATCGCCTGGGTGTCGGCGCTGGCGCTGCTGGTGGTGCTGGGGCTCACCATCATCGACCACGCGCGCGACCATTCCGCAGAAGAGGCCGACGCCGCGTCGCTGGCGGATCGCAACCTGCTGGAACGCCGCTTCAGCGCACTGCATGAAGTACCGGGCGATCATCCGCTGGTCGCGCTGATGCTGGTCGACCCGAGGCTGGAAGAAGTGCCGGCCTTTGCCGATTCCCATCTCAGGGAGCATGTGTGGCAGGAACTTGGCCAGCGCCTGGCCATGCTGGTGCGCCCGGGCGACACGGTGGGCACGGACAAGGGACATTTCGTGCTGTTGCTGGCCGGACTGCGCGATACCGCCCAGGTGCAGGGCATCGAGGCCCGCGTGCGCGAGGTGGTGTCCCGCCCGGTGTCGCTGCCGGAGGTGGACGTGGGCATCACACCTGCCATCGGCACCAGCTTTTTCCCGCACGAGGGTGGTGACCTCGACACGCTGCTGCGCCTGGCGCGTGCCGCGCGCACGAAGGCCTGACGCTTGCACGTCGAGCTGCGCATTGCATTGCTGATCGGACTGTTCGTCGCCGGCCTTGCCGCGCGGCGCCTGGGCTGGCTGCGGCCACCGCAGGCCGGCGTGATGCTGCGGCTGGTGATCACCGCCGGCCTGCCGGCACTGTTCATCGCCGACATCAGCCGCATCTCCCTGCGCAGCGACCTTGTCTCGCTGCCGCTGGCATCGCTCATCATCATGCTGGTCTCGCTGGCGGCGGCCCTGGCTGTCGCCAGGGCACTGCGGTTGCCGCGCGCGGACGCGGGCGCCCTGGTGCTGTGCGCGGTATCGCTGAACAACAGCTTCCTGTTTCCCTTCGTCATCGCTGCCTGGGGACAGGAGGGTTTCGCGCAGCTGGCACTGTTCGACCTGGGCCACATCATCGGCCAGAGCACCTTCGTCTACATGCTGGCGGCCTGGTACGGCGGCCATGGCGCCAGCGCATCCGCCATCCTCGGTCGCGTGTTCACCTTCCCGCCGCTGTGGGCACTGCTGGCCGCGCTGCTGCTGAATGTCTCCGGCGCGGCATTGCCGGACTGGGTGGTCGCCGTGTTGCGCACCACCGGCCAGCTCATCCTGTTGCTGGTGATCGTGGCGCTGGGTGTGCTCTTTGATGCGCGGCTGGCGCGCGACGCCCGCGTGGTGTCGGCCCTGGCATTGCGCATGGTGCTGGGCCTGGCGCTCGGCCTGGTGCTGGCCCGGGCCTTCGGCGCCGAAGGGATGACGCGGGCCGTGATCGTGCTCGGCGCCGCCGCGCCCATCGGCTTCAGCGCGGTGGTGTTCTCCGACCGGGAGAAGCTGCACCGGGAGCTGGCGGCGAGCGCCGCCTCGATCTCGGTGCTGGTCGGGCTGGTGCTGGTGCCCGTGGCGCTCTGGCTGCTGCCGCGCTGATCAGTGCGGTGGTTCGGCGCCGGGGGAGGGATCTTCCATCGGGAAGGTGCGCACGTCGCTGGCACCGCTGCCGGCGGCGGGCGCCGGCGTGTCAGCGGAGCCCGGCACGCCGGTGGCCGAGGTATCCGCTGCCGGTCCGCCGGTCCAGGTCTCCGCCGATTCGCCCGTGCTGCGCGCCAGCGCTGCCAGGAAACGCGCGGTGTTCTCGGAATCCCGGCTCACCGCGCCACTCATGATGTCGGAAGCCAGCACGTCCTTGCGCCCGTAGAAGGCACTGTTGGCCTTGTCATTGATGCTGATGGCGGTGCCGTCGAGCGACACGCCGACGAAGATGCCGCGGCTGCGCGAGTAGGCATAGACCTCCGCATCCTTGCCCGCGGCCGCCTCGGCCTGGCGTCCCACCGGACCCGCCGCCACCGAAGCACCCACGCCCAGCGTGAGCTTGCCGTCGGCAATGCCCTCGATGCCGCGCCGCGTGGTGAAGACCAGCACGATGTCGGTTTCCTGCGCGCCGGCCTGCAGGCCGAAGCTGCCGCCCGTGAGGTTCACGAACACCGGGCTGGTGAAGCGGCCGCGGCTGTCGCGCACCGTGAGCACGCCGGTGCCGCGGCGCCCGCCCAGCACGAAGGCCACCTTGGTGACCCCGGGGATGACCGCAACGCCGTAGGCGCGCTGCAGCAGGCGCTCGGGAATCTCGGTGTCGCGCTGCGCGCGCAGCTTGTCGAGCACGTCGGCAGCGGTGAGCAGCCGCGCTTCTTCGGCGGCCTGGGCATGCGCGATGCCTTGCACGGAGAGCCCCGTGACCAGCAGCAGCGAGCAGAGGAGGTGGCGGAAGAGGCGGTTCATGGCGGATTCGGTCTCCAGGGTGAACGACGTCGCGTCCGTTGCAGGAAGCTTACTCCAGCACTTCCCGCTGCGGTATGTTTGCCGCATGCGCAAGCAGGCTTCCGTATCCGCCTGGCGACAGTTCCATCAGCTCCTGCTGCTGTCCGGTGCAATGTTTTGTTCAGCCACCGTTCATGCGGAATGGCTGGAGCGCGAGGAAGCCATCATGGGCACGCGCTGCGCCGTGCAGCTGTGGGCCGATGATCGCGCCGCCGGCGAGGCGGCCATCGAGGCCGTGTTCGCCGACATGCGGCGCATCGATGCGCTGATGAGCACCTACAAGCCCGATTCGCAGGTGTCGCGCGTGAACGCCGGGGCCGGCAGCAGGCCGGTGCCGGTGGCACCCGAACTGTTCGCGCTGCTCGAGACCTCCGTGGAGTACTCGCGGCTGTCGAAGGGCGCCTTCGACATCACCTATGCCAGCGTGGGTTACCTCTACGACTACCGCGCGCACCAGCGGCCGGATGACCAGGCCGTGGCCGCAGCGCTGCAGGGCGTGGACTACCGGCAGCTGAAGCTCGATCCGGCGGGCCGCACCGTGGCCTTCGGCAAGCCGGGCATGCGCATCGACCTCGGCGGCATCGCCAAGGGCCATGCCGTGGACCGCGGCATCGACATCCTGAAGGCCCGCGGCATCACCCGCGCCATGGTCAACGCCGGCGGCGACACCCGCGTGATCGGGGACCGTTTCGGGCAGCCCTGGGTGATCGGCATCCGCCACCCGGACCGCCGCGACGAGGTGGTGCTGCGCATTCCCCTGGTGGATGCCGCCTTCTCCACCTCCGGCGACTACGAGCGCTATTTCGATGAGGACGGCGTGCGTTACCACCATATCCTCGACCCGAAGACCGGCCGCTCCCCGCACGAGCTGCGCAGCGTCACGGTGATCGCCTCCACCGCCACGCGCACCGACGGCCTCACCAAGACCGTGTTCATCCTGGGAGCCGAGGAGGGCATCGCCTTCATCAATGGCCTCACCGACGCGGATGCCATCGCCATAGCTGCCGATGGCAAGGTCAGCTATTCGAAAGGGCTGGCGCCGCCCTGACCGCCCGCCCGCCCCTGGCGGGTTTGCCGTATCCTCACAGGCGAATCGCAGGCTCCCGGGGGACACCATGAAATCACGCACTTCTTTCATTCTGGCGGCAGTGCTCGGCCTGGCCGCGCTGCCGGCAATGGGCGCAGCGCCCGGACCGGGCGGCGCCGCTGCCACACCCGCCGCACAGGGCCGCACCCTGTTCCGTTCGCAGTGCCTGCTGTGCCACAGCGCCGAACCCGGTGACAACGGCGGCGCGCAGGGCCCCGGCCTGGCCGGGCTGATCGGGCGCAAGGCCGCCACCGGCTCAGGTTTCGGCTACAGCAATGCGCTGAAGAACTCGGACATCACCTGGGACGCCGCCTCGCTGGATCACTTCCTGGCTGCGCCGACGCAGGCCGTGCCGGGCACCTCGATGGTCATTCCGGTGCCCAGCGCCACCGATCGCGCCAACCTGGTGGCCTATTTCACCGCCCTGCGCGACGGCACGCTCACGTCCGGCGCGGGCGGACCGGGGCGGGGTGGTGGTGGCGGCGGCGGATTCGGTGGTTTCGGCGGGCCGCCCCGCGGCGGTCCTCCCCCCGGCGAGGCCGAATGGAAGAAGGACGCGCCAGGGGTGGTCCACCGCATCGACCTGGACAACCTGCCGCCGCCGAATGCCACGCCCTCGGCCACCAACTTCCCCACCGTGGTGCCGAAGCCGGCCGATGCCGAGCTGAAGCTGCCGCCCGGTTTCAGCATCGACGTCTACCTCAGCGACCTGGGCGCACCGCGCAACATGGTGGTGGCGCCCAATGGCGATGTGTTCCTGGCCGAGACCAACAGCGGCCGGGTCAAGGTGCTTCGCCCCACTGCCGATGGCAGGACGGCCACGCCCACCGTGTTCGCACAGGGACTGGGCCAGCCCTACGGCATCGCGTTCTATCCCTCGGGCGACAAGCCGCAGTGGGTGTACATCGCCGAGGTGAACCGCGTGGTGCGCTACGCGTACAAGGCGGGCGACACCGTGGCGCGCGCCGTGCCCGAGGTCGTGATTCCGCAGATCTCGCCCGTGGGCGGCGGCCACTTCACCCGCGACATCGCCTTCTCGAAGGACGGCCGCCGCATGTTCCTGGCGGTGGGCTCGCAGGGCAACATCTTCGCCGACAGCATCGAGAAGAAGAGCCCGGCGGAAGCTGCGGCATGGGACAAGCAGCATGGCCTGGGCGCGCCCTGGGGCCTGGAAGAGAACCGCGCCATGGTGCGCGTGTATGACATGCGCAGGAACGACACCGTGGGCAGGGCTTATGCCACGGGCCTGCGCAACTGCGTGGGCATGACCATCCAGCCGGCCACCGGCGACGTATGGTGCACGGTCAACGAACGCGACCAGCTCGGCGATGACCTGGTGCCCGACTACGCCACGCGAGTGAAGGAAGGTGCGTTCTACGGCTGGCCCTGGTACTACATGGGCAACTACGAGGAGCCGCGCATGAAGGGCGACCGGCCTGACCTCGCCGGCAAGGCCACGCGCCCCGATGTGCCGTTCACCGCGCATTCGGCGGCCACCAGCATCCGCTTCTACACCGCCACGAAGGGCGCCTCGGTGTTCCCGAAGGAGTATCGCGGCGCGGCATTCGCGGTGCTGCACGGCTCGTGGAACCGTGCCCACCGCACCGGCCACAAGATCGTCATGCTGCCGATGAAGAACAACAAGCCCACCGGCGAATACGTGGACTTCCTCACCGGCTTCATCACCCCGGACAACGGCGC
>CBFGXE010000006.1:0-121705 GCA_965652645.1 uncultured bacterium | reverse complement strand
CGCCCGTTTCTCGCGCTTCTATCCGCACGGATCCCTTGCCGTGCACGCCCTGGGCTACGTGGGCACGATCAGCGAGGCGGACCTGGCGCGCATCGACCGCGATGCCTACCAGGGCACCGACGTGATCGGCAAGCTGGGCGTGGAGCAGGCGCGCGAGGCCGAGCTGCACGGCGTCAACGGCTTCCGCGAGATACTGGTGAACGCGCAGGGCCGCTCGGTGGACGACAGCGCGCTGAAGACGCCGCTGCGCGAGCAGGACCCGATCGCCGGCAGCGACCTGATCCTCTCCATCGACCTGCCCACGCAGCAGTCGGCCGAGGCCGCCTTCAACGGCCGGCGCGGCGCGGCAGTAGCCGTCGATCCGAACAACGGCGACGTGCTGGCCTTCGTGAGCCTGCCTGGCTTCGATCCCAGCCTGTTCGGCCGCGGCATCACGGCGCGCGAGTACAGCGACCTGGAAAAGAACATCGACCAGCCGCTGTTCAACCGCGCCATCAAGGGCACCTATCCGGCCGGCTCCACGGTGAAACCCGTGCTGGCCATGGCCGGCCTGGCCAACGGCGTGGTGACACCGGAGCACAGCCACTACTGTCCGGGCTACTTTCCCGTGCCCGGCAGCAGCCGTCGTGCACGCGAGGGTCGCGGCGGCGTACATGGCGCGGTGGCCATACGCGAGGCCATCGCCGAGTCCTGCGACGTATACTTCTACTGGCTGGCGGTGGAGCTTGGCGTGGACAGGATTTCCGAGTTCCTCTCGCCCTTCGGTTTCGGCCGGCGCACCGGCATCGACATTGCCGGCGAGGTGGCCGGCATCCTGCCCTCGCGTGAATACAAGGCCAACCGCTTCCGCAATGCCAGCGACCCTTCCGAGCGTGTCTGGTACGTGGGCGACACGGTGAATTTCGGCATCGGCCAGGGCTACATGACCGTGACACCCATGCAGCTGGCACAGGTGACGGCCGTGCTGGCCGCCCAGGGCAAGGTATTCCAGCCCCGGCTGGTTACCGGCGTGCGCGATCCGCAGACCGGCGAAACCGAAGTCATCCCGCCCATTCCCCTGCCGCAGGTCAAGGGCGGCACGCCGGCGCAGTGGGAGGTGGTCATGGAGGGCATGCGCGAGACCATGATCAGCGGCACCGCGCGGGCCATCGCCAAGTCGGCCGAGTACAACATGGCAGGCAAGACAGGCACCGCGCAGGTGCGCAGCGTGGCCCAGAACGAGAGCGTATCGGCAGAGGTGAAGGAGGAACGGCTGCGGGACCACTCCTGGTTCATTGCCTTCGCACCGGCCGAGGATCCGAAGATCGCGGTGGCCGTCCTGGTCGAGAACGGCGGCTTCGGCGCCGCCGCCGCCGCGCCCATCGCCCGGCAGATGTTTGATGCCTACCTGCTGCCCCGGCTGCCGAAGAAGGTCGAGACGCCGGCGGCGGGCACGCGGGGTGCAGCACCATGATCCGCGTCCCCACGAGCGAATCCTCCACCGCACGCCGCACCTTCGGCACGGCAACGCGCGTCCTGTCAGCGCTGCAGCTGGATGGCCCGCTGCTCATCGGGCTCGGCCTGCTGTGCCTGTATGGCCTGGTGGTGCTCTATTCCGCCTCCGGCGAGAACTGGAACATGGTGTTCCGCGCGGTGGTGCGGCTTGGGCTCGGCGCGGCGGCCATGCTGGCCCTGGCGCAGGTGCGGCCGTCCCAGCTGCGCAAGGTCTCCCTGCCGCTGTGGGTGGCCGGCGTGGTGCTGCTCATCGTGGTCGACGTGATGGGCGTCATCGGCAAGGGCGCCCAGCGCTGGCTCGACCTGGGAATCATCCGCTTCCAGCCCTCCGAGATCATGAAGCTGGCGGTGCCCATGCTCTGCGCCGCCTACCTGCACGAGCGGCCGCTGCCCCCCTCGCCCACGGCGCTGGCGATGCTGGCGCTGATCATCTTCGTGCCAGCCGGACTCACCTTCCTGCAGCCTGACCTGGGCACGGCCATCCTCATCACCATCGCCGGCGGATTGCTGGTGATCATGGCGGGACTGTCCGCATGGTTCATGGCCGGTGCGGCCGCGGCGGCCGCGGGCCTGGCCTGGGTGGGCTGGCAGTACCTGCTGCACGACTACCAGCGCCAGCGCGTGCTCACCTTCCTCGATCCGGAAAGCGACCCGCGCGGCGCCGGCTACCACATCATCCAGTCGCAGATCGCCATCGGCTCCGGCGGGCTGTTCGGCAAGGGCTACATGAATGGCAGCCAGTCGCAGCTGGAATACCTGCCGGAGCGCCACACCGACTTCATCTACGCGGTGATCGGCGAGGAATTCGGCCTGCTGGGCCAGGCCATCCTGCTGCTGCTCTACCTGTTCATCGTCGGCCGCGCGATGTACCTGGCCGCGCAGACGCAGGACACCTTCGCGCGGCTGCTGGCCGGCAGCCTCGCGCTCACCTTTTTCGTATACGTGTTCATCAACGCGGGCATGGTCAGCGGCCTGCTGCCGGTGGTGGGCGTGCCGCTGCCGCTGGTGAGCTACGGCGGCACTTCGATGGTGACCCTGCTGGCAGGCTTCGGTATCCTCATGGCGTTGTACTCGCACCGCAAACTGGTCGGCAGCTGACGCCCAGCCTTGCAAGGGGAGCGATCGCCTTGAAACCGATGACTGCGGCCGCCGCCGCGCTGTTCCTTTCCACCGCCGCGACCGGGGGCCAGGTCACCACGCTCGACGTGGCCCGCCCCGAAGTGCAGGCCTTCATCGCCGAGATGGGCCGCGAGCACCGCTTCGACGCCCAGGACCTGGTGTGGATCCTGCGTGACGCGGTGCCCCAGCAGCGCATCATCGACACGATGAAGCGTCCCGCGGAGGCGGCCACGCCCTGGCACCGCTACCGTGCGCAGTTCCTCACCGCCGAGCGCATCAACGGCGGCGTGCGCGTCTGGAACGAGCACCGCGAGACCCTGGAGCGCATCGCCGCAGAAACAGGCGTCGCGCCGCAGTACCTGGTGGCGATCACGGGCGTGGAAACCTTCTACGGACGCAATACCGGCAGTTACCGGGTGCTCGACGCGCTGGCCACGCTGGGTTTCGACTACCCCCCGCGGGCGGACTACTTCAAGCGGGAACTCACGCAGTTGCTGCTGCTGGCCCGCGAGGAGAAGGTGGACCCGCGCTCGCTGAAGGGCTCCTATGCCGGCGCCATGGGCATCGCGCAGTTCATGCCCTCCAGCTTCCGCGCCTACGCGGCAGACGGCAATGGCGACGGGCGCCGCGACCTGTGGAGCTGGAATCCCGACGTGTTCGCCAGCATCGCCAACTACCTGCGCGTGCATGGCTGGCGGCGCGACGAGCCGGTGCTTGCCGATGCCATGCATGATGCCTCTCCCGATGACCCCGCCAGGGCGGAGGCTTCGCTGAAGTACACGGTGGGCGGCCTCAGGGAGCGCGGCTACCGCTTCCAGACCACCCTGCCCGATGCGGCGCAGGCCATGCTGGTGCCGGCGCAGCAGGAAACGGCCACCACGTGGCGGGTGGGATTCCAGAACTTCTACGTCATCACCCGCTACAACCGCAGCTTCCTGTATGCGATGGCGGTGAATGACCTCGCCGATGCCATCGCGGCGCGCCATCGCGCCACCGCGTCCCTGCCCGCCCCCGCACCGGCCGCCCTGGCCAGGGTTGCGCCCTGATGCGGGCGCTGCGCTGCGCCGCGCTGGCGCTGCTGCTGGCCGCCTGCTCCTCCACACCGCCCTCGCGACCGACGCCGCAGCCGCGCCGGGCCCCCACGCCTGCCGAGCTGGCGGCCATTCCCGATGCCGTGCCCCGTTACGAACCGCGCAGCGCACGCGGCAACCCGGCCTCCTACGAGGTGTTCGGCAAGCGATACCACGTGCTTGCCACCGCTGAAGGGTACAAGGAACGCGGCGTGGCCTCCTGGTACGGGCCGGACTTCCATGCCCGCGCCACCTCCAGCGGCGAACCCTACGACATGTTCGGGATGACAGCGGCGCACAAGACGCTGCCCATCCCCAGCTACGTGCGCGTCACAAACCTCGCCAATGGCCGCAGCGTGGTGGTGCGCGTCAACGACCGCGGCCCCTTCGTGGCCAACCGCATCATCGACCTGTCCTACACGGCGGCCCACAAGCTGGACATGTGGCGGGCCGGCACGACCTTCGTCGAGGTGGAGGCCATCACGCCCGGCGCACCGGCCGGCACGCCGCCGGCGGCCGCGCCAGGCCGCCTCTTCCTGCAGGCCGGCGCTTTCGGCGTGGAGCAGAATGCCCAGGCCCTGGCGCGCCGCCTGCGCGATTCGGGCATCACAAACGTGAGCGTGGTCCCGCCCGGCCGCGGTTCCTCGCTGCACCGCGTTCGCGTAGGCCCCATCGTCGACGTCACGAGTTTCGATATGCTTGCCGCACGCGTGCAGGGCCTCGGCATCGAGACGCTGCTTGTCACCGAATGATCCACGAACACGGGAATTCCCAGCCACGATGAAAAGACTGCTCACCTGCCTGCTCGCCCTCCTTCCCGCCGCCGTGCTCGCCGGCGCACCATCCGTGATTCCCGAGCCACCGCCGCTCTCGGCCAACGGATATATCCTCATCGACTTCGACAGCGGCCGCGTGCTGGCCGAGAAGCGCGCCGATGAGCGCATGGAGCCGGCCAGCATCACCAAGGTGATGGCGGCCTACGTGGTGTTCGACGCGATCAAGGACAAGCGGCTGCAGCTCACCGACATGGTGACGGTCAGCGAATACGCCTGGCGCACCGGCGGCGCGGTGACCGACGGGTCCACCAGCTTCCTCGAGCTGAACTCCCAGGTCTCGGTCGAGAACCTGCTCAAGGGCATGATCGTGCAATCCGGCAACGACGCCACGATCGCGCTGGCCGAGAAGGTCGGCGGTACCGAGGGCGGCTTCGTCACCATCATGAACGAATATGCCCGCCGGATGGGCATGAAGGCCACCCGCTTCACCAACAGCTGGGGCAACCCCTCGCCGGACCACTACACCACCGCACGCGACCTGGCGGTGCTGGCGCAGGCGCTGATCCGCGACTTCCCCGAGCTCTACAAGCTCTATTCGCTGCGCGAGTTCACCTGGAACAAACATCGCCAGTACAACCGCAACGGCTTGCTGGGCCGCGACCCGTCGGTGGACGGCATCAAGACCGGGCATACCAACAGCGCGAAATACTGCCTGATGACCTCGGCCAGCCGTGACGGCATGCGCCTGATCTCCGTGGTGCTGGGCGCACCGTCGGTGAAGGCGCGCGAGGATGACAGCGCCTCGCTGCTGAACTACGGCTACCAGTGGTTCGAGACCGTGAAGCTGCACGAGGCCGGCAAGACGCTGCTCACCCCGGAAGTGTTCAAGGGCGTGAAGGACGCCGTGCCGGTGGGCACGAAAGAGGCCATGAGCGTCACCATCACCCGCGGCGCCGGCGACAGCATCACCAAGGAAGCCAGCATCAACGGGCCACTGGTGGGTCCGCTGGAGGCCGGCGCCCAGGTGGGCCAGTACATCGTGCGCGTGGGTGACGAGGTGGTGGCCCGCATGCCGCTGGTCACGCTCGAGAAGGTGGAAGAAGCCGGGTTCTTCGGCCGGATGATCGACAGCGTCCTGCTGTGGTTCGAAGACTGACCGGCAACCTGCCGTGGCCGCCCCCCTGCCCTGGTGCCTCCTCGATGACCGGCTGATGCCGCTGGCGGAGGCGCGCATCTCGCCGTTCGATCGCAGCTTCCTGTTCGGTGACGGCATCTACGAGGTGATGCCGGTGTACCGCGGCAGGCTGTTCCGCCCGGAGCTTCACTACGGGCGCCTCGCCCGCAGTGCCCGGGCGCTGCAGCTGGCCAATCCGCATGACCACGCCGGCTGGCAGTCGCTGCTGGAAAAACTGGTGGCTGCCAATGGTGGTGGTGACCAGTATGTCTACCTGCACCTTTCGCGCGGCGCGGACGTGGGCCGCAACCACGCGCCGCTGCCGGCCGTGCCGCCGCTGGTGTTTGCCTGCGGGTCGCCGTGGCCAGAGCCTGCCGCAGCCACGCTGCGCGACGGGCTGGCCTGCATCACGACCGCCGACACCCGTTGGGCCCGCTGCGACATCAAGTCGGTGGCGCTGCTGGCCAATGTGCTGCTGCGCCAGCAGGCTGCCGAGGCCGGGGCATCCGAGGCCATCCTGCTGCGCGATGGCGAGCTCACCGAGGGCAGCGCCTCCACGGTGCACGTGGTGAAGGACGGCGTGCTGCTGACGCCGCCCGACTCGACGCGCATCCTGCCGGGCACCACCCGACGCGTGGTGGAGGAGATCGCCGACCGGCTGGGTATCACGCGCCGCGATGCGCGCATCGACGAGGCCACGCTGCGCGCCGCCGATGAAATCTGGCTGGGCGCCGCCACCCGCGAGGTGCAGCCGGTCACCCGGCTGGACGGCAGGCCCGTGGGCGGCGGCCACCCCGGCCCCCTGTGGCGGAGGGTCTACGATGCATTCCAGGATTTGAAGCGCGAGGCCTGATCAAGCCTGCGATGCGCGCGGCGCCGCCGCAGCGTGAAGCCGGCGTGCTGCCTTCAGCTGCCCCGCATGCCGGCGAAGAAGTCCGCCAGCAATGCCCCGCACTCCTCCTCGAGCACGCCACCGAACACGTCGACGCGGTGGTTCAGCCCCTTCAGCGCAAAGGCATCGATGATGCCGCCGGCCGCGCCGGCCTTCGGATCGAAGGCACCGAACACCACCCGGCGCACCCGTGCATGCACCAGCGCGGCCGCGCACATCAGGCAGGGCTCCAGCGTCACGTAGAGGACGGTGTCCTCCAGCCGGTAGTTGCCCAGCGCCTGCCCGCCTGCACGCAAGGCCAGCATCTCCGCGTGGGCGCCGGGATCACAAAGCGCGATCGGGGAATTGCCCGCCGCGGCGATCACGCGGTCATCCTTCACCAGCACGGCGCCCACGGGCACCTCGCCACGGGCCCGCGCGCGCGTGGCCTCGATGATGGCCAGGCGCATGAAATCGACGTCGCCGGGCATGCGTCCTCAGCCGGCCGGGCGGCGCGGCACCAGGACACGGGCCACCATGTCCTGCACCACGTCGCCACGCTGGTTCTTCATCACCAGCCGCACGCGCGCGATGCCACGGTCCGGCTTGCTGCGCGAGGGTGTGATCTCGATGATCTCGGCGTGCAGGGTGAGGCTGTCCCCCGCGTACGCCGGCCGCGGCCAGCTCACCTCGCCGCCGGCACCGATGAATCCCCAGCCGAAGCGCGGCCCGCCGGTCACCAGCAGCCGCATGGTGAGCGCCGCGGTGTGCCAGCCACTGGCGGCCAGCGCCCCGAACAGGCTGGCGCGCGCCGCCTCCTCATCCAGGTGGAAGGGCTGCGGGTCGAACTGCGCGGCAAAGGCCTTGATGTCTTCCGCGGTCAGCTCCACCGGGCCATTGCTGAAGGTCTGGCCCACGGCCAGGTCCTCGAGAAAGACGGGCTCGCTCACGACCACCTCCGGGAAAGTTGCAGCAGGTCAGTGCCGCGCCGCCAGCGACTCGCGCGACAGCAGCAGCAGCGCCACCAGCGACAGCAGGCTGGCTCCCGAAAGATACCAGCCCACGGAGGCCAGGCCATGCTGGTCGGAGAGCCACTTGGCCACCGTCGGCGTCAGCGAGGCGCCGAGGATGCCGGCGAAGTTGAAGGCAAAGGAGGCCCCCGTGTAGCGCACCGCGGTCGGGAACAGCGCGCCCAGCGCGGCACCCAGCGGCCCGTAGGTGAGCCCCATCAGCAGGAGGCCGATCGAAAGGCAGATGAACACCGACACCGGACTGCCCGCCTCCAGCATGGGCGCGAAGGCAAACCCGAAGACCACCAGCAGCAGCGCCGCCGCAGACAGCACCGAGCGCGGCCCGAACCGGTCGGCCAGCCGGGCCGACAGGGGAATCGCCAGCGCAAAGAACACCATGCCGCCCATCAGCAACCACAGGAACTGCGCACGCGAATAGCCGTTGCTGGTGCCCCAGGTGAGGGCGAACACCGTCATCAGGTAAAACACCAGGAAGGTGGCCACCGCGCCCAGGGTGCCGAGCACCAGCCTGCGGCCATGCGCGCGGAACAGTTCCAGCAGCGGCAGCTTCAGGCGCTGGTTGCCCTCCAGCACGCGACGGAATGACGGCGTCTCCTCGATGCGCAACCGCACATACAGTCCCACGATCACCAGTGCCGCGCTGGCCAGGAACGGAATGCGCCAGCCCCAGCCCAGGAACTGCGCCTCATCCAGCGTGCCATCCAGCAGCAGGAAGATGGCCGCCGACAGCACGAACCCGATCGGCGCACCCAGCTGCGGGAACATGCCGTACCAGTTCTGCTTGCCCGGCGGGGCGTTCTCCGTGGCCAGCAGCACCGCACCGCCCCACTCCCCGCCCAGGCCGAATCCCTGGCCGAACCGGCACAGCGCCAGCAGCGCCGGCGCCAGCAACCCCGCCGTGTGGTAGGTGGGCAGCAGCCCGATCACCACCGTGGAGATGCCCATGGTCAGCAGTGCCGCCACCAGCGTCGCCTTGCGGCCCACGCGGTCGCCGAAGTGGCCGAACACGGCCGACCCCACGGGGCGGGCAAAGAAGGCCAGCGCGAAGGTGGCCAGCGACTGCAGCGTGGCGGCATCCGGATCCGAAGCCGGAAAGAACAGTTTCGGGAACACCAGCACCGCGGCGTTGGCGAAGATGTAGAAGTCGAAGAACTCGATCGTGGTGCCGATCAAGCTCGCGAACAGCACGCGCCGCGGCGAATTTCCCTGCATGCTCCCCCCCGGCTGTACCGCCGTTTGCAGCGGCTATCTTCGCCTATTTCTCGACGAAAGCGCGCTCGATCACGTAGTCGCCCGGCTCGCCGATGCGCGGGGAGATCACGAAACCCCGCTCATCCAGCAATCGCCGCGTGTCCTCCAGCATGTGCGGCGAGCCGCAGAGCATGAAACGGTCATCGGCGGGATTCAGCGGCGGCAGGCCCACGCGCGAGGCCAGGCTGCCATCGGCGATCTGGTCGGTGATGCGCCCCTGGATGCGGAAGGGCTCGCGCGTCACGGTGGGGTGGTAGATCAGCTTGCCCTGCGCGATATCACCCAGCAGCTCGTGCCTCGGCAGCTCCTCGCTGATGAACTGCTCGTAGGCGAGGTCCGTGCGGTGCCGCACGCCATGCGCCACGATCACCTTCTCGAACCGCTCGTAGGTTTCCGGATCCTGGATGATGGACAGGAAGGGCGCGAGGCCGGTGCCGGTGCCCAGCAGGTAGAGATGCTTGCCGGGCTTCAGGTCATGCAGCACCAGTGTGCCGGTGGGCTTGCGGCTCACCAGCACCTCGTCGCCTTCCTTCAGGTGCTGCAGGCGCGAGGTGAGCGGCCCGTTCTGCACCTTGATGCTGAAGAACTCCAGGTGCTCTTCCCAGTTGGGGCTGGCAATGGAATAGGCCCGCAGCAGGGGACGACCCTCGACCTGCAGGCCCAGCATCACGAAGTGCCCGCTCTCGAAGCGGAAGCCGGGGTCGCGCGTGGTCCGGAACGAAAACAGCGTGTCGTTCCAGTGGCGCACGGCCAGTACGCGTTCACTCGCAATCGCAGCCATTGCCGGAAATCACCTTGGGGAGAATGGAGCGCAAGGCTAAGGGGTTTTTTATGCCCGAAAAAGCCTTGACCCGCTTAAATGCATAACCGGACCGCATAACGGTCCGGTCTGCGGCTGGACGGCCCTAGGCGCGTGCCGCGGGCTTGTCCCAGCCCTTCTTGCTGTCGTCGTCGCCGGCCACCGAGTACAGCACCTGGGCATTGCGCGTCTTCTGGAAATCCTCCAGCGACTGGCCGCGCATGGCCGCGTAGATGTGCAGGTTGGTGGTGCCGACCACGGCGCCCAGCTTCTCCAGCAGGAAGAAGATCACCCCGTAGTGGATCAGGCCGCGCCAGTCGCGCCGGCGCACCAGGTCGCGCTCTTCTTCGGTGAGCTTGTGCTGCTCGAACAGCGGCTCCGGATCGGCCAGGAATGCCTTGCGGAATTCCGGCTTCACCAGCTCGTGGATGAAGCGGTTCAGGCGGAAGGCCTTCACGCTGCGCTCGATGGTGTACGGATAGGTGCCCTCGAGTTTCTCGAGGCCCTCGTACTGTTCGGTCATGCGCTTCCTGTACTGCTCCACCGGCTCGCTGATCGGGTCGTCGCCCACGTTCTCGAAGATCACGCTGGCAATGGGCGTCATCGAGGGCAGGTAGTAGGTCTGGTGCGTCTTGGTCACCTTCTTCGAAAGTGCCGCGCGCATCATCAGCCACATCACCACCTCGGCGCCTTCCATGCCACCCAGCGTGGCGTATTCGGCCACGGTGACCCTGGTGAGGCCTTCCGGATCCTTCTCCAGGCGCTCCAGGAACTCCATGTCCCAGGGCGTGTTGTTGAAGCCGCAGCGCTCGCCATGCACCTGGTGCGAGAGGCCGCCGGTGCCCACGATGGCCACCTTGATGTCCTCGGGATACGAGAGGATGGCCTTGCGCAGCGCCAGGCCCAGTTTGTAGAAGCGCAGCGGCGTCGGCACCGGCGGGTTCAGCACGCCGCACTGGAACGGCACGATGCGGCAGGGCCAGCCCTTCTCATGCGGCAGCAGCAGCGACAGCGGCGAGAACACGCCGTGGTCCAGGTCCTTGCCCTGGAAGTACGACAGGTCGAACTCGTCGGCCACCAGGCCCGCCGCGATGTGCGCGGCCAGCTTCGGATCACCCTGGAACGGCGGCAGCTTGCGCGGCCCACCACCCTCGTCCGCCGGACGGTACTCCTCGCCCACGCCCAGCGCGAAGTGCGAGTAGTGGTCGAGGAAGAACGAGGTGATGTGGTCGTTGAAGATGTACAGCAGTACGTCGGGCTTCTTCTCGGCCAGCCAGTCCTGCACTGGCTTGTAGCCTTCGAAGATCGGCTTCCAGACCGGGTCTTCGTGCTTCTTCGCGTCCAGTGCGAAACCGATGGTGGGAGTGTGGGAAGTCGCAATCCCACCGATGATTCTGGCCATTAAGTCGAACTACCTCTCTAGCAAAAAACCGGACCGGGGCGCTCAGCGCCCCTCGGCCTGGCGGCGGACTTCCTCGCCCACGCGCTGCACGTCGCCGGCATTGCGGGGACGCATGCCGAAGAATTCACCATTCTCCAGCGTGGCGGAAGTCACGTAACCGCCCTCCGTGCCGTCCTTGAACGGCGCGGCGTGCACGGTGAGCTTGTCACCCACCTTCACCATGCCGTTGCGGTAGCCGCTGCGGTACATGTTGTTGGTGCTGTGGCCCTCGAAACGCACCTCGCGCTTGCCCTTCTCGTCATTGAGCTCGATCACCAGGTCCATGTGCGGGTTGATGGCGCGGAAGCGCTTCACCACGCCGGTGTAGGAAACGCTCTTCTGGAAATCGAACTGCACCGCGGAGTGGTGCGCCAGCGCGACACCTCCCACCAGGGCGGCAGCGATCACTGTCATCGTGCGGATCATCTTGTTCATTGCGGGTTCCTCAAGCGGATTCTGTTTGCTCGATCAGGGGACAGGCACGCCCTTCTGCTTCGCCACTTCGTCGATGCGGTTGATCCACATCTCCTCGGGGCACTCATAGGGCAGGACGCGGCCGTTGGGCACCTCGGCCCAGTTCTTCCGCATCACCACGGGCTTCTCGTAGAAGACCGGATCGGTCATGGTCATCTCGACCGACAGGATGCGCCGTCCCTGTGCATCCACACCGTTGAGCTTGTAGCGCTCGACGATCTTCGCCTGGTCGGAATGGGAGGTATTGCGCTGGTCGACCTGGTCCACCAGGTTGTCGGTCTCGACGACCAGCACGTCGCCTTCCCAGCGACCGCTGGAATAGCCGTTGCGGCCCGGCACGCGATCCTCAGGCGCCGCATTGCGGTCGCCGAAGTAGATGCGCCGGATTTCGCTGTGGGCCTCGTAGACGATCGTGATCTGCTCGGGGCGCTGGATGATTTCCATCGGATAGCCGCCCGAGCCCAGCATCGAGCCGGGCATGCCGGTGCCCACGCACCACCTGCCCGGGGAGTCGTCGGTGCCACCCACCAGCTTCTGGTAGGCATCCAGGCGCTGCCTGGCCAGCGGCGTGAGCTGTGCCGGTTCACTGCGGGCGGCGGCGGGGCCGTTGGTCCACACCCCCGTCAGGTCAGGTGGCGACGGCGCAGCCGCCCCGGCAGCCAGACAGAAAAGCGCAGTGGCGACCCCCGCCCCGCGCACGATCGACTTCAGATGCCCCATGTGCCCGTTCCCCCCTTCTTGCGGGTGTGTTGGTAACCGTCAAGCGTAGGCGTGCCCCCGGGGGCTGTCAAAAAAAGCCTCCGGCCTTCATCGGCTTGAGACATTCATAATGCGCAAATGTTTCCTTCCTTCTATGTGCCCCACGGGGGCGGGCCCTGCTTTTTCATGGACGACCCGCAGGGGGTATGGACCGGCATGGGGCACTTCCTGGCCGGACTGCCAGCTTCGCTTTCCGAACGACCGCGGGCCATCCTGATTGTATCCGGCCACTGGGAGACCCGGGGGTTCGCCCTGACCGGGGCCGAACGGCCCGCCCTGGTCTACGACTATTACGGCTTCCCGCCCCACACCTACCAGCTGCGCTATGACGCTCCGGGCGCGCCGGCGCTGGCGGCCACGGCGGCCGGCCTGCTGCAGCAGGCCGGCTTCGCCGCAGAGGTGGATCCGGCCCGGGGGCTGGACCATGGCGTGTTCGTGCCACTGAAGGTGGCCTTCCCCGAAGCCGACGTGCCCGTGGTGGAACTGTCGCTGGACGCCGGGCTGGACGCCGCCCTGCACCTGGCTGCCGGCCGGGCCCTGGCGCCGCTGCGCGAGGAAGGTGTGCTGGTGATGGGGGCCGGCATGAGCGTGCACAACCTCAGGGCGCTGGGTGACCCGCGGCTCACCGAACCGGCGCGGCAGTTCGACGCCTGGCTGCAAGCAGCTGCCTGCGCGCCGGCGGCGCAACGCGCGGAACTCCTGGCACGCTGGCAGGAAGCACCTGCCGCGCGACTGGCGCATCCCCGCCCCGAACACCTGTTGCCGCTGATGGTGGCGGCCGGTGCCTCTGACCAGCCCGGCCGGCGCATCTACACCGAAGAGGTGCTGGGCACGATGATCGCGGGTTTCGCCTTCGACTGAGTCGCCCGCCGCGGCGTCAGCGCAGCGGCACCCCGATCAATGCGCCGTGCAGCCAGAACAGCACCAGCGCGTAGAGGCCGAGGCCGACCACCACCGCCACCACGTCGTTCAGCAGCGAAGGTGCCGGCAGCGGCATCATCAACGGACGCTGGCCGCGCCGCTTCAGCGAAATCCTCATGACCACAGCCCAGGCGAGCAGGCCGCCGAAGAGCAGCAGGTCGGCCAGCATGCCATTGGCCAGCAGGTGCGCCAGCGCCCAGATCTTCACCGCCGCCAGCATGGGGTGTTTCAGCTTCGCCTTGATGGTGCCGGGCAGGTAGGCGGCGAGGATCAGCGGGAACACGGGCAGCATCAGCAGGAAGGCCAGGTGGCGTGTCCACAGGGGCGGCAGGTACAGCAGCATCGGCGACTGCCTGGCCGCCGCATAGCCGATCACCACCAGCGCCAGGCCTGCGATGGCCACCAGCGAATACAGGCCTCGCCAGGCATTCACGCCCAGGGCCGCGGCCCACTGGTCGCGCGTGGCCACCGAGACCACGGCAATGGAATGCACGCCGATGAAAAGGACCAGGCCGATGACGAGTTGCACCATGGTTCAGGCCCTCTGCATGTCACCGTCGATGGGAATCACCTGGCCGGAGATGGAGCGCGCGGCAGGGGACGCGAGGAACACCGCCAGCTGCCCGATGTCATCGGGATCCACCAGCGACTTCAGCGACTGGCTGGCCATGCCCAGCATCTTCTCCTCCTCGATGCTGCGCCCGGAGACCTGCGCCCGCCCGGCAAACACGCGCTCGGCGCGGTCTCCCGCAACCGCCCCGGGCGCTATGGCATTGACGCGGATGCCGTGGGCGCCCAGTTCCATCGACAGCGTCTTGGTGAGTCCCACCAGCGCCCACTTCGTGGCGGAATACGGGCTGCGGTTGGCATAGCCGAAGCGGCCGGCGGCCGACGACATGTTGAGGATGGTGCCCCCGCCGGCGGCAATCAGGTGCGGGATGGCCAGCCGCGTGACGTCGAAGGTGCCGGTGAGGTTCACGCGCAGCACCGCATCCCAGTCGGCGGGGTCCAGCTCGCTGAGCGGGCGCGTGGGGCCACCGATGCCGGCGTTGTTGACCAGCACATCAAGGCCGCCGAGGTGCCGCAGGGCGTCCTCCATCATGGCAGCGGTGGCGGCGCGGTCACCGATCTCGCAGGCACTGCCGGCAAGGCCCGGCATCGCGCGCAGAGCGGCGGCCAGCCGCTGCCTGTCGATATCGCAGATGTAGACACGCGCGCCGGTGGCATGGAAGGCGCGTGCGATGGAAAGGCCGATGCCGGCTGCACCAGCCGTGACGAGGACGCGGTTCATCCCCGCAGTGTAACCGCGCCTCCATCGCAGCGGCACCGCCAGGCCGGGCTCAGGGTGCGCGCCGTGCCGACTCCACCTTCACTGGCGTGGCCAGCATCTGCCCCTTCATCACGGGGTTGCGCGCATCCTCGCTGCGCGGCAGCTCGAGCATGGCGCGCACCACGTCCATGCCGGACACCACGCGGCCGAACACCGCGTAGCCGGGGTCGCTGCCATCGGGCTTGCCATCCATCGACACCAGGTCTCCCACCACGATGAAGAAATCGGCGGTGGCGGTGCCGGGTGCCTCACGCGCCATTGAAATTGCGCCATCCACGTGCGACAGGCCGGTGGCCTGCGGGGATTCGTGGGCGATCGGCTTGTAGACCAGGCGGCTGTTGTTCTGCAGGCCGCCCTGCACGATGGCGTACTTGCCGTCGGGAGAAACCTTGTGTGCGCGATAGAAGGTGATGCCGTCGAAACGCTTCGCATCCACATAACGCAGGAAGTTCGCGGCCGTGATCGGGGCGCGCGCGGTTTCCAGCGCGATGTGGATCTCGCCCAGGGCGGTCTTGAAGATCACCGTGGTGGTGGCCGGGGCCTGCGCGGGTGCCTGGGCAGGGGCGGCAGGCGCGCCCGGCGCCGGTGTTTCCTGCGCGCCGGCTGGCAGCGCGAAGCAGGCCAGCAGCGACAGCAGGCCCGGAAGCAAACGTGGCATGTTCAAGTCTGCAAGCTCCTCAGGGAGTCGGGAAATTGATCTGCACCGACGCGGCAGAGCGGTCGGCGGGCCCGTGGTACACCGCCTCGATGTTGTTGCCATCCGGGTCAAGCACGAAGGCGGCGTAATACCCGGGATGATACGTCCGCTGGCCCGGCGCGCCATTGTCCTTTCCGCCGGCCGCCACCGTGGCGGCGTGGAAACGGTCCACCGCTTCGGGACTGGCGGCCTGGAAGGCCAGGTGTACCCGGCCGGTGAGCGAGCCCTGGGCGGCGGCGCTGTCGCGCGTGGAGACGAACAGCTCGTCATACCAGAAGTAGTCGGCGGCCTCGCCGCCCAACGGGATCTGCAGCGCCTGGAATGCCGCGTCGTAGAAGCGGCGGCTGGCTGCAAGGTCTGCGGTGACCAGCTGCAGGTGGTCAATCATCCGCCCGCGATGCAGGGTTGAAGTCTCCATGGTCTTTCCTCCGGGTCCCTTCCGGTCAAACGACGCCTGCGCGGTGACCCGCCCCCGCCGCAGTACGCTTCCAGCAGCGTAGCACCTCGGCCACGCTCCAGGCCTGCGCGATGCAGCCATGCGGCGTGTGGGGTGCGTCGCCGTCAAACACTTCACTGATGCTGCCCAGCCCGGCCACGTGCAGGTGGCGCGGGAACTCCTCCAGCAGGATGCGCGCGGCCGCGGCATCCCCGTGCACCTTGATCCAGGCGTCGATGAAGGCGCCCAGCAGCCATGGCCACACCGTGCCCTGGTGGTAGGCGGCATCGCGGCTGCGCAGGTTGCCGTGGTAGCTGCTGCTGTAGGCGGGGTCGGGACGCGAGAGCGTGCGCAGGCCGACCGGCGTGAGCAGCTCCCTGGTCACGGTTTCGAGCACCGCGGCCCAGTGCGTGCGCTCCAGCACGGGATGGTCCAGTGCGATGGCGAAGAGCTGGTTGGGACGCAGTCGCGCATCAGGCCCCTGCTCACCGTCCACGACGTCGAAGAGGCAGTTGCCGGCAGGATTCCAGAATTTTCCGTTGAACGACCGCCGCACCAGGGCAGCATGGCCACCGCAGGTCTCGCGCGCGGCCTGCGTGGTCTCCCACTGCTGCATCAGCCGCAGCGCGTTGTACCAGAGCGCCTGGATCTCCACCGGCTTGCCACGGCGCGGCGTGACGATCCATTCACCCATATGCGCGTCCATCCAGGTCAAGGCATTGCCGGGTGTGCCGGCGCGCAGCAGGCCATCCTCGGGGTCCATCATGATGCCGAAGCGGGTGCCTGCCACGTGGTGCTGCATGATGGTGCGCAGGGTGGGCATCAACTCTTCCAGCAGGCTGCGGTCACCCGTGGCCTGCAGGTAGCGGTCGATGGCATGGAAGTACCACAGCGTCGCATCCACCGTGTGGTAGACCCCTTCCCGCGCGCCCTCGGGAAAGAGGTTGGGCAGCAGGCCGTCGCGCACGTAGGCAGCGAAGGTCAGCAGCGTGGCCCGCGCCTCCATGTGGCGGCCGGTGCACAGCATCAGTCCTTCCAGCGAGATCATGGTGTCGCGGCCCCAATCGAGGAACCAGAAGTAGCCCGCCACCACCGTGCGCAGCACGTGGCCGTGCGAGGCCGCCTCCGCGCTCTCCTCCAGGCGGCTTTCCGGCAGGATGAGGAACTGGTCGGCCGCGATCGCCAGGCGGGCGAGGAAGGGATCCTCGCGTGCGCCGGCGAGCTCCACCAGCGCCGCAGTGCGGGCACGTTCCTCCTCGAAGGGCCGCGCGGGATCGGCAGCCGGATGTGTTTCCTCGGTGGTGAACATCACCATCGCCGCTTCACCCGGTTCCGCCACCCACTCGTAGTAGCCGGGGCTGGCACAGGCTTCATGCGCGTCATAACCGCGCAGGTGTTCGCGCCACAGCCAGGCATCCGCCTGCTCCAGCGGCGCGTGCGTGAACGCCATGCGCCGGGGCACCAGGCACATGGCCAGCCACAGGTCGCTGTCTTCCAGGCTGATGCGGCAGCTTCCTTCCTCGGTGACGCCCAGCGAGAAGCGGCCGTAGCCCGGTGGCTGCAGCGGCGCGTCCTGCCGGCGGAAGGCCATGAAAGGTCGCACGCGCAAGCGTGCCGGCGGACCGCCGGTGACCACGTAACGCAGGCAGCTCGTGTTGCGCTGGTGGGGCATCACCAGATGCCGCTCCAGCGTGACCTCGCCGCACTGGTACACCCAGCAGGCGATGTTGCCGTCCATGCAGAAGGAGCGCAGCCAGGGTGCGCTGCACTCGCCCAGCGGCTCGCCCTTGCGGTCGGAACAGCCCAGCACCCAGGTGCGGCCGCCGCAATGGACTTCTTCGTCCAGCCGAGAGACCAGCACGTGCCGGCCGCGCGGCCGCGCCAGGTTGGGCACGAAGATGCCGTGGTAGCGGCGCGTGCACACGCCGGCCAGCGTGCCGGAGGCATATCCGCCGAGCCCGTTGGTGACCAGCCACTCACGATTGCGCCACGCCTCGCAATCACCCCGTGCTGGCAGCGTGACATCCAGGCGCGTCATTCCGGCCCGGCCTCCACTGCCGCGAGAAGCATGGCGCATTGCCCCGGCAACCGCCAAGGCCCGCCCAGCTGTGGATCAACGCTGCCACTGCCGCCGAAACCTGCATGCTCGCTGCTGAACAGCAGCGACCAGCGACGGCCGCGCGGCGCTGCAAGCAGTGGCTCGGGCATCGGCTGCGCATGCACCTCGGTGCCGAGGTTCACCACCAGCAGGCGGTCGGCCTGCGCGGAATCGAACCAGCGCAGCACGAAGGCCTTGCCGGGCAACACCGCGCCATCGAGCCCCGCCCTGCCCCGCTGGCGCAGCACCGGATCCTCGCGGCGAAGTGCCAGCAGCGCGCGGTGCAGGCGCAGCGCCGGATTCGACGCCACGCACTGGCTCCAGTCGAGCTTGCTGCGCAGGAAGGACTCCTCGTCGCCGGGATCGGTGAACGCCGCGCGCCCGTCAGCAGAAGCCACGCCAGGGAACTGCCCCAGGAACTCCAGGCGCCCCTCGCGCACCAGCCTGCGCAGTGGTTCCTGGTGATCGGCAAAGAAGAGGAAGGGTGCGGTGGAATTGAACTCCCCGCCCATGAACAGCAGCGGCACCTGGGGACCCAGCAGCAACACGGTGGTGAGCGCGCGCGCGAGCGCGGGAGCGGCAAGCTGGTGGAATCGCAGGCCACCCAGGCTGTTGGCCACCTGGTCGTGGTTCTCCAGGCAGGCAACGCAGCGAGTTGCCGGCAATTCCAGCGGTTCGCCGCGGTGCTTGCCCTGCCAGGGGTAGTACTGTCCCTGGTAGAGAAAGCCGCGCCTTGCCGTGGAGACGAATTCCTGGGGCGAACCGAGGTAGTCCTGGTAGTACGCATGGCGCCGCCCGGTGGCCGCCACCAGCGCAGTGTGGTGGAAGTCGTCGTTCCACATGGCGTCCAGCCCGAAGCCGCCCGCCTCTTCCGGCAGCAACTGCGAGGCGCACTGCGTTTCATTCTCCGCGATCACCACCACCGACCGCGGCCCGGCCGCGGCGCGCACGGCGGCCGTGAGTTCGGCCACCACGTGGCGACGGCTGGCGTCAAAGATGCTGTGCGTGGCGTCCAGCCGCAGTCCATCCAGGTGGAACTCCCGGATCCATTCGGTGGCGCTGGCCAGTACAAGCCCGCGCACGGGCCCGGACTGCTCGCCGTCGAAGTTGAGGGAGTCACCCCACTCCGTGCCCTTGCCGCCGAAATAGAAGGGACTGAAGTTGCGCGTGTAGTTGCCGTCGGGCCCGAAATGGTTGTAGACCACGTCGAGGATCACGCCGATGCCGGCGGCATGTGCCGCATCCACGAACTGCTTCAATGCATCGTAGGGGCCGTAGTTTCGCGAGGGTGCGAACCAGGAGACGCCGTCATATCCCCAGTTGAAGCGCCCGGGGAACTCCGCCAGCGGCAGGAGCTCCACGGCGGTGATGCCGAGGTCGCGCAGGTGCGGCAGGCGGTCGATGGCTGACACCAGTGTTCCCTCCGGCGTGAAGGTTCCCACGTGCAGTTCGTACACCACCAGGTCATCCAGTTGCACGCCGCGCCATCCCTGGTCGCGCCAGGCATGGGCGTGACGGTCCACGATGAGGGAGGCGCCATGCGGCCCGTCCGGTTGGTAGCGGCTGCAGGGGTCAGGCAGCGCCGAGCCGTCGACGTTGTACCGGTATCGATGGCCGGGACGCGCCGCCCCGCTGCTGCCGCTCCAGTAACCGGCCGCATCCCGCTCCAGTTGCAGGGCAGCCATGCCCTTGATCTCCACAGACACCTGGCGGGCTTCCGGCGCCCAGACACGGAAGCGGCAGCCCGCTCCCTCGAAGACGGCGCCCAGCTCGTTCACGATTCCTCCTGGCACGCCAGCACGCAGACGGGCAGCACGGTGAGCAACGAGGCAATGTCCAGGCGTGTTTCCCCTGTTCCGTCACCTGCTGTATTGCCGACCTGAAAGTCCCGGCCGGTGAACACGTCGGTGTACAGGCCCGCAGGCAGCGTGCGCGGCAGCTGTACGGCGGTGTCATGCCAGACGGCCACGCCCAGTGGCGGCTGCGGCACGCCACCTGACAGCGTGGCGGCCCAGCGCGAAACCACCACTACCAGGGCCAACCCTTCCGCTGCACGCGCATAGGCGCAGACACACTCCGCCTGCTCGCCCTGCGTCGGCAGCGCGATGTATTCGCCTTCAAAGGCCCTGGCATGGGATTGCCCCAGGCGCAGCAGGGTCCAGGTAACCAGGAGCTTCACCTGCCCGTCCTGCCAGTGCGCCAGCAGGTCGGCCGCGACCTCCGCCCGGGACTGCCCGCGCAACCGTTGCTGCAATGATTCGAGCGCGAGCGCATGGGCATTGAAATCGACGGGACGGCGATTGTCCGGATCCACCAGCACCAGCGAGGGCAGCTCGCATCCCTGGTAGATGTCCGGCACGCCCGGTGCGGTGAGCTTGAGGGTGACTGCGCTGAGCGCGTTGAGCATGCCGAAGTAGGCCACGCTGTCGATGACTGGCCGGAAGTACCGCTCGAACCCCGCCATGCCGGCCGCCGGCAGCATCTGCGCCACCAGGTCCTGCAATGCGGCTTCGGCCTCCTCGTCCTGCTCCAGCCAGGAGGTTTCCTCCTTGGCCTCGCGCGCCGCCTTCACCGCGTAGTCCGCCAGGCGTGCGCGCAGTCCCTGTGGATCCTCGCCCGCGCCAGACGGCCAGATGCCCAGCAATGACTGCAGCAGGAGGTATTCCTGTACTGCGTCCGGCGCATCCGCGGCCCGTTTCCGCCGTTTCAGGCGGCGCCAGCGACCAACACAGTCGGACCACTGGCGTGCCAGTTCCGACAGGACGCACAGCCGGAAGCGCACGTCCTCGCCCCGCTTGCTGTCGTGCGTGGCGGTGGCAATCAGGGTGCGCGGCCATTCGCGCGCGCGCGCCTCGTTGGCACGATGCAGGAGTTCGGTGGAAATGCCCCTGGCATCCGGGTCGGCACCCACCTCGTTGAACGCCAGCAGCCGCGCGAAACGGTAGAACGCGGTGTCCTCCACCCCCTTGGCCATCACCGGTGAAGTCACCTGCTGGAACTTGCGGGTGAAATCCAGTGCCGCTGCGGCGCGGCGCGGGTCGCCGGACAGGCCGCCCAGGAGCACCTCCTCCAGGAACTCCAGTGCGCGCAGCGCCGTGCGGCGGCGGCTGAAGGCGGCACCAATGGCCCGGCGCACCTGCTGCACATCCTCTGCGCTGGGCCGGTCGCTGGCGATATAGGTGCGATACACGGGGAAGCAGGCGATGACTTCCACGATGGCTTCGCGCAGGTCGAACAGCGTGAAGTCACTGGTATTGCGATGCATCTGCGCCAGCCGGTCCAGCCGCGCCGCCAGCATGCTGATCTCCGCCGCCAGGGAGCTGCGCATCACCTGCTTCTTGCTTTCGTAGACGACCTCGTCAAAGGGCGTGTCGCGGCCGGTGAAGCGCTGCCATGTCCGGTCCAGCGCGTCGATGCCCTCGCTGCGCGCCAGCCATCCGGTCACCAGCGCGCCGAATTCGTAGCCGGTGGTGCCATCCACGCACCAGTCCGCGGGCAGCTTCTCGCCGGGCCCCAGGATCTTCTCCACCAGGGTCCAGGGCCGCTTGCCGGAACCGTCCCCGAGCAGGTCGCGCAATTGCGCGAGATAGGCCGGCGGATCGTAGAGGCCGTCAGCATGGTCCACGCGCAGCCCGTCGATGGCGCCCTGCTGCCACAGCTCGCGCACCAGCGAATGCGTGGCGGCAAACACCGCCGGCTCCTCCATGCGCAGCGCCGCCAGTTCGTTCACGTCGAAGAAGCGCCGGTAGTTGATCTCCTCCCCGGACACGCGCCAGAAGGCCAGCCGGTACGGCTGCACCGCCAACAGTTCGGCCAGCAGGTCTGATCCAGGCGTATTGATCCGCTGCACGGCATGCAGGATGAAATCGCGCACCTCGGGCTGCCGCTCGCACAGGCGCGCGAGCCGGCGCTGGTTCACCTGGCGGTCACGATCCCGCACCTGAAGCGTTTCCGCCGTCCCGGCCAGCGGCGGCGGCAACGCGGCAAAGGCATCCAGCAGGCTGGAAAGCTCCTGGGCTGCCTCGCCTGGCAGCGCCACTTCCAGGGGCGGCTCGGCGGCGCGGAACACCAGTGGATAACCGCGCGGCTCCACGGGAAGGCGATGGCTTGCGTATCGCACCGCGAAGGCACCTGCATCGGCCTGGAACTCCAGGCGGATCTCCCCGCGATCGATGATGTCTCCCAGTGGCGCCGCGAGCACCGGCACCAGCAGGCGATTGCGCATGCTGCTGCGGACCGGCTCCCAGTCAATGTCGAAGTAGGTGGCGAAGCGTGACGCCGGCCCGTTCTCCAGCACGTCGATCCACCACTGGTTGCCGGCCCCGAGTACCGCCATGTGGTTGGGAACGATGTCCAGCACCAGGCCCATGCCCAGCTCGCGACAGGCGGCGGCCAGTGCATCGAAGGCGGCACGTCCCCCCAGCTGCCCGTCGATCTGCCCGTGGTCGATCACGTCGTAGCCGTGGGTGCTGCCCTCGCGGCTGCCGGACACGGGCGAAAGGTAGAGATGGCTGATGCCCAACGCATGCAGGTAGGGCAGCGCCTCGCGCGCCTGCGCAAACCCGAACTCCGGCGTGAGCTGCAGCCGGTATGTCGCCCGTCGCACGCGCTAGGCCGCCGTGGACGTGGGCGCCGCAGGCTCCAGCACCAGCACCTGCACGGAGCGCGCGTGCAGCAGCGTGGGGTCACCTTGTGGCAACAACTGTTCCGGTGCGTCCGGTTCGCGGGTGCTGAGCAGCCGGCGCCAGGCCAGGCCCGCGCCGGCATCGGGCAGCCGGAACTCCAGGTCGCCATCATGGGCGTTGAACAGCAGCGCCATGGTCACTGCCCCCTCGCCCCCGGTCCAGGCGCGGCCATCGCGCAGCAGGCCGAGGCAGCGGTGCCCGGGATCCTGCCAGTCGCCGGTGCCAAGTTCTGTGCCGTCGCAGTTGAGCCAGGTGACATCCCTGACGTCCGGCGCAGGTTTCACCGGCGATCCCGGAAAACGTGGCGCACGCAGCGGCAGGTAGCGGTTGCGCAGGCTGATCAGGCGCGCGGTGAACTGCCGCAGGGCCTCGCCCCCGGGCCCGACGGCCTGCCAGTCGATCCAGGTGATCTCATTGTCCTGCGCGTAGGCGTTGTTGTTGCCGCGCTGCGTATGCCCCAGCTCATCGCCGGCCAGCAGCATGGGCGTGCCCTGCGCGAACAGCAGCGTGGCCAGCAGGTTGCGTTTCTGCAGTTCGCGCAGGGCGCGGATGCCTTCATCTTCGGTCGGACCTTCCGCACCGTGGTTCCAGGAGAGGTTGTCGTCGGTGCCGTCGCGGTTCTCGTCCCCGTTGGCCTCGTTGTGCTTGCCGTTGTAGGAAACCAGGTCGTGCAGCGTGAAACCGTCGTGCGCGGTCACGAAGTTGACGCTGGCCCAGGGCCTCCTGCCACGCCGGTTGAACAACTCCGGCGTGCCGCACAGGCGGGAGGCCAGGTCACCGCGCTGGCCGAAGTCACCCCGCCAGAAGGCGCGCACCGTGTTGCGGAAGCGGTCGTTCCACTCCGCCCAGCCGGGCGGGAAGTTGCCGGTCTGGTGCCCGCCGGGCCCGCAGTCCCACGGCTCCGCAATGAGCTTGAGCCGCGAGAGCACGGGGTCCTGCAGGCAGATGTCCAGGAATCCGGCACGTTCGGTGAAACCTTCCGGACGCCGCGCCAGGATGGTGGCGAGGTCGAACCGGAATCCGTCCACCCCCATCTCCGTCGCCCAGTAGCGCAGGCTGTCGGCGATGAGCTGCAGGGTGCGCGGGCTCTCCGCCTCGAGCATGTTGCCGGTGCCGGTGTCGTTGATGTAGTAGCGGCGATCCTTCTGCAGCCGGTAGTAGGAGGCGTTGTCGATGCCCTTGAAGCTGAGGGTGGGTCCGAGCTCGTTGCCCTCCGCGGTGTGGTTGTAGACCACGTCGAGGATGACTTCGATGCCGGCAGCGTGGAAGCGCGAGACCATGTCGCGGAACTCCGCGATGTCGCCGCTGGCGAGATAACGCGGCGCGGGCGCGAAGAAGCCGATGGTGTTGTAGCCCCAGTAGTTGTGCAGCCCGCGGTCGAGCAGGAACCCGTCATCAACGGCGGCCTGCACCGGCAGCAGCTCCAGCGCGGTGATGCCCAGGCGCTGCAGCGACCCGACCACCTCATCCGATGCCAGTCCCGCGAATGTGCCCTGCATGGCCGGCGGCACGCCCGGGTGCAGCCGGGTGTAGCCACGCACGTGCAATTCGTAGAGGACGGTCCGTTCCCAGGGCACCTGCGGCCGCCCGGGCGGCGGTGCCGCTCCGGAATCCACCACCACGCAACGGGGCACGAAGGGAGCACTGTCGCGGGAGTCGAAAGACAGGTCCCGCAAGCGGTGGCCGAGCACGTAACCGAAGATCTCCGGCCCCCACAGCAGCGAGCCGGCCAGCTTGCGTGCGTAGGGATCCAGCAACAGCTTGGCGGGATTGAAGCGATGCCCGTTGTGCGGATCGTAGGGACCGTAGACACGATAGCCGTAGAGCAGGCCGGGGCGTCCCTCGGGCAGGTAGCCGTGCCAGATCTCGCCGGTGCGCTCGCGCAGCTCGATGCGCTCCACTTCGCGCTCGCCACGCGCATCGAACAGGCACAGTTCCACATGCGTGGCGTGGGCCGAGAACAGCGCGAAGTTGACGCCCTCGCCGTCCCAGGTCGCTCCCAGGGGAAACGGGCTCCCTTCCAGCAGGTAACGTGAACGTCCGGAGGGTCGCTGCGGCGAGCGGGCAAGCCGGGGTACGCGCCGGCGCCTTGCGCCGGGGCCGGCTTTCAGCGGCGTGCCGTCCACGGCGCATGGTCCCCCGTGGCAGCGGAACCCGGCCTGTCCATCACATGGCCTGCGGTCTTAGGCCATAGCGGATCGTTCCCGTCACGTCCTGCTCGCCCGACCACACGGAGCCATAGGCGACGCGCACGGCGTCATGGGCGCGTGGCGAAAGTACATTGTCTTGCAGCACGTCCTCATAGCAGCTGCGCAGGAAGTGTTCGCCGCGGGCGACTTCTTTCAACATCGCGCGGTTGTCCGGCGTGAAGCGGCTGCGCAGGTTCATGAAGCTGCGATGGGCGGAGCCCAGCGTCGTGCCTTCCTTGGCGGGCTGGCCGCCCAGGCCCGTGATCAACCCGCTGATGCGTTCGGCGATCCGCTCCCGATCCCCGGCACGCCTCAGGAAATGCTGCTGCAGCCCCGTGTTGTCGGACAGCGCCGCCGCCTCGCGGTAGCCCGCGACGCTGTCGAGCGTGACCTCGAGCAGTTCGGTGAGTACATCCAGCTCGCGTGATGCACGACCCATGCAACCTCCTGCATCCTGTTGGGGCAAGGGCGGCCATCCCTGGCCACCTTCACCAAGACTAGACAGCGGGCGTCGTCCGATCGCGCAGCCGGACCCCAAGCAGCCCGTAGGAACGCGCTGACAGCGGCGCGCAGGCGTCCCCCGCCCCGCAATGGGCTAACATCCGGACGGCATGGAACAGCGACTGGAACAGCTTGAGATCAAGGTGGCCTTCCTCGAGCAGGCCAATGCCGAGCTCAGCGACGAGGTCTTCCGCAGGCGGCAGGAGATCGAGGCGCTGCGTGAACAGCTGGCCACCCTTACGAGCCGTTTCGAGGCCGCGCAGTCGCAGCCGGCAACGGAATACACGCCCGAGCAGGAAAAGCCGCCGCACTACTGATCGTCTCGGGGTATGGCTGGTTGACTTCTGGCGGGGCAACCCCCAGAAATACTTCAAGGAAGGCCAGGGAGGCTGCAGACATTGCCCAGGGCAGCGGAAGGCTTGAATTCAAGGCTTCCGCCCCCAGATTCCCCTCAAACCCCCAGGAGGTGCGCCATGAGTGATTCAGAACGCAAGAAGCTGCTGGCGGGGCTGGAGGCCGATTTCCGACGCGCAGAAACCAACCTTGCCGTGGCGCAGGCGGAATTCGAGAAAGCCTATACGGCCATGTTCGAATACATGAACGAACACACGGATGCACCCCGGCGCATCCTGATGTTTTCCCCTGGCGTCACGATGCACTGATTGAAGGTTCCCGGCGGCAATCCCGTCCATGGTCCCGGACACCAGTTCGCAGGAGAACCGCCACCGCATCGACAAGTGGCTGTGGCATGTGCGCCTGTTCAAGACGCGCAGCCTGGCTGCGGAGGCCGTCGCCGGCGGCCGCGTGAAGCTGGATGGCGAACGCGTGAAGCCGGCGCATGAAGTGCGGGCCGGCCAGCTCGTCAGCGTCACCTTGCCGGACCGCGCCATCGAAGTGCAGGTTCTGGCCCTGCCTCCCCGTCGCGGCTCCGCGCCGCAGGCGCAGGCCTGCTATGCGGAAACCGAACCAAGCATCGCGCGCAATGCCGGGCACCGCGAACAGCGCCGGCTTGCGGCGCTGGCCCGTCCCCAGCCGGACCATCGTCCCGACAAGCGCGAGCGGCGCCAGCTTGACCGGCTGCGTCGACAACAGGGCTGACCGGCCTGCGTGGTTGGTGTTGGACAGCCGTGCCGCTATGCTTGCCGCATTCCGTGGGAGTTGCTTGATGAACAGGTTCCGTTTGCTTGCCGCCGCTGCCGCCATTGCCGTTGCCGGCATCGCACACGCCGCGCAGCCGACTCCCCCCGCCCCCGGTCTTGAACTTGCACTGGTCGACCTGCAGGGCCAGAAGAAGGTGCTGGGCACGGTGCCTGCCACCGCCGTCTCCCCGCGCGTGTCGCCGGATGGCCGGCGCGTGGCCTTCGAGCAATTCGACAAGGCGGCTTCCGCAGAGGAGTTCGATGTCACGCGCATCTACGTGGCCCCGCTCGACAAGCTGGAAGACAAGCTGCCGCTGAAGGTCACCGTCATCGCGCGGAGCAACTCGGGCGCCGTGTGGTCGCCCGAGGGCGACCGCGTGGCCTTCGTGGCGCAGGGCAATGGGTCCGACGCACTTTTCTGGCAACGGTCTGATGGCGGCATCCAGCCCATCTACCTGGTGGACGGCCGCGCGGCGGAAGGCTGGCGTGAAAATGACCAGATCATCTTCACCACCCTGGCGGGCGAGGGCGACTACGGCATCTCGATGCTCGACCTGGAAACCAGGAAGGTCACCCGCCTCATCGACCTGCCCGGCAGCGCGCAGCACAGCCCGCAGGTTTCCCCCGATGGCAAGTGGATCGCCTATGCGTCCACCGAGACCGGACGCCAGGAAGTCTGGGTGGAGCCGCTGCCGCAAACCGGCAAGCGTTTCCAGCTCACGCGCCAGGGCGGCCGGCATCCGCAGTGGGCGCCGGATGGATCGAAGGTCTATTTCGATGATGCCTCGGGCCAGCTGTTCCAGGTGGATGTGCAGGTCGCCGGCGGCGAGATCCGCGGCGGCGAAGCCAGGGCGCTTCCGATCAGGGGCTTCCAGCAGGGCGAGGTGCGCCGCCAGTACGACCTCACGCCTGACGGGCGCGGCTTCGTGATGCTGTTCCCCGTGCGCTGAGCGTGCTGCAACCTCAGCCCTGCGCCGCGTGGATGCGGCGCACCGTTTCCAGGGTATCGGCCTCGGTCACGGTCTTGTCCTCGCGGTAGCGCTTCACGCGCGCCAGCCGCAAGGCCAGTCCGCCCGGATAACGCGGGCTGGCCATCAGGTCGCTGAAGGCGATCTCCACCACCAGCTCCGGCCGCACATATACAGTTGACGCGTCGCGGCGGATCTCGAGCGCCAGGAACCGGGCGGTCTGCCATGCCAGCATCGCATCCGTGAGTCCCTTGAACGTCTTGCCCAGCATCACATACTCGCCGCTGGATGGATCCAGCGCGCCCAGGTGCAGGTTCGACAGCCAGCCCGCGCGGCGGCCACTGCCCCATTCGGCCGCCAGCACCACCAGGTCCAGCGTATGGGCCCGCTTGATCTTCAGCCAGCTTGCGCCGCGGTTGCCGGCCTCATATGGCGCGGCCAGCGACTTGGCCATCACGCCCTCGTGGCCCGCGAGCAGTGCCGCCTCGTAGAACTCGCTGGCGGCCGCTACGTCATCCGTGACCAGCCGCGGGATGCGTGCCTCCAGGGGCACCGCCCGATCCAGTGCCTGCATGCGCTCGCTCATCGGCCGCTCCGCCAGCACTTCGCCGTCCAGCAGCAGGCAATCGAAGTAATACGCGCGCATCGGCAGCTCGTGCAGCAACGACTCGACGTTGAGCCGCCGCCCGAAACGCCGCATGGTGACCTGGAAGGAGTGGGGACGACCGTCCTCGGCGTGGCTCAGCGCCTCGCCATCCAGCACAACTTCTTCGACGGGCAGGGCACGTGCAGCCGCGATGATCTCGGGAATGGCCTCACCCATCTCATTGAGGGCGCGGGTGAAGATGCGCACTTCCGGCCCCTGCTTGTGCACCTGGATGCGCGCGCCATCCATCTTCCACTCGAACTGCACCGGCGACGGCAGGTCTGCCAGCGCCTCGGCCACGTCGGCGGCGCTCTGCGCCAGCATGGGGGACACCGGGTCGAACATCCGCATGCGGAAGCGGGCGAGACCTGCCTCTCCTTCCGTCAGGACCGCGGTGGCCAGGTTGCCGAGGGACGGTGCGTACATCGCGGCCCCGCGCACACGGGTCACCGGCAGCTGCGCCGCGGCGGCGATGGCATCGACCATCAGCCCGTCCAGCGCTCCCTGGCGCAGTTCGCCACAGAACAGGCGCAGCAGGAAATCCTGCTCTTCCGCGGTGGCGGCAGAAAACAACCTGGCCAGCAATGCCTCGCGCCCCGCGGCCGATCCCGCGCCGCGCATTGCCTCCACTGACTGCAGGAGATTGTCCACGGCGGCGAGCGTGAGATGCGGCACTGCCGAGGGGGGCCGGGATGCAGCCGCCTGCAAAGTAGTGCGGCGCAGGCCCATCCGCCCCTGCGGCAGCACTCCGGAGAGCCAGGACACGGCGATTGCAATTTCCCGTGGCGACAGCGCCGCAAGGCACCCGGCAAGTGCCTGCACCTTTGCCCGTCGTGATGGACTTGCGGCGAGGAGGCGCGAAGTCTCCGCCACCCGGCGCAGCGTCAGTCCTGGCTCCAGTGCACGGGCCGCAACCATGACATCAACCGCCCGCCCAGCTCCGGTTTCGGGCCAGGCCCTGCTGTCGAGGATCCCGCTTCGACATCCTCCAGGCGCGAATAGGAATAACGGTCGCGGATGCGTTCGTTGAAGAACACGCCCCGCGAGCGGGCGGCCTGCATCGATTCATGGACCTCCACTGGTACGTCGTAGTAGGCGTAGCGGCGACCGGTCTGGAACACGATGACCAGGCGCCTGGTCTCGAGGTGATATTTGAAGGAACGGATCACCGTGGAAGGCATGGCTTGACGCTACGATGCCGGCAGGCCGGTCGCTGTAGCCTCAAGTTGCGCATCGGTGTAGGCAGCGGCCTACCCGCGCGTCCATGCCTTCCCGGCATGCGTCAGCGCTTCTCCGGCGCCGGTCGTTCCGCAGGGTCGAGTTCCCGGCCCTTTTCCGTCCGGGTGAACGGCTTGGTATTGCCCACGTCGCTGCCCCGGCGGCCACCGTCGGAATTCAGCAGGCTGCCGCGGCTTTCATCGATGCCGCGAAAGATCTGCTGCTGTGCACTGCGAAGAGGATCGGTACGGTCGCGATTGGCCATGGCGGCTCCTTGGTGTCCCGGGAGGCCACCAAGGTAGGCCTTCCCCTCCCGCCGGCCAGCCCGGAGTGGCGGCATGCGCGGTAGGAATCGCCCCACGCACCGGAACTATTTCTCTCTTGACAGAAATTACCGAAACGTCAGAATGAAGCCATGGAACTGGCCGGCATCACCGAGCGTTTCGTGCTCCACTGGGGCGAGATGGGCTCTCGCTGGGGCGTGAACCGCACCGTGGCCCAGATCCATGCCCTCCTCTACATCACCGCCCGGCCGCTGCATGCCGAAGACATCACGCGGACGCTGGGCGTGGCCCGCTCCAACGTGAGCAACAGCCTGAAGGAGCTGCAGGCCTGGAACCTGGTGCGCGTGGTGCACGTGCGAGGCGACCGGCGCGACCACTTTGAAACCTCCACCGACGTATGGGAGCTGTTCAAGCTCATCGTGGCCGGCCGCCGCCAGCGGGAAATCGATCCCACCATGGAGGCACTGCGGGAATGCCTGGCCACTGCGGTCGCGGCACGTGAACCCCGGGGCGCACGGCACCGCGTCGAAGAGACGCTGCATTTCCTGGAAACCATGAGCACGCTGGCCGACGAGATGCTGCGCATGCGCCCTGAAACGCTGATGCGCACGCTGGGCCTCACCGCAAAGATCAGCCGCGCGGTGCGCGGCAAGGGAAAGCCCGCATGAAGGTGCTGGTATGTGGCGCTTCGGGTTTCATCGGCAGCGCGCTCGTGCAGGCCCTGCGCGGTGCCGGGCACGAGGTCATCCGCGGCGTGCGCAGGCCTGCTGGTGCCGGCGACATCACCATCGACTACAGCACCGACACAGATCCGGCCACCTGGCTGCCGCGTCTCGCGGGTGTGCACGCGGTGGTCAATGCCATCGGCATCATTGCCGAAAGGGCAGGCTCGAGCTTCCTCGACCTGCACCAGCGCGCGCCCATTGCGCTGTTCCAGGCCTGCGCCGCGGCAGGAGTGCGGCGGGTGGTGCAGGTTTCGGCACTGGGTGCTGACTCCGGTGACACCGCCTACTTCCGCACCAAGGCTGCCGCCGATGCCGCGCTGATGCGCCTGCCGGTGGAATGGCAGATCCTGCGCCCGTCGCTGGTCTATGGCGAGAATGGCGCATCAGCTGCCGCCTTCCGCCGCCTCGCCAGCCTGCCTGTCATCGCCCTGCCCTCGCTCCCTGCGGCGGCCCGCTTCCAGCCGGTGCACATCGACGACCTGGCGGCCGCAGTAGTTGCGGCGCTTGATCCGCGCACGGCGCCCCGGCAGTGCGTGGACTGTGCTGGCGCCACCTCGCATACCCTGCGGGAGATGATTTCGCGCTATCGGGAAGCTTTCGGACTCGGACCCGCGCTGTGGCTGTCGATTCCCCGTCCGGTGATGGCGATCACCGCGCGGATCGCCGGCCTGGTCCCGGGGCTGCCGCTGAATCCGGAAACCTGGCGCATGCTGCAGCAGGGCAGCGCGGGTGATACGACCGGCTTCGAGCGCCTGCTGGGACGGGCACCGCGCGGGCTGGCAGGCTTCATCCGTGGCGATGACGCGGAACGCCTGGCTTCACGCGCGTTGCGCGAATGGCAATTTCCCCTGCTGCGCCTGTCGTTGGCCGCCGTATGGTTCATCGCGGCACTGGTCACCATCTTCATCCATCCCAGGGCCGACAGCCTGGCGATGCTGGCCCGTGCCGGCCTCACCGGGACCGCCGGGGTGCTGGCATTGCATGGGTCAGCTGCGCTCGACTTCCTGCTCGGCGTCGCCACCCTGGTCCGCCCCCGCCGCTCCACCTGGGTGGCACAGGCCCTGCTGGTCCTGGCGTACTCCGCCATCATCGCCATTGCCCTGCCGGAATGGCTTTCACATCCCTTCGGCCCGATCGTGAAGAACCTGCCGATATTGGCCATCCTCGTGGTGCTGATGGCTGGAGAGCCGCGGTGGACTACCTCGCGCTGAAGGCCATCCACGTGGTTTCGTCCGTATTGCTCGTGGGCACCGGGTTCGGTTCCGCGTTCTACCTCTTCTTCGCGAACCGCTCGGATTCGATCGAAGCCATCAGCGTGGTGGGAAACCTGGTGGTACGGGCCGACTGGTACTTCACGACTCCCGCGGCCATCATCCAGCCGGTGACCGGTGCCCTGATGATGCAGAAGGCCGGCTGGCCCCTCACCGCCCCGTGGCTCCTTGGCTCGATCGCCCTCTTCCTGCTCGCCGGAGCCTGCTGGATTCCGGTCCTCTTCCTGCAGGTCCGCATGGCGCGGCTGGCAGATGCGGCGCGCAGGCAGGGCAGTCCCCTGCCGCGGGAATACTGGACGCTCGCGCGCCGCTGGGAGCTGCTCGGTTATCCCGCCTTCACCGCCATGCTGGTGGTGTTCTACCTCATGGTGGCCAAGCCGACCTGACCCACGTCATTTCTCCTTGCGCAGGCGCTCGAAGTACGGGTCGAACACCTTCACCTTTTCCAGCGCAGGGTAGGTACGCGCCGCGGCGGTGCCCTTGAACACCATCACCTGCTGGTCCTTGTCGTTGAAGGCCGGCCAGCGGGGCAGGCCGGAGCCGTTGGGATCGCCCTGCTTCGCGAAATTGACGAAGTAGGAGCTCATGGTGTCGGACAGCGCCAGGTCCTGCGCGCTGGGCTGGCGCGAGGCCAGGGTCTGGAAGGCAAAGGGCACGTCGCTGCCATGGCCGGAGCCTTCCGCCTGCGGCCCGTGGTTGTCAAAGTAGTAGCTGTACGCCCTGCCCTTCCCATGGCGGGTTTGCTGCTTCGCCCAGGTCCAGGCATTCCACGAGAAGGACGTGTCGCTGCGCACGTGCCGCGAGGCGCGTGCCGCGTCGGCTTCCGTGGCATGGGGATAGGCGGCCAGCACTGCCGGCGCGTGGGCGCCGAACTGCGTGCGGATCTGCCGCTCGAAGTCGGCCGGCGTCACCTGCGAGTTGCCGCCGAAGGAAATCATCTCGTCCGAGGTGTGCCCGACCAGCAGCGGCGTGTCATTGAACCTGCCCTGCTCATACAGCGTGAACAGGTCGTTCGGCAGCACATGGCCATCGGCGGCCGGACGGAAGGACATGCCGCCGCCGGTCGCCGCCTGGATGGCATCGGCGCCGAGCTTGCGGGCCTCGGCAATGCTCTTCACGCCCAGCCTGGCGAGGAAGGACGTGCCCGTGGATTCCGCCAGCTCCAGCGACGGGATGCTCATCCCGAATCCACCCTGTTCGGCCGTCTGCAGCGGCGCGAAGGAACCGCCGCTCATGGCGATGACGCGGTGGAACAGCCCCTTTGCCAGCGGGCTGGCCGCCAGGAAGCTGACCGCGCCCGCACCGGCCGAGTGGCCGAAGATCGTCACATTTCCCGGATCACCGCCGAAAGCGGCAGCGTTGTCGCGCACCCATTGCAGCCCCGTGACCAGGTCCTGGACGCCATAGGTGCCGGACCCCTTGCCCGACTCGCGGCTGAGCTCCGGGTGTGCCATGAAGCCATAGGGTCCCAGCCGGTAGGCCAGGCTCACCAGCACCACGCCCTTCCTCGCGAAGCCCGTGCCGTCATACATGGGAATGCTGGTGGATCCACCCACGTAACCGCCGCCATGGATCCACACGATCACCGGCAGCTTCCCGGCGGCGGTCTTCGCCGGCGTCCACACGTTCAGATAGAGGCAGTCCTCGTTCACCGGCGCCGTGTTGCCCTGCGTGTTGGGCGCCTGCATGCACGCGTCGGCAAAGGCATCGGCCTTGCGCACGCCCGACCATGGCTTCACCGGCGCGGGCGCCTTCCAGCGCAGCTCGCCCACCGGGGGCGCAGCGAAGGGAATGCCCTTGAAGATGGCGATGTCGCCCTCGGTGACGCCGCTGACCTCACCGCCCGTGACCTTTGCGCGGGTCACCTGGGCATGGACCATGTGCAGCGGCAGGACAGCCAGCAATGCCAGCGCAGCGATGCGTTTCATGTGTGATCCCCCCGGATACTCTGCAGGCAAGCCTACCCGGCCGGGCTGGCCCGGGCCAGTGCACCCGGCCTGCGGCTGGGACGAGGCCGCGGGCGCCACCCTCAGCGGCGTGCCAGTGCCTCTTCCAGCACGGAGTGGTCGATGAGCTTCGCCAGCTCTTCCCGGCTGCGCGGCTCTCGATTCATGTTCCCGGCCACCCAGGCCTCCTCCACCTCCAGCACGTCCAGCATGTCGGGGATGATCTGCACCGGGAACTCCATCTCCGGCCAGCCCCAGCCGATCTGCTCGTGGGTGTACTTCGTGACGCTGGAGACATGCGGCCAGTACGGCTCGGGATCCTTCTCCAGCGCAGCCGTCGCATCGGCTACCGCGCGCACGAAGGCCACGATGGAGCGACGCTTCTGCGGATCAGCCAGGTCCGTGGCACGTGCGTGCAGGTTGAACACCTCGCGGTAGACGGAGCGGTCCTGCAGCACGATGGCATCGCTGCCCAGCTTGTGCACGGCATCCTCGGGTTCCGGCTCCCAGATGGAGATGGCGTCCACCTCGCCCTTCTGCAGCGCGTCGGACATCTGGTCGATGCTCGCCAGCACGTTCCCGGCCCGCGGCAGGTTGACGATGGTGACCTCGCTCTCCTCGATGCCGGCGCTGCGCAGCATGGCCACCAGGTAGTAGTGCGCCGAGGTCATGCGCGGCGTCATGATGCGCTTGCCCCTGAGGTCCGCCAGGCTGTTGATGCCCGCGGAGCGGCGCCCGACCAGCCGGTAGAAACTCTCGGTGACCGTCATGATGATGCGCAGGTCCGGGTTGCGGATGGACTCGCGCAACAGCTGCGTCTCGGCGTTGGTGGCAAGGTCGGCCTCGCCCGAGGTGATGCGCGTGATGCCACCCTCACCGACTTCCAGCACCTGCGGGTAGAAGCTGTTCGCCGCCACCAGCACGGGCGACAGCTCGATCCAGTAGCTGCCCGACACCTTGATGGGCGCAAGCGGCGCCGCCGGTGCCGGCGCCCTGGCGCATCCCTGCATCAATACGGCAATGGCGACAACGCCTGCCGCGCGCAGCAGGCTCCCGGCCGGCGGAAATTCAATGGGCATCCGGATACTTCCCTTGTGGAATCAGCCGCCAGCCTAACGGCTGGCGCGGCCTGGAAGCTTCACTTTGGCGGATCAGATCCGCATCGATTGCGCCGGACATTCGTTTTGCGAATGTCCGGCCAGGCTGCGCTACGGGGTACCGCCGGTCAGCGGAAACCCATTGATGCAGCCAGCTCGCCGTTGCCGAATTCCAGGAGGATCTGCCGGTGCTTGATGCGCCACTCCCCGTTGGTCTTCACATACTGGTCTACATAGCGCGAGATGCTGAGGATGGCCGGCCCCACATTGCCCTTGCGCACCACCGTGGTCACATAGCAGGTGCCTTCGGCGGTGTCGGCACCGGTGATGGTGACCTGCGCGTTGCTGATCAGGTGCCGCATGATAGAACTCTTGCGACCTTGCGCGTCGGTCTCGGTGTATCGCTCGTGGTCGCGCACAGCCTGCGCCATCAGTGCCTCACGTCCCTTCACCATCACGCGCCCGCCACTGCTGATCTCGCCGTCGGGAGTGAAAAGGTCCGCATATTGCTCGGGCGTGCCCACGTCGTGCACGGTGCCGTAGAGGTCCATCAGCTCGCGGATCAGCATGCGGTCGATGACCTGCTGCACGGACGAGGATGCCGGTGCCTGGGCAGGCGCCGCAGCCCATGCGACCCCCATGCTGCAAAGCAGCAATCCGGCAATCCCCAGCGTCCGGTTAATTCCCCAGGCATGGAATTTTTTCATTTCTGATGTCTCCAGGGTGGCGTGATGAGGCGATACTACTCATATTATTGGCAGCCGGCGTAAGAGCCGCACGACCTTAAGAAAGGGGGAACCATGCATACCATCCGGGGGCGGCTGCGCGCCGCGGTACTGCCGACATTGCTGCTGGTGGCGGGTGTCGCCGTGGCTCATCACTCCACGGCCGAGTTCGACTACTCCAGGCAGACCACCATCAAGGGCAAGGTGAAGGAAGTGCAGTGGACCAACCCGCACTCCTACATCCAGCTGCTGGTTCCGGAGGCGGACGGCAAGACCGTCCAATGGTCGGTGGAGATCGGCTCGCCCAGCCTCAACATCAACATGGGCTGGAAGAAAGACAGCGTGAAGATCGGCGATGAGGTCACCATGACGCTGTCGCCGGCACGCAGCGGCAAGCCCTATGGCACGTTGCGCGTGCTCACCAAGGCCGACGGAACGGAACTGAAGGGCGTTGCCGCGCAGGTGGGTGGCGGTCGCGGTGGTCCCGGCGCGCGTGGTCCAGGCGGTCCTGGTGCCGGTCCGGGCGGTGCCCGCGGTCCCGCACCCGGCGGTGCTCCCGCGCCGAGGAATCCGTGATGCACCTGCGCCATCTTGCCCTGGTGGCCGGCGCCGCGGTGCTGGCCGCCTGCACTTCCGGAACCGCAGCGGACTATCCGACCAAGGGACCGGAAGCCCTCTATGGCATCTGGGTGCCCGATGCAGCACCGGAGGAACTTCGCACGGTGGACGGCAAGGCGCCGCCGCTGACCGCCGAGGCCGCCGAGGTACACAAGGCACGCCTCGCCAGGTACAAGGCGGGCGATACGTCCTTTGACCAGACGACCTGGTGCGCGAGCCCGGGCATGCCGCGCGTACTGACCATGCCCTACCCCTTCGAGATCCGCGCCGATGGCGACTACCTGGCCTTCATCCATGGCTGGTATCGCACGCATCGCGTGGTGGACATGAAGGGCGAGCCGGTCGACCCGCCCCTGCCGCTGACCATGGGGTTCGCCAATGGCCGGTGGGAAGGCGACACCCTGGTGATCCGCACCACGGGACTGATCGACGTCACGACGCTCGACGCGTCCGGCCTGCCCCGCTCCGAGGAAATGGTGCTCACCGAACGCCTGCGCGTGCTGCCCGACGGCCGCCTGGAAGACCGCATCACCATCGAGGACCCGGCAACCTTCACGCAGCCGTGGGAAACCGTGCTGCACTTCCATCGCGAGCGTGGCGCGCAGGTGACCGACGACGTGTGCCCGGACCGCATCGCCAGTGGCGAACCGGCGGTGCGCAAGTCCAGCCCGCCTGCCACCGCGGCGGTCGCGCCGAAGCCGGTGAAGGATACGCCGGCCCGCCCTGATGGCACGCCCGCGCCGCGTTTCAGCGGCATCTGGGAGCCGCGCACCTTCGGCATCATGGTCTCCGAGGCCAGGGTCTCGGCCGCAGGCAAGGCCATGAACGATCGCGCCGCCGCCCGGCCCTCCGGCAGCATCATGCACACGGCATGGACCTCGTGCCGGCCGGGGGCCGTTTCGACGATGACCATGCCGCGCGAGAAGATCGTGGTGCTGCAGTCGCCCGAGGAAGTCACCATCCTCTACGAGATGCCGCGCATGACGCGCCGCATCCGCATCAACGGCGTGCATCCGGAGAACCTGGAGCCCAGCTACGTGGGCGACTCGGTGGGGCACTGGGAAGGCAACACCCTGGTCGTGGATTCGGTGGGCTTCAATGGCTACGCCGAGCTGGATGCGCTCGGCCAGCCCACCAGCGCGAAACTGCACACCGTCGAGCGCTTCACGCTGGCCGAGGACGGCAGCGCGATCAACATCGAGGTGACCATCACCGATCCGGAGTATTACTCGGAGCCGTTCACCATCCGGCGTTCCTGGCGGCCGAGCGAAGCGCGGCTGCCCTTCGAGTACGACTGCATGGAGAACCCGAGGTCCGAGGACTTCGAGAACGCCTACTACGTGCATGACCGCTATCGCCCCACCTGCATGCGGATCGAGGGCGAAGGCATGGAGCTCTCGAGAGTGGTGTGCAACCCGCCGAAGTAAGGGGGCAACCGCACCGTCGACAACACAAGGCCCCGGGCGTGATGCCCGGGGCCTTCCTGTTTTACAGGCTGTTCCTTTCCGGTCGGGCCGCTATCCGCGGTTGTCTTCGCCGCGCACCGGCCGGCCGCGCCACCAGTTGGCCAGGGTGGCGCCGGTGATGTTCATCAGCGAGCCGAACACCGTGGGCGCAAGGCCGACCGTCGCCATCTTGCCCATGGTCTGCGCCAGGCCGGTGGCAAGTCCCGCATTCTGCAGGCCCACCTCGAACGCGATGGTGCGGCAGGATTTCTCGTCGAGCCTGAACAGGCGGCAACTCCAGTAGCCGAGCAGGTAGCCCGAGAAGTTGTGCATGAGGGCGATGACGATCAGCATGGTGCCGACCACGAGCAGGTTGTCGCGGGCGCCTGCCGTCATGATGGCAAGGATCAGCACGATGCCGCCCATCGACACCAGCGGCATCGCGCGATCGAGCCAGGCAGTGCGGCCATGCAGGAAGCGGTTGAACAGCAGGCCGGCCACGATGGGGATGATGGTGATCTTGATGATGTCCCACATCATCGCCAGCCCGTCGATGGGAATGAACTGGCCGGCCAGCCACTGCATGTAGAACGGCGTGACCAGCGGCGCCAGCAGCGTGGCCACCGTGGTCAGCGTCACCGACAGCGCCAGGTTGGCCTTGGCGATGTATACCATCACGTTCGACGCCAGGCCGCTGGGCACGGAGCCGATCAGCACGATGCCCGCGGCAACCTCGGGCCCGAGGTCGAACATCAGGGCCAGGGTCGCGCCCACGAACGGCATGATGGTGAATTGCGCTGCCAGCCCGATGAACACGGCCTTGGGTGCCTTGACCACACCGACGAAATCACGCGCACTCATGGCCGTGCCCATGCCGAACATGATGATCTGCAGCAGCGGCACGATCAGCGTGCTCAGCCTGAAGTCGCCCCAACGCACGAAGATGGAGGGCAAGGTCATCGCAAGCGACACCGCCGCGAAAATCAGCAGGCTGAAGGAGACGCCTGCGAGCTTCTCCGAACCGCGAACCCCGAAGGAAGCCAGCAGGAAGAAGGCCACGAGGACATAACCTGCCACCTGTGGCATGCCGGTGGCGAAGAGCACGATCGCGACCAGAAGTGCCGCCAGCGAAACGTACAGTGCGGACTTGTGCAACGAATCCATGGCTGGATGAATCCCCCTTGTCTTTGTTTTCTGCCTGCGCCGCACGCCTTCGGCGTGCCACCGCATGGTGTTACGCTAGGGCCCCGTCATTGCTGCCGAGGGGGTGCGTGACGGCGTCCGGTGCCGGCACATTAAATTACGAAGGCTGGCAATGGCAAACGACATCCTGCAAGTGGAGCGAGCATGAGCCTGACGCGACGCAGACTGCTGCAATTCACCATGGCGGCGCCGACCCTGCTGTCGGCAGCCCACGCACAGGACCTGGCGGCCACCACGTCGCTGGTCCATCCAGGTCCGGACGGCAGGCTGCGTTATGTTCCCGACGAGCAGGGCAACGTGCTGATCGATGCCTCCCACGCCGGCTACCTGGGCGGCGGGGGCGCGATTCCCACCGTGCCCGTGCGCGAGACCATCTGGCCCGTGGCTGGCGACAACTCCGCCCACATCCAGGCAGCCATCGACAGGCTGGCGGCGCTGCCAGCCGATGCCGACGGCTTCCGGGGCGCGCTGCTGCTGCGCGCCGGCTACTACCGCATGTCCACGCCCGTCCAGGTGCGCACCAGCGGCATCGTCCTGCGCGGTGAGGGCATGGGTGACACGGGCACCGTGCTGGTGGGCACGGGCAATGGCCGCGCCGCCGGCGGCGGGCCCCGCGGGCCCACGGCCCTGATTTCCATCACGGGCGCATCCGGGGCCGTGCCCGACGATGCCACGCAGCGGCAGGTGGCCGACGAATACGTGCCGGTCGGATCGCGGCGCCTGCGCCTGGCCTCTGCGCGCGGACTCAAGCCGGGCGACACCGTGGTCGTGCGCCGCATCGGCAACCAGGAGTGGATCGAGGCAGTGAACATGGCCGCCGGCAGCACCACGGCCCCCTGGCGCCCGTTCAACGTGGACTGGGACCGCGTGATCACCGAGGTGGACGGCAACTCCGTCGTGCTCGACGCCCCCATCACCTGCGCCATCGATCGCCGCTGGGGCGGCGGCCTGGTGATGAGCTCCAGCGATGCGGGCCGCATCAGCCAGGTGGGCGTGGAAAACCTGCGCGGGGTCTCCGAGTTCGACCCCTCGGTGCGCACGCGCACCTACGGCAACATGGATCGCCCCGACTACGCGGCCGAGGAGTACTACTCCGACGAGAACCACTTCCGCGACCTGGTCTTCATCGACAACGCGAAGAATGCCTGGGTGCGCAACGTCACTGCGCTGCATTTCGTGAACAGCATGGTGGGCACACAGCGCGGCGCCAAGTGGATCACGGTGCAGGATTGCGTCTCGCGCGAGCCGGTGTCGGTGCGCGCCGGCGGCCGTCGCTTCACCTTCGCCCTGCGCGGGCAGCTCGCGCTGGTGCAGCGCTGCCAGTCCGACAAGGGCCGGCACTCCTTCATGACCGGCCAGCCCTCCGGCAGCGGCAATGTATACCTCGACTGCACCGCCACCAGCCCCTACTCCTCCAGCGAACCGCATGAGCAGTGGGCCACCGGCACGCTGTACGACAACGTGCGGGCGCCGCTGACCGCGCGCTACTGGAAGGACTTCACCATCGGCTGGGCCGGCGCCAACACGGTGTTCTGGAACTGCAAGGGCGATTTCCTGGTGCAGAAGCCACCCACGGCGCAGAACTACTCCTTCGGGCACATGGGAGTGAACGCGGTGATCTTCAACACCTTCTACCAGGACCTCACCAAGGAGACCGGCCACATCGAGTCACTGGACCGGCACGTGACGCCGCGCAGCCTCTACCTGGCGCAGCTGCGCGACCGCCTCGGGGAGGCGGCCGTGCGCCGCGTTGCCACTCCCGATCAGTTGGCCTGAGCCGGCAGCGCGTAGGCCACCCATCCCATCGGCTCGGCCGGCGCGCTGCCGCCTGCCCCCGCGCCCGCCGGCGGCGGCGCGCCCGGGCCGCGACGCGGCGTCGAGGAGGCCGGCACCAGCAGGTATTGCCGGCCGTTCATCTCGTACATCACCGGCGAGCCGATGAAATCGCCACCGAAGCGAGCCGACCAGAGCTGCTTGCCGGTGTCGCTGTCCCAGGCGCGGATCTGGTTGTCGCGGCCGGCGCCGAACACCAGGCCTGAAGCCGTCACGATCACGCCGTTGAGCAGGCCCGGCGTGCCGGTGCCGGTGATGCCACGCGCCGCCAGCTCCGGATCATCGCCAAAGCCGATGCGCCACTGGATGCGCGGCTCGTTCAGGTCGTATTTCACGATGGACGTGAAGGGCGGCTTGATGCGGTTGCCAACGGTGTTGTACTCGTTGATGGTGTACTGCTTCCACTCGGCGGGCGCGCCTTGCGGGTAGGTGGGCGCCGGCCCGCGGGCCGACGGTCCGCGCGGGGCCACCGAACCTGAACCGACGACCAGGTCGCGTGGCGCGGGCGACGCGCCGCCACCACCTCCGCGCCCCGGCCCGAAGCCGCCGCCAAACCCGCGGCCGCCGGGAGGCGCCGTGAGATAGGCAACCAGCAGGTCGACATCGGTGGCGGGCAGGTGCGGATAGGAAGGCATGCGACCCTTGCCCGTCGCCAGGATGGCCCGGATCTGCGCCGCATCGAAACGCGGCGCACCGGCCACGATGTTGTTGGCCGGATCGGCCGCCAGGTGCACCAGCGGCACACCGGTGTCGGTGCCGCGGCGGTCGGCGCCATGGCAGACCTGGCAGTTGGCCTGGTAGAGCACCTGTCCGGGCGGCACGGGCGGACCGCCACCACCACGCCGGGGCTGCGAATCCGGATCCACCAGCCTCAGGATGCCCGGGTTGTCATGCGCCACGACATACACCGCGCCGGTATCCGGCTCACTGGCCATGCCACCGAACAGGGCGCCGCCATTGCTGGTGGGCACGTGGACGGTGTCTTCCAGGCTGATGGGCGTGAACAGGCCCTGGTTGTGCGCACCCAGCAGGCGCTGCCGGAACGTGGCTGCCTCGGATTCCGACAGGTAGGGACTGATGTCGTCCACCGTGAAGGTGTGCTTCGAGAAGGGCTCCGGCTTGGTGGGGAAAGGCTGCGTCGGCCAGCTCTGCTCCCCGGGCATGGTGGACTTGGGAACCGGCCGCTCCTCGATGGGCCAGATCGGCTCGCCGCTGTCACGGTCGAACACGTACAGCCAGCCGGTCTTGCCGGCGATCGCCACCACATCGCGCCTGCGGCCTTCATGGCGGATGGTGGTGAGCTGCGGCGCCGCACTGGGGTCCATGTCCCACAGGTCGTGGTGCACCATCTGGAAGTGCCAGCGGCGCTTGCCGGTGCGCGCATCCAGCGCCACGATCGAGGTGCCGAAGAGATTGGCGCCCACGCGGTCTGCACCGAAGAAATCGTAGGTTGGCGAGCCCAGCGGGATGTAGACGATGCCGCGGCCCGCATCGACTGTCATCTCGCCCCAGTTGTTCACGCCGCCGATGTAGCGCCAGGCGTCCCTGGGCCAGGTGTCGTAACCGAACTCACCCGGACGGGGCACGGTGTGGAAGGTCCACACCAGCTTTCCCGTGACCACGTCGTAGGCCCGGATATCGCCCGGGGCGGACATGTAACCCTCGCCCGGCGCGCTGCCCAGGATCAGCAGGTTTCCGAAGACTTCGCCAGGCGTATTGGACTGGATGGCCCCGATGCTGGCCGGGTCGCGGCCATCGATGCCCTCCCTGAGATCCACCACCCCGCCCTTGCCGAAGGAGGTGATGGACTTGCCGGTGCGCGCATCCACCTGCTGCAGCAGGCTGTCCATGGCGAAGATCAGCCGCCGGTCGCTGCCATCCGCGCTTTCCCAGTAGTTGAAGCCGCGGCTGGTCATGCCCTGCATGTTCTCGCGGATCCACAGCTCCTTGCCGCTGGCGGCATCCACGGCCACCAGGGAGCCGTTGCGCCCGCGGCCATAGGCCACGCCGTGCACCACAATGAGGCCGCTGCCGGTATCGCCGAAAGGGTAGTTCCAGGCTACCTGGAGCCTGGAAACATTAGTCTTACTAATCTGCCGGGATGCGAAAAACCGGGAGTTGTCGGCCCCGTTGCCGTACCCGGTCCACCAGCGATCCGCCGGTGCCTGCGCGCTCGAACCGATGGTGGACGCACCCACAGCGAGGACCAGTCCCGCCGCGATCCGCCAGCCACGCTGACGGCGTGACGAAATGGCCATGCTGCACTCTCCCATATCAAAAACTGCGCTGATCGTGCCGGATTGGATATCGCACTTCAATCTGCGCCCCCGCGGCATTCTTGCGATACCGCTGCTTGGCGTCTAGAGTCGCCGGATAATTCACAGCCTGCAAGTAGCTGTCCGGACAATGAACGCCACGATCGTTCCGCACGCGACGGCCGCCTGAAGGGGGGTCCATGAATAGTCATCATATTTCCTCCGGCCCGCGCGGCGTACTGGCAGCGCTGGCCGCAGGCCTCTGGTGCGCCACGCCGGCACTTGCGGCACAGCAGTCCGCGCCGCAGTCGCTGGAAGCGCGCATCGTGCACACCAATCCGGCCGCCTACCGATCGCAGCCGGCAGTGCACGCGGGCGCCGGCAGCATGTCGTTCACGGGCCTGCTGAATCGCGGCGCGGTGACGCCGGAATTCAACTTCCTGCATCGTGGCGAGATTCCCCCGGGCTCCGGCATCGGCCATCACTTCCACAATGTCGCCGAGGAGATGTTCGTCATCCTCAATGGCGAAGCGCAGTTCACCGTGGACGGCCGCACCGCGGTAGTGAAGGGTCCGGCCGGCGTGGTCTGTCCCGCGGGCCACTCGCACGCCATCTACAACTCCGGCACCGAGACGCTGCAGTGGATGAACATCAACGTCACCACGCTGGCCGGCGTCGGTGACGCCTTCGACCTGGGCGACACGCGCGAGAAGGCCGTGCTCGATCCCGTGCCCGCCTTCATGACGATAAAGCTGGATCCCGAGCTGCTGCGTGCGCCCGGCGCCGGCTTCGGCCGCGGGGCGCAGCCGCCCTCGCCCACCGCCGTGCGCTCGCGCCGCGCCTTCGGCCCCACGGTGTTCAAGTCCACCTGGTCCTACGTCGACCACGTGCTCGTGCCCCCGGGCGCCTCCACCACGGCCAACGACCATGCCGACTTCGGCGAGGCCTACTACGTGCTGGCGGGCGAAGGCAGCGTGCGCGTGGGCACCGAAACCGCGGCCGTGCGCGCCGGCGATGCCATCCCGGTGCGCGTCGGCGAATCCAGTTCCTTCACCAGCAGCGGCACAGCGCCGCTGGAGCTGCTGGTGATCGGCGTGGCCCGCGACATGAACGCCAAGCAGGCGCTGATGACCAGCGGCATGCGCCGCTAGTCCGCGCTGACATCCGCTTCGGGCCGCGCGGTGCCGCGGGCCCTGGTTTTTCGATCCACTTCATCCAGACCAGAAAAAGACGAGGCGAAAGACGACAATGAGAGCCAGGTATTCAAGACGATCCTTCCTGGCGCAGGGCGCCATGGCCGGCGCCGGCGCCCTCGCCATGCATCCCCTGGCCTCGTTCGGACAGGCGTTGCAGAACGCCATTGAACGCGCGCCGCTGGCCTCCAGCCCGTCGGACCTGCGCATCACGGATGTGAGGTGCGCCTTCCAGCGGGGCGGCTCGCGCCTGTTCGTGAAGATCAATACCAACCAGGGAATCACGGGGTGGGGCGAGGGGGTGGATGCCGTCAATGGCACCTACCACCTGGTGAGGAGCCTCGGCCAGCGCATCACGCGCCGCAATCCGCTGGACGTGAACCGCATCTTCGAGGACCTGCGCCGCGGCGGCTTCTTCGGCGGCGCGCAGTCCGGTGTCTACGTGTCGGTGCTGTCTGCCATCGAAACCGCGCTGTGGGACCTTGCCGGCAAGGCACTGGGCGTGCCGGTGTACCGGTTGCTCGGTGGCAAGTTCCGTGACCGCATCCGTGTCTACACGGACACCGCGCTGTACCAGTCTCGCCTGCCCAAGCCGGAGGACTTCGCCAAGGCGGCCCTGGAAGCCAAGGGCCTGGGCATGACGGGCATCAAGTTCGACCTCGACCAGGCCAACGACCCCGGCAAGTACGATGCCTTCAACTGGACGGCGAGCCCCGCGGAACTGCGTCGCATGGTGGCCCAGATCGCCGCCGCGCGCGAGGCGGTGGGACCGGACGTCGACATCTGCGTCGACATGCACGGCCGCTACGACCTGCCCACCGGCAAGCAGGTGGCCAGGCTGCTCGAGCCTTACAACCTGATGTGGCTGGAAGAGCCCGTGCCGGCCGAGAACATCGACGCGCTGAAGCAGATCAACGACTCCTCCAGCACGCCGATCTGTGCCGGCGAAAACCTGTACCTGGGCTACGACTTCCGCCGTGCGCTGGAGATCGGTGCCGTGGACATGGTGATGCCCGACCTGCAGAAGTGCGGCGGCCTGGGCGAAGGCCAGCGCATCGCCAACCTGGCCAATCTCTACTACACCCCGTTCGCACCGCACATGGTCGCCTCCTTCCTGGGCGCCATGGCCGCGGCGCATGTGTGCGCCTCCGTGCCCAACTTCATGATCCTGGAGTGGCAGATCTACTACCACCGCGAGAAGATGTGGGACGAGATCGTCACCTACGACGGGCCGAAGGTCGTCGACGGCTTCATTCCGCTGTCGGAGAAGCCGGGCATCGGCGTGGACGTCAACGAAGAGGGCTTGCGGGCCTACGCCCAGCCCGGACTGCCCTTCTTCGAATAGGCGCGCCGCGGCACGCCACGCCGCCGGGGACTACCTCGGCGGCGGTCCGCCCCGGGCGGGCGCCGGCGGGTCCGGGGTGAACGGCGCGGCCAGTCGCGCGGCGATGGCGCATTCCTCTGCAACCTGGAAGAAGCGCTGCAGGGAATCCGCGCCAATCACATACGGGTGCTTCTCACCCGGCTTGCGCTTTGCCAATGCCGGCAGCTTCACCGTGCTGCCGTCGTAGGCGGTGTGGTTGGAAAGCAGGATGTCGGCTCCCGCGGCGCGGGCCAGGCCACGGAACCGGGCCGCTGACTCCGCATAGCTGCGCAGGCGCGCGTCCTTTGGATCACCGGGGCTGTCGCGGAAGTTGAACAGCGTGCCACCCCACAGCGCCGCCATGTGCTGCACGCCATTGTCCTGCACCGGCAGCAGCGTGGAGAGCGTGCCGTGCGTATGGCCGGGCGTCAGGTGCACGCGCACGGTCTTGCCGCCCAGCTTGATCTCGTAGCCATCGGTGGCCACGATGTCGCGCTTCGCCTTCACCCTGTCGTTGCCCTGTTCGTAAAGTTTCCAGTCGGCCTCGGACATGACCACGCGCGCGCCGTGCTGCTGCAGGATGCCCGCGCCGCCGGAATGGTCGGCGTGCGCATGGCTGATGATCAGGTAGCGGATTTCCTTCGGGTCGATGCCCAGCTTGCGCAGGCCCTCGATCACCTCTGCCTCGACGGAGTAGTCGAAGATGGCATCGACGAGGATGATGCCCTCGCTGGTGCGCAGCGCCCACACGGAGAAGGCGGTCTGGCCGAGGAAATACAGGTCATCGAACACCTTCACCGGCTCCGCGTACCAGGTGCGCTGCGGATCGATGGTGGGCAGCTGGGCCGGCACCTGGGTGGTGGCGGGCGGCGCGTCCATCGCCCTGATCGTGGCCGAGCAGAGCTGGCCGAAGATGAAGTCATGCTCGGCGCCCGCGGCCTTGCGCGCCGCCTCCAGGTGGCGCAGCACCTCATCGCGAACCCCGGCGGGAGGCGGCGGCGCGGCAGCCGATGCACAGAGGGCCACGGCCAGCGCAAGGGCACCGGCGGGAATCAGACGAGGTGAAACAAGTCGGGACATCGCCAGGCCTCCATGCAAAGGGCTGCGCCCGCAGCCTCAGTTTCCAGTAGTTCGCGACACCAGGCCGCGGACCCATGCAACCAGTTCACGGCTGCCCACCGCCACGGGCACGTCGGCGGGCACGGCATGCACGCTCCAGTACACCCGCCACGGTTCGGAAGTGGCGCCGGGCGCAAGGTCCACTGCCGCACCCTGCGGCTCCAGCTCGACGAGGCGGTTGCCCGGAGCCGTGTAGACCTCGACTTCGGCCTCCCCTTCAGCCGCACTGTCGGCCGGGTAGTCCACGAACTGCTTCAGCAACAGTATGCCGTCGGCCGTCCAGGCAAGCCATCCCTCGGCGCCATCGCTGACCGACTTCGCCTGGGAATCCGGGCCAGTGAAGTCGTACCAGACGATGCCATCGGACACGCTGACCGCGCGGATGGCCGGAGGCGCGCCGCGGCGCGTCTGTGCCGCCGGCGCGGTCTTCCCTTGCGGGTAGAACACCAGCCCCTCCGCCACCACGCGCGTGACCTGCCAGGGAGCGAACCGCAGCACGCTGCTGCCGCGATTGGTCACGGTGAACTCGGTGACGATGGCGCCACGCGCCGCATCGCCCCAGAAGCGCTTCTCGATCGAGAGGGGATGCCCGCTGACCCGCACTTCGCCGCTGTCGAACACGATGCGCCGTGAGTCCCCATCGATGCGGTGCGTGTACGTGGCGCTGTCGATGGCCGGCGGCCAGGGCCAGGTCTGCGGGCTGGTCCAGAAGCTCGAACCGTAGGTGACGTTGTTCACCTCGGAGCCGACCAGCAGGTTGCGGCCCTTGAACACGAGGCCGGTGACACGGCCGGTGGGACCGTCCGCAACGAAGGTCGTGTCGCCCACGGTGAAGCGGTAGGTGGCACCCTCCACTTCAGGCACGGGCGCCCGCACGGGGGCTGCACGACTTCCTGCGTCGAAACCCCGGCGGTCCGGGCCACTGCTGCAGGCGGCCAGCAGGGCCGCCGCCATGGCAAGGCCATTGCGTTTCATCGACGGAATCATCTGCTCAGACCAGCTTGTAGACATCAACCTGCACCGTGCCCGGCCGACCCTCGGCGTTGCCCGCGCTGCACAGGAACACGGCTTCGTTGAGCCATTGCCACGCACCCTGCGGCGCCGTGAATTCCACGGCGGTGCGGAAATACGCCGGCGCGTTGCCGGCGGCGGGAACGATGATGCCCCGGTTGACCACCTTCACCACCGTCTTGTCCGCCATCTCGATGCCGTAGGTGGCCTCGATCTCGGTGACGCCGTCGGAGCGGGTGCGCTGCCAGTCGGCGCCGCCGGGGATCACGCGACCGGCGATGTTGCGGCCGACCACCTCGCCGCCCGTGATGGGAACGGCACGCACCTGGCCGGTGGCCGTGTCGCCCACGGTGAGCGCGCCATCGATGGTGGCGAAGATGCTGAACGCAAACTCCGCCACGGGATTGTGCTCGGTCGGTGCAGCAGGCACCGCCGGGGGGGATGCGGCATCCGCGGAGCCGAGGATGAACCCGCCGGCAACGAACACGCCTCCCTGCAGCAGCGCGCGGCGCGCGCCATCTGGTGTTTCCGGCGCCGGGGGCGCGTTCTTGTCTGTTGGCCGCATGGTCAGAGTACCCGGTAGTAGTGGATGACAACCTTGTTCGCGTAGCGCTCGCCCCAGGATACGAACAGGGCCTTGTTGAGCCAGTCGTAGGGACCGGCGGGCGCATCGAAGCGCGCCACGGCGCGCATGTAATACTGGTCCGGCGGCACCACCTCGCCGGCATTGAGCCGCGCCATCACGGCCGGCGGCCCGTGTCGCATGCCCTTGCTGGAGACGCGGATGGTGACGCCGTCATGCGTGAGCATGGCGCCGGAAACATCCAGCCGCGCCAGGCCGTCCGGCTGCACCAGCTGCCAGTCATAGGAACCGGGGATCACCGTGCCGCGCAGGCGCGGCCCGGCGAAGGAACCTGTGCCGATGGGAACACCCTGGTGGAAGCCGGTGGGAATCTGCCCCACCTGCACCGGGCGGGACACCTGCACTTCGGCATCCATCAGCCATTCAAGCCTTACCGGATCGGGCATCTGTGCTCCTAACGCGACCCGTCCTTCACCTCGGCGCCATCGACGCCGCGGGGCGCGCACTGGAAGGGTTCGATTTTCAGGTCCGAAGGCGCGTATTCCAGCGTGGAAGACGGGAATGCGCGGGTGAAGAACTGCCGGTCATCCGGGGTGATCTCCACCACCAGCCGCTGCCGGGCGGCATCGAAGCCCAGCCGCTCAATCGTGGTGAGCGCGGCGGAGTGCAGCAGCCCGCGCGTAGGCTGGCCTTCCTGCTCCACATACTGGTTGAGCACGCCGGGCGCGTAGTTGCCCGTGTGGATCACCAGGGTATCGCCCTCGAAATGACCAATGGAATGACCCAGCGTGCTGCGCGGCCCTTCCGCGGGATGCTCCCGCTGGTCGAGGTGTACCACGCGCCGGATGTCCATCCACTCGTGGCGGATGATCACGCGGTTGCCCTCGCGGGTGATCGAAAGCGGCGTGCCGGGCGCGCCCCAGGCACGGCGCACGCCTACCGGGTTGCAGCGGAAGGTGGGATCGTCCCTGAAGGGGTCATAGGCGGCCACGGCGGCTTTGCCGGCCTCGGTGAGGAATTGCATCATCGGCTGCGGCCCGCTGGTGCTGCGGCCGGGCGACGGCGCAAGCAGCCAGGTGCCGTAGATGTCGCGTCGGGCCGTGCGCTGCGGTGCCGCGGGTGCCGCACCGCCGCCGTTCACGTTGAGCCTGCGACCGTCGGGCAGGAACACGTCGGTGAAGAAGCAGCGATGCGGGTCGTTGCGTGACTGTGAGCCCTCGATGCGCAGCTGTGCGCCGGGCTTGAGGATGGCCGGGGTGACCCCGTTGCGCGTGAGCTGCGTTACGCCATGCGACTCGCAGATGTAGGTCTGGGTGCGGCCGTTCTCGTCCACGGCCTGGAGGTGCAGGTAGCTGTGCGGATTGCGGCCATCGAACTTCGTGACCTTGCCGGAAATGCTTACCGGCTTGCGGCTGTCGAAGTGCGGCGCAAAGCTGTGGTGCGCGGCGGCGCTGGTTGCGACGGCCGCTGCGAGCAGCGCCGCAATCGTGCGGAGCGATGGCATCAGATTCCCCCCGGTCCCCTTGCCGAGTATACGCCCCCGCTGCGGCCGGGTTGCGCTAGCATTCGGCCATGATTCGCCAGGTAGTACTTGCCGGTCTCTGCCTTGCAGCCGGCCTTTCCGGCGCGCCGCTGCACGCGGCGCAGGCATCCACCCAGGTGCAGGCCCCGCCAGCCCCGCCGCTGGTCTTCGCCTTCGAGCTGCGGGTGAAGGTCGCCGATCCGCAGGTGGTCGGCGAGGTGCCCCATGGCCTGCGACGCATCGTGGCGATCACCGGCGGCACCATGCGCGGTCCCTCGATCAATGGCATCGTGGTCCCCGACAGCGGCGCCGACTGGCAGCTGATCCAGCCCGACGGATTCTCCGAACTCGACACGCGCTACACGCTGCGCACCGACAAGGGCGAGATCATCTACGTGCAGAACGTGGGCATCCGCCATGCGCCACCCGAGGTGATGCAGAAGCTCAACGCCGGGCAGGTGGTGGATCCCTCGCTGGTGTATTTCCGCACGGTGCCGAAGTTCGAGACTTCGGCCCCCGGGCTGCAGTGGCTCACCCGCAGCATCTTCGTCGGCGTGGGCGAGCGTTCGCCCCATGAAGTGATCGTGCGCTTCTACCGGCTCGACTAGCATCCTTTTTTGCGGGACGGCGTCCGCCCGTCCCGCCTTCCTCCCTGGTTTGTTGCTGCTCGACGCGGCGAAGTCATAACCGCCGCGGCGGTTGCTGCTTATGCCGCCTATCAAGGTTGTGCAGTCAAAATCCTGCGCCCGGGAATTTTTATTCCCAACCCCGGGAATTGGTGCTATACATTTCCCATGTGCAGGAATTATTCCTGCGCGTCATAAAAATACTGCCGCGCGAGATCCGCGCAATAGGGGGCCCAGGTGCATTCGATCCGTCGAAGCGTTCGCGTCATCCTCTCCACTGCCGCGCTGGGCGTTGCCGTCCAGCCAGTGCTGGCCGCCGAGTCCAGCGACGCCGACTCCGAGGTACTTGAAGAAGTGGTGGTGACCGCCACCCGGCAGAGTGACTCAGTCAATCGTGTTGCCGTGGCAGTGACCGCCCGGACACAGGAGGCGCTGGACCAGCGCGGTGTGCAGGACATCGCCGACCTGCAGGCCCTCGTGCCCGGCCTGCGCATCACCGAACGCCAGGCCTCGGGCAATGTGACCCTCGCCATCCGCAACGTCCGCCAGCAGACCGGCACGGCTGCAACCACCGGCTTCTATGTGGATGAAACCCCGCTGGCGAAGCGCTCCGCGGCATCCTTCGGCGCGCAGAACGGCACGCCCGTGCCGCCACTGTTCGACCTGGAACGCGTCGAGGTGCTGCGCGGACCCCAGGGCACCCTCTTCGGCGGCGGCTCGGAGGGCGGCACCATCCGCTACATCCAGGCCAGGCCCAGCCTCACCCAGTATTCCGGTTATGCCCGTGGCCAGTGGATGACCACCAAGGGCGGCGACCCGAGCCACGAACTCGGCGTGGCCTTCGGCGGCCCGATCATCGAGGACAAGCTGGGCTTCCGTGCCAGCCTGTTCACGCGCGAGACCGGCGGTTACATCGACCTCACCGACTACCGCGACCTGACGGTCTATGACGAGGACGCCAACCACGGCAAGGTGCGCATGGGCCGCGTCGCCCTCACCTGGGCACCCAGCGAAAACACGGACCTGACGGTCTCCTTCATGAAGTCGCGGGACCAGATCCACAGCCTTGGCAGCTCCTACCACCTCCCGGAGTCTGGCCAGCTTGAGGTCGATGACCTGTGTTTCAACGTCCCCTACATCCTGAACGTCCTGCCGCCGGAGGGTCGCGCGTTCCTGGTCCCCCCGGCCACGCTGCCCGCCGCGGCCTGCGCCGGAAACCCCGGCGCGTACATCGCCCCTGGCTACACGGTGGGGCCCTTCGACCTGGAGCGCTTCCAGTCGCTTGCGCTGGGGCGCACTCCCACCCGCAGCGACATGCAACTGGGCAGCAGCATCTTCAACTGGAGACTCAATGATGACGTCACGCTGACGGCCGCGACTTCATTCACGCAGGACACCAGCCGCGGGCAGAGTCCGCAGAACTTCCCGGTTACCTTCTACGTCCACCCCGGCACCGCGCGGGTCATCCTGCCTGGCGGGCAGACCTTCTCCGTTGGCACGGGCTCCGGCTTCAATCCCAACATCACCTCCACGCCGGACGGACTGGGACTGGGCGCCCTGATCCGCACCAATACCGACAACCGCCGCAACGTGTTCTCGCAGGAAGTGCGCCTGGCAAATTCCCCGGGCAATCGCCTGAACTATGTGGTCGGCGCCTTCCTCTCCAATGCGCGCGCGCGGGTCAGGCAGTACGCCGAAACCAGTGACGAGGGTTTCCAGCAGTTCTCCGGCATGACCATCGAGCAGCGCTATGGGGTTCCCTTCGATGGCTTCTTCTCCAACATCTTCGAGTCCATCCGGGACACCGAGGAGGCCGTGTTCGCCGACGTGACGTACAAGTTCACCGACCAGTGGCGCCTGAGCGCCGGCGCCCGCGTCACGCACGTGACCACCTCGTACATCCAGTCCAACTACGGCCCCAACGGCGGCACCAGCTCGGCGGCCCAGGCGACGATCACCGGGCGCATTTCCGAAACGCCGTTCACGCCCAAGTTGTCCCTGCAGTACTTCGCCACCCCCACCACCCTGGTGTATGCCAATGCCGCCAAGGGCTTCCGCGCCGGCGGCGTGAACCAGGTGCTCACCTCCGCGGCGGACGGCTTCCTGGCGGGTCAGTACGGCCTCACCACCGAAGTCCTTCCGAGGACCTACGGTTCGGACAGCGTCTGGAACTATGAAATCGGCGCCAAGACCGGGTTCTGGGATGGCCGCGCCCAGGTCAACGCCGCGATCTACCAGCTGGACTGGAAGGACATGCAGCAGTACCTGTTCATGGGTGATGGCGCGGTATTCAATGTGCCCAAGGCGAGGAGCCAGGGCATTGAAATCGAGGGACAGCTGCGGCCGGTGCGCCCGCTGACCCTCAACGCCACCATCACCAAGACCAGGGCCAAGATCAGGTCGGACGTGATCATCCCCCACGGCCCGGGGGACTTCACCAACGACCTGACGGTCGCGCAGAAGGGCCAGAAGTTCTTCCAGCCCGAGTGGACGCTGGATGCCGGTATCCGCTACGACTTCAACCTCGGTGACTTCGCGCGCTCCTATGTGCGTGCGGACATCCGCTGGTTCGACAGCTACCTGACCGCCGTTCCCGGCACCGGGCAGTATTCGCCGGACTCCAGCAAGGTTCCCGCCCAGAAGAGCATCAACCTGCGCCTGGGATTCATGCGTGACCACTTCGACGTGAACCTGTTCGCGCTGAACGTCACCGACGAGAAGAAGGCGGGGCGCTCCGGCGGCCGCTCGAATTGCAACTGGACTCTTGACGACGTGTGCAGCGAGTTCGGCAGCTACACCTTCGGCAGCGTCATCGGCGCACCCACGCCGCGCCAGATCGGCATCCAGGTGGCCTGGCGGCCCTGAGGTGTGAGATGAAACGCGTAGCGAGCACTTCCCTGCTGGCCTGCATCCTGGCGATCCTCTCCCCCGGATCGCCGGGGCAGGCCCCGGCAGCCAGCGTGGTGGACAACAGCAATGTCCCGCTGATGGAGTTCAAGGCCGAGGACTTCATCAAGCTGCCCCGGGGCGAGAACCTGGGGGAAGTGCTCGGTGTCGCGGTGAATTCCAGGGGCCAGGTGGCGGTGCTCAATCATCCGGGCTCCGCCACCACCGGCCCCCTCTACGGCAATGCCACCACCGAGATCCTGCTCTTCGACAAGAAGGGCAGGTTCATCAAGGAGATCGGCCGCAGGGTCTATGCGCTCGGTTACGGCCACTCCATCCGCTACGACCGCTACGACAACCTCTGGATCGTCGACAAGGGCACCGACTCGGTCATCAAGTTCGATCCGGACGGCAAGGTGCTGATGAACCTGGGCCGCCGCCCCGAGGGCTATGACTCCCTGAACATCGAGCATCCCAGGCAGTCCGAGGCGCGCACCGTCGATGGCTGGCTGGGCGGCCCCACCGACGTGGCCTGGGACCAGGATGACAACATCTACGTGAGCGATGGCTACGTCAACTCGCGCATCGCCAAGTACAACAAGGATGGTGACTGGATCACCTCCTGGGGCAAGTATGGCAAGGGCGGCCGCAATGCGGACGAGAATCCCTACAGCATCGACAATCCCCACAACCTGCAGGCCGATCGCGACGGCAACATCTACGTTGCCGACCGCGGCAACCGCCGCATCCAGGTGTTCGACCGCGACGGCAACTTCCTGAAGTTCCTGTTCCTGAACGCCCCCTACGACAAGACGCACCATCCGGTGTTCGGCAACCTGCCGGCTGATCCTTCGGTTCGCCCCGACCAGACCGAACCCTGGACCATCTGCATCTCCCCCACCACCCCGCAATACCTGTGGGTGATGGATGCCGAGCCGGGCCGGCTCTACAAGATGACGCTGGACGGAAAGATCCTCGGCATGCTCGGTTCCTCGGGACGCAGGCTGGGCCAGTTCAACTGGGCGCATGCCATCGCCTGCCCCTCCGAGGAAACCGTGTTCATCGCCGACATGAACAACTGGCGGGTCATCAAGCTCACTTTTCCTTCGGAAAAGAAGTCGAAGCGCTGAACATGGCTCCGGCCGAAGTCCAGGCGCCGGCGGATGCGAGCCCCATGCTGGTCGTTGCCGCCTCCTCGGCCGGCACGGCCTTCGAGTGGTATGACTTCTTCATCTTCGGCACCCTGGCTTCGATCATCTCGCGCGTCTTCACCAGCGGCAGCGAAAGCGCCGGGTTCCTGTTCACCCTGGGCGCCTTCGCCGCCGGTTTCATCGTGCGGCCATTTGGCGCGCTGGTGTTCGGGCACATCGGCGATCGCCACGGCCGCAAGCGCGCCTTCATCCAGACCATCGCACTGATGGGTGTGTCGACACTGGCCATCGGCCTGCTGCCCGGCGCGGCAACCATCGGCATTGCCGCACCCATCCTGCTGGTGGCGCTGCGGATCCTGCAGGGATTCGCCCTGGGCGGCGAATATGGCGGCGCGGCGGTATACGTGGCCGAGCATGCGAACCCCGCCCGGCGCGGCCTGCTCACCGGCTGGATCCAGTCCACGGCCTCGGTGGGCCTGCTGCTGGCGCTGGGCGTCGTGCTCGTCACCCGCACGCTGCTCGGCGAGGAAGCCTTCCAGGCCTGGGGGTGGCGCATTCCCTTCCTGTTGTCGGCAGTGCTGCTGGCCATCTCGCTGTGGATCCGGCTCAGGCTGTCCGAGAGCCCCGCGTTCCAGAAGATCAAGGCGGAAATGCGCACTGCGACGGCGCCGGTGCGCGAGGCATTCAGGGGCGAGAACCTGCGTCGCATGCTCATCGCCCTGTTCGCCATCCTGCTGGCGCAGGGCGCGGTGTGGTACACGGCCCACTTCTACGCGCAGTTCTTCCTCGAGCGCGTGCTGAAGGTTGATCCGCGGCTGGTCAACGAGCTGGTAATGGTGGCCGTGCTGCTGTCGGCGGGTGGTTATGTGTTCTTCGGGTGGCTGTCGGACCGCTGGGGACGCAAGCCGGTGATGCTGCTGGGCATGGTGATCTCCGTAGTGGCGTATTTCCCCGCCTTCAATGCCATGACTGCCTGGGGCAACCCGGGACTGCTGGCCGCAGTGGAAACCTCGCCGGTCACGGTGGTGGCCCCGGCGGGCGAATGCCACGTGCAGTTCGACGCACTGGGCCGCCGCAAACTGCAGTCGGATTGCGACGTGGTGCGCACGGCGCTGGCCGATGCCGGCATCCCCTACCACCAGGCAACGGCGGCGCCGGGCACGCCCACCGAGGTGCGCATTGGTCCACGGGTGATCGCCGGTGGCGATACGGCCCTGCTGCGCAGCACCCTTAATGCCGCGGGCTATCCCCAGGCGGCCGATCGCCAGACCGCGCGTCCGCTGGGCCTGCTCGGCGTGCTGCTCCTGCTGATGCTGGCCTCCACCGCACTCTACGGACCCCAGGCGGCGGCACTGGTGGAACTTTTCCCGACACGGGTGCGCTACACCGCGCTCTCGGTGCCCTACAACATCGGCGTCGGCTGGATCGGCGGCCTGCTTCCCGTGAGCGCCTTCGCGCTCGTGGCGGCGCGCGGCGAGATCAATGCCGGCCTGCTCTATCCGCTGGCATTCACGCTGGTGAGCATCGTCTGTGCGCTGCTCTTCCTGCCAGAGACCCGCGGCGTGCCCCTGCACGAAGCCCGACCGAACACTGTGACTGCTGCCAGGAGCCACACATGAAGGAATCCCACCAGTTCTCGCGCCGCCGGATGATCCTCGGGCTGTCCGCCCTCGCCGCCGCGCCATCGCTGCTGCCGGGCGCCGAGCCGCGCCGGGCGGGCGGTCCCGGCATCGTCGACGTCCATGCGCATTTCCAGCCCAATGTGCTGCGTGCCCTCGGCATGCCCGGCCCGATGGCTTCCTGGAGCCTGCAGAGGCACCTGGACGACATGGCTGCCGCCGGCGTCACGCGCTCGCTGCTGTCAGTCACCACGCCCGGCGTGCCGGAAAGCGGCGAGCGGGCCCGCACCCTGGCGCGTGGCATCAACGAGGATGCCGCCAAGCTGGCCGCGGACAATCCGGGCCGCATCGGCTACTTCCTTGCCCTGCCCATGGACGACCCGGATGCCGCATTGAAGGAGATCGAATACGGCTACGACGTGCTGAAGGCCCCCGGCGTGGGGCTCTTCACCAGCTATGGCCAGTACTGGCTGGGGGACAGGCGTTTCGATCCGGTGTTCGAGGAACTCAACCGACGCAAGGCAGTCGTCTATGTGCACCCGAACACCGCCACCTGCTGCACCCGGCTGATCCCGGAAGTGGCCGACACCCTCATCGAATATGGCACCGACACCACGCGTGCCATTTCCAGCTATGTGTACCGCGGCGCAGCACGCCGTTTCCCGGAGGTGCGCATGATCTGGAGCCACTCCGGCGGCACCATGCCCTTCCTCATCGAGCGTTTCGAGGGCGCCGACCGCGGTGCCGCACGCAATCAGGTCCCGGAGGGATTCCGTGCCACTGCAGCGAAGTTCTTCTATGACATCGCGCAGTCCACGCATGCCATTCCCTCACAGGCTCTCAAGCAGCTGGTGTCCACGGACCACATCGTCTTCGGGTCGGATTTTCCCTTCCGTACCTGCCTGGACCACGTGCAGGGACTGGAGGCGGCCAGGGTCTATACGGCCGAGGAACTCAGGGGCATCTATGCCGGCAACGTGACCCGGCATCTGCCGGAGCTGATGCGTTGAGCCCTTTGAACCGAACCCGGGCCCCACTTAATATTCCCGTCTACAGGAATTATCGCGCTGGAGTCGTCATGAACACATCAGGCAGGTCCTTCATATCCACCCTGGCCGCCGCCGGAGCGTTGCTGCTGGCGGCCTCGCTCCCTGCGCAGGCCAAGGAGGTGATGCTGATGAACCGCATCGGCCCCTCCAAGCTGACGCTGCATGTCGCCAACGCCGATGGCAGCGGCGAACGCGCCCTGCTTCCGCCGTCGGCCGTGCGCGACTACGATGCCTCGTTCTCCCCGGACGGCAGGTGGATCGTGTTCACCTCCGAGCGCGACGGCGAGGGTGATGGCCAGGCCGATATCTGGCGCGTGCGCCCGGACGGCACGGGCCTGGAACGCCTGACCAGCGATACCTCGATGGAGGATGCCGGCGTGCTGTCACCCGATGGCACGAAGCTGGCCTACGTCTCCACCAAGGGCGGCGCACGCACTGCCAACATCTGGGTGAAAGACCTGAAGACCGGCAATACCCGCAACCTCACGGGCGATGGCAAGACCGCCCCCCCGCCGCTGATGAACGGCCATTTCCGGCCCGCCTGGTCGCCTGACGGGCAGTGGATCGCCTTCAGCTCCGACCGCGGCGAGAAGTGGATCGGCGCCGAGAACGGCGCCGGCGCCGGCCATTCGCACCCCACCAGCCTCTATGTGATGAAGGCCGACGGCAGCGGGCTGCGGCGGATCACCAACAAGCCAGGCACCGCCTATGGCACGCCCAAATGGTCCGCCGACGGTCGCAAGCTGCTGGCCTATTCACTATCGGTGCGCGATACCTTCGGCGCCCGCATGCATGGCGCAGGCATCGCCTCACTGAGCTCCACCTCGCAGATCGTGGAGATCGACGTGGCCACGGGCGAGGAGAAGGCCATCACCTCCGGTCCGGCACTGAAGACCAATCCGCACTACCTGCCCGACGGACGCATCGGCTATGTGATCAAGGGCACCTCGCGCGATGGCCCCAAGGTCGGCGTCGTTTATTCGGATGGCTCGCGCGGTCCCGAGGGTGAGGTACGCAGCCCCTCCTGGTCGCCGGACGGCAAGACCGTGGTTTTCTATCGCATCGATGTCAAGAACCGCGCGCAGAACACGAAGCTGTACAGCTGGGACAGCAAGCGGGAGTACCGTTACACCGACGTGTTCCCGGCCGTCTGCCCGAAGGACAACCGCCTCGCGCTCACGGACCTGGACTTCCCGTTCGGCAACCCGACGGCATCGGTCAGCGTGATGAACATCGATGGCTCGCAGCGGGTGAAGGTGTTCCAGCGCCAGGATGGCGCCTCGCTGATGCCCACCTGGTCTCCTGACTGCCAGTGGGTGGCCTTCGGCGTGGGCACGTTCTTCGGCGGCCGCGGGTTCGGCCCGGCCAACGTCTTCATGGTGAAGGCCGACGGCTCGGAGAGCCGCCAGGTGACCAACAACACGGTCAATTCCGGATTCCCCGCCTGGCACCCGGACGGCAAGACCCTCATCTACCGCGTGTGGAGCACGCAGGACAACCCGGAGACGCGCGGCCTGCGCGCGCTGAACCTGCAAGACAACTCGGTGAAGGTGCTCACCACCGGCTGGGACAACTTCCCCTTCATCGCCTCCACCGGTGACCGGGTGGTGTTCACCCGCCGCATGCCGGACTTCGACTTCGAGGTCTTCACCATGAACGTGGACGGCAGCGACGTGAAGCAGCTGACCACCACCAGCGGTGCCGATGCGCACGCCACCTGGTCGGCGGACGGCAAGGAGATCTTCTTCGGCAGCTCGCGCACGGGCTTCAAGGACGAGGCGGCCATGTACGACGTGTCGCCCCAGCCCTACGCGCAGGTGTTCCTGATGGACCGCAATGGCGGCAACGTGCGACAGCTCACTGACAGCAAGTGGGAAGACTCACTCGGCACCTACGTGAACATGCCCTGACCCGGAGCAAAGGGGGCAATGATGGGCGCAGCACGATACCTGCCAGCCATGACCCGGCGCCGGCTGCTGTGCACCACGGGCTGCGCCGCGGCGGCAGTTGCCATTGGCGTGCGGGCCCTGGCGGCCCAGCCCGCCTCCCCCCCGCCCCGCACGCAGGGCGGCGCCTTCGGCACGCCGCCCGCCACCGACATCCGCACCGAGCTGAAGCGCATTTCCCCCACCGTGCTGGCCTTCCTGCAGCGCGAGGCGCCGGGCCAGAGCAACTTCTCGGTGTCGAACTTCGGCATCGTGGAAGGACCCTCAAGCCTGCTGGCAATCGACGCGGGCGGCGGTCCGCAGCATGCGCGCAACTTCCTGCGCGCCGCGCAGTCGCTGGGCAAGCCCGTGGACCGCGTCGTGATCACGCATGAACATCCCGACCACAGTGTCGGACTCACGCAGTTCCCGCCCGGCATCGAGATCATTGCCCAGGAACGCACGCGCGAGCAGATGGTGCGGATGGGCACGCCCGCCACCCCGGCGTACTGGAAAACCAATCCGGCCTGGGGAACTGCCGAGGACGTGAACCGCGTCGTGCTTCCCACGGTGACCTTCCGCGACCGCATGTCCCTCTACTACGGCGACACGCGCGTGGATTTTGAATGGCCGGGCCAGGCGCACACGGTCGGGGACGCGCTGGTCTACGTGCGCGGCTCGCGCACGGTCTTCATGGGTGACATCGCCTTCTTCGGGGTGACGCCCCTCAGCGCATCAGGCTTCGTGCAGGACTGGATCAAGGTCTGCGATGCCGTGGTGCAGGACCCGCAGGTCGAGGTGATCGTCCCCGGCCATGGCCCGGTGGGCGGCAAGGCAGAGCTGGTCGAGATGCGCGACTACCTGGTGCTGCTGGTGCGCGAAGCCCGGCGCGGCATGGCCGCAGGCCGTGGTGCCGGCCGCGTCGCGGCGGAGATGGACCTCGGCCGGTACGCCACATGGACCGATCCCGACCGCGTCGTGAACAACATGGCGCGCCTGTACGCCGAGCTGGACGGCACCCTCGGCAGCGACGCCGAGCGCGAGGCCTCGCGCCAGGCGGTGGCCGAGTTCAACCAGATCAGGTCGCAGCGTGGGCCTTGACCGACCAGGGCTCCACGCGCGAGCGCAGGCCGTCCAGGACCATCCGCACGATGAAGTCCTTGTACCGCTCGGCCAGTTCCTCGGCGCTGATGCCCTCCGGCACCAGCGGCATGATCATCGCCTGCGCGGCCGCGAAGAACTCGCACATGCCGATCAGCGCCACGTGCATGAACAACGGGTCGGTGGAACTGGTGCGGCTTTCCTTTTCCGTATGCAGCATCAGCGCATAACGGCTCACCACGCCGGTGTTCAGCTCGCGAACCCGGCGGCGCACCTCAGGCGACCGGGAACTCGCGCACTCATCGATCATCAGCCGCTGCATCGAGCGCACGTTCAGGGCGAAGTCGACCATGTCGCGCACGTCGGCTGCGAGCCGCGCCGCAGGTCCCGTGGCCACCGGCGGATGGGTGTGCTCCCAGTTGGCAAGGATGTCCTCGATGACCGCCAGCAGCAGCTCCTCGCGACTGCTGAAGTAGTAGCGCACCAGGGCCGGATCCACCCCGGCGCTGCGGGCGATGGAGGAAATGGTGGCCTTGTGCGGCTGGGTCTTCTCCAGCAGCTTGCGGGCCGAGGTCACGATGGCCTCGCGCCCCACGGCCCCGTGCTTGGCGCGGGGACGCCCGCGGCTGCGCCGCGGCTTGGCCAGGCCCTTGGTTGCCCTGGTCGCCTTGGGCGACTTGCCGGCCGGGACAGTCTTGTTGGCTTTCATGGGTTACTGCTTAGCACAAATCCGCCTGCTCCTGCTGCACGGCCGACCGGCGCGCAGCACTGGTCCGCACGCGGTCGATCAGTTAAATTCCTCGCACTAGGAATTAATTCCGGAGAAAGGGGGGCGTCCTGATGCTTGGCTCCAGTCTGGTGTTCCGTTCGGTCATTCTACTTGGGCTGTGTGCAGCAGGAACCGCGGCACATGCAGCCGCAGCGATGAAGGATCCGCTGTACGGGGATCCGTCCCGTCCAAACATCTCGGGCATGTGGAACCCGGAGTTCGCCTATTTCGGGCCGCCGGTCGGCACACCACCTCCAGCGGCATCGAACTCCGCGTCCCCCCCGGGTGGTGTGTCGGCCGGCCGCCCACCTGGCCCCCCCGCAGGCGCACCGCCGGGCGGTGGCGCGGCGCGCTTCACGCGCCCCGCCCCGCCCAGGCTCACCCCGGAATACGCGAAGAAGTTCGCCGCCTGGAGCAAGGACCTGGAGACGGGCGTGCAGGAGCCGGACACCGTCACCCGCTGCCTGGCGTTCGGCATCGCGCGCTTCGGCACCATGCCGGTGGAGATCATCCAGACGCCGGGCCAGATCACCATGAACCTCGGCGTGCTGCATGACATCCGCCGCATCTACATGGATGGCATCGGCCACACCATCGGCGCCGAACCCAGCTTCAACGGCGATTCGGTGGGCCGCTGGGAAGGTGACACGCTGGTGGTGGAGACCAACAACATCCGCGCGGCCACCATCGACCGCGACGGCATTCCCTACTCCGACAAGCTCACGGTGGTGGAGCGCATCCGCCGCGTCAGCCCCACGCGGCTGGAGATCGAGATGACGCTCACCGACCCGGAAGCCTTCCTGGAGCCCTACACCATCCGCAGGGCCTACACGCCGATGCCCCCGGGCAGCCGGTTCGAGGAGTACCTGTGCGAGAACAATCGCGACCTGTGACCGCCGGAGGCCGTTCATGAGAAAGACCATCATCCTGCTCGCCGCACTGGGCATGCCGCTGGCGGCGCTGGCACACCATTCCTTCGCCATGTTCGACATGACGAAGACCGTCAACTACCAGGGGCGCGTGAAGGAAGTCCAGTGGACCAACCCGCATGTGTGGGTGGAACTGGAGGTCACCGCCGAGGGCAAGACCACGGTGCTGAGCTTCGAGGGCGCGGCCATCTCCGTGCTCAAGCGCGTGGGCTGGACGCGGGACACCGTGAAGGCCGGTGACCTGGTCACGGTGGTCGGCCATCCCTTCAAGGACGGGCGCCCCGGGGGCAGCATCGATCACCTGGTCCTGGCCGACGGGCGCAGGATCGGCACCGGAGACGCGATACCGCCGGCACTGGTGGTGCCGGGCGTCGTCGCGCCCTGACCTGATTTCCTCAACTACATCGAAAGGGGCAGAGATGAACACCAGTCGATCCGTGATGCCGGCGCTGGCGCTGGCAATGGTCCTGGCCGCAGGGACAGCGGGTGCCGCGCAGCCGGCGGGCACTCCCTTCAAGCTCGGCACCTTCCAGACCGATGGGCGCGATTTCGTGGGGCTGGTGTTGCGTGACACCGTCGTGATCGACGTGGCGGCGGCCAATGCCCAGTACGAACGGCAGAACGCCGGCGCGCCCAGGGTCTCGTTCCCGACCGACCTCAAGGACGTGATCGCACGCTATGACGCGGAATTCGGGCCACGACTCAGGCAGCTCGCCGCGGCGAATGCCGGCACGCAGAACGCCGCCTACATCCGGCAGATTGCCAACGTGAAGATCCTGCCGCCGGTGCGTCCCACCCTGATGCTCAATGCCGGCGCGAATTATCCGGAACATGCCGCTGGCATCATCGCGCAGGGCGGACGCGGCGCCGGTTCGGGCCCCGGCGGGCCGGCTCCCGCCGGCACGCCCCCGCGTGGTGCACCCGGCGCTGGCGGACCTCCGGGCGCACTGCCCGGGGCCGGCGGCCCGCCGCGCGGCGGTGCGCAGTCGGCGCCCGGCATCTGGGAGCGGGCGGCAAACGATACCCGCGGCGACAACCCCTATCTCTTCATCAAGTCGCCCACCACCATCGTGGGTGCGAACGACGACGTGGTCATCCCGCGCGGCCGCGACCAGATCGACTGGGAATGCGAGTTTTCCGTGGTGATCGGCAAACCGGCGAAGAACGTCCCGGTGGCCTCGGCGGCGGATTACATCTTCGGTTACACCGTCCACATCGACCTCTCGGACCGCGGCGGCCGCGGCGACCGCAAGATGGGCGGTGGCCCCGACTGGCTGGTGCAGAAGAACCACGATACCTTCGGGCCCATCGGTCCCTTCATCGTGCCCAAGGAATTCGTGCCTGAACCCACCAACATCCGCCATTTCTTCACGCTCAACGGCGAGGTCAAGCAGGACTCGAACACCGGGCGCATGGAGTACAACCAGTGGGAGATGCTCTCCTATGCCTCCAACATCCTCTCGCTGCGGCCCGGCGACATGATCGCGCTGGGCAGCCCATCCGGCACGAACATCGAGCGCGACAACCCCTCCTGGATCAAGCCGGGTGACGTGGGCGTCTGCACCATCGAGGGCATCGGCACGCAGCGGCACCGCTTCGTGGCACAGCCCTGAGCAGCCCGGGAATGGATCCGGCACGTGGCTGGCCCCGCAGCCTTTGCGGGGCCGTACTCGGCAGCGCGACCGGTGTGTCGGCGCTGCTGCTGTACACCAACGGCCTGTTCGTGGCCGGGCTCACGGCCGACTTCGGGCTGACGCGGGCGCAGTTCGGCTTCGGCGTGCTGCTGGTGACCATGGCGCTGGCGTGCGCCAATCCCATGGTGGGCTGGCTGGTGGACCGCATGGGCGCCAAGTGGCCCGCCGTGGGCGGGCTGCTGCTGCTGTCGGTGGGTTTTGCCTCGCTGGGCACTTTCATCCATTCGGTGAACAGCTATTTCCTGCTGCAGGCCCTGGTGGCCTTCGTCGGGGCGGCCTCGGGTCCGATCGCCTTCAGCAAGATCGTCAATGAGACCTTCGACCGGCATCGCGGCATCGCCCTGGGCCTGACGATGACAGGCATCGGCATTGCCGCGGCCATCATCCCGCCGCTGCTGGCTGCCGAGATCGATGATCATGGCTGGCGCTCCGGTTACCACCGCCTGGCCATCGTGCCGCTGGCTGGTGCGGTCATCGCTGCGTTCCTCATCCCGACGCGCCATGCGCTGGGTACCCAGCGGCACGCACAGCCGACCGTGGCCCGGGCCGCGGCCGGTCCGACGGCGGCCAACTGGTCGCGTTCGCCGGTGTTCTGGATGCTGGCCGGCACCTTCGCGGCGATGTCGCTGGCTTTCGCCGGACTGTTGCCCCACTTCGTGCCGATGCTGAACGACGCAGGCATGGATGCGCGCACGGCCGGCAAGGTGGCAGGCCAGATCGGCCTCGCCGTCATTGCCAGTCGCCTGGTGGTGGGTTTCCTGCTCGACCGCGTGTTCGCCCCCCGCATCGCCATTGCCATCTGCCTGGTGGCGGCCGGTGGCATCCTGATGTTCCTGGTCAACGGCGTGGAATCCGCCACCATTACGGCCATCGCCCTGGGGCTGGCACTGGGCGCGGAGCTCGACCTGATGAGCTTCCTGATCGCGCGCTACTTCGGCCTGCTGCAGTTCGGCCGGATCTTCGGCTGGCTGTACTTCGCGTTCGTGTTCGCGTCGGGGCTGGGGCCGCTGTGGGTGGGCGCCGTGCGCGATTCCACGGGCAGCTATTCGATCGCGCTGGGGGCCAGTGCCATCGGACTTCTCGTGACCTGCGGCGGTTTCCTGCTGATGCCGCGCTATCCGGCAGCCCAGGTGGCCGGCGACGCCACCCGGTCCAGCGTGGTACCGGAAGCGCCATAGGACCCGACAAGGCGGGAAGCCCGTCGGGTCAGCGCAGATCCAGGGCGGAGGCTACTCCGCCACCCAGGCGAACCCTTCATCGCGCTTCTCGATGCGCCCCACGCCCGGGAACGGGAAGTGCACCGCATAGATGCGCTGCCCGCTGGTGGCCAGTTCCGCCAGCAGGCTGGCCCGACTGGCCGCCCCGGTGGCACCGTCGCTGTCGAATGCGATGCGCCATTCCGGCTTCTGCACCGAGACCACGTGGTGGTGCATGGAATCACCGACGTACAGCAGCGAATTGCTGCCCGAGCCGATGCGGAACGCGGAGTGGCCGGGAGTGTGGCCCTTCACCTCCACCGCGCGCACGATCCCCGGCAGCAGCTCCGTGCCCGGCTTGAAGGGCGCCACCGAGGGTTTGATGGCGCGGGCGATCTCCATGTGGCGGCTCAGGTTGAAGCTGGCGGCAGTGCGGTCATCCAAGCCGAGCAGGGTCTCCCACTCCAGTTCGGAAATGCGCACGGTCGCGTTCGGGAACACCGGATCCCCGGCGGCGTCGATGAGGCCGCCGACATGGTCGGGATGCAGGTGGGAAATGAAGATGTCGGTGACGCTGCCGGGCGTGACGCCCGCCTCGGCGAGCGAAGCCCCGAGCTTGCCGGCACCCTCGCCCATGGCGTTGCCGGCACCGGTATCGAAGAGCAGCACGCGGCCGCCCACCTTCACCACCAGCGGCTGCACCGAAAGGCTGAGCTTGTCGGTGGGCAGGCCGGCGGCGCCGAGCACCCCGGCAACCTCTTCCGGCGTGAGGCCCACGCCGAACACCTGGTTGTCGTTGGGCAGGTCCAGTCCGCCATCGCGCACCGCAATACCCGTCATGCCGCCGATGTTGAAAGTGCGCACGTTCTCGCTCAACGGCGCGGGTGCGGCGGCCGGCGGCGGCGGCGGATCGGAGCAGGCGACAAGGCCGGTGGCCAGCCATGCGCAGAGGAGCGGCGGCGCCGCGAAGCGGGACTTGTTCATGTTCTCTTCCTCGGATTGAAGTGGGGAACCGTGCACCCCCCGTGCCCGCGTGGCCTCCCCGCGGCTGGCGCAAGGGTAGCCCGCATCCCCGAGGTGGGCAATGCGCGCAGTCGGCCCTATGCGGGCCTTTGCATCCGGAAGACCTTTTCGGGCGAGACCTCGACATAGGCATCCACCCCGCCCGCCCTGAGGATGGGATGGGCGGCCGCCGTGTCATAGATGCCGTCCACGAGCAGGTGGCGGGCCACATGCGCCGCGACAACCTCGCCGAAGACGACCCAGTTCGGCAGGGGCGTGTCATGCCGGTCGTGCAACCTCACGACCTGGGTGACCTTGCATTCGAATGCCACGGGACTTTCGCCCACCCGGGGAGCGGCCACTTTCCTGGATGCCACCGGCGTCAGCCCCGCGAGGGTGAACTCGCTGACCTGCGGCGCCACGGTGGCCGAGCTGGCATTCATTGCGCCAGCCAGCGCCATGGTGGCGAGATTCCATACGAACTCGCCGGTCCTTTCGGCATTGCGCAGCGTGTCCTTGCGGCCGCTGCTGGAAAAGCCGATCACCGGCGGCTTGTACGCAAAGGCGTTGAAAAAACTGTATGGCGCGAGGTTGAAGTTCCCCGCGCCATCATGGGTGGATATCCAGCCGATGGGCCGGGGGCCGATGATGGCGTTGAACGGGTCATGGGGCAGGCCATGGCCCTTTTCGGGTTCGTAGAAGTGGAACGTGGCGTCCATGGCATCTCGCGCGCTGGAAGGGCGACCGGGCCCGGCATGGGCATTTTTTTCGGAGAAAGCACCGCAAAATATGTCATACCTTTGTGGCTACAAGTGAGCGCGAAGCGGAAGACTCCCCCTGCCTGCGGTGCTAGCATCGGCCCGACCCTGTCAACAAAGACAGCCGCAGGGAGGTTGTTCAGGGATGACCGCTGCACGCCGTCCGTTGTCCGCCACGATCTGCCTGGCAGCACTTGTTCTCGTCCTGGCGTCACCGGCATTCGGCGCGGCCATCGGCGCAAAGCCCTCGAGGAACACGCAGGACCAGCCGGTCCCCGGCCAATGGCGCGAGGTGCCGCCTGAAGAGCTGGCGATGACCAGCGAGCCGCTGGCCCCGGGTGCGGCGGCGGTATACCTGTACACCCAGGTCGACCGGGATGACCGCGCCGGCAGCGAGCTGGTGTACCGCCAGATCAAGGTACTGACCGAAGAAGGCCGCAACCTGGCCAATGTCAGCATCAATTACGAGAAACGGCTGGAGAGCATCGAAGGCATCGAGGCGCGGGTCATACAGCCGGATGGGACCATCGTGCCGTTCAGGGGCCAGGTCTATGACCGGCCGCTGGCGGCGGGCAGGAACGTCGGCATCTATGCAAAGTCCTTCACCATGGAAGATGTGCGGGTGGGCAGCGTCATCGAGTACCGGTTGCTGCGCAAGTTCGACACCATGCGCTTCCTCTACCATTCGCGCTGGCTGCTGAACCAGGACCTCTTCACCAGGCACGCGAAGTTCTCGCTGCGGGTGAGTTCCGAGGCGGGTGTACGGTGGAGCTGGCCGCTGGGCCTCCCCGAAGGCACGGAGCCGCCGAAGCTGGAAAAGAACGTGGCGCAGATGGAGGTGCGCAATGTCCCGGCTTTCACCGTCGAGGAACACATGCCACCGGCGGAGGAAGTGCAGCTTGCAGTCACGTTCACCTATGTCACCGGGCGGGCTCCCACGTCCGATCCGGCGCGGTTCTGGGCGGACTTCAACCGCGAGCAGCTCGCCGCTTTCGATCGCTTCATCGGTCAACCGAAGGCGGTGCGGGATCGGCTGGATGCCATCGTGTCGCCCGGCGATGAGGCCGGGGTGAAGGCCAGGAAGATCTACGAGCACGTACGGGAACTGAGGAACGTGGAAGAGCCGCCCGTCGACGGGACCCGGCAACCACGCGAGGACTGCCGGATTCCCCTCAGCGCGCGGGAGGTTGGACGGCATGGCTGCGGCAACACCACGCAATTGCAGCTGTATTTCATCGCCCTTGCCCGGGCCGCCGGCATTCCCGTGGTACCCGCGCTTGCCGCCCCGCGCACCCACCGGTTTTTCCAGCCACAGTCGATGCTCACCCAGGGCCTCACGGACATCGTTGCATTCGTCACGGTGGATGGGCGCGAGCAGATGCTCTATCCGGGGTTTTCCATACTTCCCTATGGATTCGTTCCCTGGACTGTCACCGCGGTGCCGGCGATCAAGCTTCGCCCGGAAGGCCCGGAGTGGGTCACCACCGAGATGCCGCGCTCGAGTGACGCCCTCACCCACCGCACCGCCCGGCTCACGCTCTCCGGGGACGGCACGCTGGAGGGCTCGCTGGTGGTGATCCATGCGGGCCACGAGGCCATCCTGAGACTGGCGGGCCTGCGCGAGATGGAGGAAAAGGACCGGACCGAGCTGATGATCGAGGAGGTGCGCAGCAGCATCAGCGTACCCGCCGAAGTGACGATCATGCGGCAACCTGACTGGGCATCGCGCACCGGGACCATGGAGACCGAATACCGGATCAAGGTGCCGCAATGGGCCGTCACTTCCGGCGCCAGGACGCTGCTGGGTGCCGCGCTTTTCGGCAAGCAACAGGCGGGGAAGTTCGTGTCGCCCGAACGGATCCATCCGATCTATTTCGAGTATCCCTTCAGCGTGGAGGACGTGGTCGAGATAACCCTGCCCCCGGGCTTCAAGGTGCAGGACGCTCCTGCGCCCCGCGGGTCGGATGACAACGCGCTGGGCTACCGCCTCACCGTCGATGCGCAGGGAAGCATGCTGCGGATCCACCGCCTGCTTGCGAGCGAGGCGCTGCTGGTGAGGGAAACCCTCCATCCGCGTTTCCGCACGTTCTATGACCTGGTCCGCACCGGCGACCAGCAGCAGATCGTGCTGGCGCACTGAACCGGGAAGCACGATGGCCCGTTCACTGCTCACGTTCATGGCCGTGCTGCTCCTGGGTTCAGGATCCGCATGGGCCAGGCCCCCGGCCTGGCTGAGGGACCTGGCGACGGCATCCGTTCCACCGCAGGCAGAGGACGTGGAGGCGGTGCGGCTGCTGGATGAAGTGGAGCTTGTCGTGGCCCCCGACGGGCAGATGCGCAAGCGGGTGCGCGGAGCCGTGCGGATATTGCGCCGCGGGGGCGCACGCTATGCCCTGCTGCAGGTGCCGCAGGATACCTGGCGCAAGGTCCGCAGCATGCACGGCTGGACCCTGCCTGCCTCCGGCAAGGCCGCGGAAGTCGCGACGCGCGATGCGCTGGAGATATCCATCGTGAACGGCGAGGGAAGCGAGCTGATCACCGACCTGCGGATGATGCAGCTGCAGATTCCCGATGCTGCGCCAGGGGCGACGGTGGGATATGAATACGAGGTGTCGCTCAACCCCCTTGAGATGGCCGACACGTTCGGGTTTCAGGATCTCATCCCCGTGCAGCAGGCCAGCTACACGCTGAAGCTGCCCCCGGGCTGGAGCGTCCAGCCCACCTGGCTGAATCACGGGGAAGTCGCAGCCACCACGGGCGCAAGCCAGCAATGGCAGTGGACGCTGCGCGACATTCCGCCGGTGGCGGTTGAACCGGGAATGCCTCCCTGGAAAGGCGTTGCCGGCCATCTTTTCCTGGCCCTCTCACCGCCAGGCAAGGCGCCGCAGCTGGGTAGCTGGGCCGGCATAGGCAGCTGGTTCCTCGAGCTGTCGGAGGACCGCCGCGTCGCCTCCAGCGACATCCGCGCCAAGGTGGCGGAAATCACCGCGTCGGCCACGACGGACCTGGAGCGGGTGCGCGCACTGGCGCGGTTCGTGCAGCGTGACGTGCGTTACGTCAGCATCCAGCTGGGCATCGGCGGATTCCAGCCGCATCCGGCCGCCGAGGTATTCCTGCATCGCTACGGCGACTGCAAGGACAAGGCGACCTTGCTCGCCGTGATGCTGGCCGAGGCCGGCATCCAGTCCATGCCCGTGCTGGTCAACACGGAGCGGTCCCACGTGCAGGTCGACACACCCCCGAGCCTGCAGTTTGACCACGTGATCCTGGCCATCAAGCTGCCCCGCGACATGCGGGATGCATCACTGCTGGCCACGGTCGGGCACGACGACGGAGAACTCCTCTTCTTTGATCCCACCGACGAGCTGACGCCACTGGGCCGCATTCGTGGAGAACTGCAGGACAGCGTCGGACTGCTTGTCCTGGCGGAGGAAAGCCGGCTGGTCACCCTTCCCCGCGCGAGTCCTGACCGGACCGGCATCCACCGGACCGCAAGGTTCGTGCTGGACGAGCAGGGCACGCTGGCCGGAAGCGTCGTCGAGACCATCACCGGACAGGAAGCCATGGCGCACCGGGGCGCCCTGCGGGCAGCGCCGAACCAGCGCGAGGGCAACCGGCTGGTCGAATTGCGGCTGGCACAGTCCCTGGCAGCCTTCAACCTGCTCTCGGCCTCTTCCCGCAACCAGGACGACATAGACCTTCCACTGCAGTGGGAATACCAGATCGCCGCGCCTGCCTTCGCCCGCCAGGCGGGCGATCTGGTGATCATCCGGCCGCGCGTCCTCGGCGTCGAGGCTGTCAACCTTCCCGGCGAGGACAGCAAGCGCGAGCATGACCTGGTCCTGGTCGAACCCAGGCTGGCACGCGATGAAATCGTCATCGAGATACCGGCAGGATTTGCCGTGGATTCAATGCCGGATCCAGTGGAGATCGATGCCGGATTCGCAGCCTATCGCAGCCACACGCGGGTCGATGGCCGGACCATCACCTACTCGCGCAGCCACGAGATCCGTGACCTCACGGTTCCGGCGGCGCGCATCGAAGAGTTCCGCAGCCTGCACCGCGAGATCGCGCGCGACGAGCGGGCGGTGGTGGTGCTGAAGCGGACGGGGACCTGACCCCGGACGGCTACCTCGCCCTGCCATCCATGTGTTGGCTGCCGAGCGAGCGTGGGTCCACGCCGTCCAGGCAGTTCACGTTCACGGCAAAGACCGCCGAACCATCGGGGTTCTTTCCCTCGGCATAACTCTCCACGCCACAGGTGCGGCAGAACAGGTGCCGGATGGTCTTCGAGGCGAAGCGGTACTCGGTGACCGCGTCAGCCCCCGAGCGAAGCTGGAAGGCCCCGGCAGGCGCGAAGGCCAGCACGAACCCCATGCGCTGGCAGCGCGAACAGTTGCAGGTGATTGTCTGCCCCAGGTCGACATCGACGTCATAGGACACCGCTCCGCACTGGCAGGAACCGTGGTATCGGGCCATCTTGAGCCTCCGTGGTCTGTTTCACCGCTGCGAGCGGCGGAGGATATGCCCGCCCGCCGCGCAATGGAATGACCCGCTCAGCCTGCCCACTCCGGCGGAGGCGCCGTGAAGGCCATGGACTCACCGCTGGCCGGATGCCTGAAGGCAATCCGCCACGCATGCAGGCACAGCGGCGGGTCATCCACTTCCAGGGTCTGGCGGGGATCCTCGTTCGTGCCGGTGTATGCATTGTCGCCGACCACCGGCAGGCCCAGGAAGGCGCAGTGAATGCGGATCTGGTTGGTGCGACCGGTAACCGGCACGGCTTCGAGCAGGCTGGTGCCATCGGCGAAGCGCTGCATCACGTTGAAGGTCGTCAGGGCGCGCAGTCCGCCTGCCGCATCCACCTCGCGGGTTCCAGCTGCGCCGGGCGCGCGCGTGATCGGGGCATCGCACTGGTAATGGGCCTCCGCGGGATGCCCCTGCACGCGCACCAGGTAACTTTTGGTGACCTGCCCCCCGGCGAACTGGGCCTGCAGGCGCCCGGCGAAGTGCCGGTTGCGCGCCACGATCAGCACGCCGGTGGTGTTGGCGTCGAGGCGATGCGCGGGCCGGGGCTTCTGCGGCCGGTAGACGGTGTTGAGGATCTGCTGCAAGGTGTTGCGGGTGTAACGCCCGCCGGCATGCATGGGCAGGGGCGCGGGCTTGTTCAGCACGACCAGCGCCTCATCCTCATAAAGTACCGTGACCGCCCCGTTCACGTCGGGTTCGCTGGCCAGCGGCAGCCGGTGCAGCAGGCGCTCGCCTGCCTTCACGATGTGCGATGGCCCCAGCACGTGGTGGCGTGAATCGAGCAGGTTGCCCTGCCGGCATTCCTCCATCCAGTAGTCCGCGGAGAGATGGCCCACCAGGCGACTGAAGGTCCCGACCACGTCCATCCCCGCGCAATCCTGCGGTACACGCAAGGGGCGGAAGTTTTCCACGGGAACGCTGCCCGGCAGGGGGTGGGTTGCCGCGTGGATGGCCCGGTTGCGCTTTCCCAGCGCCTCGGCCATCTGTTGTGCCTCGCTGCGATGGCACCAGGGACAGGAGCGGCCCGGCACGTAGCGGGGATCAAGCTGCTCTTCCGCGGTGAGCGGCGAGAGGCAATTGAAGCACTGCGCGGATCCGGTCTCGTGCAGCGAGGGATCAACGCCCACGCGCTGGTCGAACACGAAGCATTCGCCGCGGTAGTGCGCTCCGCCGCACTCCTCGAAGTACTTGAGGATGCCGCCCTCCAGCTGCAGCACATTGCGGAAGCCCTGCGACTCCATGTAGGGCCCGGCCTTCTCGCAGCGGATGCCGCCCGTGCAGAACATCACGATGGTCTCGTCCTTGAGCGATTCCGGAAACTTCGCCACGGCGGCGGGGAAGTCGCGGAAATGATCCACGCCCACCGGCAATGCGTTCTCGAAGGTGCCGAGCTTCACCTCGTAGTCGTTGCGCGTGTCGAGCAACGTGATGCGGCGCCCTTCATCCAGCCAGGACTTCAGCTGGCGAGGCGGCAGCTTCGGCGAGGTCCGTCGCGCCGGGTCGATGCCCGGGACGCCGAAGGCGATGATCTCCTTCTTGATGCGCACCAGCATGCGGCGGAAGGGCTGGTGGGCGGTGTGGCTGAATTTCGCCTCCAGCCCCGCCAGCACGGGAATGGTGCGCAGGCGTTCCAGCAACGCATCAGTGCCCTCGCGGCAGCCCGCCACGAACAGGTTGATGCCTTCGGTGCTCAGCAGGATGGTGCCACGCAGGCGGTGCTGGCGGCAGAAGGCCAGCAGGCCGGCCCGCAATGCGGGAAGTTGGTCGAGTGGCGCGAATCGATATGCGGCGATGTTCACCACCGGCAGTGGCGGCGGTGAAGGCAGGTCTTGGGCAGGTTTCACGGCGTGGATGATACGGCCCTCATGAGGCCAGGTCAGGCGCGGCTCACGGCCTCCGCGATGGCCCGCGCCACCGGAAACGCCGCGCCCGGACCATCCGGCAACCAGCGCTCTGTCACCGGCAACAATGGCGGCTGCGCGAGGAACCGCGGTGCAATGCCGCGGTGGGCCTGCGCAGCGTGCACCAGGAATGGGTGGCACAGGTACACTGTTCCCGCAGGACCGGTTGCCTCCACTTCGGCCCGCGGCGGGGCATTGGCGAAATGCGGCAGCAGTTCACCCAGGCTCAGTCCTGCCTCCCCTGTCGGCGCCAGCACGCGCGCCACGTCGCCGTGGGAGCCGACCCGGATGCGGGTTGGTGCATCCGCCGCACCGGTATCCGAGAACAGGAACAGCATCAGCAGCGTCCGTCCACGGGAATGGATGTTGGCGCGCCAGGACAGGAAATCGGCCGGATTCCCGCCGTAGCTGCAGTCGATGTGCCAACCGGTGTCGACCGGAGCCTCCAGGGAGGGGAACCTCACGGGCACGGTGCCCATGGTGCGACATGGCCGCCAGACTCCAGGCCCCACGAGCTGGTCGAGGGCGGCCTGCAGGCGCGGCGTGCCGGCAGCCGCCACGATGTGCGGCTGGAAATACATGCCCAGGCGCACCACCGGTTGTGTCCAGGTGGCCGGATCGTCGGTTATCCCCTGCGCGAGCAGGTCTTCAAGGAAGGTCGCGCGGGCCTGCGCCGCCACCGACTGCGGGAAGGCATCGTCCAGGCGTACGTAACCCTCCTCGATGAACCTGGCGCAATCGGCGGGGGATAGCACGGTCGGCACTGTCCGGCGCGCATGCGGTGATGCGCCGACCATTCAGCCAGGCTGCGACGCCGCAGGCTTCCAGTCTGGTCCCGGCGTGGTGCTGATCATCCAGGGGATGCCGAACCTGTCGACCAGCGAGCCGTAGCCGGGTGACCAGAAAGTCTCGCCGAAGGCCATCACGACGCGTCCGCCCTCGGCGAGCTGTTCGAACCAGCCCCTGGCTTCATCCAGGGAACCGGTGTGCAGCGTGACATCAAAGCCGTTCTTGGGCTTGTCGATGTTCGGTGCCCAGGCGGTGTCCATGTCCGCACCCATCAGTGCCTGGTCACCCACTTCGAGCCAGCAGTGCATCAGCCAGTCCCTCACCCCGGCGTTCGGCGGCATCCCCGGCGGGCCATCGCCATAGGGCACGGCGGCGGTGATGCGGCCGCCCAGGATGCGGGCGTAAGTCTCGAAGGCTTCGCGGCACTGGCCCTTGAAGCTCAGGCTGGTGACGATTTTCAAGGGGAACCTCTGGTGGCGGGGCGCCAGAGAGTACGGCATGGAACCGCGTCCCGGAACCAGATCGCTGCCCAAGCATCGAGTGGCAGAAATATTCCTGTCCCCGTGAATATTCCCGTGGGAGAATCCCGCGCTGAATTCCCCCGCAAGGGGTGTCCACAGACAAGGAGATGACGCATGCGCAAGACCATTCCTGCTTTGTTCCTGGCAGTTTTCGCAGCCGGCGCCCTGCCCCTGGTGGCCACGCAGGCCGTGGGTGCGCAGCCTGCCGCGGCGGCCAAGCCGGCCAAATATTCGGTGAATGACACCCTCGTGGGCGTGCTGCTGGACGACCCGGCGGCCAACGAAGTGCTGAAGAAGATGATTCCCACGGTGTACGCCAACGAGATGTTCCAGACCATGGGCCGCGACATCACGCTGAAGGCCATCCAGCAGTACGAGCCGGAAGCCCTCAGCGACGAGAACCTCAAGAAGCTGCAGGCAGAGCTCGACAAGCTCACCCCGAAGGGCGGCTGAGGTTCTACCGGTAGAAGTCGCGCCGCAGCTGCAGGCCGTGCTCCAGCCATACCTTCATGGCGCAGAGCATGCCGGTCCAACCTTCGCAGTTGGCATATGAGGCCTTCTCCCCGGCCTCGCCTGCAGACCAGCCCTCCTCGGTGATGCGGACCAGCGTGCGGCCGTCCTCGAGCTGCCCGAAGGTCATCGTCACCGTGGTGCGGCGCGCGCCGGTCTCATCCGGCTCGGCTGAATCGGGCGCCGCATCCCAGCGCAGCACGATGCGGCGATCCTTCTCGACCTCGATGACGTAGACCGGGAAGGCGCCCGGGAAGTCGTGGAAGTCCCAGGTGACTGTGGCACCGGGTTCGAGGCGCCCCTGCGCACCGCCAGTGGTGAAATACCCGGACAGCTTTGCCGGATCGACCACGGCTTCAAACACTTCTGACACGGGCTTTGCGATCCGGCCGCCGACGGTGAACCTGGGTGGCATGGGCCATCTCCTTGTTGAACCAGCGTGGCCATTATGTTATAGTTTTATAACATGTCAACCGACGACCAGGATGACGCCCTTTTCAAGGCGCTGGGCAACCGCTGGCGCCGGCGCATGCTCGACGCGCTGAAACACAGGCCCATGACCACAGGCATGCTGTGCGAGCTTTTTCCCGGGCTGGATCGCTGCACAGTGATGCAGCACCTCGGCGTACTGGAGGACGCGGGCCTGCTGGTCGTGGAGCGGCGCGGGCGCGAGCGGTGGAACTCTCTGGACGCGCTGCCCATCCACGACATCCATGAGCGCTGGATCGGGCCCTACGCGGCTTATGCCACCTCCATGCTGTCGCGCCTGCGGCGCAAGGTCGAAGCCACGGCCTGAGCGGGTTCCCCGACACGGCCGGCGGGCCTTGCCACTCCCCTCATCGCGGATCAGGATGCGCGCTCGGACCCACGCAGGAGCGGACGCATGGCAAGGACACCACGGCATGCATCAACGGCGGGCCACCGGCTGCTGCCTTTGCTTGTGGCAGCCACCCTGCTCGCCAGCTGCGGCAAGCGTGGCGGCCAGGCGGACATTCCCATGGACGGCGACGACATCGCCGGCGTGGTCACCTCCAGCGCGGGCCCCGAGGCCGGCGTATGGGTCATCGCCGAGACGACCGCGCTCGCTACGCGCTTCGCGAAGATCGTGGTCACCGACGCAGACGGCCGTTACCTGATCCCCGACCTGCCCGAGGCCAGCTACGAGGTATGGGTGCGGGGTTATGGCCTCGCTGATTCGGCGAAGGTCGCCGGCAAGCCGGGCGACCGCCTCGATCTCACGGCGAAGATCGCGCCCGATGCCGCCACCGCGGCGCAGGTGTACCCCGCCGCATACTGGTACGCGATGATGAAGCTGCCCTCCGAGGCCGAGACAGCCTCGCTGCGCAACGGCCGCAATGAATACCTGATGTGGGTGAAGAACATGGGCTGCGTGGGCTGCCACCAGCTCGGCCAGCGCTCCACGCGCACGCTGCCGCCCAGCCTCGGCAAATTCAATTCCTCGCACGATGCCTGGCTGCGGCGCATCTCTTCCGGCCAGGCGGGCAACAACATGATCCAGACCGCGATGGGCTCGCTGGGGGGATTGCCGCTGAAGTACCTGTCGGACTGGACGGATCGCGTGGCGCTGGGGGAACTGCCGGCACAGCAGCCCCGGCGTCCGCAAGGCATCGAGCGCAACGTGGTGGCCACCGTGCGCGACTGGCTCGATGAGAAGCACTATCTGCACGATCTGTCCGGCACCGACCGGCGCAATCCCACCGTGAACGGTCATGGTCCCCTGTATGGCGCGCCGGAGCTCAGCACCGACGACTTCCCCGTCCTTGATCCGCGCTCCAACACCGCCACCACTTTCCGCGCACCCGTGCGCGATGCGGACACGCCCACCACGCATGACGACCCTGTCGTTGCGCCGTCACCCTACTGGGGGGACGAGCGGATCTGGGACAGCCAGGCCAACGCCCACAATCCCATGCTCGACGCACGGGGCCGGGTCTGGTACACCGCCCGCATCCGCGCCGCGGCCAACCCGGCCTTCTGCCGGCGTGGCTCCGACCATCCTTCCGCAAAGGTGTTTCCGCTCGAGCGCTCCGGCCGGCAACTGGCGGTCTACGAACCGGATACGAAGCAGTACACCTTCGTCGACACCTGCTACGGCACGCACCACCTGCAGTTCGCCTACGACGACGCCAACGACACGCTGTGGACCAGCGGCGGCGGCCAGGTGGTCGGATGGCTGGACACGAAGAAGTTCGATGCCACCGGCGATGCGGCAGCCTCGCAGGGCTGGTCGCCGCACGTGCTCGACACCAATGGCAACGGGCGGCGCGACGCGGGATGGGTGGAGCCGGGACAGCCCGCCGATGCAAGGCGTGACACGCGCATCGCGGCAGGTTTCTACGCCGTGATGCCCAGTCCTGCCGACGGCTCGGTGTGGGGTTCGGTGGCATTCCAGTATCCCGGCGCCATCCTGCGTTTCGACCCGGCGACGCAACTCACGGAGATCTACCGCCCGCCATTGCCGGGCTTCGGCGTGCGCGGCGCCGACATCGATACCGAAGGCGTGGTGTGGGTATCGCTGGGCAGCGGCCACCTGGGCGAATTCGACCGTCGCAAGTGCAAGGGTCCGCTGAACGGGCCGCAGGCGACAGGTGACCACTGCCCGGAAGGCTGGGCACTGCACGATCTTCCGGGACCCGGCTTTGCCGACCTGCCGCAGTTCAGCGTGGAGTCCAGCTATTACACCTGGGTGGACCAGCACGACACGCTGGGTCTGGGCAGGAACGTGCCGATGGCCACAGGCAACCTGTTCGACGGCGTGCACGCGCGCGTGGGCGAAGACATGGTCACGCTGCGCATCCCCTATCCGTTGGGGTTCTACATGAAGGGCATGGAGGGCCGCATCGACGACCCGGACGCCGGCTGGAAGGGACGCGGGCTGTGGGTCACCAGCGGCGATCGCACGCCATGGCTGATGGAAACGGGCAAGGGCTCACGGCCACTGGTGGTGCATTTCCAGGCGAGGCCGGATCCGCTGGCGAAATGAAAAGCGGCGGGCATGCCTGGCATGCCCGCCGCATCAAGCCTGGTGGCTTGTGGAGGCGCGCTTACGGGCGCTGGGCAGCGTCCCAGTGCTCCACGATCAGGCCGTCCTTGATGCGGAACGTGTCGAACCAGGTGCTCACGTATTCGCGCTTGCAGCCGTCGGTGTACTTGCGCGGGAACATGATGGTGACCAGGTCACCCTCGGCCAGCACCGCCACCACGCCCTCCGGGATGTGATCGGGCACGTCCGCCGGCGGACGGTTCATCATGCGGAAGAAGGCCTGCATGCCCTCCAGGCCGGTGTTGGCCATCGGGTTGTGCTGGATGTAGTCCTTGTGGATGTAATCGCCGGCACGGTCGATCTGGTAGGCATTCAGCAGCGTGCGCCACATGTCCCACACCAGGCGCTTGTTGGCGGCCAGCTTGGGATCCGGATGCTCAAGCAGCTTCAGCTGCTCCTCGCGCGTCATCGCACCGGTGACGGGCACGGCGGTGGGCGTGACCGAGCAGTTGGGGCCAGCCGCAGCGACGGCCTGGCTGAGTCCACCCTGGGCGGCGGCGGGCGCGGCATCGGCTTCGGGTGCTGCGGCCTGCTCCGTGCCCGACGAGCAGGCAGCCAGCAGCAGGGCGGTGGCGGCTACGGCGGAAATCAGTCTCATGAGAGTCTCCCTCTGTTCCCTTTCCAAAACGGGCGCGGCGGCTTCCTGGCGTCGGCCGCCACGACATGGCAATCACGAAAGGGCGACAGGTTACCAGCGCCGCACCGGAGGCGCGATCGAAAAACTACGGCGAAAGCCGCTGGCCGGGGTCGGTGCGCCCGTGCAAAAGCAGCCACCGCGGCACGCGCTGCGCATGGCGCTGCCATGCTGCGCCGAAGCGATCGCGCAGGAAGCGCTCTTCAGGCAGCACCCAGGCGTGGTGCAGCCAGATGAAATAGGCCACCGAAAGCCACAGGTTGGCCAGCGCGCCGGAGAGCAGGGTGAAGCCCGCGCAGATCGCCACCAGGCCGAGGTACATGGGATTGCGGGAGAAACGGAACGGGCCATCCTCGACCAGCGCCGGGGTGTGGGTGAACGGGCGCACGCCCACGGCGTGGCGTCGGAAGGCGCGCGCTGCCGCGACGTTGAGCAGCAGGCCTGCGCCCAGCAACAGCACCCCTGCGGCCACCGCCAGCATGCCCGGGCGCAACGGCCACGAAGCGGCGAGCATCGGCACCTGGCACAACAGCGCCAGCCACAGGGCATGAGGCGGCAGCAGGGTCGACTGCCGGTATCCGGAAGTACCCGGGATCACGGTGTCGACCTCTCCTGCAGTGCTGAGCGCAGCTGTCTCAGGGCAACTGTGGCGGACTTCAGGCGCCGCAGGTCCACCGCCCCTTCCAGCCGCTGCAGCAATTCGTTGTCGATGGCGCGGATCCGCTTCCACAGCGCCCGGCCCTCGGGGCTCAGTGCGATGGAGACCGCACGGGCATCCGCCGGATCGGCATCGCGCAGGATCCATGCCGGATCGAGCCTGGCCAGCGTCTGGTGGATGTGCTGCCGGCTGACTGCCCGCTGGCGGGCGATCTCGGAGATGGAGGTGCTGCCCCTGGCCCGCGCGAGGAATTCCACCAGGGCACGCTCGGCAGAGGTGATGCCGAGCGGTGCCAGTGCGAGGTCGGCCGCCCGCGCCAGTTCCCGGAACAGGCGACGGACTTCCCAGGCCAGCTCTTCGGCGGGATGCTTCATTTTGTCAATCTTGTTGACATCATCGTGGGCTGTCAAGCGGATTGACATTTGCCCGGCCTGCCCTGCCGGTGGTGCGGCCCCCGCATGGCCTGCAGGCGGACACGGCCCGGTGTCCTTATCATTGCGATCTGGTCGTCCTGGGACATATCCGGCTTGAGTCCACTGCTGCTTTTCGGCGCCGGGCTGGCGCTGCTGATCCTCGCTGCCGAGCTGATCGTGCGCCACGGTTCCTCGCTGGCGCTGGCATTGGGCGTGAACCCCCTGGTGCTGGGGCTCACCATCGTTGCGGTCGGCACCAGCGCACCCGAGCTGGCTGTGGGCATCACGGCCAGCCTTGGGGGCAGCGGCGCACTGGCCGTGGGCAACATCGCCGGCACCAACCTCGTGAATATCCTGCTGATCCTGGGACTGAGCGCCCTGTTGCGACCGCTGCCGCTGCACCAGCGCACCCTCCGCATGGACCTGCCGATGATGCTGGTCGCAGCCCTGCTGATGACGGCACTTGCCTGGGATGGCTTGCTGTCGCCGGGCAACGGCCTGGTCATGCTGCTGGTGGCCGTCGCCTATACCACCGTGATCATCCGCCAGAGCCGCCGCGAACCCCGCTCCGTGAAGAAGGAATTCGCGCAGATGTACGGCAGGGAAGGCGCGCGGTTGCCGGACACCAATGAGTCGCGCATGGGCATCAATTCGCTGTTCCTGGCGGTGGGGCTCGGCCTGTCGGTGCTGGGTGCCGACTGGCTGGTGGATGCCGCGGTGGAGATGGCGCGTGCATTCGGCATGGGCGAGGCCGTCATCGGCCTCACCATCGTGGCCATCGGCACCTCGGCCCCTGAACTGGTCACCACCATCGTCGGCACGCTGCGCAACGAGCGCGACGTGGCCGTGGGCAACCTGCTGGGCAGCAGCATCTACAACATCCTGGCGATCCTCGGCATTCCGAGCCTGATCGCGCCGGGCGGGATCCCGGTGGAACGCGACCTGCTGCTTTTCGACATCCCCCTGATGACGGCCGTTGCGGTGCTGTGCATCCCCGTCTTCATCTCCGGTCGCAATGTTTCGCGCGTCGAGGGGGGATCTTTCGTCACGCTGTACCTTGGCTACCTCGTCTTCCTTCTGGTGCGCTGACCAGCGAAGCGAATGCCAGGCCAACGGCGAATGCCGTGGGCATGATCCCCCCTTGTTCAGGTAGCGCAGGCGAGACCAGCAGTGACCCCGGCGCGGCGGGCGGTGGCATCAGCGGGCGGGGTTGGCCGCGGGCGTCGCGCGCGGGCCGCCACCTCCCCTCTGTCCTGCGCCGGGGCCCGCGCCGCCACCGCGCGTACCGGCCGCCCCCCTCGCACCTGTGCCGGGACCCGCACCGCGGGCCGGCGCCGACGGATCGCGCCAGGGGTCCACGTTCACCGTGGGGAAATGCGCCGCCAGCTTTTCCTTCACCGGCGCCAGTGCGGGATCCGCGGCCAGGTTGTTCCATTCATTCGGGTCGGTGCTGTGGTCGTAAAGCTCCTCCGCACCGTCCGCGTAGCGGGTGTACCGCCAGCGCACATCGCGCACGGAATGGTTGCCCTTGCCCCAGGTGCTCAGGGCCACGCGGTCCCATTCCATGTCCGGGTTTTCCAGCAGGGAACGCAGGCTGGTGCCGCCTTCCAGGTGCGCCGGAGCGGTCAGGCCGGCCAGGTCCACCAGCGTGGGATACAGGTCCATGGAACTCACGGGCACGTCGGAGCGGCTGCCCGGCCGGGTGACACCGGGGGCCACGATGATGAACGGCACCCGCAGCGCAGGCTCCCACAGCGTCTCCTTCTCCCGCTGGTTCTTCTCGCCGAGCTGGTAGCCGTGGTCGCTCATCAGCACGATGATGGTGTTGTCGGCCCGGCCGCTCGCGTCCAGCGCATCCAGCACGCGGCCCACGGCCTGGTCGGCCAGCGTGATGCTGGAAAGATAGGCCTGCACGGCGTCTTTCCAGGCGCCCGCTTCCATGATGGGCTTCATGCGCTGGCGGTCATGGTGGGCCGGCGCGATGTCGTCCAGGTCGTCGGCCTTGTAGGGCGGCAGCTGCACGGCATCCAGCGGATAGCGCTCGAAAAACTCCCTCGGGTTGTACCAGGGCGCATGCGGCCGATAGATGCCGGCGGCCATGAAGCGTGGCTCCGTGCTGTCCTTCGTTTCCTGGATCCGTCGTGCCAGGTAGCCGGTGGTCATGCCGTCGATGGTCGCATCGAAGGTGGCGACCAGCGGTCCCCAGTTGAACTCCAGCTGGTTCACCGCCGCCGGCTTCAGTTCATCCGGGAGCTGCCAGTCGAGCGCGGGCCAGAAGTCGTTCCAGGCCTTCACGTCGTTGAAGCCGGGATGGCCGTTGGCCCCGAACGTGTGGGCATGGAAGATCTTGCCCGCGCCGAAGGTCAGGTAGCCGGACTCCCGGAAGTGGCGCGGCAGGGAGGGTTTGTCGGCGAACAGGGGCATGGCGCGCCAGTCCTGCCCGTTGTTGTACACCCCCGACGAAGACGGCAGCACTCCGAACAATGCGGCCGTGCGGATGGCATTGCATTGCGGGGCGATGGAGTGCGCATTGGTGAACACCATTCCCCGGCTCGCCAGCCGGGTGAGGTTCGGGGTGATGGCCTGCTGGTCGCCCAGCGGCTCCACCATGGCGTTGAGGTCATCAACCATGATCAGCAGCACGTCGGGGCGCGTGGCTTGCGCCTCCGGTGCCGAAGGGGTGCATGCAGCCAGCGCAACGGCGGCAGTGCCGATGGCTGCGAGTCGGGTCCAGACGGTCTTCATTGGCAGGCAGCCTTGGTGAATTCCGGGAAGGCGATGGTAGCCAAGTGGCCGCGACGCTCAATCGCTGATCCATCCAGCGCAGGCCGGATTGGATATCACTTCATCCCCCGTCAGGTTATCGTGATGCCAACCAGAACCGCCCCGCCGGAGCAAGCCCGCACGTGAGCAAGCCTGAGAACGGAACGCATGGCTTCCTTGCCGGCGGCGGTGTCATGGGAGAACTGATCCGCTCCCATCCCTGGGACCTCACTCCATTGGGCGAGCCGGGACAATGGCCGCAGGCCCTGCGCACCGCGGTCCGCGTGCTGCTCACCACGCAGCATCCGGTGTTCATCTTCTGGGGCCCCGGACACATCTGCCTCTACAACGACGCGTACTCCCGCTCGCTGGGCGCCGAGAAACATCCTTCGATCCTCGGGTCGCCGGGGAAGGAATCCTGGCGGGAAATCTGGCCCATCATCGGACCACAGATCGAGCAGGTGATGCGCGGCGAGGGCGCCACCTGGCATGAGAACCAGCTCGTGCCCATCATCCGCCACGGCGCATTGCAGGACGTGTACTGGACCTACAGCTACAGTCCCATCGACGAACCGGATTCCCCGCATGGCGTCGGGGGCGTGCTGGTCATCTGCACCGAGACCACCGAACAGGTGCTCGCCCAGAAGCGGCTGATGGAGGAGCGCGAGCGTTTCGTGCAGCTCTTCGACCAGGCACCCACCTTCCTCGCGGTGCTGGAGGGACCGCGCCACGTCTTCACCTTCGCCAATCCGGCCTACCTGCGGCTGGTAGGCGGCCGCGAAGTGGTCGGACGCACCGTGGCCGAGGCGCTGCCCGAAGCCGTGCCGCAGGGTTACGTGGCCCGCCTTGACGAGGTCTATCGCACCGGACAGTCATTTTCGGCCACCGGCGCCACCTTCACCTTCATGCCGCCGTACAGCGATGCGGTGGCGCGGCGGCATGTGGATTTCGTGTACCAGCCCATGACCAGCCGCGATGGCCAGGTCACCGGCATCCTGGTGCAGGGCGTGGACGTGACGGCGCGTGCCGAGTCCGAGGCCGCACTGGCGCGCAGCCGCTCGCGCCTGGAATACGCCAGCCGGATTTCCGGCGTGGGGTTCTGGTATTGCGACCTGCCCTTCGACCGGCTCGACTGGGACGAACGGGTGAAGGACCACTTTTTCTTCCCGCCCACCGCCGAAGCCACCATCGGGGACTTCTACGCCCGCCTGCACGAGCAGGACCGGGCCCGCGCACGCGCCACCATCGATGCCTCGATCCGTGACCGCGTGCCCTACGACATCGTCTACCGCACCGTGGATCCCGCCAGCGGGGCCACCAAGTGGATTCGCGCGCTCGGCGGCGCGGACTTCGCTGCCGATGGCACCCCTACCCGCTTCGACGGCGTCACCGTTGACGTCACTGCGCAGAAGTCCGACGAGGAGCGCCTCTCCACGCTCAACCGCCTGCTGCGCGAGCAGGACCGGCGCAAGGATGAATTCATCGCCACCCTCTCGCACGAGCTGCGCAACCCGCTCGCGCCCATCCGCGCCGCGGCGCGCATCCTGGTGTCGCCGGGGACCTCGGGTGTGCAGCGGCAGCAGGCGCAGGCCACCATCGAGCGCCAGGTGGTGCAGATGTCGCTGCTGCTGGACGACCTGCTCGACATCGCGCGCATCACCCACGGCAAGCTGCAGCTGCGCCGGGAGCGTGTGCAGCTGGTCGAAGTGGTGAACGCCGCAGCGGAAGCCCTGCGCCCGCAGGTGGAGATGCGCCGGCAGCAGCTGTTGGTGCAAATGCCCGAGGAGCGGGTGCAGCTGGATGCCGATCCGCTGCGGCTCGTGCAGATCCTCACCAACCTGATGACCAATGCCTCGCGCTACAGCGAGCCCGGCAGCCGCATCGAGGTCACCGGCCACGTCGCCGGGGATGCATTTCTGCTGTCGGTGCGCGACTACGGCATCGGGATTGCGCCAGAGTCGATCGCGTCCATCTTCGAGATGTTCTCCCAGATCGACGTCAGCGAGGTGCGCGCTGCCGGCGGCCTGGGCATCGGTCTGGCGCTGGTGAAGGGACTGGTGGAACTGCATGGCGGCAGTGTCGAGGCACGCAGCGCGGGACCGGGCCACGGCAGCGAGTTCATCGTCCGCCTGCCGGTCGAACTGTCACAGACCCCGGACCACGCGGACGCAGGTGACGGCAGCACCATCGGACTGCACCACCGCATCGTGCTGGCCGATGACAACCAGGATGCAGCGGACAGCCTGGCCGTGCTGCTGGAGCTCACCGGCCATGAAGTGCGCGTGGCCTACAGTGGCCGGGACGCCCTGGCCGTGGCGGAGGCCTTCCGCCCCGACACAGTGGTGCTGGACATCGGCATGCCCGACCTCAGCGGATATGAAGTAGCCACCGAGCTGCGGCAGCGACCCTGGGCAGGAAAGGCCCGGCTGATTGCGCTCACCGGCTGGGGCCAGGAGAGCGACAGGCTTCGTGCCAGCAAGGCGGGATTCGACCTGCTGCTGGTGAAGCCCGTCGATCCGGACAGGCTGGATGCAACCATCCGTGGCCTGTCCGGCTGAGGCTCCCGCCTACCTGGCCTTTGCTGCCTCGCGCGCCACCCACGGGTCGGGCGAGGCGGGTCCCACCACGGCCATCGCGTAGTCCACGCGGCCGCCACTCATCTTGAACACGTGCACGTCCGCAAGGTTGCCCGCGAAATGGGCGAAGGCCGCCACCAGGCCGGCTTCGACGTCCGCAAGCGGCACGCGGGGTGGCGGGTGCTTGATCACCAGGCCCTTGGGCGAGCAGTCATGCGTCGGCGTGGTGAAGATGCCGTTCTCCCAGCGGTCGCAGCGCTCGGCAAACGGCGTGTTCACCATCGGCTCGTTGGAGAACATGGCGAAGTAGTCGGTGGCAGCGGCGGCCATCAGCGCACGCGACTGGCGCCTGTCCGGCGGCAGGATGTTCTCCCAGTCGAGATGGCTGGTGGCCATCACGACTTCCGGCTTGTACATGAACTCCTGCTCGCGGCCGAGCACGTGCTCGATCTCGGTGATCGCGCCGCCGTCCTGCGTCTGCAGGCGGATGGCCGCGTGGATGAGGCGGCCGTTCTCGTTGATGACGCCGAAGGTCACCGCGCCACAGCGTTCGGTGTCGATCAGGTAATTCTGCTCGCCCCAGGTGCCGGCGCCCTTCCACAGCGTGCTGGTGCCAGGCGCCATCTGGACGCCGTTCTCGGTGAACATCACGTCCTGTGCGATCTTCACCTTCGATGGATCATGCGCCGCCAGGGCCGCGGAATAAGCATCGACCACGGCCTTCATCGTGGCGCGGGGGCACCTGGTGTCGGGCGCTTCCACGGGATAATTGCGACGCGCCTGTCCGGGCGCGCCACCTGCCAGCGGACCGGCTCCGCCGCCAGGACCGCCAGCGCCCGGGCCAGGACCCGCTCCGCGCGGCGGACCACCGGGCGCGGCGCCCGGTCCAGGGGGCGTGGGCGCAGCGGCGTGCGCGGTGGCGATGGCCAGGGCGGCCGCAACTGCGGCTGCCAGGATGCTTTTCTTCATGGATCCCCCGGACAAATGTGGAGTGCACACAGATGCGGCGCACGCTACTGCGGGGGCCAGCAGGGGTCAAGGCTTGGCGGCGGCGCCTCCGATGCCGTCCTGCCCGAGACGGGCGCGCAGCGCTTCGGACTGCATGGCGTCAAGGAATGGTGCAGTGGCCGAGAGCACATTGCCGCTGCTTTCGGCCCGGCGCATTTCCAGTGCCCGCTGCGCCTGCAGCTGCGTGTGTGGCCGGGACAGGTCGACTGCAACACCCAGCGCCAGGATGTCCTTCGCCAGTCTCTCCTGCTCGGCAATCATCGCGCGGGTGAGGATGCGGACCTGGCCGCTATCAAGCGGCACACCGGCCCACTCCAGGGCCGCCGCATGGCTGCTGGCCTGCTGCCGCACCGGTCGCGTCTGCAGGTATTCCTGCCACTGGCCGTAGCGCTGCTCACCCAAGAGGCCATGCAGGACTTCTCCCTGCCGGCGCTGCATCTGGCGCCGATGACCCGTGGCGGCAGCCAGTTCTTCCTGGTCAGGTGCTGGTGCAGCGGCCAGGGCCGCTTCCACTTCCACCGCCAAACGTGTGTTGGCCAGCGTGTCGAATACCAGGCCGGCTTCCTCGACCGTCAGCGCCAGCTCTTCCACGAGTCCTGGATTGGCCTCGACCTGCAACGCCCTCAATTCCGCAAGCCGCGCCGCACGCCAGGAGGGATCCCTTGCCAGGATCGCCTTGCCAGCCTCATCCGACTCAACGCTCCACCCGGGACTGTGCGGGACCGCGGCATCGTCCGCAGTTGAAGGAGCATCCGGCACGGCAGCTGCATCGTGTCCGGGACTTCCGCGTGCGGGATCCTTCGCGGTGGCGACCGCGCCGGATCCAGCCATCATGCCTTCGACGGGCACCTTTGCCTGCCCGCCATGCCCCGGACCCGCCTCCGGCCACAAGGTTGGCACCACCGTGGCGGCGAACACCGCCACGATGGCACCGGACATGGCCACGCGGCGCCACTTCATGGTCAGTAGCCCTGCACCCTGGCCAGTTCGGCCAGTTCCACCTTGCCATCCTTGTTGAGGTCGTAGCTGTCCCACATCCTGATCAGTGCCTTGCCCGCCTTGCGGGCTTCTTCCTTCGTGACCACGCCGTCCTTGTCGAGATCGTTGTTGGCGAGGATGGCTTCGGACCTTGCGCCGGCCATGTAACCGCCGCTTTCCCCGGTGATCTTGTCCAGCGTCGAGCCTACCTGCACGGCAGTCATGGCACGCTGGACTTCCGCGACGTCCACCCTCCCGTCGTGGTCCATGTCGTACACGTCGTTCCACATCACGAAAAGATTGCCGTTGACCCGCGCGGCCTCCTCGCGCGTCACGATGCCGTCGCCGTTGAGGTCATTGGTGGCGATGATTTCCTCGGCGCTCTTGCGCCGTGGTTCGGGCAGCGCGGTCGCGTCCTGGGCTGACGCCGCGGCGGCGCCAAGTGCCACGGCCACTGCCGCGATCGAAGCTGGCTTGTTCATGTCGGGTTCTTCCTCTTCCACGGGATTGAAGGGGGGAGCGGATCGGGCTGCCATGCCGGCCGGCGCCGCGGCCTCCTGGCCGGCGGTGCGATGGGCGAGGTGCATCGTGAGTGCTCCGGCTGCCGCAGCCAGCACCACACATCCCCCCAGGCCGATCACCAGTCCGCGCGGGGCGAAGCGCAGCACGGAACCGGGCCGTCGCGCCGCCGCCATCGCGCCGCATCGGGCCGCGAGTTCCGGGGGCACTGGCGGCACGCGCACAGCCGCCAGACGGACGTGGGCAACCCACACGGGCGCGCATCGACGGCAACTGGATGCGTGCGCCTCGAAGTCGCGCCGTTCCCCTTCCGCAAGCAGGCGGAAGTCCTGGCTTTCGACGAGGCGGGACAGTTCGCGGCAGATCATGACTGGCTCCCGGCCTGGCGTTGGGTATCCGCCTGGCGCTTCTGTTCGGTGAGGCGCTGCGCCAGCGCGGTGCGCGCGCGGCTCAGCCTGGCGCTGAGGACCTTGCGGTTGATGCCGGTGATGGCTTCGATCTCCGGCAGCTTGTATCCCTCTGCGAGAAGCGAAAGCAGCGAGCGCTGGACGGGATTGAGCTGCAGGAATGCCTGCTCGAGGGCCTGCTCGTCCTGGGACTGCCGCATGAGTTGCTCCGGATCGAAGTCATCGCTGGCCATCAGCGCGACTTCCTCGGCATCTTCCACCGCGACGAATGGCGCGCGTTGCCGGCGGCGCAGGCCGTCTATGAAGCGGTTTTGCAGCACCGACAGCAGCCAGCGCCGGGGAGATTCGGCGGCAGCCACCTCGGCAAGCCGGTCGCAGGCAACCAGGCAGGTGTCCTGCACCAGGTCCTGTGCATCCGGGGTGTTGCGCAGCAGGCGCCAGGCCAGCCTGAAGAGCGCCTCCAGGTGTGGCTCCACGTGCCGCGCAAATCCCCCTGTCCCGCTGTCGCTCATCTGCCCTCCATCCACATCCATACAGGACGAATGACGGCGGGAAATCTATCGCTGGCGGACCCGCAACAGGGGCGCTGCCGGCGGCGCTGTCGGCTATAGTCCGTCCCCGGCCGGAACTTCGGAATCCGCGCCAGCCAACAACAGCCTTTCCGGGGGATCCAGTGACCGTGTCTTCAGAAGTTGCCGCCGCGCGCGGCCGGAATGCCCTGCTGCCACTGTTCATCATCAGTGGTGGCGCCGCACTCATCTACGAGGTGGTCTGGTTCCAGTCGCTGTCGCTGATCATCGGCAGCAGCGCGGTGTCGATGGCGGTGGTGCTGGCCACCTACATGGGCGGCATGGGACTGGGCAGCCTCGCCTACCTTCGCTGGCGCGGACGGTTCGGCCATCCCCTGCGCATCTACGGACAGCTGGAACTGCTGATCGCGATCTGCGCGCTGCTGGTGCTCTACGTGCTGCCCTGGGCCGGCGGCCTGTACACCGCGGTGGGGGGTGGTGGATTCACAGGCATCCTGCTGCGCGGCCTGTTCTGCGCCATCTTCCTGCTGCCCCCGACGATGGCGATGGGCGCCACCCTGCCGGCGGCCGCCGGCTGGCTGCGTTCCACTCCCGAGGGCGTGAGCCGGGCGGGTTTCTACTACACGGCCAACATCGCCGGCGGCGTGATCGGCTGCCTGGTGGCGGGTTTCTTCCTGCTCCGGCTGTATGACATCCATACCGCAACTTTTGTGGGCGTGGTGCTCAACCTGGTCGTGGCCGGCGCCGCCCTGATGCTCGCCCGCATCACGCCCGACGTGCCTGCGGAGCCTGCGGCCCAGGGCGCTGCCACCGGCCCGGCCACATCGCCCTGGCGCGGCCCGGACCTCACCGTCTACATCGCGATCGGCCTCAGTGGCGCCTGTGCGCTGGGCTCGCAGGTGATCTGGACACGCAACCTGGCGCTGCTGCTCGGCGGCACGGTATACACGTTCTCGCTGATCCTGGGCACGGTGCTGCTGGGACTGGGCATGGGCAGCAGCTTCGGCTCCTCCCTGGTACGCAATCAGCGCGACCCGCGGCGCGCGCTGGTGATCTGCCAGGTGCTGGCCGTCGCGGGCCTGGCGTGGGCCGGGTGGATGATCAGCAGCAACCTGCCCTACTGGCCGATCAACCCGGGGAATGCGCCGGCACCCTGGTACCTGTTCCAGATGGATTTCCTGCGCAGCTTCCTCGTTGCCCTGCCGGCATCGCTGTGCTGGGGCGCAAGCTTCCCCCTGGCCGTGGCCGCCGTGGCCGACGGTCGCGGCAACAGCAGCGCCGCCGTCGCGCGCGTCTATGCCGCCAACACTGCCGGCGCCATCGTCGGCGCGCTGCTTACCGGGCTGGTGCTGGTGGCCTGGATCGGCACGCAGCAGTCGCAGCGGTTGCTGATGGTGCTGTCGCTGGCTGCCGCGATCGCGCTGTTGCTGCCCCTCCTGCGCGGAGTGGCCACGGGAAGTGGCCGCGCCTGGGCCACCGCCACGGCCGTCGCGGCGATGGTGGTACTCGCCGTGGGCGTCACCTTCGTGCACAAGCTGCCGGGCCCGCTGGTGGGCTACGGTCGCTGGACTGTCACCTGGCTGCCGCCGCAGGTGGAGTTCCTCTATGTGGGCGAGGGACTGAATTCCACCCTGGCCGTCTCCCGTGGATCCGACGGCACGCTCAACTACCACAATGCCGGCAAGGTGCAGGCCTCCAGCCAGCCGAACGACATGCGGTTGCAGCGCATGCTGGGCCACCTGACCACGCTGCTGGCGAAGGACCCGCGCAACGTGCTGGTGATCGGCAGCGGAGCCGGCGTCACGGCCGGCGCAGTGAGCGTGAACCCGGACGTGCAGACGCAGACCATCGCCGAGATCGAACCGCTGGTACCCCGCGTGGTCAGCGAATTTTTCTCCCGCGAGAACCACGGCGTCATCGACAACCCCAAGGTGAAGATCCGCATCGACGACGCCCGGCACTTCCTGCTCACCACCGATGAGAAGTTCGACGCCATCACCGCCGATCCCTTCGATGCCTGGGTGAAGGGCGCAGCCTCGCTGAATACGGCCGAGTTCTATGCGGAGATGAAGCGCCACCTGAATCCCGGCGCGGTGGTCACGGCGTGGCTCCCCTTCTACGAAACCACCGTGGAGGCCATCAAGAGCGAGGTCGCCACCTTCGCGGCAGCCTTCCCGCACGTGATCATCTTCGGCAACACCGCCGGCGGGCAGGGCTACGACGGAGTGATGGTGGGTTCGATGGAGCCCTTCGAAATCGACGTGAGCAAACTGGACGCGCGCCTGAAGAGCCCGGAATTCGAACCGGTGCTGCGATCGCTGGATGAAGTGGGCTATGGTTCGGTGCAGCTGCTGCTGGGAACCTTTGCCGCAACGGGCGAGCAACTGAAAGACTGGCTGGGAGACGCGGAGATCAACCGCGACCGCAACCTCAGGCTCCAGTACCTGGCAGGCCTTGGCGTGAACAACTACCAGCAGGCCGGGATTTACGCGGAGATCCTGAACGAGGGCGAATGGCCGTCGGGTGTGTTCCGCGGTGAACTGTCGCTGCTGTCGGAACTGCGCTCCGAGGTCATGTCGCAGCAATAGGTTGCAGGCAACCCGGGGCCGGCCTGACGGGCCCGGGGCACCCGTGGTATCTTGCGGGCATGAAGAACCTGCTTGCCTTGGTACTGGTGCTGTGCAGTGCGGCCGTCGGCGCCGCCGGGCCACAGGCCAGCGTCCTGTCCAGCCTTCCCCGTCACGTGGCGGTGGGCGACAAGCTGCACATCAGCGGCCAGCCCTCGCCCGAGGCCGTCGCCAGGCTCCCCGAAGCCGGCATCTCCGTGCTGATCGACCTGCGTCCCGACGCCGAGACGCCGGGCGTGGACAAGAAGGCCAACGCCAGCGCCGCCGGCCTCGCCTACCACGCGCTGCCCATCGCCAGCCCGGCCGACCTCACACGGGAAAACGTCGCCACCTTCGACCGCCTGCTGAAGGAGTCGTCCGGCAAGGGAGTGCTGGCGCATTGCGCCAGCGGCAATCGCGTCGGCGCGATGATGGCGCTCAGGGCGCGCTGGATCGAAGGCAAGTCCGCGGAAGAGGCCCTGGCCATCGGCAAGGCTGTCGGCATGACTTCCCTGGCAGAAGCCGTCGCGGAGAAGCTGCAACCATGATGGCGCGACCACGCCTGCGACACCTGCCCCGCGCGGTCGCAACCCTGGTGCTGGCCGCCCCATCGCTGGCGATGGCGGCAGCGCCGTCGACCAACGAGGCCGTGCACGAAAGCATCCGGCAGGCGTTCTGCCCGAAGCCCGCCGGGGCCGCCGCCGCACCGGCAGCCTCACCCGCGGCGCCGGTGGAGCCTGTCCGCGTGTTCGACAACCTCTATTTCGTGGGTGACCAGAGCACCTCGGCCTGGGCACTCACCACGCGCGAGGGCATCGTGCTGCTCGACGCCGGTTTCCACCACAATGTCGAAGGCACCATCGTCGGCGGCATGAAGAAGCTCGGCCTGAAACCCGAGGACATCCGCTACGTCATCGTCTCGCACGGCCATAACGACCACTTCGGCGGCGCGAGGCACCTGCAGTCCACCTATGGCGCGCGCATCGTGATGTCCGAGGCTGACTGGGAGCACATGGTCACCTGGCCGCAGCGCGGTTCGCCCGCCCCCTTCCCGGACCGCGACATGGTGGTGAAGGATGGCGATGAGGTGCGGCTGGGCGAGGCGGTGGTGCGCATCGTCATCACGCCGGGCCACACGCCCGGCACCATCTCGCCGATCTTCGAGGTGCGCGATGGCGCCCAGCGTCACCTTGTGGGTTACTGGGGCGGCGATGGCGCCGGACACCTCGAGCCAGATGACCTGCGCACCTATGCCGCGGCGGTGGACCGTTTCCTCACGCTGGAGCCGCGCATCGACGTGCCGCTCAGCAACCACGTGGTCGCCGACGGCACGCTGCTGAAGCTGCCGCTGCTGGCCGCGCGCAAGCCCGGCGAACCGCATCCCTTCGTCACCGGCAACGCCGCCTTCCGCGCGTGGGCGGGTGTGCTGAAATCCTGCGCCGAGGCTTTCCTTCCGCGAAATTGATCGCGCGCGGCAACCCGCGCAGGGTTGCGCAAAGCGAACCGGCACCGCATCGCAGCGCCACCCGCGCTGGTCAGACATTCCAGGTCTAAGCAGCCTCGGCACCAAGTCTTGGCTGGCCGACAAATCCGTCCCCTAGACTCCGGCTCACCTTGGGGTAGCGGGCGCAATGCCGTATATATGATGCGGAGCTTGAAATGAGTCGACCGAATCGCTTCTGCACGACCGTCCTCGCATCGCTGCTGCTTGCGGCCGGAGCCGTGTTCGCGGCACAGGCACCGGGTCCCGGCGGCCCGCCGGGGCGCGGTGGTCCTCCGGGCGCGCGCGCCGCAGCGCCGCCGCCACCGGTCACCACCACCCCACGCAGCACCGGCGACCAGCAGCGGGAGTACGTGTTCCCGCCCACTGGCCAGACCCTGCCGTACCGCCTCTATGTGCCCACCACATGGAACGGCAGGGACGCGCTGCCCATCCTGCTGTTCCTGCATGGTGCGGGCGCCAATGAACGCACCTACCTCGACATGGGCGATGGCCTGTTGCGCAAGCTTGCCGAGCAGCACGGTTACATCGTGGTCTCGCCGCTGGGCTTCACGCCCATGGGCGCATTCGGCAATCCCATCCGCCTCCCGGCGGTGTTCGGCCAGTCAGAAGAAGCGGCGAAACAGCGCGCCGCGGTGACGCCGGAGCGCCGCCGCGAGCTTGCACTCAGCGAACTGGAAGTCATCACGGTGCTGGAGGTGGTGACAGAGGAATATGGCGCGGATCGCGCGCGTACCTTCCTCGCCGGGCATTCCATGGGCAGTGGCGGCACCTGGCACCTGGCCGCGCGATGGCCCGACCGCTGGGCCGCCATCGCGCCGATGTCCGGTCCTTTCGTCGACCAGGCCACGTATCCCTTCGAGAGCCTGCGCAAGCTGCCCATCTTCATGACCGAGGGCACGGGCGCCGAGCCTTCGCTGGCCGGCAGCCGCGCACTCGACAAATTCCTCAGGGACGGCAAGTTCGATTACCAGTACCTGGAGGTGGACGGCAACCACGGCAGCATGGTGCCCATGGTGTGGCCGCAGATCTTCGAGTTCTTCGACAAGGTGTCGGCGCGCAGGGCAAAGCCATGAAACCACTGCGCACGCTGCTGCCCGCATTCGCCCTGCTCGCCGCGTCGGCTGGCACCTTTGCCGCCGCGCCCGCCCCGCAGGAAATCCGCCTGTGGCCGGGCAAGGCGCCGGGCACCGAGAACTGGAGCGTGCCCGAGTCGGTCACGACCTCGCCCAATGGCGATCGCACGGTGTCCAATGTCAGCGACCCGACGCTGACGGTATTCCTGCCTGATCCGGCCATCGCCACCGGCACCGCCGTGGTGCTGGCGCCGGGTGGCGCAATGCGCGTGCTGGGCATCGACGGCAATGGCACGCACATTGCGAAGTGGCTCAATGAAAAAGGCATCGCTGCCTTCGTGCTCAAGTACCGCACGGTGCAGCAGGCACCGCGCGGCGCCGGTCCAGGAGCCGGTGCAGGTGCACCCCGCGCCGGGGGACCTGGAGGCCCAGGCGCCGGCGCGCCACCGCGCGCCGGTGGTGCAGGTGCGCCGGCCCGCCAGGAAATCGAGATCCGCAACGCCAATGCCAATCCGGAGCCCAATGACAAGGCCCTGGCGGAAGCCGTGCAGATGGCGATCGCCGACGGCCAGGCCGCGCTGCGCCTGATCCGCAGGAACGCGAAGGAGTGGAAGATCGACCCGGCGCGCGTGGGCATCATGGGATTCTCCGCCGGCGGCGGCGTGGCCGTGGGCACCGCGCTGGCGGAAAAGTCCGATGCCTATCCGGACTTCCTGATGACCATGTATGGCCCGTCGCTGGTGGACGTGCACGTGCCGCAACACGCGCCGCCGCTGTTCATCGCGGTCGGGGCCACGCATTTCAACGTGACCAATGGCTGCCTGGCGCTGTTCTCCGTGTGGAAGGCCGCCGGCAAGCCAGCTGAAATCCATGTCTACGACGGCGTGAGCGCCGGTTTCGGCCTCGCCAGGCGGGGCCTGCCGGTGGATGGCTGGATCGACCGCGCCTATGAATGGCTTGTGGCCCGGAAACTGACTGATCCGAGATAGTCCTGATGGGGTTGGGGGGATGACTGAATGCGCATGATGGGGCGTTGGATCGCGCTGGCTGGACTGGGTGCCGGTGGCGCGCTGCTGGCTGTCGCGATGGCGGCAGAGCACACCGCCGAGCGGTGGTGGCGGCCGGGCTCGGGACAACCCCTGCCCGCCTTCGTGGAATATCCGAACGAATTCGGTCGCCTCGGCATCGTCAATTCCGCCGGCCCCATCGATACCCGGGGCCACCCCTTCTTCGAGCCCATCGGATCCAACGGCCGCGCCTGCGTGAGCTGCCACCAGCCCTCCGACGCCATGGGGCTTTCCGTGGAAAGCATCCAGCACCAGTGGAAAGTGACCAACGGCCGGGATGCGCTGTTCGACCTGTTCGATGGCGCCAATTGCCCGAACGTGACGCGGGGCGATCCGGCCTCGCATTCCCTGCTGCTCACGCGCGGCCTGTTCCGCGTCGGGCTGCCCTGGCCGCCACGCGATGAACGCGGCAACGAGATCGAGCCGGAATTCACCATCGAGGTGGTGCGCGATCCCACCAACTGCAACTCCGGCCCCGAGTACGGCATCAACGGCACGCGCAAGGAGATCTCGGTCTATCGCCGCCCGCGCCCGGCCGCCAACCTGCGCTATGTGTCCTCGTCGCGGTTCGGGTCCTCCGCGTTCATCGGCAAGACGGGCATGCTGGCCGCGGTCGATCCGGAAACCGGCCGCCCGGTGAACATGAACATGATGTCCGACGCGCGCGAATCCACGCTGAAGACGCAGGCGCATTCGGCTGCCACCGGCCACATGCAGATGGCGAAGGGACTGACTCCCGCGCAGCTGCAGCAGATACAGGACTTCGAGATGCAGCTCTACGCCGCGCAGTCCTGGTCCACGCTGGGCGGATCGTTGAACGAGCCGGACGGCCCCTCGGGCCTGGGCCCGCGTGCCATGGAGAAGGGCGAGGATGGCGTGCTGGGCAACAACACCACGCGCTTCGTGTTCCCCACGGAAAACAAGTGGGCGGACCTGCCGGAGGGCAATACGCCCGACGAGAAGGCGCGCAATGCCCACCGCGAATCCATCCAGCGCGGCCACGACGTGTTCTTCTTCCGCACGTTCTGGATCCGCGATGCCATGCACATCAACACCGTGGGCCTGGGTAATCCGATCAAACGCACCTGCGCCACCTGCCACGGCATGCACATGACCGGCATGGATACCGCCAACGGCTGGATGGACGTGGGCACCACCAACAAGCCGTGGGCGCTGGAGCCCGCCGAGAGCCCCTGGGCGAAGGAGCTGCCGCCGCTGCCGCTGTTCAAGGTCACCTGCCGCGAAGACCTGCCGCCACACCCCTTCCTCGGCCGCGTGATCTACACGCAGGACCCGGGCCGCGCGCTGATCTCCGGCAAGTGCGAGGACGTGGGTGCGATCGTGATCCAGCAGTTCCGCGGATTGGCCGCGCGCGCGCCCTACTTCTCCAACGGCTCTGCGGCCACGCTGCGCGAGCTGGTGGATTTCTACGACCGCCGCTTCAACATCAAGCTCACCGAGCAGGAGCGCGTGGACCTGGTCAACTTCCTGGGTGCGCTGTAATGAGTGCTTCACGACGTGCAAGGTTCGCAGCCGCCGCGCTGCTTTTCCCGGCCTTCCTGCAGGCGGCTCCGCCGCCGGGCACGCGGCTGAATTTCGTCACCTGCCCCATCCTGCGCGACACGCGCTCGGTGCCGTGCTGGCTGGCGGATTTCCGCAACGACCGCTACTACCTGACCATCCAGACCGACGTGAGCGCCGAGGTGCAGCCGCCCCTGATGGGCCACCAGGTGCTGGTGGAGGGCGTCGTCTCCGACAAGCCCTCCATCTGCGGGGGCATCGTGCTCTCGCCGGTGAAGCTCTCGGCCATGCCGGAGCTGGACGCGAACTGCCGCGAGGAGCTGCCGGCCGAAGACCAGTACACCGTTGACGCCCCGCGTCCCCCGGGACCCAGCGCCGGACGTTTTGCGTTTGCCGGCGGCGGCACGCCGGGCGTGCCACCGCCCGACAACGCGCCACCCGCGGGTGCGCGCGGCGCGGGCCCGGCAGCCCCTGGTGCCGGCGCCCCGCGCGCTGGCGGACCGCGGCAGGGCGGCGCGCCGGTCACCGGCCCGCAGAAGTTCGACGTCTACTACGACTTCGACAAGGGCGTGTCTTTCCGGCATCCCTCCTCGCTGGGCACCATCCTCAACGCGGCGCGGCGCAGCGATGCGAAGCGCGTGCGCATCACCGGCGTGCGCGGCGCGCACCTGCTCACCGACGGCACGCTGCTGGTGGAGTCGCCCGATACCGGCAAGCGGCGCGCCGAGGAACTGGCCCACCTGCTGGCGGGGGCAGGACTCACCCTGCCGGCCGAGGTGACCTGGACCAGCGCCGAGAAAGATGCGGATGGAATCGATGACTGGCAGAGCCGGCGGGTGACCGTCGAATTGCTGCCCTGACGTGATGGATCAACCAGAGGAGAGGACGATGAAACCCCGGACCGCGAAGATGGTCACTTCAACACTGAAGGCATTGCTGCCTGCAGGGTATGTATTCGGTGCGCTGACCGCCGGTGCCGCGGAGCCCGCACCAGCGCCGGCGATCACCACGTTGACTACCAAGGAATACACGCAGATCGGCACCCCGCCGACCGGCCCCCATGCCATCGTGATCGAGCATGACCCCGGGCTGGCGACTCACACGATCTGGCGGCCCGCCAACCTGGCCAACCGCAAGTACGGCGTGGTGGTATGGGGCCAGGGCGGCTGCGCCAAGGATGGATCGCTTTTCCCTGAATTCCAGAGCGAGATTGCCTCGCACGGCTTCATCATCGTGGCGGACGGCCCGCCGCAATTCCGTCCGCCTCGCGGAGGTGGCGCAGGTCCCGGTGCTGGCCCCGGTGGTCCAGGTGGTCCCGGCGCGGGCGCGCCTCCGGGTGGAGCGCCGCGCGCCGGCGGGCCTGGCGCTGGTGGCCCCCCGGGCGCGGGTGGTCCCCCGGGTGGCGCACCGCGCGCAGGTGGTCCGGGTGGCGCCCGTGGCGCGGGTGGTCCGCCGCGTGGAGGCGGAGCCCCGGGCGGCGGCAGCATGGGTAATGGCGGCGTGGACCTCATCGCAGCCATCAACTGGATCGAGAAGGAAGCCAAGGACCCGAACAGCCGCTTCTACAACAAGATCAACCTGGAAAAGATTGCCGCCATGGGCATGTCCTGCGGCGGCATCATGTCGTACGGCGCGTCGGGCGATCCGCATGTGAAGACCGTGGGCATCTGGAACAGCGGCCTGTTCAGCGAGGAAGAGCGCAAGGCCACCTTCGAAAAGATGCATGGCACGGCCATCATCATCACGGGCGGCGAATCCGACATTGCCTACGCCAATGGCAAGGCGGATTTCGAGAACATGCCGGCGCGGATTCCCGTGTTCTACGGCGTGTATCCCTCGGTGGGCCATGGCGGCACGTATGGCGAGGACAATGGCGGTGCCTACGGCAAGCTGGCAGTGCCCTGGCTGAAGTGGCAGCTGGATGGCGACACGGGTCCCAACGGCAAGGGGTATTTCGCAGGCAGCACCTGCGTCCCGTGCAAGGACCCGAAGTGGCAGATCCAGTCGCGCGGGATAAACTGACGATCCCCCCAGGCGGCTGCGGGTTCGCCCGCAGCCGGCGGCGGGGCCGGAAGGTCCCGCCGTTTCTGCCGCGGCAGTACCCGCTCCCGGCAATGCAGCCCCGAAGGGCAAGCCTCTTTTTCGCAATCCGCCCGCCCGGGCGCGCAGGCAGCGCCTCCCCGGTTGCAAGGGTTTTCACAAAGCTTCCACAAAGCTGGCGCAGGGTGTCCCTGTGCTAGATTCCGCGCGGGGCGTTTTTACTACAAGGAAAACCTCAATGGTTTCACTCACCAAGACTAAGGCAGGCCTGTTCGCGGCCGTGCTCGCAGGTTCACTGGCCGCATCGGCGATCGTGATCGCCGCACAACCTTCCGGTCCGCCGGCCGGGGCTCCCGGTGCAGGTGCACCAGGTGGCGGTCCGCCCCGCCAGGCGCTGGATCCGCGCGTGCAGCAGCGCACGTATGTCTTCGAAGAAACCAGGGAAGAAGTGCCGTACGCGGTGTTCGTCTCCTCCAAGGTTTCAAAGGACAAGAAGAACCCCCTGATCATCGCGCTGCATGGTCTGGGCGGTGACCAGAACACGATGCTGCGCGGCGCTGCCCTCGACAAGGCTGAAGAGGGCGGCTACATCCTCGTCGGCCCGATGGGCTGCAACTCGTCCGGCTGGTATGGCGCTCCGTCGACCATGGCCAACGGCGTCTGCGGTGCCAGCACTGGCATGGGCATGGGTGGCCCGCCCCGTGGCGCCGGTGGTCCTCCGGGCGGCGCACCGCGCGGCGCGGGTGGCCCTCCGGGTGCCGGTGGTCCCCCGGGCGCGGGCGGCCCTCCGCGTGGCGCGGGTGGTCCTCCACGCGGCGCAGGTGGTCCTCCTGGCATGGGTGGTCCGGGTGCGGCTCCCACCACGCTGGGCGTCTCCAACGAGGCGAGCCAGCGCAGCGAGAAGGACGTGATGACGGTGCTCGACATGATCCGCAAGGAATTCAATGTCGATGAGAATCGCATCTACATCTACGGCCACTCGATGGGTGGCGCCGGCGCCATCTACCTGGGCGTGAAGCATGCCTCGATCTGGGCGGGCATCGGTGCGATCGCGCCGGCGCATGCACCGGCGGGCATCTTCGCATCCAACTACAGCCTCGCTCCCGCCAAGCACATCCCGATGATGATCGTGCAGGGCACCAAGGACCAGCTGATTCCCCTGGACGGGATCCGGCAGTGGGTCGACCACATGAGGGAGCTCGACATGACGTACAAGTACATGGAGCTGGGTGGTGGCGACCATGGCACCGTGATGGCGAACGCAGTCGACATCATCGAGTTCTTCAACCAGCACCGGAAGCAATAGCCTGGCGATACGCCGCGGGTCGCCATCCGGTGGCCCGCGGCGCCTGTCCTGCAGGATTCCCTCCAGGCACTCCTCACTTCGGGCAGGTGTTACCCACCCGAAGGACAAACCTCTACTTGAGTTCGAAGATCACCGCGCGCCCGTTGGCGGGAGCCGCCGGTCCCTCGTGCTCGGTTCCCGCAGGGACGAATGTGGCCTTGGGCGATGTGCTGCCGTCAAACACCAGCTCGATGGCATCGCCCTCGTGGCGGTGCTTCGCGGCGGTTTCGCCAGGCATCACCATCCAGCCGGCAGCCCGGCGGTTCTCCCACGGGGGTGCACCGACAACCTGGCGCAGGCCCTTTTCTCCGTCACCAGCGACACCGGCGGGCGCCGGACGCTTCAGTTCGATCAGCACCGCGCGCATGGGTGGGTCGCTTGCACCCTCTTCCACATGCGTGACGTTGGCACGATTCGTCTGGAACACCCACTTCTTCGTATTGACCAGGCGCCCGGGACCATTGCCCTGCGTGATGATGCGATCGCCCTCCTCGTAGGAGATGCCGATCAGGTCGTAGCGGTGCGTGTGCAGCGGATACTGCTGCTTGAGCCAGGAGACATTCCAGACGGCGACCACGTCGTTCTCGAAGATCTGCGTGGTGCCGGGCCGCGGAAAAGGTGGAGGCAGGTCCGGTTCGGCCGCCTGGCTCAATGTGGCTGCGCACAGCCCGATCGCAATTAGTCGTACCATCCGGGTTCCTCCGTTGTCTGCCCCGATTGTGCCAAACTTGGGCCTCCGGGCGTACCATACGGCCCGTTTCTTGCCGGATATCGCAACGCGCCAGCGAGGCGTTGGGGGGAGTCAACAATGAATATTCGTCGTCCGTCTGTTGTCCTGGGGATCGGATTGGGGCTGGTGGTCGCACTGGCCGGGGTCATGGTGGTGAAGGGTGGCGCGCCCGCCGACACCGGTGACCCCCTGATTGCAGGCTTCAAGAGCACCTACCCGGCCTCGGTCTCCGATGCCGTGGAGATCGTCACCGGCAAGAACGGCACCATGCGTTACGACATGAAGCTCATGGCCGGCACCAACCTGGTCGGTCGCGCGGTGACCGCGCTGGCCCGCCCGGCCACCCCCGAGCAGTCCACCGCGGCCCTGGCCACGAAACACTCCGGCGAGATGATCGACGAGGCCCGGCCCGGCGACGTCGGCGTGATCGTGATGGAAGGCACGCTCGACATCGCGGCCATGGGCAACCTCATGGCCACCGCCGCGCTGGAGCGTGGCATGGCCGGCGTGGTGCTCGACGGCGCCATCCGCGACATGTGGGACATCCGCCGCATGGGCCTGACCGTCTACGCGCGCTCCAAGACGCCGCGCACCACCGTCGGCCACTACGCCACGGTGGCGAAGAACGTGCCCGTGGAATGCGCGGGCATCACCGTGCGGCCGGGCGACATCATCGTGGCCGACGAGGACGGCGTGGTAGTGGTGCCGCAGGAGCATGCCGAGGCGGTGCTCAAGGAAGCACAGGCCATCGACGACCGCGAGCGCGGCATGTATCCGTTCATCCGCGAGTTCAAGTCGCTGCAGCAGGCGATCCAGAAGTTCAACCGGATCTGAGCCGCATCGCGGCTGCGCGGCGGGCAGCGACGCTGCCCGCCCGTCACCTGCCCTGCCCGCGCAGGCGCAGCGTTACCGAATTGGAGTCGGGATCAAAGAGGACCAGCGCCTCGTTGCGCTCCAGGGCCGCCAGCACCTGGTCCACTTTCTCGTCGTGGGTGAACTCCCTGGCGCCGTAATCCGTGCCCTCGCGCAGCACGAATGCCTCGGCCACGCCGCGCAACGCCTCGGGCGACAGCAGGTCGTGCGGCACTTCAACCGGCTCGGCCCCGCCTGCCGGCTCGAATGGATCATTCACCTGGCCACCATCAGTTCGACCTGATCCGCTCCGGATACATGTCGAAGTTCTTGCCCGCGATGGTGAGGCGCACCGCTTTCATGTGGTTGCGCTCCTTGTCGCGGTTGCGGTTTCCCAGCACGGTGATTTCATCACCCGCCTTCGCTGAGTCCGCCGTGAAGCCGGAGCGTTCCGTCTGGTTGGGATTGCCGAGGTCGATCTGCCAGGCGACGCCTTTCGCATCGATGACCTGCACCGTGGGATGGGGCGCATTCATCGACACCGACTGCACCTTGCCGGTCAGGGTGGACTGCTCGTCCTCGGCCCAGGCCCAGCCGTGGTGTGCGAGCGCCGGCAGGCTGGCAAGCAGCATTGCAAGGACAGGCAGCAGCATGGCGAGACGGGTGAAGGAACCAGCCCGGATGTCTGCAGTTTCAGGAAAGCGCATGGTCGACTCCTGAAGGGGGCGGGTCCGGGAGTCTACCGCAGGCAGGTTGGCTGCATCGGCAATCGCGGATGCGCCAATGCGGCGCGTCAGGAACTCCACGCAGCGGGACTGCTTCCCAGGCGGGTTGCCGGCAGGTTCCACGCCATTTCTGTGTCGCCGATGACGACAGGGCCGCGCAACCTGCGGGCTGGACCGAAGCCAGTCGCTTCCAGCCGGGCGGACCAGTCGGCTTGCCCGGCCGCCACGGCGACGCCCTCCGCATTGCACCGTGGTCCTTCAGCCAGCTCGGCTGCCGTGCGCGCCAGCGAGAGCCTTGCCATGCAACCCCTGGAGGTTTCCATGCGCCTGGTGAGCCCGGCAATGACGGCCGCGGCCATGAGGTAGCCCGTTGCATGGTCCAGCGCCTGCACGGGCAGCGGCGTGGGCCGGGGCCTCTCAAGCCGGCGCATGCCTTCACTGGCGATGCCCGCGCTCATCTGCACCAGGCTGTCGAATCCGCGCCGTCCGCGCCAGGGCCCTGTCCAGCCATAGGCATTGAGCGCGACATCGATAAGGGCGGGATTCAGCGCCCGCCGTCGATCGGCGCCGAACCCCAGCGACTCCAGGGCATCGGCGCGGTAGCCATGGACGATTACGTCGGCTTCCTGCAGCAGGCGCCCGAATGTCTCGCGATCCTCCCGGACGTGAAGATCCAGGCGGGCGCAGTGCTTGCCCAGCGTGACGTCCGGTACAACCGCCGGTTCTTCCCAGTCCGGCGGATCGATGCGCAACACCTCCGCGCCGAAGCCTGCAAGGAACCGCGTCGCCACCGGGCCTGCCAGCACGCGGGTCAGGTCCAGCACGCGCAGTCCGGCCAGGGGCCTGGAAATCCCCGGGCGCCATCTCGAGGCGCTGCGCGATGCGGCCTCCATGTGGCAAAGCGGTTCAGCCATCACCGCTGCGCCCTGGGGATGCCCCCTCCACTGTCCGATGGAATGCATCGCCGCCGCGCAGCCACCCGCGCCAACCACCGCGTCCTGCAGCGCTGAAGCCTCCCACCTGGCCACTGCGCTGGCGACCTGCTTCTTGTCAGCCGGCACGCCGAGCACGGAGAGCGCAGCCTCCCGGTGCCTGGGCGCATTGGTGTGCAGGCGGATCCATCCATCCCTGGCTTCATAGTCACCGGCAACCGGGTCCCATGCAGGCGGCAGCTCCCAGCCCACCGGCCGGATTGACCAGCCGAACCACAGGCTGGCCAGGCGACAATCCACCGCGACCTGCCTGGGAGTGAAGCCGCCGGCGCGGAGCAGGTCACTTATGGCAAGGCCGGCCACGCCGATGGCTGCAGCCGCGAAGTCCTGTACGGCAAACACAGAAGGCAATGCACCTTCACCGGCGAACCCGATGCGCATAGCGCCTTCGCGATCACCACCCAGCCCTTTCCGCATCTTCACGAGGAAGCCCCGCGCGACTCCGGACATCCACAACTCCCGGATGGACAACTCCCGGCAGATCCTACGCCAGCCCGGCTGCCGGGTGTCGGCGGGTCAGTGGCCGTGCTTGCGGATCACGGTGACCTTGTTACCGGAACCCGGCGCGACGGGCACGCTGTCGGCAAAGAACTCCACGCGGCCACGGCTGTGCCGCGAGTTGCCCTCCTTCAGGCGGATCGTGACGCGGTTGTCCAGGCTGTTGCCGATGGTGGCCGCGGAAAGCGCCCGTGCGCCGACACCCGCAAGGTCTGCCTCCTGGTTGTCGCCGAACCGCGCCGCGCTGAGCGTGATGTTGACCTGGTTGCCGGAGCCGCCCCCGGCTTCGGAGATGTCCTCGACCCCCAGCGCGATGAGTCCACCCTTGTCGAACTCCGTCTCTCCCACGTTGCCGGTGAAGGTGTCGTTGTGCGAGACGAAGTTGATGGTGTTGCCGTCGGCGCGGGTATTGTTGGAACTGAGCCCGCCGATGATGATGGTGCCGCCGCCGTTGTCGAAGAACGAGTTGCTGACCGACAGCACGTGGATTTCAGAGTTGAAGGCCCGGTTGTTCACGATCAGGCGCCCCTGTTTCTGGCCCCAGGAGGCATTGCCCACCATGCGCGCATACACCTTCGCATTCGTGGCTCCCTGGAAATTGCCGATGCGGATGCCCTCGGAAAGATTGAAATCATTGTCGAAGAAGTGGCAGTCGAGTACCTCGACCACCGGCACCTGCCCCGAACTCTGCGGGCCGAAGTTCAGCAGGTTGGCGCCGCGCGTGGAGCCACTGGAAGTCACGTGGTCCAGCTTCACCCACGCCGGGTCGGGATCCAGCGGCTGCAGGCCTGAATCGATGTTTGCCTGCGCGGCATGGCCATCCCGCACCGTGAGCCAGGACAGCGTGTTGCGGCCCCGGCCCAGGCGCACGGGGGCATTGGGACCCAGGTTCACGCCATTGACGTTGGCGGGAAACGAGGACGCCGGCAGGTTGTAGGCATCGATGGTCACGGCCGAGCGGTCCCCGGGCTTGCCGCGCAGCGACATGTTCTTCTGCAGTTCCAGCCGGCCGCCATTGGGGCGGGGCTGGCCGTCGGGGCCATTGGCCGTCAGCACATAAGTGCCCGGCTTCAGCTCGAGCAGGGCCCCGGCATTGGCGGGATTGTTCACTGCAGCGTAGAGCTGTTCCACATTGGCGACCCTGATGACGCCCTTTCCGGCGGCAGCCGGCTTGTGGCCGCTGCCGGCCAGCGCCGGGGCGATGAATGTGACCGGAACGAGCACGGCGAGAATCCCCGCGGTGCGAAGTGCCCTGGATGCGAGCATGGCGTTGCCTCCCTGTTGTTGCGATGTCATCGGGTTCGGGACGATGACGATCCGCCCATTCCCGAGGCCATACATGAATCCGGTCCAAAGAGGGGCCACAACTTCGCCCATGCCTCGCCAAAGGCGATGGCGCTCCCCCGGCCCTGCCCCATAATCCGCCCCATGCCGGCCAGGGAAACGGGCGAAGGGGTGCGCACGGAACGTTGGCGCGCCGGGGACATCGAGCTGGATGTGGGGCAGCAGCGCGTGCTGCGTGCCGGCGTCCCCGTCGACCTGCCCCGCCTGTCATTCGAGATGCTGCTGGCGCTGATGCGCGCGGCACCGAACTTCCTTTCCAACGAAGAGCTGATGAACCGCGTGTGGCCCGGGCTGGTGGTGAGCCCGGAGACGGTGACCCAGAGGGTCAAGCTGCTGCGCGATGCGCTGGGAGATGATCCGAAGCGGCCGGCCTGCATCGAAGGCTTGCGTGCCCGCGGCTACCGGCTGATCCCCGGGGTGACGCGACTGGAGGATGGCGTGGCCGCGCCCGGGCCGGCGCCGTCGCGACCGCGCTGGTGGTGGGTCGCGGCGGCTGCGGTGGCAGCCGCATCATTGCTCGCCGCCGCGATGTTCCGTCATCCCGGCCAGCCCGGCAAAGATGCGACCGTCACGCGCACTGCAGCCATCCTTCCCTTCACCGTCATCAACGCCTCGGATCGGAGCCGGGAGCTGTCCAGCGGACTGGTGAACGATGTGCAGGCCCAGCTCGCCGGCGTGCGCGGACTGCAGGTCATCGCCTCCTACTCCGCCTCCGAGGTTGATGACACGCTCACACCCCGGCAGATCGGCAGGCTGCTGGGTGCGCGCTACCTGGTCCAGGGTTCAGTGCAGGAATCAGGCGGCAGGCTGCGCGTCACGGCAAAGCTGGTCGACGCGCACTCCGATCACGTGGAATGGATCCACCAGTTCGATCGGCAGTCTGACGACCTTTTCGGCATGCAGGATGCCGTCGCCGCCGGGGTGGTGCGCGCCCTGGAAGCACGCATCGCGGGGCTCGATCCCACCATCCCGCCGCTGCCCCGCAGCCGGAACGTCGATGCCCAGCTTGCCTACCAGCGCGGACGCAAGGCCATGGGCCGCACCACGGTGGTGGATTCAGTGGCGGCCGAACGCGAATTCGCACTTGCCCGGCGGCTGGACCCGACCTTCGCTCCCGCGCTCATCGGGTTGTATGACGCGCGCATGCAGGCCACCAGCCTGCGCCGCGGGGACATGGAAGCCGCAGCCAGGGAAAACGCCCCGCTGCTGGCCGAAGCCGAGAGGCTGCAGCCGGATTCCGGCGCTGCCCTGCTCGCGCGCGCGATGTGGGGGCGGGACCCACCTGAAGTGCGCGAGCGCCTGTTCAAGGCCGGACTGGCCCGGGATCCCTCCAATGTGCGCGCCCTCACGGCCTTCTCGGAGCTGCTCGACGACCAGGACAGGCTGGAGGAAGGGGGCCGCTGGCTGCAACGCGCACTCGACATCGATCCACTCTGGCCGCGCGCGCACTTCCGGCAGGCGCAGCGCAACTTCGCCAGCGCCGGGTCCGCCATCGAGAAGCAGACCCAGAAGGTGCTCGAACTGGACCCTGACTACTACCCGGCGCTGCAGCGGCAGGCCAAGTATCTCTGGCAGATGCATGGCGAGATGGCCAATGCGATCGCGGTGATCGAGCGGGCGATTGCCACCGATCCGGAGAATCCCTGGGCACCGCATACTGCCGTGGCCTTCTACCTGGACATCGGCGAGCCGGCTGCAGCCGAGGCGCTGGCGAGGTCCGACCCTGTTGTCGCCGCCAGCACCGCAGCGCTGCGCGCCCAATACGCCGGGGACTGGCCTGCCGCCGCCGAAGCAGCCAGGACAGCAGGCAGTCGCGTCTTCGGAGCGGCAGAGCGCTGGGGCGTGGCGGCGGCGCTGCGCGACGGCGCATTGCGCACAGGACAGCATGCGACAGCCATCCAGGCCCTTTCGACCCGCTATACGCTGCCGCGCGATGCCAGCCCCTGGCAGCTTTCCGCCTTCAATTTCAGGGAGGCGCTGCTGCTTGCCCACCTGCTGCTGGAATCCGGCGCGCGTGAAGAAGGCCGGACGCGGCTCTCGCAGGTGATCCAGTGGATCGACGCCAATTCGTACCTGGGCCCGGTATACAACCTGCGCACCAGGGCCCAGGCCCTGGCGTTGCTCGGGGAGAATGAGGCGGCGCTGGCGGGGCTGGCCGAATCCTTCCGGCAGAAGGATTACACGCAGTGGTGGTATACGTTGCAGTTTGATCCGGCCTGGGACCGGCTGCGCAATGACCCGAGGTTCCTCGCCATTGCAGCGGCGGTGCGCGAGCACGTGACCGCCGAGCACCGCCGCCTGGTGCAGATGCGCCGCGACGGACAGGTCGGGGAACGCCCCGTGGCGCTGGCCTCGCTGCAGCCACCATGAGGGCCGGCTGCAAGGCGGCAGCCCTGCTCCCCTTTGCCTGCGCCGCTGCGACAGCGCCATCCGGGGACACGGTGCTGGACGAAGTCATCGTCACCGCGCGGCATGTGGCCGAGGACGCTGCCCGCGTGCCGCTGGCCATCGACGTGGCGGCAGGCGCGGAGCTCGGCTCCGCGGCAGTCAACAACCTCGACTCGCTTGCTGCCCGCTTTCCCGGGCTGGCTTTTGAATCCCTCTGGGGAGGACAAGGCGCGGCCCTGGTGCTGCGCGGCCTCTCCCAACCCAGCACGGCCGGGGACAACGTGGGCGTGTTCGTCGATGACGTGTATCAGGCCGGTCGCGCGGCCATGGACGTGGACATGCTGGACCTCGCACGCGTCGAAGTGGTACGCGGTCCGCAGAACACGCTGTTCGGCCGCAGCAGCTTCGCAGGCGCTATCCGTCTTGTGCCGGCGCAGCCGACCTATGGCAGGTTCTACCGTGTGCAGGGGGAACTTGGCAGCGGCGAGCTGGCTGGCATGCAGGCGGTGGCTTCACTGCCGGTGGGTGACACTGGCTGGAAGACGCGCGCGGCCATGCGCGTCCAGCGCAGCGACGGAGCATTCCCGGGGGCCCCCCAGGCCCTGGGGGGTTCACATCGCCGCGCACTTGCACTGACGCTGGCCCGGGATCCGGGTACCGTCGCAGGGCAGTCGCTGTCTGTGCATGTGCGACTCGGCGACACGCGCCAGGGGCATCCGGCCTCCACCACCCTGCAGGCGGAAGACTTCAATTGCGGCGCACTTGACGCCGGTTCGGGCTACTGGAGCTATTACTGCGGCAATTTCGCGGCTCCGGCCCCGGCGGCGATCAGCACAGGCCTGCCGGACAGTCGCGCCGAATACGCACAGGCCTCGTTGCGCTTCACCCTTCCGGCGGATTCGCTGCAGCTCTTTTCCCTCACCAGCTTCTATCACGCCGATGCGACCAGCATCCGCGACTTCGACGGCGGCACACAGGGGTTCTGGGCGGGAGTCTGCACGGTGGAAGTGAACTGTGCCGCCGGACAGGGCCAGGCGCTCACCAGGTACGCCTATCCCGACGTTGTTTCCAGATCACGGCAGCAAGTGGATGACTGGGCGCAGGAGGTGCGCATCAGCGGCACCACGGCTGATACCCTGAAGTGGATGTTCGGGCTCGCCGGGTCGCGCACGCACACGCTGGAAGCCGGCTACTTCGGCGCCGACCGCGGCGACCTGCTGCCGGATGAACAGCTCACGTCCATCATTGCGGCCACGCCGGGGATCACCGGACCGGCCTCCCAGCTCAACCGGGCGCTGGTCGATGACGCGCGCACCAGCCAGCTGCTGTCGGCCGCAGATGCCTTCCGCCGGGAAATCCTGGCGGCATTCGGCATGGTCGAGCTTGCGCTGGGCACACCGCGCCTGCGCGGGCGTGCCGAACTGCGTGCCGAGCGGGAGAGGCTGCAAGTGGATTTCCGCCATGCCGCCTTCCAGCCCAACACCACCCCGGATCCGCCAGCCGGCAGGTTCTGGGCGGTGACCCCGCGACTGTCGCTGGACTACCAGGCCAGTGCACGCTGGCATGGTTTTGCCTCCCTGGCACGCGGAGCGCGATCCGGCGGTGTGAATACCGTGCAGGGACTCGCGTCCGATGAGCGCCACTACGGACCCGAATACAACTGGACCACCGAGCTCGGCCTGCGCCATGCCGGACAACGGGTGCTGCGCGAATTGCAGGTCACTGCCTACTTCGTGGACTGGCGGCATTCGCAGATCATGGGCGTCGCCACCACACCCGGCATCAGCGCGCTGGTGACGCGCAATACCGCGGGCATCCTGGCGCGCGGCCTGGAAGCGCGCCTGCAGCTGCGGGGCGGCAACTTGCTGGATGCCAGCCTGGCGTGGAGCCATGCGGACGCTCGCTTCCGCGCCGGCAGTGACGATGCGGGCTCGCGAGTTTTCTGCGGCCTCACCTCGCAACCACCGACTTCGGACTTCTGTGCGTTCGGCCCGCCGCGGCACGGCAATGGCAGCCTGTCGCTGGTGCCCTACCTGGATGGCAACCGCACCGCGCGAGCACCCCGCAACAGCTGGAATGCCTCGCTTGCCCTGCTGCCACTCACTGTGGCGGGGGGCTGGAAACTCTCGGCCTCAGCCTCGCTGAATTACCAGGACAACATGGCCGAACGTCCGATCAATGGCCTGCGCTACGGGGCCCGCGGCCTGCTGGGGGCACAGCTCTCGCTTGAGCGCGGGCCCTAGCAAGTGGCGTTTTGGGGAACCAACCTCACCAATAAACGCTTCATCCGCGTTGCCGGGAGCCGTGGAGGGGTTTTCTATCCGCAGATGCCGCGTCCCATCGACCTGTTGTATGGCGAGGGCCGGCGCGCGGGACTGTCGGTGGCCTTCGAGTCTGGCCGGTAGTGGCTTACACGGTTTTTTTGGTGAATCTTTGGGCAACTGCGGGGAGGTTTCACGCAGGTTTCATGTGGAGGCAGGGCTTGTGGCGGATGGTGGGTTCACCGGAAGGAGAAGGATATGGACGCACCATCGCCCGGCAGAAGTTTCGACCCGCTCCAGCTTGCACCCGTCCTGGCTGCGCTGGCCTTTGCTGGCTGTTTCGACCCATTTGATGCGCCAGACCCGGGGGATGGCCGGGACACCGGTCACCCAGGTTCCCGTTCCGGTCCTGGAACCACAGCCCGAAGAACCGCCGGGCAACCTGGTAGTCGAATCACTTCAGATAATCGAGTACCAGTACCCGAAATCCCGGGCCAGTACCTTTACGCCCCGTTGATCCGCGTCTCTGCGATCAACGGCCCGGTGACCGTCAACAGGACCCGGTGCCAACTGAAGTGGCCGATTTCCGTGGGCAATGCCAACGGCTCGTACAGGCGTCGGCGAATTGTTGGCGAGGCCTCATGCCGGACTTCATCTCCATGCACGGCCCGCAATGGAAGGCATGGCCTCCTGCAAGGAGAGGAAATATGAACGAGCTATCCCCGGCAAGAAGAATTCGCCCCTTCACCCTGGCGCTTGCGGCATTGACCCTGACTGCCTGCCTTGATTCATTGGAGGCGCAAGGTCCGTCATCTGCGTTGCCACCGGTCGTCGGTGTCCCCCTCAACCCGGACACGGCGGATCCGGCGCCAGTCCCGGTTCCACCCTCTCCTTCAACCGAAGATGATTCCCCCTCCCCTGCGGATGCTGCAGGACCGCCAGACATCCTGGTGGTCGAGTCCCTCGAGATCGTCGAGTACCAATACCCCAGCCACCCTGGACGCTATTTTTACGCTCCCTTGGCCCGGGTCGCCGCGCCCGACGGCCCAGTGTCTGTGTGGCGACTGTCGGTGGCATTCCCGAACCGCCCTTTTGGTCTGAGGCCTTGCGCAGTCATCGGCGTGGGCACGGAACCCGTGGATCTCGTGCGCGAAGTCTATGGCGACTACGAACTGGAGCCGCCACCGCTTCCCTCGCTCTCCCTTCTCACCGAAATCGCCGTGATAGGTGCGGACGGGCGCCCATTTGCGGAGCTTTTCTACCTGATAGGACTCGTAAAGCGTGCCGGGATTCTTGTGTTCCGGCGGCACCAGGCCAACGAATTTTGTCTTTATTTCTCCGGTCTTGCGCGAAACGCTCTCACGGTAAACGCCGAAATGCGCGTCGATGTGCGTCTCGCAGTATTCGCTGCCCCAACGCGCGCCGCGCGCCGGGGCGAACGCAACGGTCATCCAAACCTCTCCAAAGTACTTCCCCCTTCGATGCAGGGACGGAGGGTAAGGAAAGTCGTCCCACTCCAGAAAGTAGCCAGGCCGAAGGACATCCTCGAACACAAGCGTCGAGGTATAGGGGGTGCATTCGAGGCAATATGGCACGGGAGCCGGAAGCCCGAAACCAAAGAAGTTCTCTTCCCCATCCGGTACGCGCAATTGTGTTCGCGGGTCGCGCGCATGGTGCGTAAGCAACGCGCGAGCGAGCACGGGACTGGGGGCAGGCGTAATGCGGTGATAAACCTGCGCAAGCGTTTTCGCGACCAGCGGCGTGGCGAAACTTGTGCCGAGATTCTCGGCGGAGCCTTTTCCATTGACCGACCGGATGCCGCTAATGTGTTGAGCGTTCGTAGAACACGCCCCGCCGTAATGAATGAGATCCGGTTTGATAACGTGGTTTGGCCCGGCTCCATGCCGTGAATACGGCGAAGGATGATGCTCTTTCGGGCCATTCGCTTTGTAATCGACATGCGACACAGCACCGACCGTTATGCCCAGCACGCTGTCAGCGGGCGCAGTAATCCTCCCGACCGGAAGCTGCGCGGGCGTGCGCGGATAGTCGAGCAGCGGCGGCTCGATGTAGTTCCCGGCACTGATAACAAACGAGACCTTAAATCGCTCTTGCAGGTTGTCGAGTTGCGGATAGGAAATTCAAACGCCCTTGCCTGCTCGGTGCGTGCTTGGTCCGTTTTGCCTTAGTTCGTGGAACGGGCCTTATGTTGGGACCGGGCTTGCCGTCACCGCCCTGAACCCCGCCAGAGCTCCGGCCAGGAACGCGCCCGAACGCCCACCCTGCCCTTCATTCCCGGTGCTTCCCGGCTTGCCTGTCCGGAAACCGCCTTCGCCTGGCACCGCCCTCAAGGCCGGCACGCACCGCCCCGTCCGCCCGGACCGCTGGCCGGCCGAATCCCCGTCACCTTGGAAGTCGCCTGGGCCGTGCAATACCACCAGGCCCTCCGGTATTTCGCAGACGAGTCGGTGGGCTTCAGGTATCCGGATGCCTACAACCAGTTCTTCGGTCCGGAGTTCAAGCCGCCGGAGTACCTGCAGAAGGCGCACCAGGAAGCGCGCAATCATCGCTGGTACATGACCTCGCGGCTGATCACCATCTATGACGTGTATGCCTTCCAGGAGGGGGTGGATATCGATCCGGAGATATTCACTGACATCGTCGGGCGGCATTTCCGGGAGCCGGAGGACGGGCTCGGCTTCGACAATTCGCCGGTGGCACACATGTGGCGCACGATGATCTGGCCGAACAACTTCCTGTAGGACTGAAGAGCTGCCGTGAAGCGGTTCAAGACATACAAGGACAGGCAATTTGCAATTGCCGGAGGCTGATGGCGATGGCACTGTCAGAACGTGATCTGAGGAAGCTTCGGGACATCGCGCTCGCACTTCCGGGCGTGAAGGAGAACGCGACGAAGCTCGGAACCGGCTGGAAAGTGAAAGGGCGGCTCATGGCCTGCGAAGCCATCAAGAGGTCTGCAGAAACCAACTCCCTCATGGCCTGTGTCAGCCGCGACAAGCGGATGCGTCTCATTAGGGAGAACCCGGACGTTTTCTATCTCACCGACCACTATCGCCCCTACGACGCAGTCCTGGTTCGTCTCTCGAGGATTTGACCGGGATTCGCTGCGGAAGGTGCTGGAATCGTCATGGCGATTCGTTCGCAAGGCTTAGCGTAGGACCACTCCTACGCCCGCTTTTGACACTCGGACGCTACAGCTCCGCGCTGCGTCCTATGTACGGCAGCGACCACCGCGCGGACCATGACTCCCTGCATTGCGGGGTCTCTCATGAAACTGGTTCTCACGTGGTTGCTTGGTGTGCCGGTGCTGGTGCTGGCAATGGTAGTGGCCCGTGCCGTGTCCCCGCAGGGGCTTGAAGTGAATGCTTCACGCATCGCGACGCCCGCGCCCCGTTCAGCCTGCCTTCGGCAGGGTGAGGTCAAGCACATGGACACTTCCGTCACGAAGAATGGGGACCGCATCGCCTGCAACCGGCGCGCCGTCAAATAGCATCTCCTGCGACGTCACGTTGCCGCGCTTCATGCGCACCTCGTAGAACGCGACACCGAACTTCAGCGACACCTCGAAATCCGGCCATGCATCCGGAACGCAGGGAGCGATGCGCAGCATGTCTGCCCTGACCTGGATGCCCAGCACCTGCTCGAGCACCACGCGGTACATCCAGCCCGAGGCCCCGGTGTACCAGGTCCAGCCGCCGCGACCTGCAATGCCGCTGCTGGAATAGATGTCCGCGGCGAGCACGTATGGCTCCACCCGATACGCGCGGGCGCCGCCACGTGAATCGCCTCGCCGCACGGGGTTCAGGATGCGCAGCAGCTCGGCCACCTGGCTCTTCCTTCCCAGCATGGCCTCGGCCATCAGCACCCAGATCGCCGCATGCGTGTACTGCGCACCATTCTCGCGCAGCCCTGGCAGGTAACCCTTGATGTAGCCCGGGTCCAGCGGCGCGGAATCGAAGGGCGGCGAGAACAGCAGCACCAGGCCGTCGTCGCGGCGCACGAGCTGCTGCTCCACCGCCTCCATCCCGGCCAATGCCCGATCGGCGGGCGCCGCGCCGGAGATCACCGCCCAGCTCTGCGACAGCGAGTCGATACGGCACTCGGTATTGCGGCTCGATCCCAGCGGGGTGCCATCGTCGAAGAAGGCGCGGCAATACCATTGCCCATCCCAGGCCTCACGCTCGCAGGCCTGCTCCAGGCGCTGCAGATGGGACTCCCAGCGCGCGACGCGCTGCTGGTCCTTGCGGGACCGCGCCACCGGCACGAAGCGCTTCAGGGTCAGGATCAGGAACCACGCCACCCAGACACTTTCGCCGCGGCCCTCGTGCCCGACCCGGTTCATGCCGTCGTTCCAGTCACCGCCGCCGATCAGTGGCAGGCCGTGGATGCCGGTGCCAAGGCTGCGATCCACCGCCCGGGCACAGTGCTCGTAGAGGCTTTCGCGCTGCGCGGAATCACCCGGCACATAGTGCGAATCCTCCTGGTGCAGCGGCAGCGGCGGCCCCTCGATGAACGAGACCGGCTCACCCAGCACGCTGGTGTCGCCGGTGGTCTCGATGTACTGGTGCACCGCGAACGGCAGCCACAGGCGGTCGTCCGAGAAGTGGGTGCGCACGCCCCGGCCACTGGGCGGATGCCACCAGTGCTGCACGTCGCCTTCGATGAACTGGCGCGACGCGGCGTGCAGCAGGTGCGCGCGCACCTGGTCCGGCGCACACAGCGTCAGCGCCATGCCGTCCTGCAGCTGGTCGCGGAAGCCGAATGCCCCACCCGACTGGTAGAACCCCGTGCGGCCCCACAGCCGGCAGCTGATGGTCTGATAAAGCAGCCACCGGTTGAACAGCAGGTCCAGCGCACGGTCGGGCGTGCGGATCTGCACCGTGCCCAGCAGCCGGTCCCAGCGCTGCCGCACTTGATCCAGGGCAGCGTCGGCCCCCAGCTGGCGGTACTTGTGGATCAGCCGGCGCGCGGCGTCGACATCCTCGGCCTGGCCGAGCAGGAACAGCACTTCGGCGGTGGCGCCCGGCGCGAGCTCCAGCGTGAGCGAGAAGGCGCAGCAGGGATCACGTCCGGCGGCATTGGTCACCGACCATTGCGCAATGGATTCCAGACCCAGCGGCGCATCCGGATGACCGTTGCGCCCGAGGAACTGCTGCCGGCTGTCGGTGCAGCGCTGCTGCCTGCCGCCGAGATCGCAGAAGGCCACGCGCGAGCCGAAATCCACCAGCGCCGGGTTGGAGGCGAACTGGGCGCCGGTGTCCGGATCCAGCCGCGTCTGCACATCATGATTGGCACTGCCGCGCGCAGCGCCGATGGACCAGTCCACGGCTGACACGAAGGTCACGCGGCGGGCCAGTGACTGCTGGTTGGTGAGCCGCAGACGGCAGACCTTCACCGGATCGCTGGCTGCCACCAGCACGGTCAGTCGCGAGGAGAATCCCTTGAACCCGACGTCGAAGTGGCTGTATCCCTGGCCGTGGCGGATCTCATAGCTGGCACCGGACCTGCGCACCGGCTGCGCAGCGGGGCTCCACAGCTCGCCATCATCGGCCAGCAGATAGAAGCGTTCCCCGGAAGGATCACTGACCGCATCGTTCGACCACGGCGTGAGCTGGTTCTCGCGGCTGTTGAGCGACCAGCTGCACATGGATCCGCGTTCGGTAACCAGCGACCCGAACTGTTCGTTGGCCAGCACATTGCTCCAGGGAGCCGGCGTGCTCGTTCCTTCCGGCAGGATGATGGCGTACTCCTGCCCCTCGCTGGCAAAACCGCCCCAGCCATTGAAGAACTCCAGACCTTGATCCGCCTCGACGGTCGTGCGCGGCGGCGGCGCCGCGCGGGCGGGCGGTGGGGGCCGAGGCGTACCAACAACTGCGGGACGGGAAAGCTGCTCCTGCAAGCCGCCCTGCGCGGGATCGAGCACCACCCGCGCAAGCGCCAGCAACAGCCTGCGCTCGGCCTCGCCCATCGCATCGATGGCCAGGGTATAGATGCCGCCGCCCTCGCCGCTCTCCGCCCGTGATGCGAAGCCGCGCGCCGCCTGCTCGATCGCGTGCTGCAGGTCCTGCACATAGGAATGGCGCCGTTCGTTGAGGATCACCACGTCGACCACCAGGCTCTTCACGCGCAGGTATTCCTGCGCCCTGAGGCACTGGTGGATGAAGGGCAGGTCATCGAGGCTGTGGCAGCGGATCAGCAGGATCGGCCGGTCGCCCGAGATGGAGAACCGCCACAGATGCGTCACATCCAGCATGTTGGGGGCCGCGGGGTCGCGCGCTGCGCGCAGCTGCGGCGTGGCCAGCAGCAGGTGGCTGCCCAGGCTCTGGAACAATCTCGCCTCGCCCAGCGTGCTGCGCAGGTAGTACAGCTCTGCACGGGCGAAGGTCCAGGCCGATCCGGCCACGTGGTCGAACAGCGTCGGCGTGCGGTACTTGGCGACGAGGCTCGTGATCTGTTCGCGCGAGTGCGCGACGAAGGTGGCAAACGTCACCGTGACCTTGGCGCGCGCCGGCACCGTGACTTGCGTGCGCAGGCTGAACACCGGATCCAGCACATTGCCGACGGTGTTGGACAGCGGCGTGGAATCATCCAGCGCCAGTGGCAGCCGGTTGTCACGGCCACGCCCCAGGAAGCGGCTGCGGTCGGTTTCATATTGCAGCTGCGTAGGAGCAGTCCCCGCGCACGCAATCACGTGCATGGCCCACACCGGCGACTCGCGGTCGCTGCGCGGCCGTCGCGTGGCCAGCAGCGCGCCGCTTTCCGGGGCGAATTCGGTCTGCACGAACAGGTTGGAGAAGCCGGGATGGGCGATATCCGCCCGCTGCGGCGCCAGCACGATCTCCGCATAGGACGTGAGCTCGATGCGCCGCGCCCGGATGCCCTCGTTGTGCAGCGTGACCTGCCGCAGCTCGCCATCGTCGTCCGGCGGCACCACCACTGCCATCGTGGTGCGCAGGCTGCCGTCGCGGCGCGCGAACACCGCGCACTCCTCGCTGAACTGCACCCGGTACTCATCGGCGGGCGCAGCGACGGGCTGGAATCCGGCGGACCACAGCGTGCCCTGGTCCACGTCGCGCAGGTACACGAAGCTGCCCCAGTTGTCGCGCGTCGCATCCTCGCGCCAGCGCGTCACCGCGCGGCCCCGCCAGCTGCTGTAGCCGCCGCCGGAATCACTCAGCATCACGCTGTAGCTGCGGTTCGACAGCAGATGGGTCACGGGAATCGGCGAGGTGAAGCCCTCCACCGTGCGGGCCACGTCGGGGGCATCCTCGACGATCACCGCCGCCGGCACCTCCGCCACGGCCAGCACCGGCGCATCGACGAAGCGCAGCGAGCGCTCCTGCAGCAGCAACTCGGCGGCGGCAATGGCCGGCTCGGCGTGGAAGCGGGCCTGCATCACGCCGTCGTGCAGTACGTTGTCGAGCGCCACGATGCTCATCCCCTGGTGATGCGCCATGTAGGCACGCACCACCGAGACCGTGCTGCCCTCGGGCACGCGCGAGGTCGTGAAATCCAGGGCTTCGTAATACCCGTACTCGCCGCGCGCCGCCAGGCGCGCCAGCGCACGCAGGTTGTCCGCCGCCGCCACCGGCTCGTACATCGCTGCCAGAATCGAAGCGTAGGGCGCCACCACGTAGTCGGAGGCCAGCCCGCGCTTCAGGCCCAGCGCCGGCACGCCGAAGCCGGAGTACTGGTAGGTGTATTCGCGGTCGCGCACGTTGTACGCGGATTCGGAGATTCCCCACGGCAGGTTGTGCACTTCGCCATGGCGGATCTGCAGCAGCACCACGCGCCGGTTGGTCTGTTCGAGCAGGCTCTGCCTGGGTTCCTGCATCACCAGCGTGGGCATCAGGTACTCGAACATCGACCCGGACCAGGAGGCCAGCACGGGATGGCGCGAACCGCCGGTAAGGCGCCTGCCCAGCCGGAACCAGTGGGAACGCGGCACATCACCCTTGGCGATGGCGACGAGGCTGGCCAGCCTGGCCTCGGAGGCCAGCAGATCGTAGTAGCCCTCATCGAGTGCACGGTCGGCGACGCGGAAGCCGATGGAGAACAGTCCTCTGGTGCGGTCGTAGAGGAATCCGAACGACATGTCGCCTGCGAGTGCGGCGCATCGCGCAGCGATGTCCCGGAGCGCCTGCACCAGCTGCGCGCAGGCTTCCGAGCTTTGCGCCAGGACGGAAAGCGGCACCGTGCGCCGCAGCCGCTCTCCAGCGGCTGCGGCATCGGCGACAGACAGGACCATGCGCATGTCCCGCAATTGCGATTCGATGTCGCGTCCTGTCACCTCCAGCCAGCGATCGACCCCGGGCGGCAGATCGTCACTGCGCAACGCGGCCACGCCCTGCGCGACGGCCTGCAGCTGGTACATGGCCTCGGCCAGAGTCTGCGCCTCCCCTTCCAGGCGCCGGGCGACCTGGCGCAACGCCAAGCGCAATGCCGTTGCACGCGGCACCGCGGCGCGATCCGTCTCCATCCAGGCCGTGATCTCACGCTCGCACAGCGCGAGCGCATCGCGCGGACCATGCAGTGCACGCGGCGACAGCAGCGGCAGGGCCAGTGCCTGCATGCATGCCTGCCGCAACGCCAGCAGGTGCCCGGCGAGATTGCCGCTGTCCACGGTGGACACATACAGCGGCGCCAATGGCTGCAGCGTGCGCGTGTCGTACCAGTTCAGCAGGTGCCCGTCGAAGCGCTCCAGGCGCTGCAGTGTTGCCAGCGTGGCCGCCAGCCGCTCCACGGTGTCCTGCAGTCCCAGCCAGCCGAAGTCGCGGGCGGCGAAAGTGGAAAGCAGGTACATGCCGATGTTCGTCGGGGAGCTGCGATGGGCGACGACGGGTGCGGGGGTTTCCTGGAAGTTGTCCGGGGGCAGGAAGTTCTCCTCCGCCGTCACGTGCTGCTCGAAGAAGGTCCAGGTCAGGCGGGCCGTTTCACGCAGTTCCCGCTCCACGTCTTCGGGCAGCTCATCCTCGGGACGTTCCCGATCGAGCGGCCTGCTGAGGAACTGCGCCAGCACAGGCGACAGCCACCACAGCAGCAGCAGCGGCGCAAAACGCATGGCCGCTGGCGGGTTGGCCACCATCAGCACCGCCACCGCTCCCACCACGACGATGCTGGCGCTCTTCAGCGGCCACACGAAGCTCGACAGCGCATCGCTGCGCCCGGCCTTGGCCTGCGCGGCGGTGGTCCATTCGAGCAGGTTCCGGTGCGAGACCAGCAGGCGATACAGCGCGCGGCTGATGGCATCGATCGCGAGCCATGCATTCTGTGCCAGCAGGGCCATCGACACGGCGGCGCGGCCGAGATCCGCGAACATGTCGGTCGCGAGCCGTGCCAGGTGCACGCGCCGCGAACGGGAGGATGGGGTCCGCAGCAGGCGCTCGAACGCGCCGGCGAGCGCGGGCCAGGCAAACGGTGCCAGCACCATCAGCAGCCATGCCAGCGGATCGGCCGCGGGAATCGCAAAGGCGGCGATCAGCAGCAGGACACTGGCCGGCGCCAGCAACGAACGGCGCAGGTTGTCGAGCATCTTCCAGCGGCCCATCGCGGGCAGCCGGCCACGCCGTCCCAGTATCCAGGGCAGCAGCTGCCAGTCACCGCGCATCCAGCGATGGGCGCGCGCCGCGGCCACCTCCGAGTGCGAGGGAAAATCCTCGAACAGCTCGATGCCCGAGGCCAGCCCGCAGCGCACGAAGATGCCCTCGAACAGGTCGTGGCTCAGCAGCGAGCTGGGCGGAACGCGACCCTCCATGGCTTTTTCCCAGGCCGCGAGATCGTAGAGTCCCTTGCCGGTGAACAACCCTTCGCCGAACACATCCTGGTGCAGGTCGGACACCGCGGCGGCGTAGGGATCGATGCCGCTGCCACTGGTGATGATCTCGCGGTACAGCGAACGCTCGCCGGTCTCCGGCAGCAGCGGCGTGATGCGCGGCTGCAGCACGCCGTAGCCACGTACCACGCGACCTTCCGCGGCGGAAAATACCGGGGTGTTGAGAGGATGGGCGGCCGTGCCCGCCAGGTCGCGCACGCAGCCCATCGGCAGGCGCGTGTCGGCGTCGACGGTGAGCACGTAGCGGATGTCCTGCGGCACGCGCAGCACACCCTCCTCGTCCGGCAGGAAACTGGTCTCGCCTTTCTGCAGCAGAAGCCTGTTCAGCTCCTCCAGCTTGCCGCGCTTGCGTTCCCATCCGGTGAAGCAGCCCTCGGATTCGTGCCAATGGCGACGACGGTGCAGCAGGAAGAACCGTGGACTGCCTGCCACTGCCGCATGCGTCAGGTTCAGGTCGGCTATGCCGCGGCGGGCCGCCGCGAGGATGGCGGCGTCCTCGGGCCTGCTCTCGGTGTCACTGTCTGCCCAGTCGGACAGCAGCGCGAAGCTGATGAACGGATCGGCATTGGCCAGCGCATGCACCTGCAGCCTGCCGCAGGCTTCCCTGGCATCCTGCTCCGAGCGCAGCAGTGTCGGCACCACCACCAGCGTCTTCATGTCGGGCCGCAGGCCGGTTTCCAGCGCGAGGCTCGGCAGGTGTCGCGGCGGAAAGGCGCGCAGCCAGAACCGGTTGAGCACCGCGATGGCCAGCTCTGACGCGGGCACTGCCGCCAGCACCGCGAGCAGCGCCAGCATGCCGCCCGAGGCGGCGCGCCAGTCGGAGCCCAGGCCGATGGCCAGCGCCATCAACGCCAGCGTGAGCCCGCCGATGCTGCCAAGGTAGAGCGCCCGCGCGTTGCGGATCACCTGGCGCCTGATCCGGCAGTGCAGCGGCACGCGGTAACGCAGCGCCGCCTCCAGCCTGGGACGGCGCGGACCGATCAGCCAGCTGCCCAGCACGGCAGGCTGGCCATCATCGTCCGGCTCCCTGGCCACCAGGGCGAGGATCTCATGCGTGACAGTCAGCTCGTCGCGCCCCGCCATGCGCGCGATTTCCTCGATGCTGCCGCGGTAGCGGTCGCGCGTGCGCCGGTCGCTGGCGAGGTAGTCCGGCTGCGTGCGCAGCACTGCCTCGACTTCAGAGGCCTTTTCGAACAGCCCCCGCCAGTCGAAGGATCCCAGCGCGCGCAGGCTGGTGATGATGTTGCGCGCGGCCACGTTGGTGGCGCTGCGCCGCGCGTGCTGGCGCTGGATGAACTCGTCGATGGTGGTGCCGCGCTGCACGAGCTGGCGCGACAATGTCTCGAGGAAGGGCCGCCCCTGCTCACCCATGCCCTGCAGACGGTGCGCCAGCTGCACGATGAAAGGTGCCGCGAACCGGCTTTCGGTCCATCGCAGCGGCCGCACGCGCAGTTCCTCCCTGCCCCAGCCGCCGTGCAGCAGCGAATCGGCCAGCTCGTCCGCCGCGGCGCGCGCGCCAAGCGAATCCTGCACCCGCATGGCCACGTTGCGCAGTTCGGAGATCAGCGCCACCTGCAGGATGGGGTACAGCGCCCACAGCTCGCGCATGGTCAGCGGCGCCACCTGCTGGTACCCGGCCAGGATGCGAACCAGTGATTCCGGCCGGAATTCCCACAAGGTGTGCCGCAGGTACTCGGTGGCGATGTGGTGGATGCGCGGCAAGGCGGAGGCATCACGCTGCCCGGACGCGGGCAGCCGGCGCCACAGCTGCGGCGTCAGCCGCAGCGGCGCATCCACCAGCTGGTCGGAGATCACGTGGAAGTTGTCGATGATCCACTGCGCGGCCGGCGTCACCGCCCGCCCGGCGGCCAGTGCCGCGACGATGGCCGCGTATGCGCCGCGCAGCGTGCGGGAATTGGCCTTCAGTTCGTTCCTGAGGTCCACCCGCGGCGCGCGGTGGCTCTCATCGCTGCGTCCGGCCAGGAACCGTCCATGCAGATGCAGGCGCTCGCCGTCCCAGAGCTCACCCTCGGCGGAGTTGTCGTGGCGATCGATCAGTGCCGCCAGCCGCTGCTCGAGGGCTGGTGGCAAGGTGGGAGTAGCCGTCACCACGCCGGACGGCCGAGACTGTTTGCCAAATGGGATCCCCTAAGCAGGCGGGAGCCCAGAGTCACATTACGGCAGCGCAGCGGATATCCGGCTACAGCAGGCCCGCTGCGTAAGACCTTGCTGACAACCCGACGGGAACCATTGCGGGTTGCCGGGTCAACCGGCGGGCAACACCTTGCCGGGATTCAGGATTCCCTTCGGATCCATGGCCTTCTTGATCGCGCGCATCAGCGCAATCTCCGCCTCGCTGCGCGAGAAATGCAGGAACGGAATCTTCAGCGAGCCGATGCCGTGCTCGGCCGAGATCGAGCCGCGCCGCTGCGCGACGATGCCATACACCGCATTCTCGATATCCAGTTCCGGGATGCTGTGGCCAGACATGCGCACGGATACGTGCAGGTTTCCGTCGGCCACGTGGCCGAAGAATACGGCCACCAAGTCCGGCCAGCGGCGCTTGAGCTCCGCGCCGATCTCATCCGCCAGCGGACCGATCTCGCCGGTGGGCACGCTCACGTCGAAGCCCAGCTGCGGCCAGTGCACGCCCTTGTTCCATTCACCGGGCGAGTCGCGCACCGCCCACAGCTCGGTGGCCTCGCGCTGCGACTGGGCAATGATGGCGTCCTTCACGATACCGGCCTCGATGGCCTCCCCGATCACCGCCTCGTAGCGGGCCTGGTCGGCATCAGGGTCGGTTCCCAGCGTTTCGATCAGCACGTAAACGCCGTGGCCCAGTTCCAGCGGTGGCTTGCGACCCAGCGCGACGGTGCCGAGCTGGTAGAAGTCCGGCCACATCACCTCGTAAGCCGACAGCAGCGCGCCGAAGCCGGTGCGCACCCGCTTCAGCAGGTCGAGCACGCCGCCATAGTCGTCCACCGCGCAGATGCCCGTGCACGCGCTGCGCGGCTTGGGGAACAGCCGCAGCACCACGCCGGTGACGATGCCCAGCGTGCCTTCGGCGCGGATAGGAAATTCAAACGCCCTTGCCTGCTCGGTGCGTGCTTGGTCCGTTTT
>CBFGXE010000005.1:0-131653 GCA_965652645.1 uncultured bacterium | reverse complement strand
TCGTCGGTGGTGGCGTGGTCGCGCACCGCAAGGTCGAGCACCTGCTGAAGGCCCATGCGAAGGTGCGTGTGGTGGCGCCGGAACTCACGGCGGATCTCACCGTGTTCCGCGACCTGGGCCGCATCGAGCACCGCCCCGTGCCTTTCTCTGCCCCGCAGCTGGATGGCGCGCTGCTGGTGGTGGCGGCCACCGATGACGAAGCGGTGAACGACGCGGTGGCTGTGGCCGCGCGCGAGCGCGGCATGCTCGTCAACGTGGTGGATGACGGTCCGCGCTCGGGATTCATCTTTCCCGCCATCGTTGATCGGTCGCCGCTGATCGTGGCGGTGGGCACGGCGGGCAATTCGCCCACGCTGGCCCGCCGCGTGCGCACGCAGATCGAGGCGCTGCTGCCTGAACGGCTGGGCCAGCTTGCCGATTACGCGGGCAGGTGGCGCGAGTCCGTGCGCCGGGCGCTGCCCGAATTGCCGGCACGGCTGCGCTTCTGGGACCGTTTCTTCAATGGCCCGGTGGCCGCGAGCCTCCTGGCCGGGGACAGCAGCGGTGCCGATGCCGCCATGCAGGGCGCCATCGATGCCGCGCGCGCTGCCGCCGCCGCGCCGGCCGGGGAGGTGTACCTCATCGGCGTGGGCCCCGGCGATCCTGACCTGCTCACGCTGCGCGCCCAGCAGCTGCTGCAGCAGGCCGACGTGCTGCTGTACGACCGGCTGGTGCCGGAGGTCATCCTCGGCCGTGCGCGCCGCGACGCGCAGAAGATCAATGTGGGCAAGACGCCCGGCCAGCACGAGCACACGCAGGAATACATCAACCAGCTGCTGCTGGAACATGCGCGCAGGGGCCTGCGCGTGGCGCGCGTGAAGGGCGGTGATCCCTTCATCTTCGGCCGCGGTGGCGAGGAGCTGGCGGTGCTGCGCGAGGCGGGCATCCCCGTGGTGGTGGTGCCGGGCATCACGGCCGGCATCGGTGCCGCGGCCAGCGCCGGCCTGCCGCTTACGCACCGGGGCATTGCGCAGGCGGTGACCTTCGTCACTGCCACCGGTGCGCAGGCCATCCACCTGGACTGGCGGCTGCTGGCCGGGCCCGGCCACACGGTGGTGTACTACATGGGCGGCGCGCAGACTGACTACATCGCGCGCCAGCTGACCTCGCACGGGCTGGCGCCGTCCACGCCGGTGGCGCTGCTGGAGCGGGCCACGTGGCCGGACGAGCGCGTGCTGAAGACCACGCTGGCCGACCTGCCTGCCACGGCGGCGGCGGCACGGTTAAGATCGCCCACCCTGCTGGTGGTCGGCGAAGTCGCCGCCCTCGCGCAGGTGAAGGGACTGGTTGGCAACATGGGCGCTGATTCCGCCAGCGCCTGAAGATAAGACGGGACGGGTAATGACGCTGCGCAAGGATTTCGTGGATGCCGTCGGCAACACGCCGCTGTTTCGCCTCAATGGTGTGAGCCGCGAGACCGGCTGCGAGATCCTCGCCAAGGCCGAGTTCATGAATCCCGGCGGATCGGTGAAGGACCGCGCCGCCAAGTGGATTGTCACCGACGCGGAGAATCGCGGCCTTCTGAAGCCCGGCGGCACCGTGGTCGAGGGCACCGCCGGCAACACCGGCATTGGCCTCGCCCATGTCTGCAATGCGCGCGGCTACAAGCTCATCCTGCTGATGCCCGACAACCAGTCGCCCGAGAAGTACCAGCTGCTGGAGGCGCTGGGCGCCGAGGTGCGCAAGGTGCCGGTGGTGCCCTACAGCAACCCGGCGCAGTACCAGCACCAGGCCGGCCGCCTCGCGGCCGATCTCCCCAATGCCATCTGGTCCAACCAGTTCGACAACACGGCCAACCGCCGCGCGCACGTGCAGTCCACGGGGCCTGAGATCTGGGAGCAGACCGGCGGGCGCATCGACGCCTTCGTGGCCGCCAGCGGCACCGGCGGCACGCTGGCCGGCACCTCGGAATTCCTCAAGACCAGGCGCGCCGGCATCCGCACCGTGCTGGCTGATCCGCCCGGCAGTGGCCTGTTCGAATTCGTGCGCAATGGCCAGGTGAAGGCCACCGGCAGCGGCTCGATCACCGAGGGCATCGGCATCGGGCGCGTGACCGACAATTTCCGCGATGCGCCGGTGGACGATGCCGTGCACGTCGAGGACCCGGAGACCGTCACGATGGTGTACCGGCTGCTGCGCGAGGAGGGCCTGTTCCTCGGCAGCACCTCGGGCATCAACGTGGCTGCTGCGGTGCGGGTCGCGCGCGAGCTGGGCCCGGGCCACACCATCGTCACCATCCTCTGCGATGGCGGCGCCAAATATGTCTCGCGGCTCTACAACCGCGAATGGCTCGCGGCCAAGGGGCTGATGGAAGCCGCGGAATCGGGCATCAGGGCTGCTGGAAGGCCCTGAAAAGGGCCATTTCCCGACAGGGCACGATTTCGCGCCGGTCAAGAACTTGTGATCGGTGCGGCGGTCCAATATCGTCCCGGCCCCTCCAACAACCCAACCTGAACCGGACCGCAGGATCGTGATGGCAAGACCGTGGATCAAACGTGGCGTGGTCGTGGCGGCCGTGCTGGTGGCAGTGGTGCTGGCCTGGCGGCACTACAACCAGAAGGGGGCTGACGTCACCTACGAGATGGGCACGATCGACCGTGGCATGGTGGAGAAATCCATCAGCTCCACCGGCTCCGTGGCCGCCCTGGTCACGGTGGAAGTGGGCTCGCAGATTTCCGGGCAGATTTCCGCGCTGCACGCGGACTTCAATTCACGCGTGAAGAAGGACGACCTGCTGGCCGTGATCGACCCGCAGACCTACCAGCAGCGCGTCGCCCAGGCCGAGGCCGACATGGCCGTGGCGCGCGCCAACATGGGCTCGCAGCAGGCCAGCCTGCGCAAGGCGCAGACGACGGTGGAGCAGGCGCGGCGCGACTACGAGCGCCAGCAGCAGCTGGCCGAGCGGCAGCTGATCGCGCAGACCGCCATCGAGGATGCCCGCAAGCAGCTGGAGCTGGCTGAAAGCGACCTGGTCATCGCGGAGGCCCAGATCAAGAACGCCGAGGCAGCGCTGCAGACCCGCCAGGCTTCACTCGAGCAGGCACGCATCGACCTCTCGCGCACGCAGATCCGCTCGCCCATCGATGGCGTGGTGATCTCGCGCAGCGTCGACCTGGGCCAGACCGTGGCGGCCAGCCTGCAGGCGCCGGTGCTGTTCAAGATCGCGCAGGATCTCTCGCAGATCCAGATCGAGGCCAAGGTCGACGAGGCCGACATCGGCGCCATCGACCCGGAAGACCAGGCCACCTTCACGGTCGATGCCTTCCCGGACCAGACCTTCCCCGGGCGCGTGGCGCAGGTGCGCCTTGCGGCCACCACCACGCAGAACGTGGTTACCTACAGCGTGATGATCCAGGCGGAGAATCCCGCGCAGATGCTGCTGCCTGGCATGACCGCCAACGTGCGCATCGTCACCGACCGCCGCGACGAGGTGCTGCGTGTGCCGAATGACGCGGCCCGCTACCAGCCGGCCGACCAGCGTACCGCGCAGTCGAACCAGGCCACCGGCCAGCAAGGCCGTGGTGGGCAGGGCGGTGCCGCCATGCTGGCCGGCAATCCCCAGCTGGCGAAGGAGCTGGGGCTGTCCCCCGACCAGGAGGAGCGGCTGCAGCAGGCCATCCAGCAGGTGCAGCAGCAGATGCAGGCGCAGCAGCAGGCCAGCGGGCCCGGCGCGCTGGCCGGCGTGCAGGGTGGCAACAATTTCAACAACCGCGAAGCGCAGGCCATGCGCAACCGTCTCGAGAACGCCATCGCCAGCGTGCTCACTCCCGGGCAGCTGGACAGGTTCCGCCAGCTGCGCAGCCAGCGCGGCAACCAGCCGCAGACCCGGCAGGGCACGCTGTGGACGCTGGAGAACGGCAAGGAGAAGGTGCACCAGGTGCTGCTGGGTGTGAGCGACGACCGTTACACCGAGCTGGTGGAGGTGGTCGAGGGTGGTCCCATCGACGTGGGATCCGAGGTGATCGTGCGCTCCCGCACCGGGGTGGCGATGTGATGGATGGCGGCAGCGCACCGCCCGTCGTCTCCGCCCGCAACCTCACCAAGACCTACCAGCTGGGTGAGGTGGCGGTGCACGCGCTGCGCGATGTCTCGTTCGACATACACCGCGGCGAGTTCGTGGCCATCATGGGACCATCCGGATCCGGCAAGTCCACGCTGATGAACCTCATCGGCGCACTCGACACGCCCACCTCCGGCTCGCTGGCCATCAACGGCACCGACATCGCAACGCTCGACAAGGACCAGCTGGCCGACCTGCGCAACCGCACGCTGGGTTTCGTGTTCCAGCAGTTCAACCTGCTGCCGCGCACCACCGCGCTCGACAACGTGAAGCTGCCGCTGGCCTACTCGCGTGACCCTGCGAAGCAGGCGCGCGGCAACGAGCTGGCCGCGCAGCGCCTGCGCGAGGTGGGACTGGGGCAGCGCATGGACCATGTGCCATCGCAGATCTCCGGCGGCCAGCAGCAGCGCGTGGCCATTGCCCGGGCGCTGGTCAACTCGCCCAGCCTGATCCTGGCCGACGAGCCCACCGGCGCACTCGACTCGCAGACCTCGGATGAAATCATGGCGCTGTTCGAGAGCCTCACCGAGAGCGGAATGACGGTGATCCTGGTGACGCACGAGCCGGACGTGGCGGCCCATGCCAGGCGCCTGCTGCGCGTGCGCGACGGGCGCATCGTCGAGGATCGCCCGGTGGCGGAGAAGCCCGTATGAGCGTCGTCGAATACATCAAGACCGCGCTGGTGGCGCTGCGGCTGAACAAGTTGCGCAGCATGCTCACCACGCTGGGCATCATCATCGGCGTGGCTTCGGTGATCGTGATGTCCGGCATCGGCAGCGGTGCGAGCAAGCAGATCGAGGACCAGATCTCCAGCCTCGGCACCAACCAGCTCACCATCTTCCCGGGATCGGCCAATGTGGGGGGGCGCCGGGGCGGCTTCGGGTCGGCCCCGCCGCTCACGGAGAAGGACATGCGCGCGGTTCGCGACAGCGTGGCGGGGGTGATGGCCGTTTCCGGCGAACTGGGCAACAACAACGCCTCGGTGGTGCTGGGCAATGCCAACTGGACCACCCGCGTGCAGGGCGTGAATGCCGAGATCCAGACGGTGCGCGAGTGGCCCGTCGCCCGGGGGCGATTTTTCGATTCCCGCGAAGGCTCCTCCGGCGCCAAGCTGGCCGTGATCGGGGCCACGGTGGCGCGCGAGCTGTTCGGTGACGGTGACCCGCTGGGGACCACCATCCGCATCAACAACTCGCCGTTCCAGGTCATCGGCGTGCTGTCGGAGAAGGGGCAGGCCGGCGGCAACGACCAGGACGACGTGATCATGGTTCCCATCTCCACCGCGCGCTCGCGCCTGGTGGGCCGGCTCGGCGCGCCGGACCAGATCGGCGCGCTGCTGGTGAAGGTGGACCCGCGCTACAACCTGGCCGAGGTGCAGTCCGACATCGAGCGCGTGCTGCGCGAGCGGCGGCGCATCGGGCCTGACAAGGACAACAACTTCATCATCCGCAACTTCGCCGAGTTCCTGGAGACCCGCAACCAGGCCTCCAAGACGCTGGGGCTGCTGCTGGCCGCCACCGCGGCCATCTCGCTGGTGGTGGGCGGCATCGGCATCATGAACATCATGCTGGTGTCGGTGACCGAGCGCACGCGCGAGATCGGCCTGCGCATGGCCATCGGGGCGCGCGGCTCGGACATCCTCGGGCAGTTCCTCACCGAGGCGGTGCTGCTGTGCCTGGTGGGCGGACTGGTGGGGCTGGGGCTGGGCGCCGGCGTGGCCGCCGCGCTGGCAGGGATGTTCGGCTGGCCGGTGTACATCAGCCCGGTGGTGGTGCTGGTGGCCATCGTGGCCTCGGCCTCGGTGGGCATCATCTTCGGATTCGTGCCGGCGCGGCGCGCGGCGCGGCTGAATCCCATCGAGGCCCTGCGCTACGAATAGCGGCGGGCGGCACGGGAGCTGCCCGCGCCGTGCCCGTCAGCTGGTGGCCTGGTCGCTGACGATCGCGCCGTCCACCAGCTCGATGGTGCGGTCACATGCCGCCGACAGCCGCGGATCATGCGTCACCACCAGCACCGCGCAGCCGGCTTCGCGGTTGAAGCGCCGGAACAGCTGGAACACTTCGGCGGCGGTTTTCGTGTCGAGATTGCCCGTGGGCTCGTCGGCCAGCAGCAGGGCGGGGCGGGTCACCAGGGCGCGCGCAATGGCCACGCGCTGCTGCTGGCCGCCGGAGAGTTCGGTGGGCTTGCGATCGGTCATCTGCTCCAGGCCCACGTCGCGCAGCAGCTGCCGCGCGCGTTCCACCTCGTCGGCGCCGGGTCGTCCGTGGCGCACCATCAGCGGCATCAGCACGTTTTCAAGCGCCTTGAAGGCCGGCAGCAGGTGATGGAACTGGAACACGAAGCCCAGTGCTTCCGCGCGCAGCGCGGTGCGCTGTTCGTCGTCCAGTTCGCGCACCGGGCGGCCGAGCAGGTACAGCTCGCCGGCGGTGGGTGCATCCAGCAGGCCCAGCAGGTTCAGCAACGTGCTCTTGCCCGACCCCGACGGTCCCACCAGCGCGGCAAAGTCGTGGCGCCGGATCGAAAGATCGAGCCCATGCAGTACTTCGATCTGCGTGGGCAGGCCCACGTTGTAGGACTTGCGCAGTCCCTCGAGCCGCAGCACCACTTCATCCGCCGCCGCGGCCGCAAGCTCAGGCATGGCGGATGGCCTGCACCGGATCGAGCCTGGCCGCGCGCCGTGCCGGCACCACGGCGGCGATGGTGCCGGTGATGGTGGCAAGCGCCATCGACGTGGTCACCAGCGAAAGCGACATGGGTACCTCGAAGAGGTTGGGGCCCAGGGTGTTGAAGATCCACACCAGTCCGTAGCCGGACATGGCGCCGACCGCCGAGCCGGCGAAGCCCAGCACCGCCCCCTGCACCAGGAACACCTTGAGCATCTGCCGCTGGCGCGTGCCCATGGCGCGCAGGATGCCGATCTCGCGCGTGCGCTGCACGACGCTGATGGACAGCACGCTGGCGATGCCGAAGGCCACCGACAGCGCGACGAAGAAGGAGATCATGCCGGTGGACATGCTCTGCGAGCGCAGCGCATTCATCAGCTGGGCGTTGCTCTCCATCCAGCTCTCGGCCTTGAGGCCCGTGAGCCCTGAGAGTCGCGCGGCGATGACCTGTGCGTCGAAGATGCTGCTGACGGTGACATCGATCACCGTGACGCCGCCGGGCAGGTCGAGCAGCGACTGCGCCTGCTTCAGGTCCAGGTACACGTAGCGCTCGTCCAGCTCGCGCACGCCCAGCTCGAAGATGCCGGTGATGTTGAGCTGTGCCTCGGTGCCGGGCCCCGCGGTGAGGCGCACCTTGTCGCCCACCCGCGCGCCCAGGTCGTCCGCCAGCAACCGCCCGATCACGGCATTGCCGCTGCCGACGCGCAGCTCGCCCTCGACGATGTCATCGCCCACGGGAATGATGCGCTGGTAGCGCTCCGGGTCCATGCCCACCAGCGCCACCGACTCCACGGAATTGCCGCGGCGGGCGAAGGCGGGGCCGGAGACCACCGGCGAGACCGCCGAGACGCCGGGAAACTGGTCCAGCAGTTCCATCACCTGCTGCCAGTTGTTGATGGAGCGCAGGCGCTGTGCACGCCGGGTCTCAAGGACCAGCCGCGCGGTTCCGGCCGGCAACGGCGCCAGGCGGTTGACTTCATCCGGCGCCTGGACGCGGATGTGCGCCTGCGTGCCCAGGGTGCGGTCGATGATGTTCACCTGCAGGCCGTCGATCAGCGCGGTGACGAAAACGATCACGGCCACGCCCACGGCAATGCCCACCAGGATCAGCGTGGTCTGCGTGCGTCCCTCGCGCAGGAAGCGCATCGCGATGGTGGTCTCGATCCACATCGCGGGCTGTCAGTCCAGGTTCACCGGCAGCTCGCGGCGCGTGCTGGAATTCTCCGCCGGCTGCTGCAGGGTGGTGACGCGCACCCGGTCGCCGTCGGCCAGGGCGCCGGCGCCCGCAGTGGCCAGCACGTGGTCCCCGGCCGCGAGTCCGTCGGTCACCTCGCTGGCCGCAAGGCCGCGCAGGCCCAGCGTCACCGCCACGCGCTGCAGGCGCCCGTCACGCACGGCCAGCACGCTTGCGCGGTTGCCTTCGACCTGCAGCAACGCGTCATGCGGCACCAGCAGCGCAGACTCGCGGCGGCCGGTCTCGATGTTCACCGACACGGTCATGTCCTGGCGCAGGAAGGCGGGCACGGGATCCACCCGCAGCCGCACGGTCACCGTGCCGCGCGCTGCATCGATGCCGGGCGCGAGGTAATTCACGATGGCTTCGAAGGGCTCGGCAGGCCAGGCATCGGCAATGCACCGGGCCTGCTGTCCCGGCGCCAGGACACCGAGGTTCTTCTCGTCCACCGGAACCTCGATCTCGGTGACGCCGTCGCGTGCGATCTCGAACAGCACCCGACCCGGCTGGATCAGGTCGCCCGGCTCGGCATTGCGCGTGAGCACCGTGCCGGCCACGGAGGAGCGGATGCTGGTCTTGGCAAGCTGCGCGCGCGCCGCGGCGATGCGTTCCTGCTGCTGCCTTTCCTCGGTGCCGCCGGCCGCCACCGCCCGCGCTGCCAGGCGCGCGCGCTCCGCGGCGGCTGCGGCGACGGTTTCGGCCTCCTCGGCCTGTTCCAGTGTCTCGCGTGCGACCAGCTGCCGCGCGAACAGGTCCGCGCGGCGCTGCCGCTCGCGCTGCGCCTGCGCAAGCTGCGCCTCGGCCTGGCGCAGGGCGGCCTCGGCCTGTGGCCTGGCGGATCGTTGCAGCTGCAGCAGGGCAGCCTCCGCCTCGCGCAGGTTGGCGGCGAGGTCATCCGCGCGCAGCACGGCCAGCAGGTCTCCCGCCGCCACCCGGTCGCCTTCCTGCACGCGGCGCTCGACCAGCGTGCCGGTGACCTCGCTGCCAACCTGCACTCGCGAGGTACTGATCACCCGGCCGGTGGCCACCACCACCTGCACCAGTGGGCGGCTCTCCACCACATAGCCTGGCAGCTCCGGTCCGCGCGCACGCTGCAGCAGGACCAGCGCCACGATGGCGATTGCGGCGATGGAAACCAGCAGGAGTCGTTTGTGCTTCATGTGCAGGCCATTGGCAGGGAAGGGACTTCAGCGCACCGGTGCGGGTGGTGCCCCGCTGCCAGTGACCCGCCGCTGGAACAGCCAGCGGCCATCCCGCTTCACCAGCGTGTCTTCATACGAAACGAAGAACGCCATGCGGGTGCCGCCGCCGGCGGCATCCGGCGCGGTGTAGGCCCCAAGGCTGGTGGCCCGCGCGGTATCCCCTTCGACATGGATGGAAGGATTGAAAAACACGTGGAAGTTGGGGCCCGGCAGGTTGGAGGGATTGCTGCCGATGACCTGTTCGAGCTGCGCCTGGATGGCTTCGCGACCGCGCACTGCGGCGGGACCACTGCCGTATTCGGCGTCGTCGGCAAACAGGCTGCCGAAGGCGGCGAAGTCACGCCGGTCGAGCGTGGCGCCATAGGCCGTCATCAGCTCCAGGATCTCCTGCCGGTCCTCCAGCAGTTGCAGCCGCGCCGCCACGGCAGGATCCGGGCGTGCGCAGGCCGTGGCCAGCAGGGCCAGCGCGGCAACGAGGACGGGCTGGATGAAGGTGCGGTGCTGCATCGGATTCCCGGCGATGTCCGGGGCAGCAGCGTAGCCGCAGCGTGGCAGGCCCGCCAGCGAATCCCGCTTCCCGCCAGCCGTACGGGCTGGCCTCAGCCGGCGAGGATGCGCCAGGCCTCCAGTTTCTCCGCATGCGAACGACGCGCGTGCGTCGGACTGGTCGAAGGCAGGGTCACGCGGCCGATCGCACGGAACTCCGGCGCCAGCAGCGGCGCCACGTGCCGCTCGAAAAGCGCCCTGGCCGGACCGCCGTTGAAGTAGATCTGCTGGATGCGCCGGTGCCGTCCGAGGTAGCCATTGAAGTCGTTCGGCACGCAGGAGCCGGGGACGATGTCCGAGTCGAGGCTGGTGCCTCGCGTGCAGGCCGCCAGCACGTCCCACACCGCAATGCCGGCCCTTGCCAGCTCGCGCACGCGCCGCGCGTAGGGCAGCTCCCGCGGGATGCCGAACAGTCCCTCGATGATGAACCAGAACGCATTGCGTGGATGCGCGTAGTACTGGTGCGCCAGCAGGGAGGCCTTGCCGGGCATGGTGCCCAGCACCAGCCGCGTGGCGCGGGTGTTGCCCAGCGGAGGGAAGCTCTGGACGTGCACTTCCGCTCGGGGCCGGGCCCTGGCGTCAGTGCGGGATCGTCGCCAGCTGGGTGCTGCGGTAGGCGTATTCCAGGAACCGCGCCGGATCGCCCAGCTGCCGCAGCATGCCGGCGCCCGGCTCGCGGGTGAGCGGGCGGTCCACGATCACCTGGCCCACGCCCATGAACTCCTTGCCGGCGTTGTATTCCGCCACGTCCTTCGGCCCGAAGCCCTTGTTGAACAGCACGAAGAACTGCTTGAACAGCTCCCGGTACACGTCCTTCTGGGTCACCAGCTGGGCACCCGTGAGCACGGGACCGTCGGCGGGAACCACGATGGTGTCGGGCTTCACGATGCCGGTGAGGATGTCGTAGGTGCGCACGAAGCCGTGCATGAAACCGCCGTTGAGGTAGTCGATCACCGGCCAGCGGTCCGAGCCCACCGGGCCGCCCACCACCAGCACGTTGCGCTCCGGGAAGTGCACCATCAGGTCGCCATTGGTGTGCGCGCCCGGCAGGTAGCGGTATTCCACCCGCTCCCCGCCGAACTGCAGCGAACCCTTGTTGTAGGTGGTCACGGAGGGCACGCCTTCCTTCGCCAGCGGGCCGTGCACGCCTTCGTAGAGGGCGGAGCGGTTGCCCAGCGCATGCGCCAGCGCGATCCTGCTGACCTCGTGGGCGATGATGGTGCCGCCTTCGCGGCCCACTGCCTCGTTCGAGCCGGTCTGCTCCGGATGCCAGTGCGTGTTGATGAGGGTGTGCACCCGGCTCGTGCCCGCGGCACCATGCACGGCCTTCAGCAGCACCGCCGAATTGGCGGCCAGGCCGCCATCGACCATCAGGGCACCTTCCGGGCCGCCCAGCGCCACGACATTGGCGCCGGCGCCCTGGACCAGCGCGAGACCCTTCACGTCCACCACCCTCAGGTCGCTGGCGGACACGCTGCGCACGGCAGCCCTGGCCACCTCGCTGCCGCTGGCGGCCTTGCCGGCAGGGGAGGTGGCACAGCCGGTGAGCGTGGCCGACCCGAGCAGCGAGGCAGCAGCAACGGCCTGCGCGCCATCACGCAGGAAGAAACGACGGGAGATGGTCATTACGGTCCTACCGGATCAACGGGCCAGATGACGGAGTCGTACACGGCCGTGGCAATGGGTGGTCCCTGCGGCGGCCAGTCGGGAATCTGGTCGAGCTCGACCGTGGCCCCGAGGCTGCGCAGGTAGTCCGCCAGCGCCTTGTCGGGCTGCGAGGGCATCTGCAGGAAGGGCACGTAACCGCGCGCCATCGCGTAGTCGAGGGCGGTGAGGCCGTCCTCGTCCTTCGCGTTGATGTCCAGCCCGAGCTCGACCAGTGCCGCGATCACCTGCCGGTTGCCGCTGCCGCGCACCGCATAGTGGAGCGCGGAGCCACCGCGCGTGCGGTTCAGGAAGTGGCGCTGGGCCATCAGGTTGATGTCCGCGCCCTGTTCGACGAGGTACTGGATCAGCTCGACCTGCGGGTTGGGGCGCGCGGCACCCGGACCGCCGGCGCGGCCGCCGGGTGCTGCACCGGGACCGCCGGCACCAGGGGCACCGCCCCTGGCCGGCGCCGCGCCCATCAGCGATGCCGTGCCCGCGGCCGCAGCCCGGGGAGCTGCGGCAGGCGCCGCGCCGCCAGCGTCGGCTGTCGGAGGTCCGCCGCCCGGGGGTCCACCGCCCGGAGGTCCGCCACCGCCCCGCGGCGGTCCACCGCCGCCGAATCCGCCGCCACCGCCGCCGCCACGCGCCTGCACGGCCGCATGGATGGCGCCGGTGCCCTCTGAGGTGGCCAGCCGCACGTTCGCGCCCCTGGCGACGAGCTGCTTCACCAGGTCGAGGTCGCCGGTGCCCACGGCCACCAGGAAGGGCGTGGTGCCGCGGCCGCCACCGCCGCGCACAGCGGGACGGAAGTAGGTCTGCTGGTTCGGGTTCGCACCGCGCTCGATCAGCATCTGCACCAGCTCGTCACCGGAGGTCTGCTGCGGATGGTCGGCATCAAGCGGGTTGACGTTGCGTCCGCCGCCCATGTTGGCGATGGCCACATGCAGGGGAGCCTGGCCGTAGATGTCCCACTGGTTCACGTCCGCGCCGGCCTCGATGAGGCGCCTGGCGATGTCGGTGTTGCCGTTGATCATGGCGATGACCATGGGCACCACGCCTGAAGGGTCAGGCAGGTTCACGTCGGCGCCGTGCCTGAGCAGGACGTCGACGCACTCGCGGCAGTTCTCGCGCGCCGCGTAGAGCAGGGGCGTGAAGCCGCCACGGTCCAGCGACTTGGCGCGGCTTTCGGCGGTGGCCACGCGCTGGTAGTCACGCACGGCGCTGCGGGCGTTCACGTCGGCGCCCTGCTCGAGCAGGAAGTCCACCATCGCGGGATGGCGGCGCACCACTGCCCACATCAGCGGGGTCTGTTCGCCGAACTTCTCGCGCGGGTCGACCTTGGCGCCTGCCTTCAGCAGCGCCCTTGCCGCCTCGATGTTGCCGGCCCGCGCAACCAGGTGCAGCGGGGTTTCGCCATCGGCATTGGCGGTTTCGGGATCGACGCCGTGCTTGAGCAACAGCTGGATCAGCTCGGTGCTGGCGATGTCGGCCGCCAGCAGCATGGCGTTGATGCCGTAGTTGTTGGTGGCGTTGACGTCGGCACCGGCGGCAATGAGGCGCTTCGCCTCGTCGACGTCACCGCGGAAGGCGGCCCACTGCAGGGGCGTGCTGCCATCCGCCTGCCGGGCGTTGACGTCCTGGACGTCGGCCAGCGCAGTCACGGAGCCCAAGAGGAGAACGGCCGCTACCGCGGCCGCGACTCCGTGCCTCACCTGGCGCTGCATCTTCAGACTTCGCTGAAGGCGCCGGTGGAATCCCCGAACTTCTCCAGCTGCACGCCGGCGCGCTGCGCCATGGTGAGCAGGATGTTGGCATGCGGGGTGTCCTTGGGCATGGCCAGGTGCTGGCCGCCCTTGATGCCGCCGCCCTTGCCGGCCAGCAGCTGCGGCAGCGGGTTGTTGTTGTGCAGGTCGCTGTTGGCCATGTTGGAGCCGAACAGGATGATGGAGTTGTCGAGGAGGTTGCCGCTGCCTTCCTTGATCTCCGACAGGCGCTTGATGAAGCGCGCGAAGCGTTCGGTCTGGTAGGCCTGCACGCGCACCAGCTTCTCGTGCTTGTCCGGATCCTCGCCATGGTGCGAGAGCGGGTGGAAGGCCTCGTCGACGTTCACCGACGGGAAGGTGCGCATGGTGGCCTCGCGCATCATGCGCAGCGTGGCGATGCGGGTCTGGCCGGTCTGGAAGGCCAGCGCGATCATCTCGAACTGCACGTCGATGAGCTCGCTGAAGTCGTCCGGCGCGCCGATGGGCGCATCGGGCAGGTTGCCCAGGCTGTCGGCCTTGGCCATCAGCTTCTGCACGCGGCCCTCGACCTCGCGCACCGATTCCAGGTAGTCGTTGACCAGCGCGCGGTCGGAGGGGCCAAGCGAGCGCGAGAGCTTCTGCGTGGCATCGCGGGTGTAGTCGAGGATGCTGCCGGTGAACTGCAGCCGCGCCATGCGGTCGGCGTTGGAATCGCCGGCGCCGAACATGGTGAAGAACACCTTGCGGGGATTGCCCTCCAGCGGCAGGCCCTGGCCGCCCTGGCGGAAGTTCACCGAGCCGCCCGGCTCGCCGCACACGTCGAGCGTGGTGAGCGGGGTTTCCTGGCCGATGTCGCGCGCGGCCACCTGGTCGATCGACATGCCGTGGATCGGCGTGGGGTTGCTGCGGTCATCCGGGCTCTTGCAGGTGAGCCAGGTGGATTCGATGATGCCGTGCGGGTTGGTGCTCTCGCCCGGCTTGTTGCGCAGGTTGGTGACCACCGTCACGTAGTCGCGCATCGGCTCCAGCGGCTGCAGGATGGGCGAGAACCTGAAGTTCCTGCCCGTGCCCTCGGGGGTCCAGAACTTCTGCACCGCGCCATGCGGGAAGTACACGAAGCCCAGGCGCGTCCTGGGCGCCGCGGCGGTCTGGGCCAGCGCCGTGTGCGCCGGGACCATGGCATCCAGAAGCGGCAGGGCAATGGCTGCGCCGGCGCCCTTCAGGACAGTGCGGCGGGACAGGTGCTTCTTGGTGAGGAACATGGCTCTAGCCTCCAGACCTTCAGGGACCAGGATCGTTGGTTGAAATGATATTCGAAGCCTGTGCGAGGGTCGACGCAGGCAGGGCCGGCGCGGCCTCGCGGCGCCGGAACGCGTCGCTGTTGACCACCCCGAGCACGATGTCCTCGAAGCGGTAGTTGCTGGCGGCGGCGGCGCGCACGATGCGGCGCACGGCCGGCATGTCGCGCGGGTCGAGGTGGCGGCCCACCGCGTAGACCATCAGCTTCTCGGTGATCACCTGCGCCAGCTGGTCGCCGCGGGCGGCCAGCGCCTTGTGCAGGTCCTCCGGGCCGTGCAGCTTGGTGCCATCCGGCATCACCGCCTCGGAGTCGATGGGCTGGCGGGACTGGGGATCGACCGCATGGAACTGCCCCACGGTGTCGAAGTTCTCCAGTGCGAAGCCCAGCGGGTCCATCGCCGCGTGGCAGCTGGCGCAGGCCGGGTTCTGGCGGTGGATCTCGGTGCGCTCGCGCACGGTGGCCGCGCGGCCGGCCACGTTGGCCGGCAGCTGCTCCACGTTGGGCGGCGGCACCGCCGGCGGCGTGCCGAGGATGCGCTCCATGATCCAGGCGCCGCGCAGCACCGGGGCCGTGCGGTTCGGGTTGGCGGTGAGCGTGAGGATGGCGCCCTTGCCCAGCAGGCCGAAGCGCTTCGGATCCTTCAGCGTCACGCGGCGGAAGCCGTTGCCGCGGATGTCCGTCAGGCCGTAGACCTGCGCCACCTGCTCGTTGATGAAGGTGTGGTCGGCGGTGAGCAGGTCGACCACGCTGCGGTCGTCGCGCAGGATGCTGTCGATGAACAGCTCCAGCTCCTTCTTGAACGAGGCGCGCACGTCATAGACGCCGGAGGCGTGGGCGAACTGCGCGCGGGCCGGCACGATGGCGTCGAGCTTGGCCACGTTGAGCCACTGGAAGGCGAAGTCGCGCGTCAGCGAGACGCCGCGGTCGTCGCGGATCATGCGCCGCACCTGCGCCTTGAGCACGTCGGGCTTCGAGAGTTGCTTCTTCACCGCCAGCTCCAGCAGCTCGTCATCAGGCAGGCTGCTCCAGATGAAGAACGCCAGGCGCGAGGCCAGCTCCAGGTCGGTGAGCTCGCGGCTGCCTTCCTCGGTGGCCGTCTCGGCCCGATAGAGGAAGAACGGGCTGGCGAGGATGGCAGACAGCGACTCGCGGATGCCCACGTCGAAGGTCGCGCCATCCTGGCGGGCGCGCTCGTAGAAGCCCAGCAGCGGCAGCACGTCCTCATCGCCGACCGGGCGACGGAAGGCCTTGCGGGCGAGGTTCTCGACGATGCGGCGCGCGCAGGCCGGTTCCTCGGCGGCGCTGGCGGGCTTGCAGATGAAGATCTTCCTGCGGCTCTCCGAGTCGCTCATGCCGGTGATCTTCGTCGGGCCCTTGATGTAGATGGCGTGCACGGCCGGCACGCGCTGGTTGCCGCCTTCCAGCGGGTTGTAGCCGCGGCCGTCGTCGGAGTGGCCGGGCGAGGCGCTGCGATCGTCATGCTCCGCATAGCTGCGACGCAGGAAGGTCACCGCCACGGTGTGCTGGCCGGCGGTGGCATGGAAGCGGATGTCCTTCAAACGGCCATTGATGCTGGCCACCGCGTCGTCGAGCCGCTGGTCGATGCCGCGGTGATCGTCCTCGCCGCCGATCGTCGTGCGCCAGAATTCCTTGCCGTCGAGCAGCGCGATGACGGTGTTCTCGAACTCCATGTTGGGCACGGTGCGGGCCAGCGCCATGTCGCCGATGCTCAGCACGTACTCGCCATCGGCGGGGAAGATGTGCTCCACCGACATGCCGCCGCGGGTGCCGAAGGGCATGCCGTCCTGGTATTTCTGCTGGTTGCCGGAGCCCTCTGCGGGGCGGGCGGCCAGCGAGAGCACCATGGCGGCAACCGGGCCGTAGGTGGTTTCGAGCGGCACCGACTTCGCATCGCCCACGGCGTACAGGGCGAGGGTGCGCGCGGCCGACACGGACTGGTCGAGGAAGGCCGGGGTCACGCGCAGCGAGGCCGCGTCGGTGTCGAAACCGTCGACCACCGCGTCGGTGGGCAGGTAGGTGGCCGGATCGATCTTCAGGCCGATGAGGTCGTGGACCGCGTTGGCGTATTCACGGCGGTTGAGCCGGCGCAGGGGCACGTGGCCGGCGTAGGGTTCGGCCTGGGCCTTGTCGAGCGTGGTTTCCAGGAAGTTGACCAGCTGCGCGGTGGCGGCCTGGCCGGGCTGCTTGCTGCCCGGCGGGGGCATGAGGCCGCCCTTGAGCTTCTTGATGGCGGTCTCCCAGACCTTGGCTTCCTGGGGGATGGTGTCCGGCGACATGATGTCGAAGGCCACGCTGCCGGCCCAGTCCTCGGTGTTGTGGCAGCCGAAGCAGTACGTCTCGACCACCTCCCACTGCCCATGGGCATCACCCGCGGGGGAGGCTGCCTGGGCAGCTACCGCAGTGGAAAGACCCGCAGCGCCACAGGCGGCAACCAGGGTCAGGAATTGCCGAGCACGAATCAGTCTCACGTAACGATCTCCCCCGGAGAAGCACGGCAAACGCCCAAACGCGCTGCGTGCAAAGCCAGTCAAGTATAAGATCATCGGCACGGGCAAAGGGTTCCCGGGACCGGTGGCATATCAGGGCGTTGACCCCCTAAATTCGTATATCGAATCCGCATTCGCGGCACCCCAACCCATCCCCATGTCCTCGACCCTTCCCCCCCGCGCTGGTGGCCATCGCGCTGCTTACGGTGTCCAACGTGTTCATGACCTTCGCCTGGTATGCCCACCTCAGGGACCTGGGCGGGCGGCCCTGGTTCGTGGCGGCCCTGGTGAGCTGGGGCATCGCGCTTTTCGAATACCTGCTGCAGGTGCCGGCCAACCGCATCGGCCATGCGACCCTGACCCTGCCGCAGCTGAAGATCCTGCAGGAAATCATCACCCTGACGGTGTTCGTGCCATTCGCGGTCTTCTACATGCGCACGCCGCTGAAGCTGGACTTCCTGTGGGCCGGGCTGTGCATGGTCGCGGCTGCCTGGTTCATGTTCCGGGGGGCCTCTACAGGCTAGACTGCCCGCTTTTGCACCCGGCAAGAGGGCTGATTTGGCGGATACGCATTACACCCGCACGGCGGTTGGCCTGCACTGGATGATCGCGGCATTGGTCCTGACCGCGCTTTTCATGGGCTGGACGATGACGGAGATGGCCGTCAGCCCGCAGCGGCTCAAGGTCTACAACTGGCACAAGTGGGTGGGCGTGACGGTGCTGCTGCTGGCCGTGGCGCGCCTGCTCTGGCGGCTCACGCACCGGCCGCCTCCCCTGGTGGCCATGGCCGCCTGGCAGCGCCTCTTCGCGCGGCTGGGGCACGGGCTGCTGTACCTGCTGCTGCTGGTGATGCCGCTCACCGGGTGGGTGTACAGCAACTATTCCGGCTATCCGGTTGTCTACCTCGGGAAGGTGCCGCTGCCGAACCTCGTGGAGCGCAACCGCGAGCTGGCCGCCACCTGGCTGGACGTGCACGTGACGCTGTCCATCGCGCTGGCCGTGCTGGTGGGCCTGCATGTGCTGGCAGCGCTGCACCATCAATTCATCCTGCGCGATGGCACGCTGCGCCGCATGCTGGCATGGCGGCGCAACTGAGGAGGACGACATGAAGAGACATCGCATCCTGGCCCCGGCGTTGCTGGCGGTCTCCGGCCTGCTGATGGCCGCGCCGCTGGCAGTGGGCCCGGCCAACAAGAGCACCCTGACGGCCACCTTCAAGCAGGAAGGCGTCGCGGTGGAGAACCCCTTCCTGAAGTGGTCGGGGCAGGTGGACTACGATCCGGCCAACGTGGCCGCCTCCAGCGCGCAGATCGAGGTGGACATGGGCAGCTATGACATCGGCGATCCGCTGTACAGCGCCGAGCTCGCCAAGAAGGCCTGGTTCGACACCGCCGCGCACCCGAAAGGCACCTTCAGGTCCACGTCGATCAAGCCGGTGTCGGCCACGCGCTTCGATGCGACCGGCACCCTCACGCTCAAGGGCAAGTCGCAGACCATCACGGTGCCCGTGAACGTGAAGGGCAGCACCTTCGACGGCAGCTTCACCATCTCGCGCAAGGCCTTCGGCATCGGCGATCCGGTGTGGGATGGCGTGGTCGAGGACAACATCACCATCAAGTTCCATCTGGTCGGCGGCCGCTAGCCGCGATGCACCGCAAACTCACGCAAGGGGAAACCATGATCCGCAGACTGACGACGCTTGCCCTGCTGGCCGCTGCCGGCACCGCCATCGCCGCCCCGGTGACCTACAACATCGATTCCTCCCACACCTATCCGGCATTCGAGGCCGACCACATGGGTGGCCTGTCGCTGTGGCGGGGCAAGTTCAGGAAGACCACCGGCAAGGTGGTGCTCGACGTGGCCGCGAAGACCGGCGAGGTGGACGTGACCATCGACGCCGCGTCGATCGACTTCGGCCATGACGGCATGAACAACCACGCGAAGAACGCCGACATGTTCGACGTGGCGAAATTCCCCACCGCCACCTACAAGGGGAAGATCAGCAAGTGGAACGGCGATACGCCCGCCGAGGTGGACGGCCAGCTCACGCTCAAGGGCGTGACGAAGCCGGTGAAGCTCACCATCAACAGCTTCCTGTGCAAGCCGCATCCCATGCAGCGCCGGGAAGTCTGCGGCGCCGATGCCTCCGGCAAGTTCATGCGCGACGAGTTCGGCCTGGACTACGGCAAGTCCAGCGGCTTCAGGATGGACACGAAGCTGCTGATCTCCATCGAGGCCGTCAAGGCCGACTGACCCGTGCCCGACCTGATCCTGCGCCGCCACGAGGACCGCCGTCTTCGTGGCGGCCACGCCTGGGTATTCGCCAATGAAGTGGATACCGCGGCCACGCCGCTGGCCGGCATCGAGCCGGGCGCGGCCGTCAGGGTGCTGGATCACCATCGCCGCTTCATCGGCCATGGGCTGGCCAATCCGCGGGCGCTGATCTGCGCGCGCATCTACAGCCGGGAAGAGGGCGAGGCCATCGGCCCGGCGCTGTTTGCGCAGCGACTCGGGCAGGCATTGCGGCTGCGTGAGCGTTTCTGCCGCGGCGATCACTACCGGCTGGTCTACGGTGAGTCCGATGGCCTGCCGGGGCTGGTGGTGGACCGATTCGGCGACGTGCTGGTGGGGCAGATCGCCACGCTGGCGATGGACCTCAGGCGCGAGGAAATCGAGGCGGCGCTGCGTGGGCTGCTCAAGCCGCGCCTGGTGGTATGGAAGAACGAGGGCGGGGCGCGCGACCTGGAGTCGCTGCCCCACGGGATCGTGTGCACGGATGGCGAGCCGCCGGAGTCGCTTGAGGTGCGCGAAGGGGACCTGCAGTTCCTCGCTCCCCTGGCGGGCGGACAGAAGACCGGCTGGTTCTATGACCAGACGGCCAACCGCGCGCTGCTGCGCGGATTCCTGCCCCCTGCCGCGCGCGTTCTGGATGTATGCAGCTATGTTGGCGGTTGGGCCGTTTCGGCGCTGGCGGCCGGCGCCTCCGGGGCCCTGTGCGTGGATTCCTCCGCGACCGCGCTCGAGGCTGCCGCTGCCAATGCGGCCCGCAACGGGCTCACGCTTGAGACCCGTCGCGGCGATGCCTTCGACGTGCTCCATGCATTGCATGCCGAGGGACGCCGCTTTGAAGTGCTGGTGGTTGATCCGCCCGCCTTCGTGAAACGCCGCAAGGACCTGCCCAGGGGCGAGGCGGCCTATCGCAAGCTCAACCAGCTGGCCCTGAAGCTGGCTGCCGATGATGCATTGCTGGTGAGCTGCTCCTGCTCCTGGCACCTGCCGGCCCAGGATTTCCCCGGGATCCTGCAGTCCGCGGCACAGGGCGCCGGCGTGCAGCTGGCCATCATCGCGGCCGGCGGACAGTCGCCGGATCATCCCGTCCACCCGGCCATGCCCGAGACACGTTATCTGAAAGCCTTGTTCGCGCGCGTTTGCCGGTAGAATCGCGCGATGCTCCAATATCCAGAGATGAACCCGGTGGCGCTGGCGCTCGGCCCGGTGAAGATCCACTGGTACGGCATCATGTACGTCATCGGCTTTGCCATCGCCTGGTGGCTGGCGCGGCGGCAGGCAAAGCGCCCGGGCAGCACCTGGAGCGCTACCCAGGTCGACGACATGATCTTCTGGGCCATGGTGGGCGTGATCATCGGCGGGCGCCTGGGCTACGTGCTGATGTACGTGCTGCCCTACACGCCGGAGCTGCTCACCGAAGACTGGCTGTACCCGGTGAAGATCACGCAGGGCGGCATGTCGTTCCATGGCGCGCTGGTGGGCACGATCCTGGCGCTGGTGCTCTATGCGCGCAACCAGCGCCGCCGGGTGATCGACGTGCTGGATTTCTGCGCGCCGCTGCCCGGCTTCGGCATCCTCGCCGGGCGCATCGGCAACTTCATCAACAACGAACTGTGGGGCGCGCCAACGGATTTCCGCTGGGGATTCCTCGTGCCCGATCCCGCCACCGGCGAAGTGGTGGGGCGCCATGCAACCCAGCTCTACGAGGCGGCCCTGGAGGGGCTGGCGCTGGCCCTGCTGCTGCTGTGGTTCGCGCGCCGGCCGCGGCCCGCTGGCGCGGTGATCGGCCTGGGCCTGCTCTGGTACGGGCTGGTGCGGTTTACGGTGGAGTTCGTGCGCCTGCCAGACATGCAGATCGGCTACCTGGCCGGTGACTGGTTCACCATGGGCCAGCTGCTGTCGCTGCCCATGCTGGTGGCCGGCGCCTGGCTGTTGCTGCGGGCCAGCGCCAACCCGACTTCCTCCGGCAACTACAAGGCGGCGTGAAGACCTACCTGGAGCAGCTGCGCGCGGTGCGTGAGCGGGGCGCCCGCAAGGGCGACCGCACGGGCACGGGCACGCTGGCCCTGTTCGGGCTGCAGATGCGCTTCGACCTTGCCGCCGGTTTCCCGCTGGTGACCACCAAGCGCGTGCACGTTCCCTCGGTGGTCCATGAGCTGCTGTGGTTCCTGCGCGGCGAGACCAACGTGGCCTACCTGCACCGGCATGGCGTGACCATCTGGGATGAATGGGCCGACGCACAGGGCGAGCTCGGGCCCGTCTATGGCAGGCAGTGGCGTGCCTGGGGCGCGGCGGATGGCCGCCGCATCGACCAGCTGGCCGAGGTGCTGGCCACGCTGAAGCGCGACCCTTCCTCGCGGCGCCTGGTGGTGAGCGCGTGGAACGTGGGCGAGCTGGGCGAGATGGCGCTGCTGCCCTGCCATGCACTGTTCCAGTTTTTCGTCGCCGAAGGCCGTCTTTCCTGCCAGCTCTACCAGCGCAGCGCCGACATGTTCCTCGGCGTGCCCTTCAACATCGCCTCCTACGCGCTGCTCACGCACATGGTCGCCGCCCAGTGCGACCTGGACGTGGGCGAGTTCGTCTGGACCGGTGGCGACTGCCACCTGTACCTCAATCACCTGGATCAGGCCGACCTGCAGCTCTCGCGCACGCCCTTGCCGGCGCCGCGCCTGCAACTGCATCGCCGGCCGGCCAGCCTTTTCGAGTACCAAGCAGAGGACATCGAGTTCGTGAACTACCAGCATCATGCGCCCATCAAGGCGCCCGTGGCGGTCTGACATGGCACGCGTCAAGATCAACGATACCGGCAAGCCGGACAACAAGTGGATCGTCGTGCGCAACTCGCCCGTGCACGGTTATGGCTGCTTCGCCCGCAAGTTCATTCCCAAGGGCACGCGCATCATCGAGTACCTGGGCGAGCGCCTTTCGCACAAGGAAGCGGACAAGCGCTACGAGGACTCCGATCCCGACGACAACCACACCTTCCTGTTCATTGCCGACCGCAAGACGGTGATCGACGCCACCCGCGGCGGCAACGAATCGCGCTTCATCAACCACAGCTGCGATGGCAACTGCACCTCCGAGACCGAGAAGGGACGGGTGTTCATCGACGCCATCCGCGACATCCAGAAGGGCGAGGAGCTGGGCTACGACTACCAGATCCCGCGCGACAAGGAGGATCCGCCCAATGTGGAAGAGATCTTCGCCTGCCGCTGCGGCTCGCCGAAGTGCCGCGGCCACATGCTGTGGCCGGCCAGGCGCCCGAAGGCCAGGAAGAAGGCCGGCAGCAAGGTGAAGAAGACCTCGGCGAAGACCACGCGCGGCAAGGCGAAGAAGAAGACGAAGACGAAGTCGAAGTCGAAACCCGCGTCGAAGACGAAGGCCCGGCCGGCGGCGAAGCGCGGCAAGGCCCGCAAGCGGTAAGGCCGGTGGCCACGATGCTCACGGCGGTGTTTGCCGCGTCCGAGAACGACGTGATCGGGCGCGACAACGCGCTGCCGTGGCACCTGCCCGCGGACCTCGCGCATTTCAAGCGCGTGACCATGGGCAAGCCCATCCTGATGGGGCGGCGCACCTTCCAGTCGATCGGCCGGCCGCTGCCCGGCCGCCGCAACCTGGTGCTCACGCGCGGGGATTTCTCCGCGCCGGGCATCGAGATCGTGCGCTCCATCGACGAGGCGCTGGAACTGGTGGCTGGCGAGCCGGAGCTGGCCAACATCGGCGGCGCCGAGGCCTTCCGTCAGGCGTTGCCGCGCACCAGCCGCATCTACCTCACGCGCGTGCACGCCGTGGTGGACGGGGACACCTTCCTGCCCGACCTGCCGGCCACGCAGTGGCGCGAGGTGGCGCGCGAGGAGCGGGAGGCCGATGACCGCAATCGCTGGGCGATGAGCTTCATCACGCTGGAGCGGATTGCACCTGCCTGAAAGCCCGCGGCCGCCCGCCCGGGCCGGCGGCGGCAGGGCGCTGCCCTGGGCGCAGTGCTAGCCGGCAATTGCCGGCAGCCGCCCGGTGACCAGCCGGTCGGCGAGCGCCCAGTCAACGTCATTGATCGCACCGGGTTGCAGCCCGAGCGGGGCCGTCAGCGCCTCGAGGATGTCCTGCTGCACGCGGCCACGCCGCAGCGCCACCGAGTAGGGGATCCGGTCGTGGAACATGACCATCGAGTAGCGCGGGATGAAGCGGTCCGGGTGGCGCCGCTCCAGCTCCAGCTCGAGCTGGCGATGCTGCTGGTGGCGGGGATCGAGTACTTCCTCGCGCATCTCCGCGTAGTTCTCAAGTGACATCTCCGCGATGGCCTCGGCATCGGGTCGTCGCTGCGCAGTGAAGCGCGCGAACGGTTCCGGGCGGCCATCGGCCAGCAGCTCATCGAGGATGCGGCAGTCCTCCAGCGCGCAGTTGAGGCCCTGGCCGTGGAAGGGCACGACGGCATGGGCCGCATCCCCGACCAGCAGCAGCTTCTCGCCGGCATGCCAGGGATCCGTGCGCACCGTGCCCAGGATGCCCTGGCGGTGCGCGGCGAACTCCTGCTCGAAGTCCGGCATCAGCGCCAGGGCGTCGGGAAACTCCTGCTGGAAGAACGCCCGCGCGGCGCCAGGCGCCTCGAGCGAGGAGAAGCCGGGAGAGCCTTCGCGCGGCAGGAACAGCGTGGCCGTGAAGCTGCAATCGGCATTGGGCAGCGCGATGAGCATGAAGCCATGGCGCGGCCAGATGTGCAGGGCCTCGCGCACGGCCAGCGCGCTGCGCCCCGCGACCGCGGGAATGGCCAGTTCCTTGTAGTCGTGGTCGAGCAGCTCGTTGCTGGCCGTGGCAAGGCCGCGCGCGGCCAGCGCCTTGCGCAGCGCCGAGCCGGCGCCGTCGGCCCCGATGACACGCTCGGCATGCAGCGGATACTGGCGGCCGCTGTCCTCGTCCTGCATCAGCGGCACGAGGTCATCGCCGAGGCCCACGCAGCGCTGGCCGAAGTGCAGCGTGATGCCGGGCTGGCGTCCCGCGCGTTCGACGAGCTGGCGCGTGATTTCAGCGCGCGAGATGGAGTGGTTGATCTCCTCCGGGCGCTGCCCGTAGGGGCTGAAGCCTGGCGTGCCGGCGGCCGGATGCAGCAGGCGGCCCGGCATGGGCACCATGTGCGGCACCAGCCCGTCCAGTGCGCCAGCCGCCGCCAGCGCGCGCTTGCCGCGCGCGGCCAGGGCGAGGTTGATGGAGCGTCCGGCCTCGGGTGGAACCACGCGCGGATCCGCGCGCCGCTCGTACACCTGCACCTGCTCCCCGCGCCGCGCGAGCAGCAGCGCCAGCAGGCAGCCGGCCGGCCCGCCGCCGACGATGGCGATCACGCCAGCCGCTCCGCCCCGGCCGCCAGCAGTTCGCAGCAGCGCGCCACCTCGCCGAAGGTGTTGTACAGCGGCACGGGCGCCACGCGCAGGATGTCCGGCTCGCGCCAGTCCGCCACCACGCCCTGCGCCACGAGTGAATCGAACAGCTCCCGCCCGGCCTCGCGCCCCGCGCGCACGCGCAGCGAAAGCTGGCAGCCGCGACGGGCTGCCTCACGCGGCGTGATGCTGGTGATCTTCCCGCCGCAGGCCTCAAGGCCTTCCAGCAACAGCGCCGTCATGGCTTCGGACTTGGTGCGCAGGGCTGCCATGCCCGCCGCTTCGAACAGCGGCAGCGACGCCAGCAGCGGCGCCGTGGAGAGGATGGGCGGGTTGCTCACCTGCCAGCCTGCGGCACCGGCCGCGGGCACGAATCCAGGTCCCATGCGAAAGCGCGTGGCTGGGTCATGCCCCCACCATCCGGCCAGGCCCGGCAGTCCGGCACGCTGGTGGCGTGCATGCACAAACGCCCCGCCAGTCGCACCTGGCCCTGCATTGAGGTACTTGTAGCTGCACCACACGGCGAAATCCGCGCCGCTGTCATGCAGCGCCAGCGGCATGTTGCCGATGGCATGGGCGAGGTCGAAACCGCAGCACGCGCCGGCGGCATGCGCGGCACGGGAGATGCGCGCCAGGTCGAATGCCTGCCCGGTGAGGTATTGCACGCCGGGCCACAGGACGAGGGCAACCTCGCCGCCGCGCCGGGCAAGCAGTTCCTCGAGCCCGGCTTCATCGGCGAGGCCGGTGGCGTCAGGGCCGAGTTCGACCAGGGCCTCTTCCGCGTCGAGGCCATGCCAGCCGATCTGGCTGGCCACGGCGTGGCGATCGGAAGGGAACGCGCCGCGTTCGATCACGATGCAGCGGCGCCGACCCTGGGGCCGGTAGAAGCTCGCCAGCAGCAGGTGCAGGTTGATGGACAGCGAATTCATCGCCACCACCTCGGAGGGTCCGGCGCCGGCCAGCCGTGCCAGGGCGGGCTGCAGCAGCTCCGCGTAGTCGATCCACGGCCGCCGGCTGCGATGGTGGCCCTCGACCCCGAGTTGCTCCCAGTCCGCGAGTTCCTCTTCCACCCGCTGGCGCGCGGCCAGCGGCGCCAGGCCCAGGGAATGCCCGCAGAAGTAGATCAGGGGTTCCCCGGCGGCATTGCGCGGCAGCGCGAACTGCTGGCGGAAGGCCGCGAGCGGATCGGCTGCATCCAGTGCCCGGGCGCGGGCTGACAGGTCGGCGAGCGTCATGGCTGCACCAGTGGCAGGTACAGCGGGCGGCTCGGCACCGCATCGCCTGTCCACGCCGGAACCTGGATCTGCACGGCGCAGGGGCCGTCGGGAACCTGCGCCGGAAATGACGCCAGTTCAGTGATGGTGGCCGTCGCACGCACGGCTTCCTCAAGCCGCCTGCTGCCCGCGGGCAGGCCGAAGAAGACCCGGTGCGCAGTGAGGAGACCTTCATCCGCGAGGCGGTCGATGGAAGGCAAATCGGTGACCAGGTGCATGATGCCGCGTGCAACCAGTTCTTCCATCAGCTGGCGCGAAAGAAAAGGCGGTGCCTCGTCACGCCAGTCCGTGCCCGTGCGCAGCAGCAGCGCGGTGGCGTCCGCACCGCCATGGCGCCGCCAGGCCTGCAGCAGCGCCTGGCGCGTAATGAGCCGGTCGCCCTGCCGGGGGGCAGGAAGGGAATCCTCGCCGCTGCCGGTCGCATCCACCGGGACAACTGTGAGCAGCAGCGCGCGCACCGGGCCGGCCGGCAGGATGTCCTGCAGCGGGCGCTGCTCCAGCGTCAGGTGGGAGGCGCTCTCCGTGTGCGTGCCGTTGCAATGCGGGACCAGCACCACGCGCCGGCAGTTGCAGCTCGCGCCCCGCGCCACGTCGCCCTCGAAGCTGCCAATGCTGAAGGCCTCGCTGGTGGCCGGCGGGGCACCGAAGTGGCGCGGGTGCGGGCGGGAGAAATCCAGCGTCAGGGCCAGCGACAGGGCTGCGCCGAAGTCGACCCGCGGCGTGGCGAGCGGATCCATGCCGGGATCAGCTCTCCTTGCGCCGCGACGGCGGCACCGGCGCGACCGTGCCGCAGTTGCGGCAGGTGCGGTGCTCCAGGCTGTCGTAGTAGCGCTGGAAGACGGGCGGGAACTGCGTCTCGATGTTGGTGAGCTCGAAGAACTCCTCGTAGAGCTTGTGGCTGCAATTCCCGCAGTACCACTGCAGTCCGTCCTTCTCGCCCGGTAACCGCCGCCGTTCGATCACCAGCCCCACGGTGTCGGGCTGGCGCTGCGGGGAGTGCGGCAGGTTGGGCGGCAGCAGGAACATCTCGCCCTCGCGGATGGGGATGTCGACGATGCGGCCGTCCTGCAGCGTGCGCAGCGTCATGTTGCCTTCGACCTGGTAGAAGAACTCCTCGCCCGGGTCCACGTGGAAATCGCTGCGGGCGTTGGGCCCGCCGACCACCATCAGGATGAAGTCACCGACGGGAAACAGCAGCTTGTTGCCCACCGGCGGCTTGAGCAGGTGCCGGTGGGATTCGATCCATTGCCTGAAGTTGAAAGGCTGGAGCATGGGTCACCTCCAGCCTATTGTAATCAGCGCCAGTTCCACTGCAGGCCGATCATGGCCGTGCGGTCCGGGCCGGCCTCGAAGAACCGGCTGTTGCCCTCGTTCACGATCACCGAGCCGACGTAGGTCTTGTCCAGCAGGTTCTCCACGCGGACGAAGGTGCGCAGCGTGCTGTCGCCGAGGTTCCAGTTGCGGCCGGCCTCCGCGTGCCAGAGGCCGAAGCCGGGCGCGCTGAAGGCGGCGGTGTCGTTCACCACGATGTTGCCGCGGGCCTCGAACAACAGGCCGGTGTCCCAGGAGCCCGGGGACCAGCGCAGGCCGAGGGTGCCCTGGTGGCGCGGCACGCCCGGGATGCGCGAGCCGGCCGGGACCACCACGTTGGGCGTGGTGCAGGGAACGCCGCTGCAGATGGTGTTGTCGCTCAGGAACTGCGCGTCGAGCAGGGTGTAGCTGCCCTCCAGCGCCAGGTCATGTGGCAGCCGGGCCAGCAGCGAGGCCTCGAAACCCTGCCGGCGCGTCTTGCCGTCGGCATTGCGGAAGCTGCTGCGACCACCGCTGTTGCGCACCACCAACAGCTCGTTGCGGGTGTCGGCGCGGAACAGCGCGGCGTCGACTTCGAGGCCCGGCGCCGGCCGCCACTTCGCGCCGAGCTCGTAGTTGCGGCTCAGCGCGGCATTGAGGTCGAAGGCCAGGCCCGCGGCGCCATCGGCACGGTAGGAGATTTCGTTGAAGGTGGGCGTCTCGAAGCCATCGCCCAGCGATGCGTAGAAACGCCAGGCATCGGTGGGGCGGAACATCACGCCGCCGACCAGCGTGGTGTCGGAGAACTTGCGGGTGCCGCTGTCGTCGCCATTGGTGCCGTTCTGGTAGCGGTCGACATTGCGGAAACGCACCTCGCTGCGGCGCACGCCGGCCATGGCCGACCAGCGCTCCGAGAAGTGCAGGTAGCCCTGTGCGTACTGGTCGAAGTTGCGGACGCGGTTGGTCTCGTCACGGCGCAGGTCGCCGCGCACGCCGCAGGTGGTGGCGCCGCTGCAGGTGTTGTCCACCGGGCCGAGGAAGTTCTCGTAGCCGCGGCGCAGCTGGTTCTGGCGGTCGAAGTTGGTGCCCGCGGTGATTTCCAGCGCCCTTCCGGCCAGCGTGCCCAGCCAGGCCCAGCGCAGGTCCGCACCCTCGTAGCTGCCGTCCAGGTCTATCACGCCGCCCGCGTGCGTCTGCGTGGCGCGCTGCGTGCCCGGCGGAATGGACAGGAACTGCGTCACCTCGCGCTTGCCGGTGTAGACCATGGCGCGCAGGTTGTGGGTGCCGAGCCGGTGTTCATACACCGCGCCGCCCTGCAGCTGCTCCACGGACTTGCGGGTGTTGAACAGCGTGGCCACCGACGCGGTGCCGCGGGGATCGGCCCGCCAGTCGTCAGGCGTCACCCCCAGCGGGTCCCGGGCCTCGGGGATGTCCACGTAGTTCGCCACCAGCGTGAGGCTCTGGTCGGGACCCAGGTCCACGCCCAGCCTGAGGTTGGCCGAGTCGCGGCGCGCGGCCGCGTGGTCGCGGTAACCATCGGTCTCGAAGCGCGACAGCGACAGGTTGTAGTCCAGCGGACCGGCCGTGCCCAGCGCCTGGCCGCCCAGCGCGGAGGTGCCATGGCTGCCCCAGGTGCCGCGCAGCCGCGCCGAGGGCTCATCGGTGCCGGAACGGCTCCAGATCTGCACCACGCCGCCGGAGGAATTGCCGTGCAGCGCGGAGAAGGGGCCGCGCAGCACCTGCATGCTGTCGGCTCCCAGCACGGAGAAGTGCGAGAGCTGGCCCTGGCCATCGGGCATCGAGGCCGGGATGCCGTCGGCATACAGCCTGAGGCCGCGCACGCCGAAGGTTGCGCGTGAGCCGAAGCCGCGGATCGACAGCTGCGTGTCCTGCGCGTAGTTCTGGCGATCGAGCGCGGTGACGCCGGGTATGCCGGCGAGCAGCTCGGTCACGTTGGTCTGCATCAGGTTGCTGGACGGGTCCAGGTGCACGGTGCTGATGGAGGCCGGCGCGTCCAGGTCCGACACGCTGCGCAGCCGCGTCGCACTGACCACCACCGGGGACAGTTCCTGTTCGGCCGCCGCGGCAGCCAGCAATGGGGAACCAGCCAGGCAACCGGTGGCAATGAGAAGTGGAGCCGCTGTGCGCTTCATGCGAGGCATTCCTCTTTCTGCAACGATGAAAGTCCAGGCAGGGATTCTAGCCGCAGGCTGCCGGCGCGTCCGGGGGAAGCCTGCGGTGCGCGAAAAGGCGCGTGTGGGGGCGATCAGGCCAGCGTGTGGTAGACGTTCTGCACGTCCTCGTCCTGCTCCAGCTTGTCGAGCATGGTCATCACTTCGGTGGCCTCGGCCTCGCCCAGCGTGACGGGCGTGCCGCACAGGTATTCGTGCGTGGCCGAAAGCGGCGTGATGCCGCGCTCCTCCAGCGCCTTCTGCATCTGGCCGAAGTCATCGAAGGCGCAGCGCACCACCAGCTGCGGTTCACCCTTTTCGCCCGTGCCTTCGCCCATCTCGTCGAGCCCGTGGTCGATGAGGTAGAGCTCAAGGTCGTCCTGGTCGATGCCGGCGGGGTCGAGCCGGAACACGCCCAGCTTGCGGAACATGAAGCTCACGCTGCCGGTGCTGCCCAGGTTGCCGCCATGCTTGCTGAAGATGCTGCGCACATTGGCGACGGTGCGGGTCGGGTTGTCGGTGGCGGTTTCCACGAGCACCGCCACGCCGTGCGGCGCGTAGCCCTCGTAGATCACCTCCGAGTAGTTCGCGGCATCGCGGCCGCTGGCGCGCTTGATGGCGGCCTCGACCTTGTCCTTGGGCATGTTCACCGCGCGCGCGTTCTGGATGACGCGGCGCAATGCGGGATTGCCTGCCGGATCACTGCCACCGGCCTTCACCGCGATGGTGATGTCCTTGCCGATCTTCGCGAACTGCTTTGCCATGCGGTTCCAGCGCGCGAACATCGTGTGCTTGCGTACTTCAAATATGCGACCCATGTTTCCCCGCCGATGCGGCCTGTCTGGATGATGATTGCCTGCGGCATGCTCTGCCGTGGGCATTTAACTATGGACTTCCAAGTTTGCCCTATTGCTGGCATCGGCGGGGGCTTTCGGACATGATTGCGCGCCGGCGCCGCCTCCGGTCCCGACCCACAATCCGCTTACATAACAGGAAGATGCCCATGCCCCTGAGTGATATCGAGATTGCACGCCAAGCCAAGATGCAGCCCATCGAGAACGTGGCCGCGAAGATCGGTATCAGTCGCGACCAGCTGCTGCAGTACGGCCCCTGGAAGGCCAAGCTCTCGCTGGAGGCCGTGAAGGAAATCGGCAAGCGCAAGCCGGGCAAGCTCATCCTGGTCACGGCCATCAATCCCACGCCGGCGGGCGAGGGCAAGACCACCACCACGGTGGGCCTGGGTGACGGCCTCAATGCCATCGGCAAGAAGGCGGTGATCTGCCTGCGCGAGCCTTCGCTCGGACCCTGCTTCGGCGTGAAGGGTGGCGCTGCGGGCGGCGGTTATGCGCAGATCGTGCCGATGGAAGACATCAACCTGCATTTCACGGGTGACTTCCACGCCATCGCGGCGGCGAACAACCTGCTGGCCGCGCTGGTCGACAACCATGTCTACTGGGGCAACGAGCTGGGCATCGACGTGCGCCGCGTGACCTGGAAGCGCGTGGTGGACATGAACGACCGCGCGCTGCGCCAGATCACCAACTCGCTTGGTGGCCCGGGCAACGGCTATCCGCGTGAAGACGGCTTCGACATCGTCGTTGCTTCCGAAGTGATGGCCATCTTCTGCCTGGCCACCGACCTCGATGACCTCGCGCGCCGCCTCGGCAACATCATCGTGGCGCGCACGCGCGACAAGAAGCCCATCTATGCGCGAGACCTCGCCGCCGATGGCGCGATGACCGTGCTGCTGCGTGATGCGCTGTCGCCGAACCTGGTGCAGACGCTGGAGGGCAACCCGGCGTTCGTGCACGGTGGCCCGTTCGCCAACATCGCGCACGGCTGCAATTCCGTGATGGCCACGCAGACCGGCCTGCGCCTCGGTGACTACGTGGTGACCGAAGCGGGCTTCGGCGCTGACCTGGGCGCGGAGAAGTTCCTCGACATCAAGTGCCGCAAGGCGGGCCTCAAGCCTGATGCAGCCGTCATCGTGGCCACCGTGCGTGCACTGAAGATGCACGGCGGCGTGGCGAAGGATGCGCTGGGCAAGGAAGACCTGGAGGCACTGAAGAAGGGCTTCGCCAACCTCGAACGCCACCTGCAGAACGTGGCCAAGTTCGGCGTCCCGACGGTGGTGGCCATCAATGCCTTCATCACCGACACGGCGGCCGAGCACGAGCTGATCCAGAAGCTGTGCGAGGGCGTGGGCTCCAAGGCCATCCTCTGCACGCACTGGGCGAATGGTTCCAAGGGCACCATCGACCTGGCGCACGAGGTGGTGCGCCTGGCCGAAAGCGGCAAGGCGGCCTACAAGCCGCTGTACCCGGACGAGCTGCCGCTGGTCGAGAAGGTGCGCACGATCGCCAGGGAGATCTACCGCGCCAGCGACATCAGCTTCGACAAGAAGGTGGCCGACCTGTTCAAGGAATTCGAGGACGGTGGTTTCGGCAAGTACCCGGTCTGCATCGCCAAGACCCAGTACAGCTTCTCCACCGACCCGAACGCCAAGGGTGCGCCAACCGGCCACGTGCTGAACGTGCGTGACGTGCGGCTGTCGGCCGGCGCGGAGTTCATCGTGGTGATCTGCGGCGAGATCATGACCATGCCGGGCCTGCCGAAGGTGCCCTCGGCCAACTCCATCAGGCTCAACCCGCAGGGGCAGATCGAAGGGCTGTTCTGAGGCATTGCCGCCACTGCCCCGGGCCAGCGCGCAGCGGTCTCGGGGGAATGGAAAAAGGGGCCATCAGGCCCCTTTTCCTTTTGGGCAAGGCTTGCCGTGCGCCTCAACACGGTCGCGGCGTCACCGCCCGTGCCCTATGCGCCGATGTAATCCGGCTTGCCCACATCCATGCCATTGTGGCGAAGCAGGGCATAGACCATGGTGTAGTGGAAGTACACGTTGGGCGTGCCGAAGCCCAGCAGGTAGTCGAGGCCCTGGAATTTCAGCTCGCGCCTGTTGTCCGGCGGGCCGACCTTGATCGAGATGGCGCGGCCCTCCGCACCCTGGAAGGCTTCCGGCGGCAGCCCCCGCAGGAAGGCGAGGGTGCGCTCCACGCGCTCCTTCAGTTCCGGGAAGCTGGCCTCGTTGTCCTCGAAGCGCGGCGGCTCCTGCCCGGCCAGGCGCGCGGCGGTGCCCTTGGCCATGTCGGTGGCCACCTGCACCTGGCGGGTGAAGTGGAACATGTCGGGCGCGAGCCTGGCGGTGAGGATGGCGGCCGGGTCGATGCCGCGGTCGGCCATCCATTGCTCGGCCTTGCCGAGGATGGCATGCAGGTTGGTGAGCAGGCGCGTGAAGACGCCCACGGATGCATTGTGCATCGAGATGTTCATAGGTTCCTGGTTGCTGTTGGGGAAGGCGGCAATGATACCGCCCTGGTCCTGGTTCAGTCGCCGCCGGGAAGCTGGCAGGCGACGCAGGGTTCCTGCACCGGCGGCGCCTGGGGATCGTCCAGGTTCACCGCGGTGAGGCTTCCACCCCACACGCAGCCGGTGTCCAGCGCCAGCAGGTCGGGGCGGTTCACAAGGCCCAGCGTGGACCAGTGGCCGCAGATGACGCGCCGGTCACGCAGCAGGCGGTGTTCATGCTCGAACCAGGGGCGCCACGGTGGCGGCTGCGTGCCTGGTGCACCCTTCAGCGCCAGGTCGATGCGGCCATCCGGCCGGCAGTAGCGCAGGCGCGTGAGCACATTCACCGTGAAGCGGTGACGGTCCATCGGCGTGGCTGCGTCCGGCCAGTGTGCGGGCTGGTTGCCATACATCGCGCCGAGGAAGGCCGGCGGGTCGGCCTGGAGCGCGGCCTGCGCGGCGCGGGCGTTCTCCAGCACGTCGCCGCGGTTCCACTGCGGGATCACCCCGGCGTGCAGCAGCAACTCGCCATGGTCCGCGTCGTCGATGGCCAGCGGTTGTTGCAGCAGCCAGTCGAGCAGCGCATCGCGGTCGGGCGCGGCGAGCATCTCATCCAGCGTGTCGCCTGGGCGGGGGCGGCGCCCGGCGACGTGGCGCAGCGCCAGCAGGTGCAGGTCGTGGTTGCCGAGCACCGTGCGCGCCGCCGCGCCCAGCGAGCGCACCAGCCGCAGCACCCCGAGTGAGTCCGGTCCGCGATTGACCAGGTCGCCCGCCAGCAGCAGCTGGTCGCGGTCGGGCGAGAAACGCAGCCGCGCAAGCAGGGCCTGCAGCGGGGCAAGGCAGCCCTGGATGTCGCCGATGGCGTAGCGGGGCAAGGCAGGTCCGTCAGTTCAGCACGCCGGGAACGGCCAGGCGGAAGGGCGCGATGGGGGCGTCGAACAGGCCGCCGCCATCCTCCTGCATGGCGTAGCTGCCTTCCATGGTGCCCACCGGCGTCTCCAGGATGGCGCCGCTGGAATAGCGGAAGCCCTGGCCGGGCTGCAGGTGCGGCTGCTCGCCGACCACGCCATCACCGCGCACCTCCAGCACCTTGCCGTTGGCGTCGGTGATCAGCCAGTGCCGTCGCAGCAGTTTCGCCGCCGCGGTGCCCTCGTTGAGGATGGTGATGGTGTAGGAGAAGACGAAACGCTGCGAACCCGGGTCCGACTGCTCCGCGACGTAGCTGGTCTCCACGCTCACGCGGATGCTTCGGGTCATCCACGCCCCTCCTGGTTCAGCCGCACGGCGAGCACGTCGCAGGGCGCGGCATGCAGCACCGCGTCTTCCGTGAGGTTCACCAGGATGGAAAGCCCGTGGCGCTCGTGGTTGCCGATCACGATCAGGTCGTGGTTGCCGGCGCGCGCCACGCGCACGATCTCGCTCTTGATGTTGCCCACCGTCACCTCCGACCGGGGCGTGGGCGAAAGGCCGGCGGCGAGCTGCGCCAGTTGTGCCCGGGCGCGTTCCACCAGCTGGCCCTCGATCTGCACGGCGGGCAGCAGCGAATCGCTCAGCGGCTCCACCGGCACGTATTCCACCACGTGCAGCAGCTTCAGTGCCGCGCCACCACATGCCGTTGCCTGGGCCTGCGCGCGCGCGGCCACGGCGGCCCCGTCGGGTGAGAGGTCGACCACGGCCAGGATGTTGCGGTAGGGGTTCATGCTCCAAAAGTACTCACGCGGGGCGGTCGGGGGCAAGCGCCGCCAGCCTCGCGAAATGCTCCGGATGCAGGGTTTCCGGCCGGGCGGCCGGGTCCAGGCCCGCCTCGGGCAGGCGGGAGGCATCCACCAGGCCACGCAGGCTGTTGCGCAGCGTCTTGCGCCGCTGGGAAAAGGCGCGGGCGACCACCGTGGCATAGGCCGGTGGCACCGCAAAGCGCGGTTGCCCCAGCACCGCGAGGCGTGCCACGGCCGACCAGACCCGCGGTGGGGGACGGAATGCGCCGGGTCCCACGTCGAAGAGCTTCTCGATGTCGAACCACGGCGCCAGCATCACGGTCAGTCGACCATAGTCGTCGGTGCCGGGAGCCGCGGCCATGCGGTCGATCACCTCTTTCTGCAGCATCACCGTCAGGTCGCTGATGCAGTGGCGGTGTTCCAGGAAGTGGAACAGCAGTGGCGTGGAGATGTTGTAGGGCAGGTTGCCCACCACGCGCAGCGGGCCGCCGCGCTCCGCGGCCAGGCGCGTGAAGTCGAACCTGAGCGCATCGCCTTCATGCAGGCGCAGTTGCGTCGGCCAGCGCGCACGCAGGGCGGAAGCCAGGTCGCGGTCGATCTCCACCGCGTCGATGGGGGAGAGGCGTTCGATCAGGTGGGTGGTCAGCGCCCCGGGGCCGGGGCCGATTTCGACCACATGTTCACCAGGCCGGGGATTGACCGCCGCCACGATCCGCTGCAGCACGCCCTGGTCGTGCAGGAAATGCTGGCCGAAACGCTTGCGGGGACGGCTCACTGCGCGGGGCCGCCGGCCAGTTGCGCGGCCAGCGAGAGCGCCGCCTGCAGGCTGCCGTGGTCGGCCTTGCCCGTGCCGGCGAGGTCGAGCGCCGTGCCATGGTCGACGGAGGTGCGCACTACCGGCAGGCCGAGGGTCACGTTCACGGCATTGCCGAAACCGGCGTACTTGAGTACCGGCAGGCCCTGGTCGTGGTACATCGCCAGCACCACGTCCAGCTGCGCCAGCGAGCGTGGCGTGAACACCGTATCCGCCGGCCACGGGCCGCTGGCATCGATGCCGCGCGCGCGTGCGCGGGCGATGGCCGGCGCAATCACCTCGATCTCCTCGCGCCCCAGGTGGCCGGATTCGCCCGCGTGCGGATTGAGGCCGCAGACGCCGATGCGCGGACGGGGCAGCCGCCAGCGATGCGAGAGATCCCGCTGCAGGATGTCCAGGACCGCATCGAGCAGCGGGCCGGTGATGGCGGCACCCACCCCGGCCAGCGGCAGGTGCGTGGTGGCCAGCGCCACCCTGAGGTCGCCTGCGGCCAGCAGCATCACCGGCAGGGGAGTGCCGCAGGCCTCCGCCAGATATTCGGTGTGGCCGGTGAAGGGGATGCCGGCGTCATTGATCACGCTTTTCTGCACCGGTGCGGTGACCATGGCATCGAAGCGGCCGTCGCGGCAGCCAGCCAGCGCGCGATCCAGCAGCCCCAGCACCCAGCGGGCGTTGCGGGAGTCCAGCCGGCCAGGCTCGGAGGGCACGGTCAGCGGCACGTGCTCGATGCGGAAGCCGGGGCCGGATGGCAGGCCCATGCCCAGCTGGTGCGCACGGGCGGCCAGCAGGGCCTCATCGGCGAGGCAGGTGATGTCCCAGGGAGCCGGCTGCCGCGCCGCTTCGGCGGCCACCATCAGGCACAGGTCGGGGCCGATGCCGGCCGGTTCTCCGCAGGTCAGCGCCAGTCGCGGCCGCCGATCGCCCACGGATCACTCGATGATTTCGATGAAGGACTCTTCCCGCAGCTCGCGCAGCCAGCTTTCCAGCTGGTCGTCCGCCTTGTTCTGGCGCAGCTGCAGGATGGCGCGGGTGCGCAGCATGTCCTCGGTGATGTCCGCGGTGCGGCGGCCCAGCACCTGCACGATGTGCCAGCCGAATTCCGTCTTGAACGGCTCGCTGATCTCGCCGTCCTTCAGCTTGGCCATCTCTGCCTCGAAGATGGGAACCATCTCGCCCGGGCCACGCCAGCCCAGGTCCCCGCCATCAACGGCGGAGGTCTCGTCAGTGGACAGGCTGGCCGCGAACACGCCGAAGTCCTCCCCGGCCAGCACGCGCCGGCGGATGTCCGAGAGGCGCTGGCGCACGGTGGCATCGTCCTGCAGCGCGTTGGTGGTGAGCAGGATGTGGCGCGCGTGGGTCTGCTCCTGCACCGGATCGCCGGCGGCGGTGCGCAGGGCATTGAGCTTCACGATGTGGAAGTCGCCGTTGCTGGCCACGATGGGCCTGGACACCTCGCCGACCTTCAGCGCGGCGATGGTTTCCGCCAGCAGCGTCGGCAGCTCTGCGCCGCTGCGCCAGCCCATCTGTCCGCCATCCAGCGCCGTCTGGGCGTTGGAGAAGGTGACCGCCAGCTGCGCGAAGTCCTCGGTGGCGGCGCGGCGCGACACCTCCTCGGCGCGGGCGGCGAGTTCGTTGACCTGCTCCTGCGTGGCCTCGGGGGGCAGGGCGATGAGGATGTGGGAGATGTTGTATTCGGCCTGTTCGTCGGGCAGCTTCTTCAGCCGCTCCATGAACTGCTCCACCTCGCGCGGCGTGATGTTCACCCGCTGCAGCACTTCCCTGCGGCGCAGCTGCTGCCGGGCGAGGTCCTGCCGGCGCTCCTCGCGGAATGCGGCGTAGTTGTAGCCGTCGCGCTCCAGCACCGCCGGGAGCTGCTCCAGCGTCAGCTGGTTGGCCTCTGCCAGCGACCGCAACTCCAGGTTCACGGCCTCGTCGTCGATGACGATGCCGATGCGCTCGGCGCGCTGGTAGTGGTTGGGGTTGTTGTTGTGGGGGACAAGCACGTGGCGCGGTTTGGGGGCCTGTGGCGGAATCGCCGCGCCGGCCGGGGCGGCGCGCCGCGGGCGCACGGCGGTGTTCATCGCCTCGTCGAGTTCACTCTGCGAGACGATGCCGTCGTTCACGATGGCCACCACGCGATCGAGCAGGATGCCGGGTGCCTCGGGCGCTCCCTCCGTGTCCGCGGCAGGCAGCAGCGGGCTGGCAAGCAGCAGCACCAGGGAAGCCAGGAACGAACGCGGCATGAGGAATCCTTGCTCCATAAATTAAGGGGGCGTAATGCGCCTAGCGGCGCCGGCGGGTGGAGTATCCGCGAATGGCCCTTTCCAGGAAAGCATCGGCCGCCAGGCCCACGTTGGAGAGGCCCTTGAGCTCCAGCTGCAGGTAGATGCTGCGGTCGCGGTCGCCGGAGCGGCGGCTGACGTAGTCGCGCGCCACGGCGCGCACGGCCCAGCAGCAGCTGCCGTACTCGAAGCCGGCGAAATTCTCGATCACCTGCTCGTCGCGCAGCGAATACAGCGAGCGGCCGTAAAGGCGCCAGCTGTCGTTGAGCGGCCAGGCGGCCGAGAACTCCACCTGCTTCATGCGCCCGCGCTGGAAGCGGTAGCCGAAGTTCAGCACGCTGCGCGCCTCCGGGCGGTATTGCAGGCGCACCTCGGCGCGTTCGGTCTGCTTGCCCTGCGGGTCCCACTGCCAGCCGGTGTTGACGTTCCAGTTGCGGAAGGAGGACAGCTCGATCTCGGCGATCAGGTCGGAGGTACGACCCGGATCCTCCGGTTCATCCGGCAGCAGCACGCGCGGTTTCTCGATGTAGTAGACCTGGCCCAGGGTCGCGGACACGTAACGCTGTCCGGTCTGGCTGCTGTACAGCCGGGCCGTGACGCCGGCGCTGACCTGGTTGGCGTCGCTGATGCGGTCGATGCCCACGTAGCGGTTGTCGCGGAACAGCTCCACCCAGTTGAGGTCGGGCTCGGCCGAGTCGAAGACCGGCAGGTCGTCCTGGTCACGGAACGGCGCATACAGGTACATCATGCGCGGCTCGAGCGTGACGCGACGCTGGTTGCGCCGGCCGCTGCTGCCTTCGAAGACCAGCCCCGTGTCCAGGCTCAGCACCGGCAGGGTGCGCGAGGGCGAGGTGTCGACGCCGGCAGGGGCATCCTGCAGGCGGTAGTGCGTGGCCTGCAGCGTGGCGGCCGGGCGCACGAACCAGCCGGTGCCGGCATAGTCGAGCGCAAGCTGGGGGGCGGCGTGCAGGCGCCAGCCCTGCACGTCCTCGTCGTGGCGGAAGTTCACGGCTTCGACCTGCGCGCCATAGTTCAGCGGCAGCGCTCCCTGAAGCTCCCAGTCGCCGCTGGCGAAGAGCCGCGGCAGTTCGGTGTGGGGGCGGTCGGCCTGCGGCAGGTCGGCATACAGGGTCTGGAAATTGCGCCACAGGACACCCAGCTCGCGGCGGTCATCGCGCCACGCAAGCACTGCGCTGCGGGGCAGAAAGGGCGTGCTCGAGTCGCTGGTGCCGCGGGCAAAGTCCTCCAGGTAGCGCGTGTCGCTGACGTTCTCGGCGTCGATCGTCAGGCGCCAGCCGCCGGGCAGTTCGCTGAGGCTGTTGACCTTCAGCCGGCTGCGCGTGCCTCCGTCACGGTTGTCATCGGGCAGCAGGTTGCCCTGCACCGTGCCGCGGCCGAAGCGCGCGAGATAGCGGTATTCGCCGCCGAGGTCGATGCCGCGGTTGGAATACCAGGTGGGCGTGGCAGTGAAGTCCTGCTGCGGGGCGATGTTGAAGTAGTACGGCACGGCCAGCTCCACGCCGCCGCTGGTGGAGCTGCCGATGTTGGGGAACAGCACGCCGCTCTTGCGCGCATTGCCCACCGGAAAGGAAATCACCGGCAGGCGCAGCAGCGGCACGCCGAAGAACTCCAGGCGCGCGTCGCGCGCCACGGCGCTGCTCTTCGCGGTGTTGATCGATACCGAGTCGGCGCCGATGGTCCAGTCGTCGTGGCCGGGCGGGCAGGTGGTGTATCGCACGCCCTGAAGCTCCAGCACGCCATTGCGGTCCACCGACATGGCGCGCGCCGCGCCGCGCGCGGGACGCTCCGGCAGCTGGAACTGCACGCCCTCGAATTCCGCGCCGCCATCCTGGAATCGGCCGGACTCGCCCTCGACCACCAGCCCTGCGTCGCGGTAGGCAACGGAACCGCGCACCTCGATGCTGCGCGCGCCGTCGTTGATGGTCACCTCATCCGCGAAGATCGTGCGTCCGCCCTGCTGCACCTCCACGCCGTTCCAGAACCGGAAGACGTTCTCTTCCTCGAAGGAGGCGTTGCCGAATGTCACGTCCACCTTGCCGGACTCCATCCGCGCCTCGAGCGGTTGCGCGGCCCGGATGGGCGCGGCCTCGCCCGGGCACAGCACTTCGGCGGCAGAGGCGGCACTGCAGGTGGCATTGCCCTCGGCTGCCCCGGCCACCGGCGCCAACAGCGTCAGGCAGAGGGCTGCGGCGACAGGGAGCAGGTGGCGGGGGCTCGGCATGAGTGCCGTGATTATAATGTCGTTTGAATGCCCGCCGATCCCAGACTTGAGCTGCTGTCCCGCTGGCTTGCGGCCCAGGGCGGCTTCGACACCGACAGCATCCGCACCGCGTCCGCCGATGCCAGTTTCCGCCGTTATTTCCGGGTGCGCCACGAGGACGGCAGCAGCTGGATCGCGATGGATGCGCCACCGGACAAGGAAGACCTGCCAACCTATCTTGCCGTGACGCGCCTGCTGGAGGGTTGCGGCGTGCACGTCCCCCATGTGCGGGCCGCGGACACCAGTGCCGGCTTCGCGCTGCTGGAGGACCTGGGCAACACCCACATGCTCACCGCGCTGGGGCGGGGTACGGATCCCGACCGGCTCTATGGCGAGGCGCTGGATGCGCTGGCGGTGCTGCAGCTCGGCGGCGATGCGGCCTCGCGGCAACTGCCTCCCTATGACCGGGCCGTCCTGCTGCGCGAGATGCGCTTGCTGCCAGAGTGGTATTGCGCGCGGCACCTGGGGCTCACCCTCTCCGCTGCCGAGCAGGAACTGCTCGAGCGCACCTTCGGCTGGCTGGCCGACGCCGCGCTGGCGCAGCCACCGGTGTTCGTGCACCGGGACTACCACTCGCGCAACCTGATGGTGCTGCCCAGCCGCTCGCCCGGCGTCATCGACCCAGGACGCGCTGCGCGGGCCGGTGGGCTACGACCTCGCCTCCATCCTCAAGGACTGCTACGTGGAGTGGCCCCGCACGCGCGTGGAAGCCTGGCTTGGGGGCTACCGCGAGCGACTGCTCAACGGCGGCGACGCAGGGCGCGCGCTGGCCGGGGAATCCTTCGCGCAGTTCCTGCGGTGGTTCGATGGCATCGGCCTGCAGCGGCACCTGAAGGTGCTGGGCATCTTCGCGCGCCTGTTCTGGCGCGATGGCAAGGCCGGATACCTGGGTGACCTGCCGCTCACCCTGTCCTACGTACGTACGGCTGCCGCTTCCATCCCGGAGCTGGCGGAATTCTCCGCCTTCGTGGAGGCGCGCCTCGCGCCGGGGCTTGCCGACGCCAATGCGCGCGCGCTGGCCGCGCCGGGACCCGCTTCGGGTGTGACCGCATGAAGGCCATGCTGCTGGCGGCGGGGCGGGGCGAGCGCATGCGCCCCCTCACCGACACCTGTCCGAAACCCCTGCTGCCGGTGGCGGGCAAGCCGCTGATTGCCTGGCACCTGGAACGCCTGGCTGCGGCCGGCTTCACGGAGGTGGTCATCAATCTGTCGTGGCTGGGCGAGCAGATTGCCGCCGCGCTGGGGGACGGATCGCAGCATGGCGTGCAGATCAGCTGGAGCCGCGAGCCCTGGCCGGCGCTGGAGACCGGTGGCGGCATTTTCAACGCCCTGCCACTGCTGGGCTCCGGGCCCTTCCTGCTGGTGAACGGTGATGTGTACACCGACGTGGACTTCCCCTCGATCCGCCTGGCGCCGGGTGACCTGGCGCAGCTGGTGCTGGTGGCGAACCCGGAACACCATCCGCGCGGGGATTTCTGGCTGGAGGCAGGGCGCATAGTTGCCGGGGGCAGTGAGACTGCGCAGCGCCTGACGTATTCCGGGGTGGCCGTGCTGCATCCGGCGCTGTTCGACGGGGCCGTCGCCGGCCGCTATCCGCTGCTGCCGTGGCTGGAGCGTGCCAGGGAGACCGGCCGGCTGGGCGGCCAGCGCCATGACGGCCGCTGGCTGGACGTGGGCACGCCGGAGCGGCTGGCCTCGCTCGACGCTGAACTGCGCGCCATGCGAGGATGAACCGGTCATGAGCACCCTCAAGGGCATCCAGGTAGTGGCCGAGCCGGCCGCGCCCTTCGGTACCGACGCCCGCAGCGGGCAGAAATACACCACGCCCCAGGGCTTCACCGCCATCCGCGACGGACAGAAGGCCCGTGGCGAACCTTCCGGCCCGCTGCCCACCGGCAAGCCGCGCTGGCTGAAGGCCCTGCCTGCCACGGGCGAGCGTTATGCGCGCACCCGCCGCAACGTGCACGAGCATCGCCTCGCCACGGTGTGCGAGGAGGCCAAGTGCCCGAACATCGGCGAGTGCTGGAACGCCGGCACCGCCACCTTCATGCTGATGGGCGCCGTTTGCACGCGTGCCTGCCGGTTCTGCTCCGTGGACACGGGCAACCCGCGCGGCTGGCTCGATGCCGACGAGCCGCGCAACGTGGCCGAGAGCGTGGCGCTGATGGAGCTTTCCTACATCGTGCTCACCAGCGTGAATCGCGATGACCTGCCGGATGGCGGCGCGGCGCATTTCGCCGCCTGCGTGCGCGCCATCCGCGAGCGTTCGCCGCGGACCGCCGTCGAGGCCCTCACGCCGGACTTCCAGGGCGTGCTGCGCGACGTGGAGACGGTGGTGGACTCGGGCCTGCAGGTGTTCGCGCAGAACCTGGAGACGGTGCGGCGGCTCACTCACCCGGTGCGCGATCCGCGCGCCGGCTACGAGCAGACGCTGGCCGTGCTCGCGCATGCCAGGCGGCATCGCCCGGACGTGCTCACCAAGAGCAGCCTGATGCTGGGGTTGGGCGAGACCGACGGGGAAATCCTCGAGGCGATGGATGACCTGCGCGCCGCGCAGGTGGACATCCTCACCCTGGGCCAGTACCTCAGGCCCACCGCGAACCACCTGCCGGTGGCGCGATTCGTGACGCCGGAACAGTTTGCGCGGTACCGCGAGGCGGGACTGGCGCGGGGTTTCCGCGAGTGCGTGTCCGGGCCGATGGTGCGCTCCAGCTACCGCGCCGAGCAGGCGCTGGCCGGCAACAACGTGGGCCTGCAAGCAGGGAAATGATCGTCCGCTGGCTGGGCCTGGCCGACTACGAATCCACCTGGCAGCAGATGCGCCGCTTCACCGACGGGCGCGGCGCCGACACGCCGGACGAGTTGTGGCTGCTGGAACATCCACCGGTGTACACACTGGGAATGGCGGCTGATCCCTCGCACGTGCTTGCCGCCGGCGATACACCGGTGGTGCGCACCGACCGCGGCGGCCAGGTCACCTGGCATGGGCCGGGACAGTTGGTGGCGTATCCGCTGCTGGACCTCAGGCGCAATGGCCTCACGGTGCGCGGGCTGGTGATGTTGCTGGAGCAGTGCGTGATCGACATGGTGGCCGGGGAGGGCATCAGCGCCGAGGGCCGTCGTGACGCGCCCGGGGTGTACGTGGACGGCAGCAAGCTCGCGGCGCTCGGACTTCGCGTGCGGCGGGGCGCGAGCTACCACGGCCTGGCGCTCAACGTGGACCCGGACCTGGGTGCCTTCGCGCGCATCAATCCCTGCGGCATGGCGGGCCTGCCCGTGACCAGCCTGCGGCGGCTGGGCATCGGCTGGTCGGTGGAGGAAGCCGGGCGGCGTTTTGCGGAGCGGCTGCAGGCCCGGCTGGCGGCGGCTGCAGCCTAGAGCACCATCATCACGCCGATGACGGCCTTCAGGTCCTCGTGCAGGGCGCGCAGCTGCGCCTCGTTCTGCACCCTGGGCAGGTAGGTCAGCGACAGGAAATTGCCCTGGGCAGAGGGCCGCTCGCCCACGTCCTCGCGCACCAGGGGGCCGAAATGCCGCACAAAAACGGCATCCACCTCCTCGCGGAGGGTGGAATGGATGCGGGCGACCACCTTGATGGGGTAGTCGGCGGGAAACTCGATTCGTTCCGGTTCCATTTTGGCCTAGAATACGCGCCCTTCGACGCCGTCGACACCCGTGGAGAGGTGGCAGAGTGGTCGAATGTACCTGACTCGAAATCAGGCGTAGGTGCAAGCCTACCGTGGGTTCGAATCCCACCCTCTCCGCCAACTTTCCCCCTGACCGAAGCAGATTCCGGCGTGCCCGGCTGGCCGGCGCTTCCGGTTGCGCATGCGTGCGTGCTTAGAATTGCCCATGGGAGAATTGGGAGTCGTTCTGTTCATGCTGGCGGCGGTGATCGCCAGCAGCATCCTGGTCCGGATCATTCCGCGCGCCATCCCCACGCCACTGGTGCAGATCGCCCTCGGCGCGGTCATCGCGACCACTTCCAGCTACGAGGTGCGGCTCGATCCGGAGATCTTCTTCCTGCTGTTCCTGCCGCCGCTGCTGTTCCTGGACGGCTGGCGCATCCCGAAGGAAGGGCTGCTGCGCGACAAGGGCACGATCTCGGAACTGGCGTTCGGCCTGGTGTTCTGCACCGTGGTGGGAATGGGGTTCTTCATCCACTGGCTGATTCCCGCCATGCCGCTGCCGGTGGCCTTCGCCCTGGCGGCCATCGTCTCGCCCACGGACCCCGTGGCGGTCTCCGCCATCACCGCGCGGGTGCCCATGCCCAAGCGCGTGATGCACATCATGGAGGGCGAGTCGCTGCTCAACGACGCGTCGGGCCTGGTGTGCTTCCGCTTTGCCGTGGCCGCGGCAATGACGGGCGTGTTCTCGCTGTCCAGTGCCGCCGTGACCTTCGTGCAGCTTGCCGTCGGCGGCGCGCTGGTCGGGTCAGTGCTGGCCTGGTGTGCGATGGGCGTGATGAATTTCATCAGCCGGCGTTTCGGCGAGGAGTCCGGCTCGAAGGTGCTGGTCAGCCTGCTGATTCCATTTGGTGCCTACGAACTGGCGGAGCACCTGCACTGTTCCGGCATCCTCGCGGCCGTGGCCGCCGGCATCGCGATGAGCTATGCGGAAATGTCGGGCCGCGCGCTGGCCACCACGCGCGTGCAGCGCGCCGCCGTCTGGGACACGGTGCAGTTCTCGCTCAACGGCATCATGTTCGTGCTGCTGGGCGAGCAGCTGCCGGCCATCTTCGCCGGCGCCGTGGACGTGGTGCGCGAGTCAAACCATGAAAATCCCTGGTGGCTGGCGGTCTACGTGCTGGCGATCAACCTGGGGCTGGCGGCGCTGCGGTTCAGCTGGGTGTGGTTGTCGTTCCGGTTCACGGCCTGGCTGGCCGGCAGGCGGGGGGAGGCGCCGACCAGCAAACCGACAGTGCGGTTGATCGCCGCCATTTCCGTGGGCGGCGTGCGCGGGGCCATCACCCTGGCGGGCGTGCTGACCCTGCCGCTGGCCCTTCCCGATGGCACGGCGTTTCCCGCCCGCGACCTGACCATCTTCCTGGCGGCGGGCGTGGTCATCCTGTCGCTGCTCGCCGCGAGCATCGCGCTGCCGCGGCTGCTCACCGGCCTGACGGTGCCACCGGAGCCGACGCATCACGCGGAGATCGAGCGTGCGCGCAGCGCCGCCGCCGAGGCGGCCATCCGTGCCATCGAGGAAGCCGCACATGAAATGGCCCAGGGACAGGAAAACGCGGACCTCCACGCCGAGGTGGCGGCGCGCCTGATGGAACTCTACCGGCGGCGGCTCGAGGGTTACACGGCCACCGACGATGTGGCCCGACAGCGCGAGAGCGACGGAATCGAGCAGAAGTTGCGCGTGGTGGCGCTGCGGGCGGAGCGCGAGGCAGTGTTCGGCCTGGCGCGCACCCATGTCATCTCCGATGCCAGCTCGCGCGTGCTGGTGCGCGACATCGACCTGCAGGAAGAGCGGTTCCGGGCCACCGGGCACTAGCCGCGACTGGCGGATTTCCTGCGCCGGGTGGTCTTCCGGGCCGACTTGCCACGCGTGGATGATTTCTTGCGCGGAACCTTGCCGCCTTCCCGGCGTGCCTCTGACAAGCCGATGGCGATGGCCTGCTTGCGGCTGGTGACCTTCTTTCCCGAGCGGCCGCTGCGCAGGGTTCCCTCCTTGCGTTCATGCAGCGCGCGCTTCACCTTCTTCGCAGCCTTCGGTCCGTACTTGCGGCCGGACTTGCTCTTGGCCATGCGTTTCTCCTCGATTCCAGGGGCTGCAACCACCTGTAGCGGCCATGCCGGCCGATGGCGATCGGCGCAGGCAGCAGGCGCCGGTCGGTGGCGTCCTACGGCCCTTCAGCCGCAGCGACCGGCTGAGGCGGGCGGCATCGCTTCCTACACTGGCGGCATGCACATCCTCTCCTGTGCCCTGCGCCGCTGGATGGCCGACAACGGTTCGGCCACCGCGGCGGCGCTGGCCTTCTACTGCGCGTTCTCGCTGGCGCCACTGCTGGTGATCCTGCTCACTGTCAGCGGGTGGATCGTCGGCGCGCAGTCGGCCTTCCTGTTCATCGAGCAGCAGCTCACCATGCTGTTCGGTGGCGACACGGCCAAGGTGCTGGTGGAGGCGGTGAGTTCCTCGCAGGACTACGACGGCTACGTGGCCGCGGCCATCAGCATCGGCACGCTGCTGGTGGCCGCGACCACGGTGCTGGCCGAACTGGAGCAGACGCTCAACCGGATCTGGGGCGCCACGGTGGAAAGTTCCAGCGGCGTTGTGGGATGGATCCGCCGCCGGGTGCTGTCGCTGGGGTTCATCCTGGCACTGAGCTTCCTGCTGCTGGTCACGTTGACCATCTCCACGCTGGTGTCGGGAGTGCGCGCCTGGCTGGCCGGGCGATATGCACCGCTGCTCGGGCTGGTGGGCGTGCTGGACCTGCTGGTGTCGCTGGGACTCATCAGCCTGCTGTTCGCGCTGATCTTCCGTTACATGCCCGGCCGGCGACTTCCCTGGCGGGTGGTGGTGCTGGGGGGCCTGGCAACGGCCCTGTTGTTTGCCCTGGGCAAGTGGCTGGTGGGCCTGTACCTGGCCCGCTCCACCGTGCCGACGGCTTTCGGGGCAGCCGCCTCGTTCGCGGCCCTGTTGTTGTGGCTTTACTACACCGCCCAGATCTTCCTGTTCGGGGCGGAGTTCACCGCCTGCCTGGGAGGCCTCGGCCGGCGGGACCCGCCGGGGGCACCCCCCGGAAAACCGGGGTGATCCCGACTTGGAAAACGGGGGCCGGATAAGTAATCTGCCTGCCGTGCCAAACGATTACCCCCCAATAGCTGCGCCCGAAGCCGAAGCCAGGGCCGCAACCAGCGAATCCGCCTCCAACTGGACGCGCCAGGCCCGCGAGATCGTCGATGACCTCCACAAGCGCTCTGGCCTGCTCTACTGGACCGACCTGCTGCTGAGCGCAGCGGGTGCCTGGACGCTGGCCGTGCTGTTTTTCCGCGCCCCCGGATGGGGTCCTGTGGCGCTTCTGCAACTACTGGGTTCCGCCATCCTGTTCTTCCGTGCCGGCACCTTCATCCACGAGATCGTGCATTTCCGCGATGGCGAGCTGAAGTGGTTCGCCCGCATGTGGAACCTGGTGATGGGCATTCCGCTGCTGATGCCGTGGATCATCTACCGCAACCACGTCGACCACCACAGCGTGCGTTTCTACGGCACGCCGGATGACGGCGAATACCTGCCGCTGGCCGCCGCCCCGCGTTCGGAGACGGTGAAATACGTGCTGCAGGTAACCGTGCTGCCACTGATGGTGATGCTGCGCTTCGGCGTGCTCGGTCCGGTGTCCTGGCTCAGCCGCCGGCTGCGCGAGTGGGTGCTCACCGGGCCGGTGTCGGCCGGCGTGAGCAATCCGCATTACCGCCGGCGTTTCCCGGCGCAGGACGAGCGCCACCTGGTCATCGTCGAGGCGCTGTGCTTCCTGTGGCTGCTGTCGATTGCCGTGCTGGTGGCGCGTGGCCTGGTCGGCTGGGTCGTGATCGCCAAGGCCTACGTGCTGCTGGGCCTGGCGCTGGGCCTGAACTGGGTGCGCAACCTGGCCGCGCATCGCTACGGCAACCGTGGCGAGCGCATGTCGCTGCCCGACCAGGTTGCCGATTCGATCAACATCACCGGCCAGACCTGGCTCACGGTGCTGATGTTCCCGGTGGGCCTGCGCTACCACGCATTGCACCACCTGTTCCCCTTCCTGCCGTACCACAACCTGGGCAAGGCGCACCGGCGGCTGATGGAACAACTGCCCGCCGATTCACCCTACCGGCTGGTGAACCACCACAGCTACTTCTCTGTGGTGGCGGAGTTGTGGCGCAGCGCGCGTGGCACGGGCGAGGGCGAATCGGCCATCGACCTCTGGCGCTCGCGCACCGCGCGCGTCTGAACGGCCGGCCGTGCACACGGGGGCACAAGCCGCCGGGCAGCCGGTCCTGCTGGTCAATCCGCGCAGCTTCCGCGCCTCGCGCTGGCAACTGGCCCGTCGGGCCGCCCGCCTGGCGCGTGCCGCCGGCATCGAAGTCATCGTTGCCAGTGATCCGCAGCGCTTCGGCGCCGCATTCGACCGACTGCATGCCGAGCGCCGCGACCAGGTCTGGGTGCTGTCCGGGGATGGCACCATCCACTGGATTGCCGAATACCTGGCGCGCGCGGCTGATGGCTGGTCGCCGGCGCTGCTGCTGCTGGGAGGAGGACGCGCCAACATCGTGCCGCGCGAGGCTGGCGGTTATCCCCCCATGCGCGCGCTGCGCGCGGCGGTGGCGGCCCATCGCGCCGGCCGGCCGCTGGTGCGGCAGCAGATGGCCACGCTGCGCCTGTCACAACCGGGTGGGGAGGTGCGGCATGGCTTCCTGCTCGCCGGCGGCATGATCCATGAAGGTGTGCGCGTATGCAGCGAGCATCGCGCCCGCGGCAGCGGCTGGATCCACCGCAGCCTCGCTGCGGACTTCTATGCACTGCTGAAGTTGCTGGTGAAGGTGTGGATCGGCCGCAGCCCGCTGCCACCCTATACGCGCATGGACGTGCGCATGGCGGGCGATGGCCCGGGGCTGGCCGCCGCGCCGATGCGCATCCTGCTCGCCACCACCCTGCACATGCGCGATGCGCTTTACAATCCCTTCGCCGAAACCGGGGAGGGACCTGTGAGAGTGACGGCCATCGCCGCGACCGCGCCGCACTTCTGGCGACACCTGCCCGGAATCCTGCGGGGCAGGTTCCATGCCGCGCTGACCCCGGAGAATGGTGCGCTCAGCGGGCGCAGCAGCGCCTTGGAGGTGCGGGGCATCGACGTGTATTCCCTCGATGGGGAGGGTTTCACTGCTGATCCCGCGCTGCCGCTTGCCATCGAACCCGGCATCGTGCTGACGGTGGTGCGCGCTTGAGTTCCCATCCGCAGCAGCATCCGGCGGCGGGGCAGGGCGCGCTGCGCATGCTGGGCACGTTCCTGCGCAACTACCCCGGCAGGAGCGCGGCGGGACTGGCGGCATTGTTCGTGGCCAGCCTGTTCGAAGGCCTGGGCATATCGATGTTCCTTTCGATGCTGTCGGTGATCGCGGATGAATCGGGCGAGCCGTCCGGCCCGCAGAAGATCGCCACGGGCGCGCTGGAGCACATCGGAATCACCCCGACACCGGTGAGCCTGCTGGTGGCTGCGGCGGTGCTGATCGCGATGCGGGCGGCGATGTCGTTGCTGGCCAACCGGCAGGTGGGCTACACGGTGGCCCACATCGCCACGGACCTGCGCATCACGCTGATCCGCGCGACCATGCAGGCCCGCTGGAAACATTACCTGGACCAGTCGGTGGGTGGCCTGTCCAACGCCATCGCCACCGAGGCGCAACGCGCCTCCGAGACCTTCCAGGTGGGGGCAGAGATGGCGGCGATGTTCCTCACCAGCCTGATCTACCTCGCGGTGGCCTTTGCCATCGCACCGGAGGCCGGCATCGGCGCGGCGGTGGCGGGCGGCGTGCTGCTGCTGGCGCTGCGGGCGCTGATCCACAAGTCGCGCCGCGCCGGGCAGCGCCAGACGCGGCTGCAGAAATCCCTGCTCACGCAGGTCAGCGCGCAATTCGCCGCCGCCAAGCCGCTGAAGGCCATGGCGCGCGAAGACCATGTGGACGCGCTGCTCACCGATGAAAGCCGCCTGCTGCAGCGTGCCCTGCGCAAGCAGGTGATCAGCAAGGGCGCGCTTGCCGCGCTGCAGGAACCGATCATGGTCATCATGGCCATCATCGGCCTTTTCGTGGGCATTACCACGCTCGACAACGACCTGGAGGAGCTGGTGGTGATGCTCTTCCTGCTGGTCCGGGTGGTGAACTACCTGGCCAAGGGACAGAAGGCCTACCAGCAGCTGGTCATCCAGGAGAGCGCCTACTGGTCGGTGATGTCCGCCATCGGTGCTGCCCGCGAGGCCCGCGAGCCACCCGGCGGCGAACGCGCGGCGGTGTTCAGCCGGCAGATCGAACTGGCCGCGGTGAGCTACTCGCACGATGGCCGGCGGCAGATCCTGCGGGACGTGTCGCTGGTGATCCCGGCGCGGGGGCTCACGCTCATCGTCGGCCCTTCCGGCTCGGGCAAGACCACGCTGCTCGACCTGGTCGTGGGCCTGCGCAAGCCGGATGTGGGCGAGGTGCTGGTCGACGGCGTGCCGCTGCCGCAACTCGACCTGCGCAGCTGGCGGCGGCAGATCGGCTATGTGCCGCAGGAATCGGTGATGGTGGACGAGTCGGTGGCGTACAACCTCACGCTGGGCGAAGACATCAGCGAGGAGCGCATCCGCCAGGCCCTGCGCGACGCGGACGCGCTGCAGTTCGTCGAGGCCATGCCCGAGGGGCTGGCCACGCGCGTGGGCCATGGCGGCTCGCGCCTGTCGGGCGGGCAGCGCCAGCGGCTGGCCATCGCGCGGGCGCTGATCCACGACCCGAAGCTGCTGATCCTGGATGAGGCCACCAGCAGCCTCGATCCGGACGCCCAGGACGCCATCCTGGAGACCGTGGAGCGGCTGAAGTCGCACATGTCGGTGCTGGCCGTGACGCATACCGGCAGGATGGTGCGCGCCGCCGACCAGGTCTGGCGCCTCGCTGACGGAGAGCTGGTCCCGCTGGACCAGTCGCAGGGCCATGCCGCGCTGGGCTCGTGAACTGCGTGTGTGGCTTGACCGCGCGCAGCGCCGCAGCCTGTTCCTGTTGGCCCGCTGGCTGGTGCGCCGGGCCGGCTTCGACGGCGTGCGCGCCCTGGGCGCCCGCGTGGGCAGCCTCCACTATGCGCTCGGCGCGCGCTGGCGCCTCGCCTGCCTCGCCGGCATTGCCGCGCTGAAGGGCCGGGATGCGCGTGATCCGGAAGTGGAGCGCATCCTGCGCGAGGCCTATCGGGTGAACACCATCGCGGTGCTCGAGGTGCTCAGCATGGTCGATGAGAAACTGGATGCCGCGCGCCTGCGGGAGCGCTGCCGCATCGACGGCCTGCATCACCTGGAAGCCGCGCGCCAGGGACGCGGCGCCATCCTGCTTGCCACGCATTCGGGCAACAGCCTGCTGCTGGCCGCGCAGCTGGCCGATGCGGGCTGGCCGGTGACGGTGGTCTACCGGCACGCGCGGATGATGTCGGCGGAGTTCTTTGCCACCGGACTGCCGCGCTATGGCATCGACGGCATCCTGGCGAACGAGGGTTTCAGGGCCTATGCACGCATGGTGGATGCCTTGCGCAAGAACCGCATCGTGTTCGCGATGGTGGACCAGGGCGTGAAGGACGAGGAGACCGGCGTACCCATGCGTTTCCTGGGCAAGGAAATGCCGATGCCTGGCGGCGTGGTGCAGCTTGCGCGCAGCACGCGCGCGCCCATGCTGCCCGTGACGGCGCTCGCGGCGGATCCGGTCTGGCATTTCGGCATCGAGCCGCCGCTGGCGCTGCCGCCGGGCGGAAGCATCGAGGACGACACGGCCCGGGTGATGCAGCACGTGGAGGCGCAGATCCTGGCGCATCCGGAATTATGGAGCTGGCAGCACCGGCGCTGGCGCAGGTATCCGCTGCCCGTGCGCACATGAGTCGTCCCGTCATCGCACTCACCGGGGCCACCGGATTCGTCGGGCAGCGCCTCGCGCCGCTGCTGGCGGCGGGCGGCTGGCGCGTGCGGCTGCTGCTGCGTCGTGATCCGGTGCGCGAGCAGTGGCGCGGCATGGATCCCCAGATCGTGGCGGGTGACCTGGGGGATGCACAGGCGCTGCGCCAGCTGGTCAGTGGCGTGGACGCGGTGGCGCACGTGGCGGGCCTGATCAAGGCGGCGCGGCGCCGCGAGTATGACGCGGTGAACACTGCCGGCGCGGCGCGGCTGGCAGAGGCTGTGGCGGCGCATGCGCCCCATGCACATTTCCTGCACCTGTCCACGCTGGCGGCACGCGAGCCGCGGCTGTCGGGCTATGCGGCCAGCAAGCGGGCCGGCGAGGAGGCCGTGTTGCAGCGGCTGGGCGCGCGGGTGACGGTGGTGCGGCCCCCGGCGGTGTATGGCCCGGGTGATCGCGAGACGCTGGTGTTCTTCCAGATCGCGCGCAGCCGGCTGGTACCGCTGCTGGGCAGGCGCCAGGCACGCGCCGCGATGATCCACGTGGATGACCTGTGCAGCCTGCTGGTGGCACAGCTGCAAGAGGCGCCCTCGGGCCGCGTGCTCAGTGCCAGCGACGGGCGCCCTGGCGGCTACACCTGGCGGGAAGTATTTGCGAGCGCGGCGCGTGCCATGGGCAATGCGCGCCCGTTGCTGTTCCACGCCCCGGCGCCGCTGCTGCGCGGCGTGGCGCTGGTCGGGGACGTGGCGCGCCTGTTCGGCACCGCCAACATGCTCACTTCCGAGAAGCTGCGTGAATTGCGCCATCCGGACTGGTCGGTGCCGGAGGAAGATCGTGCGCAGCCGGCGGGCTGGACGCCCGCGTATTCCCTTGCCGAGGGGTTTGGCAACGCTGTTGCCTGGTACCGGCGCGCAGGCTGGCTGTAGCCCTCGTGCCACGAACCGGAGTGCCCGTGAACGCAATCCACATCGTCAACGTGACCACGGGCAACGGCGGCGACCTGCTGATGGCAATGGCCGCCGCGCACAAGTTGTGCGCCCGCCTCGGGCCGCGCCGGATCATCCTCGACGGCAGGGAAGTGGCGGACATCAACCGCCTGCGGGTCACCTCGCTGCTCCTTCCGAAGCCGATCCGCTGGATATCCAGGCTGCGCAGGGAGAACGACCGCAAGAGGGCGATCCGCGGCATCAGGCGCGGTGAACTGGTGCTGGATGCCAACGGCTACCGGCACGGCAACCTCTGGCCCGCCGGACACCTGGAGCTGGACATTGCCCTGGGGACCGAGGTCCGGGCACGGGGCGCACACCTGGTGCTGCTGCCGAAATCCTACGGGCCGTTCGATGCCGCAAGGGGCGCCCGATTCGCCGGGCTGGTGGAGTTGGCCGACCTGGCATGGGCCCGCGATGAAGAATCCCTGCGGATGTGCCAGCCCTTCACTTCGCGGCTGCAGCTGTGCCCGGACTTCACCATCGGCATGCCGGCGCCAGGCAAGCCTGCCGACGGGCAGGCGCGGCGGGGCATCCTGCTCGTGCCGAACTCGAAGCTGGTGGAGCGGGGGTTCATCGCGGATTTCGATGCCTACGCGCGGTTTCTCGCCGGATGCGCCGAACGCCTTGCGACCCGGGAACATGCGTGTCGCGTGCTCTTCCACCAGGACAAGGACTATCGCCGGCTCCACAAGCGCCTCTCGCGCCTTGGCATCCCGTGGGTGTTCAACAAGGATCCCCTTGCATGCAAGGCCGAATTCGCCCGGTCATGGCTGGTGCTCTCCTCGCGCTACCACGGCATGATCGGCGCAATCTCCTCCGGCACGCCCTGCCTGGTGCTGGGCTGGGCCCACAAGTACGGGGGGTTCCTCGACTTCTATCCCGGCGGCCGGGACCTGATGGTCCGGGAAGCAACGGTTGCCGCGGTCATGGAACGCGCGGCGTGGATCACTTCCCCGGCGGTGCGGGAGGAGGTCATCCAGCGCCTGCACCAGGGAAACCGCGAAGTGGCCATGCAGTCCGAATCGATGTGGGACCGGATTGCCGGGCTGGAGTCGTGCCGCGGTGACTGACAGTCCGGGCCGCGCGCGCGCAGCAGGACATCAACGTCCCGGTTTCCGGGACAACACTCCCAGGCGCCGCAGTTTCCAGTAGAGAAGCGGCGCCGCCAGCAGCGGGAAGCGCCGCTGCCAGGGCTTCACTTCGATCCTGATGCCGCGGTGGCGTTCGATCTTCCAGGCGACGTAGTCCATCGCGCCCTCGAAGGTGAACGAGGCCTTCAGCAATCGCATCACGTTGAGTCGCCGCCCGTGCCGGGCGAGCTTCAGCCAGCGCTTCAGGGCCGCCTGGCGTGCCGCCGCGTCAAGCGCCGGGCGCAGCCGTCCCTGCTGGTCCGCCGTGAATTCCAGTCCCGCGCTGCGCCAGGCCAGCGGCAGCGCGGCCGCATAACGTTCCGGATCCTTGCCGACGATATCCTGCGGGCGTGCTGACTGCTCCACGCGCAGTTCGGCGGCATAGGTGCTGGCGAACAGGGCGCGCCAGAACTCCGTGGCCGCCGCGCATTCCGGCCCCAGGCGCGCTGCCCACACTGCCGCGCGCACCACGGCGGCGGCCACCATGTCCACCGCGGTGGAGCGGTCGGCAGCCGAGCGCGCCCACAGGCACAGCGCCGGCTGGCAGAAGCGCGCCCAGATCGTCGTGTCGCGCGCGTCATCCTGCAGCCTGCGGGCGAACTGGGAACAGCTCATCACCGCGAACTTGGCGCGCAGGCGCTCACCGCCATGATCGACCTCGAGGTAACCCACGTTGGGCGGCAGCCAGCGGTTGGCGAGGCGGGCGGGCAGGGAGGCGGGCCAGCAGCGCACGTCATCCAGCAGCACGTAGAAGTCGAGGATGCCCTCCAGGGTGCCGGCCCGCAGCGCCGAGCCGTAATAGAGCACCGCGGCCGTGCCATCTCCCCCGCGGCGCGCCAGCTCTTCCGCCAGCGCCTGCGCGCCGGCCGGCGCGGGCCGGCCGAGTTCCGCCTGCAGCAGTTCGCGCAGGCCCCCGCTGCTCACGACAGCCAGGACTTCAGCGGCCCGCGGCGCCGCGCGAGTTCCGCCTGCACGATGCGCACGGCATGAATCACCAGGCAGATGGCCACCCACGCCGCCACCACCTCGATGCCGATCTCCGGCCGGCCGAAGAGCACGGCGACGGTGAGGATGGCGAGGTTGGGATTGCGGCGCGCGGTGATGAGGCGCAGCTTGCTGTCGAAGCGCTGCCACACGTGCATGTCCATCTTGTGGCGCGCGATGAAGATGCCTTCCTCCAGTCGCTGCAGGATGTAGCCGGCCACGATCACGGTGAGCGCCAGCGAGCCTTCGGGCAGCGGCATGCCCACCGCGCCCAGCCCTACCACCCAGGCCCACCACCAGAAGGGTGGATGCAGCAGGTCGATGAGATGGTCGTAGAGGTCGCCGAACTTCGAGGAATTCAGCGTCACGCGCGCCAGCTTGCCATCCACCGTGTCGAGGAAGGTCATGGCCCAGGCGGCCACCAGGCCCCAGGCGAACTGCCCGTGCCAGAACGCCCACATGGCCAGCAGCACCAGCACCAGGCTGGCGGTGGTCACGGTGTTGGGCGCGATGCCCAGGTTGGCGCATACCCGCGTGAAGGCGCGCGCCGGGCGCGGCCACAGGTAAAGCGTCACGAAATCCGTCACGCCCTTGTAGGAGCCGGCAAACACCCGCGCCTCGATGGCCGGCAGCCGCGCGGCCTCCAGCGGCAGCAGGAACGGGGGTTCGCGCTTGCGCAGCTGGTCGTTGTAGGACCCGGCGATCTCGCCGCCGGAACGGCGCGGCAGGTCTGCCGGCGCCTGCCCGAGGGCGAGCAGGGCCGCGCCCTCGTCGGCGCGCTCCGGCGGCATCACCAGCGCAACGCAGTCGCCGGCGTCGTTCACCATGGCGCAGCTTTGCTGCTGGCGGGCCAGCCCCTTCACCAGCGGCTCGTCGAACACCCAGTCCGCGCGCAGCAGCATCACGCGCGCGGCATCCGCCTCGGCCGCCGTGGCGCCTGCGCGGCGCAGCTGGCGCGCCAGGCGTTCTTCCGGACTCAGGCTCCAGATCCGCAACGGCGACTGGCCGACGATGCGGCCGGCGACAGCGGGTGGGGCGGAGGCGGGTTGTGGCATCATCGATTCCTTATGACTGCACCTGCAGCGCCGGCATTATCGACGAACGCCCTGCGCTTTGCGCACGTCTCGGACCTGCACCTGCCGTTCGAGCCGCAGCTCACCTTCGCGCAGCGCTGGTCCAAGCGGCAGCTGTCGGCCTGGTCGTGGCGGCGGCGCCGTGCCGTGCAGCGCCCGGAAATCCTCGAAGCGCTGCGTGCGGACCTCGCCGGGTTCAGTCCCGGGCAGCTGCTGGTGACGGGCGACATCACCAATTTCTCGCTGCCGGCGGAATTCGCGCGCGCGGCTGGCTGGCTGGGAGAACTGGCCGCTTCCATGCACGTGAACGTGGTGCCGGGCAACCACGATGCGCTGGTGCCCGTGCCCGAGGATGAGGGCACCGGATTGTGGCGGCCATTCATGGAAGGCGGCGGTGCGCCGCCCTGGATCGCAAGGCGCGAAGGCGTGGCCTTCATCGGGCTGACCTCGGCGTTGCCGACGCGGCCGCTGCTGGCCACGGGGCGCCTCGGGCAGGCGCAGCTCCAGCGCCTGGAGGCACTGCTGGGAGAAGAGCAACGCGCGGGTCGCATCCGCGTGGTGCTGCTGCATCATCCGCTGGCCGATGGTGCCGTCCCGGCCCGCAAGGCGCTGTCCGACCGCGCCGCCCTGCGAGAGGTGTTGCGCCGTGCCGGCGCGGAACTGGTGCTGCACGGGCATGCGCGCTGGTCGCGGCTGGAATCCGTGCCGGGCCCGCAGGGCCCCATACCCGTGCTGTGCGTGCCGTCCTCCTCGGCCCTGCCGAACCGCCACGACGAGGCCGCGCGCTGGCACATGGTGACCCTGCCCGCGCCCGGCGAGGCCCGCTGGGCGCGCGTGGAAGTGCGGCAGTGGTGGCCCGGCAAGGCCGCATTCGTGACGGCGGCCGGCTACGACCTGCGGCTCCCGGATGCGGGATAATGCCGCCATGCCCAACGCCACCGAACTGAAATTCGGCGATCCGGCCTCGCGCATCGCGCAGACGCGCCACTGGACCGTGCTGCTGCGCCCGCGCCAGCCGACGCTGGGTTCGCTGGTGCTGGTGTGTCGCGACGAGGCGAAGGCGTTCTCCGGCATCAGCGCGGAGGCCTTCGCCGAACTGCAGCAGGTGGTGCGCGGTGTCGAGACGGCGCTGCGTGAAGTGGTGGCCTATGAGCGCATCAACTACCTGATGCTGATGATGGTGGACCCGGACGTGCACTTCCACGTGATCCCCCGCTACCAGTCGCCACGGGAGTTCGGCGGCACGGCGTTCCCGGATGCGGGCTGGCCGGGCCCGCCGGCGCTGGAGCCGGCTGTCGTGCCGGCCGCGGACCTGGCCGAAGCATTGCGGGCGCGGCTGGCCACGGCCTGGCCTTCATCCGGCTCGTCCGCGTGAGCATCGCCCCGCGACTGGCCCACCGGCTGCCGGACCGGCTCGACTGGTACACGCTGCGTGCGCTGCTCGGTCCCCTGGTCCTGGCATTGTGCGTGCTGCTGGTAGCCATGATGCTGTGGCGGTTGCTGCGCCTGTTCGAACTGGCGGCGACAACCGGGGCCAGCTCGCTGCTGGTGCTGAAGATGATTGCGGCGCTGCTGCCGCACTACCTGGGCCTGGCCTTGCCGGCTGCCTTCTTCGCCGCCATCTTCATGTCCATTGCGCGCATCGGCGACGACAACGAGCTCGACGCCATGCTCGCCACCGGCCGCTCCGTCGCGCGCATGGCGGTGCCCTATTTCGGCGTGGCACTGGCGCTGGTCGCCTTCAACTTCGCGCTGTTCGGCTACCTGCAGCCGCTGGCCCGCTACGGATACAACGTCATCGTGCACGAGGCGCGCAATACCGCCTGGGATGCGCGCCTGGAAGCCGACCGTTTTGTGCAGGTACGCGGCGGCTACACGCTTGCCGCCGGCAGCGTGGGCGCCGACGGACGCACGCTGGGCCAGGTATTCGTCGAGCGCCACGACGTTATGGGCGAAGAGGTGGTCACAGCGGAGTCCGGCAGGCTGGTGCTTTCGCCTGATGGCACCAGCCTGCAGCTGGAGCTATCAAATGGCGTGATCCTGCTGGCCGGGCCCGACGGTGCAGTCAAGACCGTGCACATGTCCTCGGGGCGCCTCAATGAGGATTTCACGGTGGTGCCGCCGCCGTATCGTGCGCGCGGCAAGGATGAGCGCGAGCTGACGCTGCCGGAGTTGCGCATCCAGTCGCCGGCCTACGATGCGTCGGGCATCACGGCGGCGGAACGCGCCGGCGAATTCCACGGCCGGCTGGCGCGCATCGCATTGCCCCTGCTGCTGCCGCTGCTGGCGCTGCCCCTGGGGATGGCTGCCAAACGTGGCCGGCGTGCCCCGGGCACGGTGTTCGCCGTGCTGGCGCTGCTGACGCTGGACCAGGCCCTGCAGGTTGGCGAGAACATGGCCGAAGCCGGCCGCGCCCCGGCTGAGATTTCGGTGTGGGCGCCCGCATTGTTGTTTGCGGTGCTGGGCGTGTGGCTGTTCCGCAGCAGCCTGCAGTGGCCGGGCGACAATCCGGTGATGCGTGCCGTCGCCGCCATCGAAGGTGCGTTCGAAGGCGTCCAGAAGCGGCGCAAGGCGGCCGCATGAAGCACGTGCTGGGCAATTACCTGCGGCGCCGGGTCGGCGGGCAGGTCCTGGGATTGCTGCTCGCCCTCACCGCGATGATCCAGCTGTTCGAGCTGCCCGAGGTCACCGGCGACGTGCTGGAGCGCGGCCTGGGCGTGCCGGGTGTGCTCAAGTACGCGGCGCTGCGCACGCCCGCGCAGTTGCAGATCGCCCTGCCGCTGGCGGGGCTGCTGGGCACCATGGCCGCGTTCTTCGCCATGGCACGCACGCGCGAGATCACGGCGCTGCGCGCTGCCGGCGTCGGGCTGGGGCGCGTGACCCTTTACCTGCTGCCGGTGCCGCTGGTGTTCGCGCTGCTGCACGTGGCGCTGGTGCAGAAGCTGGTGCCGGCTGCCGAGAACATGCTGCATACGTGGTGGGATGACGCCGTGCCGCTGGAAGAGCGACGGGCCGACCCGGAATGGGTGCGCACCAGCAATGGCATCCTGCTCTTCGAGCGCCACAGTGCGGACGGCACGCGGCTGCTGGACGTGCGCATCTTCCAGCGCGGGGCCGATGGCCTGCTGTCACTGCGCACGCGGGCGCGCGAGGCGCAGTGGCGCGATGGCGCCTGGCTGCTGGAAGAGCCACAGGACCTCTCTCCTGCCGGCGGCAATGCCGCCGCCGGGGCATCCCGCCGCTGGGAATCAAACCTCAGGCCGCTCGACGTCGTGAACCTCGACCAGTCCGATCCGCGCATGTCCAACGTGGAGCTGGCCGCGGTCATCGGCGGCGAGCGGGTGAGCACGCGGCCCCGCAGCTACTATGAAACCGTGCTCATGCAGAACTTCGCCGCGCCGTTCACGGTGTTCATCATGATGCTGCTGGCCGTGCCCGCCGCACTGGTGTCTGAACGCGGCGGCGGCGGCGGTCGCATGCTGGTTGCGCTGGTGCTGGGCCTGGGCTTCTTGCTGGTCGACGGCATTTTCTCTGCCTTCGGCACCAGTGGCCGCATCAGCCCGGTGGCCGCGGCATTCTCCGCGCCGGCAGCCTTCGCGCTGCTGGGGCTGTGGCAGCTGCGCAGCAGCGAGAGGGCCTGACGCGGGTGGTCCATCAGGGCGCCCCGACCGGCAGCCCGGTATGATCGCGAAACCACTTGCCCCGGAGTGCTCCTTGTCCGACAACATCCAGATCGTGCCGGTCGGCACCAGCCAGGAACTCAAGCGCTTCATCCGCATTCCGGCGAAGCTGTATGCGGGCGACCCCAATTTCGTCCCGCCCCTCGAGCTGGAAAGGCTGGATGCGCTCAGGCCCGGCAAGAATCCCTACTTCGAGCATGCCGAGGCGCAGTTTTTCATCGCCACGCGGGACGGCCGCGACGTGGGCCGCATCAGCGCCCAGGTCGACAGCCTGGTCACCGATCCGCAGCTGGGGTTCTTCGGCATGCTGGCCGCGGAAGATGACCCCGGGGTATTCCGCGCGCTCTTCGCGGCGGCTGAAGGCTGGCTGCGCGGGCGCGGTCGTACGGTGGCGCGCGGACCCTTCAACCTTTCCATCAACGAGGAAACGGGGCTGCTCATCGACGGATTCGACGCGCCCCCGATGATCTTCATGCCGCATGATCCACCGTACGCGGCGGCCCGTGTCGAGGCGCAGGGCTACGCCAAGGCCCGCGACGTGATCGCCTACCACTACGACGTGGTGAAGGGATTCCCCGAGGATGTGATGCGGCTGGTGCGGCGCGCGGAGAGCCGCGGCATACGCATCCGGCACATCGACATGTCGCGCATCGAGGAGGAATTCCGCCTGGTGATGGATATCTTCAACGATGCGTGGAGCCAGAACTGGGGATTCATCCCCTTCACCGAAGCGGAGCTGACGCACATGGCGAAGGGCCTGAAGCCGCTCCTGGATCCGCGCTGGACCGCGATCGCCGAATATGAAGGACAGGCGGTCGCCTTCGGCATCCTGCTGCCGAATCTCAATGAGGCCATCCGCGATTTCGACGGTCGCCTGCTGCCGTTCAACTGGCTCAAGTTGCTGCTGCGTATCAGGCGCGGCACCCGTACGGGCCGCGTGCCGCTGATGGGCGTTCGACGAAGCTTCGCCGGCGGCCTGCTCGGCGGCATGGTGCCGCTGGCGGTGATCCACAGCCTGCAGCGCCATGCCGTGCCCAGGGGCATGCAGAAGGCCGAGCTGTCGTGGATCCTCGAGGACAACCGGCCGATGCGCCGCATGATCGAGGCGCTGGGTGCAACCGGCTACAAGACCTACCGCGTCTACGAGAAGCGACTTGCCTGACGTTGCCGCGAAATACACGGCGCTGGTGCTGGCCGGGACGCGACCGGGAGGTGATCCACTGGCCCGGCAGTCCGGCGTGACGCACAAGGCGCTGATCGAAGTCGCGGGCGTGCCGATGCTCGGCCGGGTGCTGGCCGCGCTGGAGGGGACACCGGCGGTGGCACGGATCATCGTCGCCACCGACCAACCCGGGATACTCGATGCCGTGCCGGCGGCCGCGGGCAGGGTGGAAGTCATGCCTGCGGCGGCAGGACCCAGCGCCAGCGTCGCGGATGCACTGTCGCGCCATGGCACGCCCTTGTTCGTGACCACGGCCGACCACCCGCTGCTGCAGCCGGAATGGATTGCGCAGTTCCTGCAACAGGCAGGCGGCATGGACGCGGATGCAGTCGTGGGACTGGCGCGTCGGGAGGCAGTTCTTGCCGCCGTCCCGGGAACCGAGCGCACGTGGCTGCGCTTTGCCGACGGTGCCTATTCCGGCTGCAACCTGTTCCTGCTGCGCACCGCCGCATCCGGCCACATCGTCAGCCTCTGGCAATCGCTCGAAGCGCAGCGCAAGCGACCGATGTCCTTGCTGCGCCGGTTGGGCTTCCTGCACGTGTTGCGCTATCGTCTGGGCCTGCTGAGCCTGGAGGGGGCACTCGCCCGGCTCGGACGCATTGCGGGAGCCAGGTTGCAGCACGTGGTGCTTGCCGATGGCCGCGCGGCCATAGACGTCGACAAGCCGGCCGACCTCGACCTGGTGCGGCAGCTGTTGCGCGGCTGACCCGGCAGCGCTGGCAGAAGACGTGCAGATGAAAAATGAAAAAGAAGAAAAAATCGACCTGGCCTTCCTGTTCATCGGGGGCGTTCACCATGTCCTGCACCTGGCGCCAGTGGCGGTTGAGGTAAGCCGCCGCCGTCCCGACCTGTCCGTCCATTGCATCTGCGGCGACGCTGATACCTCCGCAGCCCTGCGGGCTGTTGCCGGCGCGTCATGTCCCGTCCGCATCACCGAGATGCGGACCTCCCTGCTGTCGCGCGTGATGATGGCCGTCACTGGTCGCAAGTCGGCCGGGAAGGGACCCCTGCTCGCGGCCATCCGCTGGCGCACGCGTGGTGCCCGGGCAATCATCGTGCCCGAACGCACGTCGGCCAAGCTGCGCATGATGGGATGGAGCAGGCCGCTGATCCATTTCCGGCACGGCGCCGGGGATCGCGCCCCCGCTTCGGAAGCCCGGCTGCGGGCGTTCGACCTCATCATCGTGCCAGGCGAGAAGGACATCGAGCGTGCCGTGGCCAGGGGCATTGATCCCGGCCGCCTGCGCACTGCCGGCTACGTGAAGCTCGACTACCTGGAGTCCGAGCCGGGCCCGGGTGCGCCACTGTTCGACAACAGGCTGAGGACGGTCTTCTACAACCCCCACTTCGATGCCAGGACCTCCTCCATCGGCGTCGCGCGAGAGGTGATTGCGAGGTTCCGCTCCCAGGATCGCTACAACCTGGTATTTGCGCCCCACGTGCGGGCCGTGGAAGACCTGTCCGCGGGGGAGAAGCGGGCGCTGGAAGACCTGGCCGTGCCGGGTCGTATCCACGTGGACCTCGGCTCCCCGGGCCTGTTCGACATGCGTTACGTGCGCGGCGCGGACCTGTACCTCGGTGACATGTCCAGCCAGCTCTACGAGTTCCTGGTCCGGCCCCGCCCCGTGGCGTTCATCAACTCCCACGGCGTCAGCTGGCGGGATGATCCGCGTTACGCGGGCTGGCACCTGGGCGAGGTGGCCGAAGGGGTTGCCGGGCTGATCGACACGGTGGATCGCGCCTTTGCGGGCCATGCGCAGAAGGTGGCCCTGCAGCAGCAGGCAGTGGCCTTCGCCTTCGGGGACTATCGCGGCGCCACCGGCCGCGCGGCCAACATCCTGCTCGAATATCTCGCGCAAGACACCCGATGTGCGGCATAGCGGGCTGGTACCGCCGCGACGGGCAGGCGGTGCCGGCGCAGGTGATCCGGTCCCAATGCGCGGCCATCGTGCACCGTGGACCCGACGACGAGGGCGTCCTCACCGACGGCGACCTCGGCATGGGCATGCGGCGGCTGAGCATCATCGACCTGGCGGGCGGGCACCAGCCCATCCAGACCCGCGACGGGCGCCTGGCCATTGTCTTCAACGGGGAAATCTACAACCACCGCGATCTGAGGCGCGAACTCGACGCGGCCGGCCACAGCTTCAGCACGCAGAGTGATACGGAAACCATCCTGCTGGCCTTCCGGGAGTGGGGTGATGCGGCCTGGCCGCGCCTGGAAGGCATGTTCGCGGTCGCCATCTGGGACCGGCACACCAGGACCCTCACGCTTGCCCGCGATCCCATCGGCATCAAGCCCCTCTACCTCACCGGGCAGAACGGCGGCCTTGCCTTCGCATCCGAACTGGGGGCGCTGGAGGTGCTGCCCGGGCACCGCTTCGATGTCTCCCCGCGTGCCGTGCATGACTTCTTCAGCTTCGGCCACGTGCGCATGCCGCGCAGCATCCACATGCAGGTGCGCTCGCTGAAGCCAGGGCATGTGCTGCGGATCGGTCCCTCGGGTGCGCCGACAGAAACGGCATTCTGGCGCGCACGTTACCGGCACGATGAAGTGCGCACCGAGGAAGAGTGGATCCGGGAATTCCGCTCCCGGTGGCTTGAAACCGTGAGGCAGCACATGCTCAGCGACGTGGAGGTCGGCGCCTTCCTGTCCGGTGGCATCGACTCCTCGGCGGTGGTGGCAGCCATGCGCAGGGTGGGTGATGCCCCGGTGCGGACCTTCACCATCGGTTTTCCCGTCGAGCGTTACAACGAGGCCCCGGCAGCCGAGCGGGTCGCGCGCCACCTCGGCTGCCTCCACACCACCCGCATGATCGACCTGCAGCGCGCCCGCGACATCCTGCCCGCCGTGCAGCGCTGCTACGGCGAGCCCTTCGCGGACCCCTCTGCGGTGCCGACCTGGTACGTGTCCCAGGTCGCGCGCGAGCAGGTGAAGGTGGTGCTGTCGGGTGATGGTGGCGATGAACTGTTCATGGGCTACAAGCGGCACCGTACCGAGCAGCGGGTGGGATCCCTGCATCCGCTGGCCAGGCGGCTGGCGCGCGCGGTGGTGAACTGGCCGCCGACCCCCATGCGTTCGGTGAACTTCCTGCTGCACCGGGTCCAGAAGGGCCTCAGCAGCGCGGGACTGCCTGATGGCGTCAGCCGGTTTTTCGCACGCACCCAGATCACCTCGCCCGCCATGCGCAGCCGCCTGTACGACCCGGCCTTCCGGTCGCAGGTGGAAGGGGACCATCCTTTCGAGTCCCTGCGCGACGAGTATTTCCCGGACCCGGCGGCGAGCATCTCGCCGGATCCGCTTGAGCAGTTCGTGTATGCGGACCTTGCCCTGAACCTGCCTTCCGCCATGCTCACCAAGGTCGACCGCGCCAGCATGGCCCATTCCCTGGAGGTGCGGGTGCCGATGCTGGGCGCCAGCTTCGTCGACTGGGCGATGAGCGTTCCCACATCGATGAAGATGCGCGGCACCACGGGCAAGTACCTGCTTCGCAAGGCAATCGAACCCTGGCTGCCCGAGGGAGCAACCCGCCGGCGCAAGCAGGGTTTTGCGATTCCCCTCGCCGAATGGTTCGCCGGGGATTTCGGCAACTTCGCGCGGGAGCTGTGGAATGACAGCGGGCTGCGCAGCGCGGGATTCCTGTCGCCGGCCGCAATGGACTCGGTATTTGCCGAACACCGCGCCGGCAAACGCGACCACGGTCGCCTGCTGTATGCGTTGTCGGTCCTCTGCCTGTGGTGGGATGGCCGGTCGACCTGAACCTGCAGCGGCGCCGGCGATCGGCGTGATGCTGCATGATTTCGCGCTTGGCGGCAGCGAGCGCGTTGCCATCCGCCTTGCCAATGCGTGGGCCGGACTGGGCTGCACCGTCGTGCTGCTGGCCGGAAACGACAGTGGCCCGCAGCGCAGGCTTGTGCGGGACAGGGTTCGCGTGGAGATCGCCGACCCGCCGCTTGCGCGCTCCGAAGCGGATCCGGCAGCCGCGGGTGCGTGGTTCGGCAGCCGCTGCACCGCGCTCGGCCTCGACACGGCCTTCATGCCCGGCAATTCCTACTTCCGGGCGATCGGTCCGGCACGGGCCGCCGCACCCCGCCTGAAGGTGTTCGCCAAGGTCAGCAACCTGTTGTGGCGTGAAGATCGATCGCTGGCGGGCAACCTGGTGTTCGCGATGAAGACACGTCGCCGGCTGCGCGGCCTTCCCGCCGTGGTGACGATGTCCGAGGGGCTGGCGGTGGATGCGAGGCGTGTACTGGGTTCGCGCTTCCGGATCGAAGTCGTTCCCAACCCCGTCCTTGACGCGATGCCCGCGACAGCGGCCCCGCGCAGGCCCTGGCACCTGTGCGCGGTCGGCAGGCTGGTGCCGCAGAAAAACTTTTCCCTGCTGCTGCAGGCCTTCTCGTTGCTGCAGGATCTCCCGGTCACCCTGGATATCGTCGGTGACGGTCCGCTCGAAGGGGAACTGCAACAGCTTGCGGTGCGCCTGGGCATCCGGGAGAGGGTGAACTTCACCGGCCGGGTGGACGATGTGCATTCCTGCCTGGCCGCAGCGGAGCTCGCACTGATCACTTCCGACTTCGAAGGCTATCCGGCGGTCGCCATCGAAGCCCTGGCCGCCGGAACCTTCCTGGTTGCCCGCAACTGCTCGCCGGCGATCGCCGAAATCATCTCCACGCCGCTGCTGGGCACCTGCGTGGACTCCCGCGACCCGGCGGCGTTCGCCGCCGCCGTGCGCGGGTATTTCAGGGACCGGGCCTGCGACCGGACCCGCATGCGGCAGGTGGCCGGCCGGCACCTCACCAGCGTGGCGGCCCTGCGTTACCTGGATCTGTTTGCCGGCAGGCGCCGGCAGGAGGACGACCCGTCGTGATCGAAGCCATCCAGTCGAAGGCGGTATGGGTGATGGCCAAGGGATACGCGCCCGATGAAGGCGGCATGCAGACCTACGCCCAGGCGGTTGCCGAAGCCTATGCGGCAGCCGGCGCGCGTGTCACCGTGTTCACCTCCACGAGCGCGGGGCCGCGCGACATGGCCTTCGGCGCGGTGCGGCTGGTGGACGTGGGTCCCGAGCGCGGCTTCACCATGTATCGGCGTTATGCCGCTGCACTGCGCCGTGAGCGCCGCCGGCACGGTGACCCTGCGCTGCTGCACGCGACCACATGGCGTACCTCGGTGGTGCCCACGCTGCTGGGGTTCTCCTGCGTGGTGACATTCCACGGCCGGGAGTTCATGTATCCGTCGGGCTGGAAACGGTGGCTGATGACCCACGTCGCCCGCCGGGCGCGGCGTGTCGTGGCGGTGAGTCGCTACAGCGCGGAGGCGCTGCAGAAGCGTGTCACCCTGGAGAAGCCGCCGCTGGTCGCCTGGAACGGCGTGACGCCGGGCCTGCTGCGCGAGGGGGCGAGGGGTGGCGAGGCCACGGCACCGCTGGTGTTTTCCCTGTGCCGGCTGGAGCCACGCAAGAACCTGCACGCGGCCCTGGTCGCGGCTGCCGCCTGTCGCGAGGAGGGCCTGGAGTTCCGCTTCGTGATCGGCGGGCGCGGACCGGAGCTGGAGCGGTTGAGGGCCACCGTCACCGACCTGGGATTGCAGGACAGGGTGGAACTGGCGGGTTTCATGGCCACCGAGAAGGCATGGCAGCTCTATCGCGACGCGGACATCTTCATTCATCCACAGATCGCCCGCGACGGTGGCAGGGACTTCGAGGGCTTCGCCATCGCCATCGCCGATGCCATGTACGCGCGCACCGCCGTGATCATCGGGCGCGCCGGCGGGCCTGGCGAGCTGATCGAAGATGGCATATCCGGCCTGTACGTCGATGGCAATGACCAGCAATCAGTCACCAGCGCCCTCAGGCGCCTGCTGCGCGACGCGCCATTGCGACATGCACTGGCGGCGGCGGCGGCCACCCGCGCCGAGCGTGAATTCGACTGGAACCGCCATGTGGCCACGATCGTGGAAAACGCCCTGGTGCAGGCCCGCCGCTGAACGCGGGTTGCCTGGCCGGCGAGCGCCGTTTCAGGCTGTGGATGGCACGCCGCTGGCCTGGCTCCTGTAGCGCTCCAGGATGACCTGCGCGGCCCGCTGCGCGGAGCCGGGACCCGCGTCACCCACGGCGTCCGCCACCAGCCGGCACTGCCGCTCCCGGTATTGCGCGTGCATGGACCCGGCACGCAGCAATGCGGGCAGCACGTCTTCCGGGCTTTCCACGACTTCGCCCATTTCCCACATCAGGTAGTCGGGATTGCCATGCCACGAGGCGGCATGGCTGTCGAGGAACACGCAGGGGCGGGGTTCGGCGGCAAATTCGTACACCTGGCTGCTGACGTCACCCAGGTAGAGGTCGGCTGCCAGCGTGTAGGTCATGTCCATGCTGCGCGGCGAACCCAGGTCCACCAGCACCTGGTCGGGAACGGCGAGTTCTTCCCACTCCGCACGCTGCCGGCGGTCGCTGGCCGCGAACAGCCGCACGTGCGGCGCGACGATCAGGTTGAAGAGGCCACTGTCACGGATGGCCGCGATCACGCTGCGCGCATGTTTCCAGGAGGAGAGGCGGGGATGGAAGTGCGGGTTGTAGAGCACCGTCGGCCGGTCGTTCGCGAACAACGCGGGCGCACCCTGGCGCAACCGCCGCACGGCCGACAGCTTCACGTAGCCGCAGGCGTGGCAACGGTCCGGCGGCAGCAGTCCGGCTTCAATGGTGCGCCTGCGGTCTTTCTCGCCGCCCACGATCAGGTCATCGAACAGCGCGATGCGGCGTTCAAAACCCACGGCGCGGTCGCCGACGCCATGCCGCAGGTGGATCATCGGTGGACAGTAGCCCGGAAGGCGCTTGAGCACTGTTGAAGTCCGTTCGGCGGTGACCAGCAGGCAGCAGTGGCGCAAGGTGCGGGCGTGGGCCAGCAACCTGAGCAGTTTCAGGCTTCCGCCGGTGACCGAGTTGCGCGCCAGGCGTTCCGCCGCCGACGGCAACTGGAGCATCTGGAGCGAGTAGGGGCCGCTTTCAAGGCGACGCATCAGGTCCTGCGTGGCGGCGGACACATGTGGCGTTGCCGCAAACAGCGCGACCTGCACGCCGGCATGCCGGGTCAGCTCGGCCGCCACCGGCACGATGTGCAGCAGCTGGTGCTCACCACCGATGAGCACGAAACCGATCATCTGGTCCCGAAGACGGTCATCTGGGCCGCCGCGAGAATATCATCGGTGCGAAACAGGTCAGTGCGAAGCGGGGGATTTTCCGTCCGCCCACGCGGCCGCGATCTCGCGGCAACGCGCCAGGTCGGCAGGAAAATCCAGCTCCGCCCATTCCAGCCCTTCGATCAGCGCCACCGTCACATTCCTCCCTGAACCTGCCAGCTTGTGGATGGCTGAGAGATACCACAGCCCTGTGCCCTCCGGCGTGCGCATCACCCGCTCGACCTCGGCCACGAAGGCCGCCGACCCGGCAGCCGAAAAACGCAGGAAACCGATAGATTCCCCATTCACCTCGGCCGGGGCCAGCTTCTTGCCGATGGCCCGCAGGCGCTCTGCCGCGGCCACCACCTTCATGTCGTCCTCGTCATAGGTGGCCTTGCGGTCGATGGTCACCGTGATTTCGGCCGGGGGCGCGGCCAGCAGCCGGCCCACGATGGCCGGTGAAATCAGGGTATCCCCGTTCAGCACCAGCACCGGCCCGGACAGCTCCTGGCGGGCCATCCAGCAGGTGCCGAGGTTGTCGGCAACCTTGTAGAAGGGGTTGAAAAGGGTCCGGACCCGCATTCCCGGGGGTGCAAGGCCCGGCAGGGCCTGCTCCACAAGGTCGCTGCGGAAGCCCGTGACTACCACGGCCTCGGGAATCCCGGCCCCGGCCAGGGCGTGCAATTGCCAGCCCAGCATGGGGCGGCCAGCCAGGTCGAGCAGGCACTTGGGCAGGTCCTGGGTGTGGGGGAGGAGGCGACTGCCCTGCCCGGCGGACAGGATGACGGCTCGTTGTGGCTTTTCTGCGACGCTCACGGGTGTGTTGGTTAAATGGATTTCGGTCAGTGTACACAGGCGCGCGGGGTCTTGCCCGGGCCCGTTACACGGCCCGGAAGCCGCTCAGGACGCGTTATCCGGCCCTCAGGGGTCCCCTGATAGGCCAACTTGCGTATTGCCCCGGAATCAGGCAGTGCATCACAGTCAGGTTTCGATTAAATTGCGTTGGCGCTTCCGCCACACTAAATTTGGCATCGATTCCCGACAGGAGAGCCGTTCACCGGCGTCGAAAATTGGACGGTAACTTGGCTTTACAGAACGTAGCGACCCCGACGGCCAGTGGCATCGAGTTGCGTCGCGCAGAATTTTCCACGCTCACTGAAGCGCTGGACTATGCCGCGCGTGGCCTGTCCGGGTTCAACTATTACAACGGTCGCGGTGACCTCACTACGGTGCTCCCTTACGGGGAACTGCGTGATCGCGCGCGCGCGCTGGCGCGTCGCCTGCAGGGACTCGGTCGCGGCGCACGCGTCGCGCTGGTGGCGCACACGCATCCGGATTTCGCCGTGATGTTCTACGCCTGCCAGTACGCGGCCCTCGTGCCGGTGCCGCTGCCCGCTGCCATCCACCTCGGCGGACACGAGGCCTATGTGCGCCACCTGCGCCAGATGGTGCTGGATTGTCGTGCCGCTGCAGCCTTTGCTCCCGCAGATTTCATCGACCTGCTGCGTGAGGCTGTCGAAGGCCTCTCCGTGCAGGTGGCCGGCACGCTGGAGGATTTCCAGGCGCTGGAAGACCTGGGGGACCTGCCGCCGCCGCCACGCACCGACGAGCTGGCCTACCTGCAGTACACCTCGGGCAGCACGCGTTTCCCGCGTGGCACGATGATCACGCAGGCCTCGGTGATGCATAACCTGGAGGCCATCTTCAACCACGGCTTCCGCCTCACGCAGGAAGACCGCTTCTTCTCGTGGCTGCCCTACTACCACGACATGGGCCTGGTGGGCATCGTGCTGGGCTGCATGGCCACGCAGCGTTCCTGCGATTTCCTCGGCTCGCGCGAGTTCGCCATGCGTCCGCGCCTGTGGCTGAAGCTGATGTCGCAGAACCGCACGACGATCTCCTTCAGCCCGCCCTTCGGTTATGCGCTGGCCGCGCGCCGCGTGTCGCAGAAAGATACCGAATCCCTCGACCTCTCCGCCTGGCGCGTGGCCGGCGTGGGCGCCGAGATGATCCACGAGGAATGGCTGGATGCCTTCGCCCAGGCGCTGGCGCCGGCCGGATTCAGCCCGAAGGCCTTCCTGCCCTGCTACGGCATGGCCGAGTGCGCGCTGGCGGTGAGCTTCTCGCCCGTGGGCGAGGGCATGCACCTGGACTACGTGGATGGCGACTGGCTGTCCGACACCGGCGAGGCGCGCGTCTACAAGCAGGGCGCTCCCGGCCGCCGCAAGGGTTTCGTGATGTGCGGCAAGCCGCTGCCCGGTTTCGAGGTGGAGATCCGCGACGAGCAGGGCCGCGTGCTGCCCGAGCGCCGCGTGGGCCGCATCTTCCTGCGCAGCCCCAGTGTGATGCAGGGTTATTACAACCTGCCCGAGATCAGCGCCGAGGTGCTCTCCGGCGATGGCTGGCTGAACACCGGCGACCTGGGTTACCGCGTCAATGGCGCGCTGTACCTCACCGGCCGCGCCAAGGACCTGCTCATCATCAACGGTCGCAACATCTGGCCGCAGGACCTCGAGAGCCTGGCCGAGCTGCAGCCGGAGGTGCGTCCCACCGACGCATCCGCGTTCTCCGTGCCCGGCAGCGACGGCACCGAGGTTGCGGTGCTGGTCGTGCAGTGCCGCGAGACCGACCCGAAGAGCCAGGCCGAGCTGGCCGATCGCCTGCACGAGGCCATCTCCATCGAGTTCGGCATCCGCTGCCTGATCGAGCTGGTGCCGCCGCACACGCTGCCGCGCACTTCCTCCGGCAAGCTCTCGCGCAGTGTCACGCGCAAGGAATTCCTCGAGCGCCACAGCGAGGAGAGCCTGCGCGAGGCCGTGCACGTGCGCTACCTGGTCAGCGATGGCGGCCGGCGTCGCGGGGCGGCGTAAGGCCGCGACCGCCGTGAGTGCATCTTGAGCAGTCCTGATCGCGTCGAGTCCGTCGTCCGGGAGGCATTGAAGATCGCCTGCCCCGATATCGGGGTGGTGGCGGGCAGCACGCACCTGGCCAGCGAGCTGGGACTGGATTCCGCCCAGGTGATGGACATGATCATGGAGATCGAGGACCGCCTCGACATCTCCATTCCCGTGGCAATGATTGCCGAGGCGCGCACGCTGGACCAGCTGTGCGAGAGCGTGCGGCGCGTGGTGGGCAACACATGACACTCTTCGAGAAGTTCGCGCCGCAGGCGGAACTGCGCGATGCGCTGGCCGCGCGCAGCGCCGTGCCCTCGGTGGCCACTCCCATGGACCAGATCGAGTCGGCCACCGAGGCCTTCATCGACGGCCGGCGTGTGCTGCTTGCCGGCACCAACAACTACCTCGGCCTCACCTTCGCGCCCGAGACGCGGGCCGCGGCCATCGAGGCCATCAACACGCTGGGCACCGGCACCACCGGCTCGCGCATGGCCAGCGGCAACTACGCCGCGCACCGGCTGCTGGAGCGCGAGTTCGGGGCCGCATTCGGTTATCCCTCCAGCATCGTCTTCTCCACCGGCTACCAGGCCAACCTGGGCGCCATCTCGGCGCTTGCCGGGCAGGACGAGTTCCTGCTGGTGGATGCCGACGGGCACGCGAGCATCCACGATGCCTGCAAGCTGTCGGCGGCGACCACCATCCGCTTCCGCCACAACGATCCTGACAACCTCGCGCGGCGCCTGGAGCGCATGGGCGAGGATGCGAAGCGCACGCTGGTAGTGGTGGAGAGCCTCTACAGCGTGCTGGGCGACCGCGCGCCGCTGGAGGAATTCGTCGAGGTGAAGGAGCGCTACGGCGCGATGATCATCGTCGACGAGGCGCATTCCTTCGGCATGTTCGGGCCGAAGGGCCTTGGCATCTGCGCCGAGCTCGACCTGCTGGACCGCGTGGATTTCATCGTCGGCACCTTCTCGAAGAGCCTGGGTGGCGTGGGCGGCTTCTGCGTCAGCCGCCATCCGGAAATGGAGCTGCTGCGCCTGGCCAGCCGTCCCTATATCTTCACCGCCTCGCCACCGCCGCCCGTCATCGCGGCCGCGCGCGCGGCCTTGCAGCGGTTGCTCAACGGCGATGACCTGCGCGGGCAGCTCTGGCGCCATGCGCGCCGCTTCCACGCCGCCATGCAGCAGATCGGCTACCGCCTGGGTTCGCCTGATCCCGGCCCGGTGACGGCGCTGCTGTTCAACCATCGCGAGTCGGCCATCAACCTGTGGAAGGGCCTGCTTGACGAGGGCATCTACACCAACCTGATGGTGCCGCCGTCGACGCCTGCCGGCCTCTTCATCGTGCGCATCAGCCTGTCGGCCGCGCACAGTGACGCGCAGGTGGATCGCATGATCGACGTGCTCGGCCGGCTGCTGCCGGCCGCGAAGACCGCCGCTGCCTGAGGCTGCGCGCCGTTCAGGCGCGCGGCTGGTTGTTGCCGTCGACCAGCACCACCACCGGCCGGTGCGTGGCCAGCTCCTCCTCGCTGTACTGCGCGTAGGTGCAGATGATCAGCAGGTCACCCACCATCGCCTTGCGGGCAGCCGCGCCATTCAGCGAGATGATGCCGGAGCCGCGCGGTGCCTCGATGATGTAGGTGGTGAAGCGCTCGCCGTTGGCGATGTTGTAGATCTCGATGTACTGGTTGGCGCGCATGCCGGAGGCCTCCAGCAGCGCCTGGTCGATGCCGCAGGAACCCTCGTAGTGCAGGTCGGCTTCGGTGACCCGCACGCGGTGCAGTTTGGCCTGGAGCATGGTGCGCAGCATCGGTCCTGGACTCTCGGATGGGGATGGGGTTCCCGGGGCCACGGCATTATCCGGTCGCGCGACGTCGCGGCAACCGGATTCTCAGGAACGGCGTCCGCGCGCCTCCAGGTAGGCCTGCGCCAGCGCCTCCATGAACAGGTGGGGCACTTCGCCCTCGGGGGCGCGCAGCAGATTGGCGTAGAGGTCGCGGTAGCGGGCCAGCGCCTGCTCGGGCGGGATGCCCTGCATGCGGGCCGGATCCAGGTGCCCGACGAACAGCCGCAGCGCGCTCTGCAGCGCCGGGTCCAGCGCCGCGCCATGGCGGGCGATGGCGGCAAACTGCTCGCGCAGGCTGATCACCGCATCGAGCCGGCGCTGCTCGTGGCCGGTGATCAGCTCGGCAAGGTAGTCGTCCACGCCCATGTCCAGCGGCGAGCGGCCTTCCGGCGTCTCGTGGCCGATGCCGTAGTGGTCGTCGAAGGCGGTCTGCACGCGCAGGATTTCCTTCAGGCCCACGAGTGCCTCGCGCAGCAGGCGGCCGGCCAGGTGCAGGGCCTGTGCATCGCTGGTGACGGGGATGCGCTCGCCGTCGATGCCCGCGCCGCGGCAGAAGGCCTGCATGCCGCCCTGCAGGGCCAGCGGTGGCGAGGTGCCGTCCAGGCGCGCGCGCGCCGCCGCGCGCAGGCGGTTGACGCGATCCTGCATCGAGCCGGCGGCAGCGGAAGAAATCGCCGCCTCGCTGCCCGTCATCGAACCGGAGTCATTGCTGTCGCGTAGCGGGGTGGTGGCGGTGCGGGGCGGCAGGGGAGCCACCGTGCTTTCGGGAATGAGCGATTCGATGTCCAGGGCGTGGCCCAGGTCCTCGCCGCCGCGCCGCGGATCACGCTGCGAGCCGGGCACGCGCAGGGGCACCACGTTCTGCACTGTCAGGTTGGCCATGGTGGAGGCGCCTGGCGGCGGCGCCGCGGCCGGATCATCCTCGTCGATGCGCACCAGGATGCGGTATTCGCCCATGCGCAGCACGTCGCCGGCGGCCAGGCGATGGATGCCGCGCTTGCCCAGCGGCTTGGTGGCCTCGTTCACGAACACGCCGTTGCTGCTCACGTCCTCGACGATGTAGTGGCCGGCGCGGAAGTGGATGCGGGCATGGTGGCCGGAGAGGAAGCGGTGCGCGTCCGGCAGGGCCCAGTCATTGTCCAGCGCACGGCCGATGCTGCCCCCGGCGACGCCCAGCACGATGCTGCCGCGGGCACCGAGTTTCTGCCGCTGGGGACTGATGATTTCGAGGCGCAGGGCCATGGGCCGCCGGAACTTCGCTGACGAACCTGCACTATAATGGGCTGCGGCCGGAGCGCTGCCGCTTCCCGGAAAACTATGGCAACACATCACATTTTCACGGTCCAGTTCGTGAACCAGGACAGTCTTTGCGCGGCCATTTCCGGGGCCCGCCAGGCGCCAGTCCCGACGTGATCCTCCAGCTCCCCGGCGGCCCCGCCCACAGCGATTTCCGCCTTGCCAAGCTGCTGCCGCGCCTGCAGGCCGCGGCCCCGGGCCTGCGCGCCCTCGCCAGCCGTTTCGTGCACCTTGCCGATTGCGCGCGCGAGCCGGATGCCGAAGGCCGGCGGAAGCTCGCTGCGCTGCTGAGGTACGGACCGCGCCATGGCGATGACCTGCCGGCCGGCGAGGCGCTGCTGGTGGTGCCGCGACCCGGCACCATCTCGCCCTGGTCGAGCAAGGCCACCGACATCGCCCACGTGTGCGGCCTTGACTGGCTGCGGCGGGTGGAGCGCGGCGTGGGCTTCCACCTGGAGCTTGAAGCGCCACTCACTTCCGCCCAGCGCGCGGCGGTGGCTGCACTGCTGCACGATCGCATGACCGAGGTGGTGCTCGATGCCGGCGCCGACCTGGCGGTGCTGTTCACGGCCGGGCAGCCGAAGCCGCTGGGCACGGTGGCGCGCGGCCTCGAGGCCCTCGAGCGCGCCAACCGGGAGATGGGCCTGGCGCTCAGCGCCGAGGAGATCGCCTACCTGCACGAGAGCTTCACGCGGCTGGGACGCGATCCCACCGACGTGGAGTTGATGATGTTCGCGCAGGCGAACTCCGAGCACTGCCGCCACAAGATCTTCAACGCGGAGTTCATCGTCGACGGGCAGCGGCAGGAGAAGTCGCTGTTCGGCATGATCCGCAATACCCATGCGCATGCACCCGAAGGGGTGCTGTCCGCCTACAAGGACAATGCCGCGGTGATCCAGGGCCCGCAGGGCCGCCGTTATTTCGCCGATCCGCACACCGGCGTGTACGGCGCGCACGAGGAGCCCATCGACATCCTGATGAAGGTGGAGACCCACAACCACCCGACGGCGATCTCGCCGTTCCCCGGTGCCTCCACGGGCTCCGGTGGCGAGATCCGCGACGAGGGTGCGACGGGGCTGGGCGCCAAGCCGAAGGCGGGACTGGTCGGCTACACGGTCTCCAACCTGCGCATCCCCGGTTTCGAGCAGCCCTGGGAACGCACGGTGGGCAAGCCCGACCGCATTGTCAGCGCGCTGGACATCATGATCGAGGCGCCGCTGGGTGCGGCGGCCTTCAACAACGAATTCGGCCGGCCGTGCATCGCCGGGTATTTCCGCAGCTTCGAGCACGTGCTCGATGACTCCGGGGCCCGCGGCTACCACAAGCCCATCATGATCGCCGGCGGCATGGGCAATGTGCGCCGCCAGCACGCGCTGAAGGGAGAGGTGCCGGTGGGCGCGCACCTGGTGGTGCTGGGCGGCCCGGCCATGCTGATCGGCCTGGGCGGCGGCGCGGCCTCGTCGATGACCAGCGGTGCCTCGCATGCGGAGCTGGACTTCGCCTCCGTGCAGCGCGGCAACCCGGAGATCCAGCGGCGCGCGCAGGAAGTGATCGATGGCTGCTGGGCGCTGGGAGGGGAGAATCCCATCCAGCTGATCCACGACGTGGGCGCAGGCGGACTGTCGAATGCCGTGCCGGAGGCGGTGGCGCACAGCCATCGCGGGGCGCAGGTGCAGCTGCGGGCCGTGCCCAATGCCGAGCCCGGCATGTCGCCGCTGGAAATCTGGTGCAACGAGGCGCAGGAGCGTTATGTGCTCGCGGTTTCCGAGGCGGGGCTGGCCCGTTTCGAGGAGATCGCGCGCCGCGAGCGCTGTCCGTACGCAGTGATCGGCCGCCTCACCGATGACGGCGTGCTCACGGTGCACGACACCGGATTCGGCAACCGGCCAGTGGACATGCCCATCGATGTGCTGCTCGGCAAGCCGCCACGCATGCAGCGCGACGTGCGGCGCCAGGCGGGGCCGGCAGATGCCTTCGGCGCCACGGAAGTGGACCTGCGGGACGCGGCGCTGCGCGTGCTGTCCCATCCGGCGGTGGCCGACAAGACCTTCCTGATCAGCATCGGCGACCGTTCGGTCGGGGGCCAGATCAGCCGCGACCAGATGGTCGGTCCCTGGCAGGTGCCGGTGGCCGACGTGGCCGTGACTTCCAGCGACTACTTCGGGCACGCGGGCGAAGCCATGGCCATGGGCGAGCGCACGCCGCTGTCGCTGCTCGATCCGGCAGCCGCCGCGCGGATGGCCGTTACCGAGGCCGTCACCAACATCCTGGCCGCCGACATCGCGCGGCTGGGTGACATCCGCCTGTCGGCCAACTGGATGGCAGCCTGCGGGGAGCCGGGCGAGGACGCGGCGCTGTTCGACGCCGTGCGTGCGGTGGGCATGGAACTGTGCCCGGCCCTGGGCATCGCCATCCCGGTGGGCAAGGACTCGCTGTCGATGAAGACGGCGTGGCGCGAGGGCGGGGAGGCGAAGTCAGTGGTGGCGCCGGTGTCGCTGATCGTCTCGGCATTTGCGCCGGCTGGCGACGTGCGGCGCACGCTGACGCCGCTGCTGCGCACCGACGTGGGCGCCACGCGCCTGCTGTGGGTCGACCTGGGATGCGGCAAGGCCCGCCTTGGTGCCTCCATCCTCGCGCAGGTGTACGGCCGGCTGGGCGAGCTGACCCCCGACCTCGATGACCCGGCGTTGCTGAAGGGGTTTGCGGCCGCGCTGCAGGCGGCACGGGCGCGCCAGCTGGTGCTGGCCTACCACGATGTCTCGGATGGCGGCGTGTTCACCACGCTGGCGGAGATGGCCTTTGCCTCGCATTGCGGCCTCGCGGTGGAACTGCCGGGCGCGATGCCGGCCGCGGCACTGCTGTTCGCCGAGGAGGCCGGCGCCGTGCTGCAGGTGCGCAGCGGCGACGTGGCGGAAGTCACCGGCCTGTTCGCAGCGCAGGGCCTGGGTGGGTGCATCCATGACATCGGCAGTCCGCACGCCGACCTTCTGCTGTCGCTGCAGGCGGGCGGGGCAACGCTCAGGCTCGGCTGGGTGGAGGCGCGCCGCGCCTGGAGCGAGACCTCGCACCGCATGCGCCTGCTGCGCGACGAGCCGCAGTCCGCGCGCGAGGAATTCGCCGCGCAGCTGGACACGGAGGATCCCGGCCTGCATGTGGCCTTGGCCTTCGATCCGCAGGAGGATGTCGCCGCGCCCTACGTGAATCGCGGCGCACGCCCGAAGGTGGCCGTGCTGCGCGAGCAGGGCGTGAACAGCCAGGTGGAGATGGGCGCGGTGCTCGACATGGCCGGCTTCGAGCCGCATGACGTGCACATGACCGACCTGCTGGATGCGGGCCGCAACCTCAGGGACTTCCGCGGCCTGGTGGCCTGCGGCGGATTTTCCTATGGCGACGTGCTGGGCGCGGGGGAGGGCTGGGCCAAGTCTATCCTCTTCCACGGCCGCGCGCGCGAGGAGTTCGCGCGTTTCTTCGAGCGCGGCGACACCTTCACCCTCGGCGTGTGCAATGGCTGCCAGATGATGGCGGCCCTGAAGGAGCTGGTGCCGGGCACCGAACACTGGCCGCGTTTCGTGCGCAACCGCATCGAGCAGTTCGAGGGCCGCTTCAGCCTGGTGGAGATCCTGGAATCCCCGTCGGTGCTGCTCGCCGGCATGGCCGGCTCGCGCCTGCCCATCGCCGTGGCGCATGGCGAGGGCCGCGCGGAATTCGCCACCGACGAAGCGCGCCGCGCGCTGCTGGCGCAATGCCAGCTGGCCTTCCGCTACGTGGATGGCCGCGGCCGCGTGGCCGGCACCTATCCCGCCAATCCCAACGGTTCTCCCGACGGCATCGCCGCGGTCACCAGCCGCGACGGGCGCGTGCTGGTCACGATGCCGCATCCGGAACGCTCTTTCCGGATATCGCAGCAGTCCTGGTATCCCCCGGAAATGCAGGGCGAATACAGCGGCTGGATGCGCATGTTCCGCAACGCGCGGGTGTGGGTGGACTGAGCCGGCCGAGCGGTTCCATCGCGGCACTGTTTGAGTAAACTTTGCCGCCACGCATTCCAGCAAGACCCGGGAGTTCAGACAGATGAGCGATTCCAGGCAGTGGGCGCGTTGCGCGGTGGCACCTGCGGTGAAGGTCCTCGCGCTGGCTTGCCTTTCGATGGCGGCAGGTGCCGCCGCGGCGCCGGACCTGGCGGCCATGAACCAGCCGCACAAGCCCTTCCAGATCATCGGCAACACCTACTACGTCGGCACGGCGGGCATCGCCTCCATCCTCATCACCTCGGATTTCGGCCACGTGCTGGTTGACGCCGGCCTGCCGGAATCCGCGCCGCTGATCGCGAAGAACATCGAGGAGCTGGGTTTCAGGCTCACCGACGTGAAGGGCATCGTGTTCTCGCATCCGCACGTGGACCACGTGGGCGGCATCGCCGAGCTGCAGAAGCTCACCGGCGCCCAGGTATATTCGCTGCGCGCCGCCGAGGATGTGCTGCGAACCGGCAAGCTGCCCAGGGATGATCCGCAGTACGGCGCGCGCTCGCCGGCCATCCCGAAGATCGCGCGCAACTGGATCGTCACCGACGGACAGCTGCTGGGCATCGGCAGCCTGCGCCTGCGCGTGCATGCCACGCCCGGCCACACCCCCGGCAGCGCCACCTGGACCTGGGAAGCCTGCGAGGGGAGCAAGTGCCTGCCCTTCGTGTACGCGGATTCGCTGAACCCGGTCAGCGCCGACAAGTACCGTTACAAGGATCATCCCGACACCGTGGCCGCGTTCGAGGCCAGCCTCAAGCTGGTGGAATCGCTGCCCTGCGACCTGCTGGTGACGCCGCATCCTGGCGCCGACCGGCTGGCGAAGCTGGAGGCTGCCGGGGGCAGCGCGGATGCATTGCGGGAAGAGGATGCCTGCAGGCAGTTCGCCCGGCAGCGTCGCGAGGCGCTGCAGAAGCGGCTTGCCGAGGAACGCTGACGCCGCTCAGCCCGCGGGTTTCGCGCCGATGGGCAGGTGCCGCGCCGGCATGAGCGCCACCACGGCCAGCACGGCGGCGGCCAGCAGCGTCGCCGTCACGCTGGTCCATGTGGCCACCTGTCCCCACAACAGGCTGCCGCCGGCCAGGCAGCCGTAGAACACGGCGGTGTAGAGGGCCATGCCGCGCGCGCGCAGCGGCTCGGACATCGCCAGCTGCGCCGCCACGTTCAGGGATGACAGGCTGGCGAGCCACGCTGCGCCGGCCAGCAAGGCAGCCAGCATGCCCAGCACCGGGATGCGCAGCAGTGCAAAGCCGAGCAGCGCGATGGCCGTGGCCACCTGGCCGAGCTGCTGCACGCGATCAATGCCCACCCGCGCGCGCAGCGCCGGCAGGAACATCGCCCCGCCCACGGCGCCGGCGCCGATGCAGCCCACCAGCACGCCAAACAGGCCGGGTCCGCCCTGCAGCTGTTCGCGTGCGATCAGCGGCAGCAGCGCCCAGTAGCAACTGCCGTTCACGTAGTACAGCACCGAGCGCCACAGCGTGCGCCGCAGGGCGGCATTGTCGCGCGCCTGGGCCATGCCCGTGCGCAGCGCTGCCAGGTAGGACTCCCTTTGCACCGGCGCCACGCGCCGGTAGCCGCGCCACATCCACAGCGCGGCGATCACCACCACGAAGGTGAGGGCATTGATCAGGAAGGGCCAGGCGATGCCGATGCCGGCGATCACCACGCCGGCCAGCGCCGGGCCAATGGCGCGGCTGATGTTCATGCTCATGGCGTGCAGTGCGATGGCCTGGGGAAGGTCCTCGCGCGTGACCAGCGCCGGCACGATGGCCTGCCAGGTGGGCGACATCACCGCCACGCAGCTGCCCATGGCCAGCGTGACCAGCAGCAGGCTGGCTGGTCCTGCGATGCCGCCGAGCACCAGCACGCCCATCAGCAGCGCCAGCAGCAGCATCGTGGACTGCACGATGATCAGCAGCCAGCGGCGATCGCAGCGGTCGGCCAGGGTGCCGGCAGGCACCGCCAGCAGGAACACCGGCAGGGCGCTGGCCACCTGCACCAGCGCCACCATCGACGCCGCGGGGTTGAACTCGGTCATCAGCCAGCGGGCGGCCAGGTCGTACATCCAGTTGCCGGTGTTGGCCACCAGTCCGGCGCCCCAGAGGATGGCGTACTCCGGGTGGCGCAGCGGCGCCCAGGCACCGGCTGCGCCGGTCCGGGTCATCGGGTGAGCTTCTTGTACTGCACGCGGTGGGGCTGGCTGGCGTCATCGCCCAGGCGGCGCTTGAGGTCAGCCTCGTATTCCTGGTAGTTGCCCTCGAAGAACACCACCTGTGAATTGCCCTCGAAGGCGAGGATGTGGGTGGCGATGCGGTCGAGGAACCAGCGGTCGTGCGAGATCACCACAGCGCAGCCGGGAAAGGACAGCAGCGCCTCTTCCAGCGCGCGCAGGGTCTCGATGTCCAGGTCGTTGGTGGGCTCGTCCAGCAGCAGCACGTTGCCGCCGGACTTGAGCACCTTGGCCAGGTGCACGCGGTTGCGCTCGCCGCCGGAGAGCTCGCCGATCAGCTGCTGCTGCTGGGTGCCCTTGAAGTTGAAGCGTCCCACGTAGCCGCGCGAGGACGTCTCGTAATTGCCGACCTTGATGATGTCGAGTCCGCCGGAGATCTCCTGCCACACGCTGTTCTTGTCGTTCAGCGCCTGGCGCGACTGGTCGACGTAGGACAGCTTCACGCTCGGGCCCGTGCGGATCTCGCCGCTGTCGGGTTTCTCCTGGCCGGTGAGCATGCGGAACAGCGTGGTCTTGCCGGCGCCGTTCGGGCCGATGATGCCGACGATGCCGCCCTTGGGCAGGCTGAAGCTGAGGTTGTCGATCAGCAGGCGGTCGCCGAAACCCTTGGTCAGGTTCCTTGCCTCGATGACCAAATCCCCCAGGCGCTCGCCGGGCGGGATGTAGATCTCGTTGGTCTCGTTGCGCTTCTGGAATTCCTGCGAGGCGAGCTCCTCATAGCGCTGCATGCGCGCCTTGCTCTTGGCCTGCCGTGCCTTGGGGTTGGAACGCACCCACTCCAGCTCCTTCTCCAGCATCTTCTTGAGGCCTTCCTGCTGGCGCTCTTCCTGCGCCAGGCGCTTCTCCTTCTGTTCCAGCCACGAGGAGTAGTTGCCCTGCCACGGGATGCCGTGGCCGCGGTCCAGTTCGAGGATCCACTCGGCGACGTTGTCGAGGAAGTAGCGGTCGTGGGTCACGGCCACCACGGTGGAGGGATATTCCTCCAGGTAACGCTCCAGCCAGGCCACCGACTCGGCGTCCAGGTGGTTGGTGGGCTCGTCGAGCAGCAGCATGTCGGGCGCGGACAGCAGCAGCTGGCACAGCGCCACGCGGCGCTTCTCGCCACCGGAGAGCTTGCCGATGATGGCGTCCCACTCCGGCAGGCGCAGCGCGTCGGCGGCGATCTCCAGCTTGCGCTCCAGTTCCCAGCCGCCGGCGGCGTCGATCTTGTCCTGCAGTTTCGCCTGTTCCTCGAGCAGCGCGTTCATCTCGTCGTCCGACATCGGCTCGGCGAACTTGTCGCTGATCTCGTTGAAGCGGGCGAGGTTCCTGAATGCATCGCCCAGGCCGCTCATCACGGCCTCGCGCACGGTGTGCTTCTCGTCGAGCGCCGGCTCCTGCGGCAGGTAGCCGACGCGGATGCCGGTCTGCGGGCGGGCCTCGCCATCGATGTTCGTGTCCACGCCGGCCATGATCTTCAGCAGCGTGGACTTGCCGGCGCCGTTGAGGCCGAGCACGCCGATCTTGGCGCCCGGGAAGAAGGAGAGGGAGATGTCGCGAAGGATCACCCGCTTGGGCGGGACGACCTTCGAGACGCGATTCATGGTGTAGATGTATTGGGCCATCCGGCAATGATAGTCTGGACGCCGTGTGAAAGCGCCCCGCACCAACAGCCGCCCGGGCGGCGCAGTCCTGGTGGTCGCCGACGAGGCGATCGGGCGCTACGGTTTTCCCAACGGCCATCCTTTCGGGCCAGACCGCTGCGAGGCATTCCTCGCGGAGTTCCGCGCGCGCGGGCTGGATCGCCGCTGCCACATGCTGCCCTCGCGCGCCGCCACCACGGAGGAGCTGCTGCGTTTCCACGACGCCGCCTACCTGGAGCAGGTGCGTGCCCGCTCCGCGGCAGGCAGCGGAGCGCTGGACGCGGGTGACACTCCCGCCTGGCGGGGCTGCTTCGAGGCCGCCTCGCAGGTCGTGGGCGGCACGCTGGCCGCGGCGCATGCCCTGCTGGAGGGGGAGGCGCGGCGCGGTTTCGTGTCCATCGGTGGCCTGCACCACGCCACGCGCACATCGGCCGCGGGTTTCTGCATCTTCAACGATTGCGGGGTGCTCATCGAGACGCTGCGCGCGGCGGGCATCGGCAGCGTGGGTTACGTGGACATCGATGCCCACCATGGCGATGGCGTGTACTACGCCTACGAGTCCGATCCGCATGTGGTATTCGCCGATCTGCATGAGGACGGGCAGTTCCTGTATCCGGGAACCGGCCGCGCGGAGGAAACCGGCGCAGGCAGCGCCAGGGGCACCAAGCTGAACCTCCCGCTGCCCCCGGCCGCCGATGATGCGCAGTTCGCCTTGCAGTGGCCGGCGGTGGTGGAGCACCTGGAGCGCCATTCGCCCGGCTTCCTGATCCTCCAGTGCGGCGTGGACAGCCTGGCGGGTGATCCGCTGGCGCACTTGAGGCTCAGCCCCGCAAGCCATGCCCTGGCCGCGCGCGAGCTGGCGCGCCTGGCCGACCGCCTGGGCCATGGCAGGGTGCTGGCGCTGGGCGGGGGAGGCTACAACCGGGCCAACATCGCCGCCGGCTGGAACGCCGTGGTGGAAGCCCTGCTGGCGGCCTGAGTGCGGTTTTTTTCGGTACCATGTGCGCCTTTTTCGCCGGGAGGCCAGGTCCGCCACATGTATTCCGAGTCGATGACCATCGAGCGTTTTGATCCCGACCTTGCGCAGGCCATTGCGGCTGAACAGCTGCGCCAGGAAGAGCACATCGAGCTCATCGCCTCCGAAAACTACGCCAGCCCGCGCGTGCTGGCGGCGCAGGGATCGGTGCTCACCAACAAGTACGCGGAAGGCTACCCGGGCAAGCGCTACTACGGCGGATGCGAGAACGTGGATGTGGTCGAGCAGCTCGCCATCGACCGCGCGAAGCGCCTGTTCGGCGCCGACTTCGCCAATGTGCAGCCGCACTCGGGCAGCCAGGCCAACGCCGCGGCATTCATGGCGCTGCTGAATCCCGGGGACACCTTCCTCGGCATGAGCCTCGACCAGGGTGGCCACCTCACCCACGGCTCGAAGGTGAATTTCTCCGGCAAGCTGTATCGCGCGGTGAGCTACGGCCTGAAGTCCGACGACGGCCGCATCGACTACGACCAGATGGAGCAGCTGGCCCAGGCCGAGAAGCCGAAGCTGATCATCGCCGGATTCTCCGCCTACTCGCGCCACCTGGACTTCGCGCGCTTCCGCCGCGTGGCCGATGCCGTGGGCGCGTACCTGATGGTGGACATGGCGCACGTGGCGGGTCTGGTGGCCGCGGGCCTGTCGCCCAACCCCGTGCCCTTTGCCGACGTGGTCACCAGCACCACGCACAAGACGCTGCGCGGCCCGCGCGGCGGCCTGATCCTGGCGCGTTCGAACCCCGACATCGAGAAGAAACTCAACTCGGTGGTGTTTCCGGGCACGCAGGGCGGCCCGCTGATGCACGTGATCGCCGCCAAGGCGGTGGCCTTCCAGGAAGCGCTGCAACCCGAGTTCAGGGAATACCAGCAGCAGGTGCTGGCCAATGCCCGCGCGATGGCGAATACCTTCCAGCGGCGCGGTTACCGCGTGGTCTCCGGCGGCACCGACAACCACCTGTTCCTGCTCGACCTGTCGGACAAGCAGATGACGGGCAAGGATGCGGATGCCGCGCTGGGCCAGGCGCACATCACCGTGAACAAGAATGCGGTGCCGAATGATCCGCGGCCGCCCACGGTGACCAGCGGACTGCGCATCGGCTCCCCCGCTTCCACCACGCGCGGCTTCAGGGAGGCGGAGATGACGCAGGTGGCCGGGTGGATCGCCGACATCATCGATGCCGGCGGGGCGCCCGGGGTGATCGAGCGGGTGCGCGGTGAGGTGTCGGCGCTTTGCCGGCGCTATCCCGTGTATGGCAAGTGAGGCGCGACCCGGGCCAGGCCATGGACGCGAACCGGCATGCATTGTCCCTTCTGCGGGCATGAAGAAACCAAGGTAACGGACTCGCGCCTCGCCGGTGGCGGGGCGCAGATCCGCCGCCGCCGCGAATGCCTGTCCTGCGGCGAGCGTTTCACGACCTTCGAGACCGCCGAGCTGGTGATGCCGCTGGTGGTCAAGACCGACCAGAGCCGCGTGCCTTTCGATGAACAGAAACTGCGCGCCGGCATGGAGCGGGCGCTGCAGAAGCGGCCGGTGGGCCGCGAGGCGCTGGACGAGGCCATCTCCCGCATCACCCACAAGCTGCGCAGCATGGGCGAGCGCGAGGTGCCCTCGCGCACCATCGGCGAGCTGGTGATGGAGGAACTGCACCAGCTGGATGAGGTTGCCTACGTGCGTTTTGCCTCCGTGTACCGCAGCTTCCAGGACGTGGAAGCCTTCCGCCACGAGATCGAGGCGATGCGGCAGAAGCGGCGCAAGCCGCCCAGCAAGGACCAGCTCTCGCTGCTGCCCGGCGTGGTTTCCGATCCTGCCAGGCAGGGCAAATGAGCCACACCACGCACTGGTCCGGGGCGGACCGCGCGGCGATGGCCCGCGCCATCGAGCTTGCGCGCAACGGGCTCTATACCACCGATCCGAATCCCAGCGTGGGCTGCGTGCTGGTGAAGGACGGCGTGGTGGTCGGTGAGGGTTGGCACATGCGGGCCGGCGGGCCCCATGCCGAGCCCAATGCGCTCGCCGCTGCCGGCTCCGCCGCGCGTGGCGCCACGGCCTATGTGACGCTGGAGCCCTGCGATCACCACGGTCGCACGCCCCCCTGCAGCCTGGCGCTGATCGAGGCGGGCGTGGAGCGCGTGGTATACGCGCTTGATGACCCGAATCCACAGGTCTCGGGTCGTGGCGGCCAGCGCCTGCGCGAGCACGGCATCCACGTGCAGTGCGGCCTGATGGCCGAAGAGGCCGCCGCCGTCATCCCCGGTTACCTGAAGCGCCGCCGCACGGGCCTGCCCCATGTGCGCGTGAAGCTGGCCGCGAGCCTGGATGGCCGCACCGCGCTGGCCAGCGGCGAGAGCCGCTGGATCACGTCGACGGCCGCGCGCAAGGACGCGCAGTACGGCCGCGCGCGCAGTTCCGTCATCCTCACCGGCGTGGGCACCATCCTCGCCGATGACCCGGCCCTGAACGTGCGCATTCCCGAGAGCGACCGCCAGCCGATGCGCGCGGTGCTCGACTCGCGCCTGCGCACGCCCTCGGATTCGCGCGTGATCAATCGCGAGGGTGCGGTGCTGGTGATCGGCGTCGAGGATGATGCCCGCCGACGCGAATCGCTGCAGCGGCAGGGCGTGGAGGTGCAGATCCTGCCGGCGCGCGACGGGCGGCCTGACCTGGCCGCCGTGCTCGGCATGCTGGGCGCGCGCGGTGCCAACGAGGTGTGGGTGGAAGCCGGCGCCACGCTGGCCGGCGCCTTCATCGCCGCCGGCCTGTTCGATGAGCTGGTGGTCTATCTTGCGCCCACGCTGCTGGGGCCGGACGCACGGCCGCTGGCACAGTTCCCGCCACTGCGCGAACTCGGGGAGCGGCTGCAGCTGCGCTTCACATCCATGCGCCAGGTCGGTGAAGACCTGTGCCTCACGCTGGCAAGGGAGTAGGAGATGTTCACGGGTATCGTCCAGGCGACGGGCGAAGTGGTGGTGGCACAGCCGCGCGACGGCGACCTCGTGCTCACGCTCGACGTGGCGGAACTGGCGGCGCGCGTGGACGCGCAGCGCCTGGCCGTGGGCGAGAGCATCTGCGTCAGTGGCGCCTGCCTGACGGTGGTGCGTTTCGACGGCCGGCGTTTCACGGCCGATGTGTCGCGCGAAACCATTGCCGTCACCACGCTGGGCAGCCTCGCGCCCGGCGACCGGGTGAACCTGGAGGCCGCGCTGCGCGCCGGGGATCCCCTCGGCGGCCACCTGGTGTCCGGCCACGTCGATGCGGTTGCGAGCGTGGTCGGCCTCGAGCAGGACGCGCGTTCGCTGCGCCTGCTGGTGGAGGTACCGGCAGGGCTCACGCGCTACCTGGTGCCCAAGGGGTCGGTGGCGCTGGACGGCGTGAGCCTCACGGTGAACCAGGTGGAAGGCCGCCGCATTGCGGTCAACCTGATTCCCCATACGGTGTCAGCCACCACCTTTGCGGCCATCCGTCCGGGCGACCGCCTCAACCTGGAGGTGGACCAGCTCGCCCGCTACGCGCAGGGCGCCTTCCGGAACTAGCTGCTGCGCTGCACAGCGGCGCCCACTTCCGCCGCTGGAGGCCCCGGGTGTACCCTGAGGGCAGTAACTCTGGAGGGCAGGAACATGAAGTTCGGCGGCCATGTGCGTCAGGTACTGGTGGGCGGCCTGGCAGTCACGTTGTTGCTCCTGGGTGCTTGTGCCACCAGGCCCGCAAGCGCTCCCAACCCTGCCAGCACCCCGGTGGCCCTCGACGACGAGGGTGAAGGCATCGGCAACTTCAACACGGGCAAGGTGGTTGTCGTGGTCACAGACTATGCAGGACAGCCATTGCGCATGGCCCGCGTGGACATCGAAAGCGGCAGCAAGAGCAAGGATTATTTCCGCACTGCCGCGATGTCGGACCACTATGGAAAGGTGAGCTTCAATGGCGTGCCAAAGGACGTGCGCATCACCATCTACCACGCCGAGTCGCAAGGCCACTATTCGCGCGAGTTCTACATTCCGCCCAGCGGGATCACTGAATTGCGGATGATGATCGAGCGCACGGTGCCTTGAACCGGGGCGGCAGCCGGCTCGGCCCGGCTGCCTGCCCGCTGGTACAATCCGCCCCATGAGCGCCGGTGCCCGACTCGTAGAACATCCCGCCAGTCCCTTCGACCGCATCGAGGACATCCTGGCCGACCTCGCCGCCGGCCGCATGGTGGTGATCGTCGATGACGAGGACCGCGAGAACGAGGGCGACCTGCTGATGGCCGCCTCGAAGGTGCGGCCCGAAGACATCAATTTCATGGCCCGCTTCGGGCGCGGCCTGATCTGCCTGACCCTCACCCGCGAGCGCTGCGCACAGCTGCGCCTGCCGCTGATGGTCAGCGATACCGACCGGCAGGGGCGCACCAACTTCACCGTGTCCATCGAGGCGGCCGAGGGCATCACCACCGGCATTTCCGCCTATGACCGTGCGCACACCGTGCGTACCGCGGTGGCCGAAAACGCGCGACCCGAAGACCTGGTGCAGCCCGGCCACATCTTCCCCCTGATGGCGCAGCCCGGCGGCGTGCTGACGCGTGCCGGCCATACCGAGGCCGGCTGCGACCTCGCGCGGCTGGCGGGCCTCACGCCGGCGGCCGTCATCGTGGAGATCATGAACGACGACGGCACCATGGCGCGCCGTCCCGAGCTCATCGCCTTCGCGCGCCAGCACGGCCTGCGCATGGGCACCATCCGCGACCTCATCCGCTACCGCCTGCGGACCGAACGCAGCGTCGAACGCATCGCGCAGCGCCGCGTGCAGACCGAATTCGGTGAATTCGACCTGCACTGCTACGAGGACCACGTGCACCGCGGGCTGCACCTGGTGCTCACGCGCGGCGACCTGAAGTGCGCCTCGCTGCCACTGGTGCGCGTGCACGTGGCCGACACCCTGCGCGACCTGGTGGGAGTGCGCGGCGACGCACGCGCCTGGACGCTGCGCGATGCCCTGCAGCGCATCGCGGCCGAACCCTGCGGTGCGCTGGTGATCCTGCGTGAGGCGGAATCCCCGCGCGCGCTGGCCGATGCCGTGCAGGGCCTCGACGTGCAGGGCCTCGAGGCGCGTGACGGCGGCAGCCGGCAGCACGCGCAGTCGGTGCTGCGCACCTATGGCATCGGCGCGCAGATCCTCAAGGACCTGGGCCTCGGGCGCATCCGCGTGCTGTCCGCGCCCAAGCAGCTGCAGGGCATTTCCGGCTTCGACCTGGAAGTCGTCGAATACGTCGGCGACTGAGCCATGTCGCGTTACCGGATCATCGAGGGCGTGGCCGTGCAGGCCACGCGTGAAGGTGGCAGCGGCACCGCGGCCGCGGGCTGTCGCGTGGCCATTGCCGCCGCGCGCTTCAACGCCGACATCGTGGAGAAGATGGTGGCCGGCGCCATGGCGGCGTGGGAACGGCAGGGCGGAGATGCCGGGGGCCTTTCACTGGTGCGTGCACCGGGCGCCTTCGAGCTGCCGCTGGTGGCACGCAAGCTGGCGCACACCGGCCGCTTCGATGCGGTGGTGGCGCTGGGCTGCGTGATCCGGGGCGACACCGCCCACTTCGATTTTGTCGCCGGCGAGGCGGCGCGCGGCATCGCCGATGCCGCACGCGACACCGGCGTGCCGGTGATCTTCGGCGTGCTCACCACCGAGAACGTGGAGCAGGCGCTGGAGCGTGCCGATCCCTCGCGCATGGACAAGGGCGGCGAGGCGCTGGAGGCGGCGCTGGAAATGGTGCAGCTGCTGCGCCGGATCGCCGCGCCATGAGCCGCAACGGTGGGCCGGCGCGCGGCAATGGCGCGCGCTCCCTGGCCCGCAAGCTGGCGCTGCAGGCGCTTTACGGCTGGCAGCTGAATCCCGGCCCCTGGCAGGACCTGGTGAACGCGTTCGACCTTGCCGAGGAAGCCCCCCGCGCAGACCGCGGGCATTTCACTGCGCTGGTGGGGGCGATCGCCGCCGGCAGCGGGGATCTGGACGAGCAGTTGCGCTCCTGGCTCGACAGGCCGCCCGCGGACCTGGATCCCATCGAGCACGCTGTGTTGTGGATCGGCGTGCAGGAACTGCGCGCGCATCCGGAGGTGCCGTTCCGCGTGGTGATCAGCGAGGCGGTGAGCCTGGCGCGGCGCTTCGGTGCCACCGATGGCCACAAGTTCGTCAACGCCGTGATGGACAAGGCAGCCCGCGCGCTGCGGCCCCACGAGCACTGATGGCGCTGGGCGAGTTCGAGCTGATCGAACGCTACTTCCGGCGCCCGGCCGAGGCGCAACGTGTCCGCCGCAACGATGTGCCACTGGGCATCGGCGACGATGCCGCGGTGCTCGATGTTCCCGCCGGCCGGCAGCTGGTGGCGGCGCTGGACGCGCTGGTGGAAGGGCGGCACTTTCCATCCGGCTGTGATCCGCGCTCCATCGGCCATCGTGCGCTGGCGGTGAATCTTTCCGACCTTGCGGCCATGGGTGCGACGCCCGCGTGGTACCTGCTGTCGCTTACGCTGCCTGCGGCCGACGAGCAATTCCTCGCCGGCTTTGCGCGCGGCATGCTGGAACTGGCCGAAGCGCATGGCGTGGCGCTGGTCGGCGGCGACACCACGGGCGGGCCGCTGGTCGCGGTGGTGCAGGCCCTGGGCACGGTGCGGGCGGGTGCGGCGCTGACGCGCGGCGGGGGGCTCGCGGGTGACCATGTGTACGTGAGTGGCACGCCCGGTGATGCCGCGGCGGGACTCAGGTTGCTGCTCGATCCGGCCTCCGGCGCGACGCTCAACGAAATGCAGAAGCGGGAGTTGCTCGAGCGCTTCCTCTATCCCGCGCCGCGCGTCGCGCTGGGCCAGGCGCTGGCCGGACTGGCCACGGCCTGCGTCGACGTGTCCGACGGGCTGGCCGCGGATGCCGGCCGCCTGGCCGCCGCCAGCGGCTGCGCCCTGCAGCTGGACATCGAGCGCCTGCCGATCTCGCCGGCACTGCAGGCCTTCGCCGGGCAAGCCGCCGCGCGACGCCTGGCCCTCACGGGCGGGGAGGACTATGAGCTGTGCTTCACCCTTCCCCCGGAGCGCGAAGCGTTGCTGGCAGCGCGGCTGGATAATGTCAAATGCACGGCCACCCGCATCGGCACCCTGGCGGCGGGTGCCGGCATCACGGTGCTCGAGCAGGGCCGGCCGGTGGCGGTGGACCTCGCCGGCTTCGATCACTTCCCCGCTCCCTGATCCCTGCGAGGACCAGACACGCGTCACAGCCCGTGCGGGGAGGGAGACTTATTCTCCGTCCTCGCAGCCTCCAACCGGTCGCCATGGGCAATACAGCGAAAAAACGCGCCTCCCGCAACGTTCCACAGCGAATCGGCAAGTACGAGATCGTGCGCGAGGTGGGCGAGGGCAGCACCGGTACGGTGTACCTCTCGCACGACCCCTATTACGGGCGCGACGTCGCCATCAAGCTGTACTACGACGACTTCGGCGGCGACGAGGACAAGTCCCGCGCCGCGCGCAAGATGTTCCTCTCCGAGGCACACATGGTCGGCATGCTGCAGCACCCGCAGCTGATGCCCATCTATGACGCCGGCGAGGAGAACGGCCATTGCTACGTGGTCACCGAATACGTGCACGGCGCGCGCACGCTGGCGGCTTTCTGCCGGCAGGATGACCTGCTGCGCGTGGACCAGGTGGTGGAGATCATCTTCAAGTGCGCCAAGGCGCTGCACTACGCGCACTCGCGCGGCGTGATCCACCGCGACATCAAGCCGTCCAACATCATGTACACGCAGGACGGCGACGTACGCATCATCGACTTCGGCATCGCGCTGGTGTCGGACTCGGACATGTCGCACCTGGAAGGCATCGCCGGCAGCCCGAGCTACATGTCGCCCGAGCAGGCGCAGGGCCAGCCGCTGACCAACCGCTCCGACATCTATTCGCTGGGCGCGGTGATGTACGAGCTGCTGACGGGTTCCAGGCCCTTCAGGGCCGGTAACCTCGCCAAGCTGATGCACCAGATCATCTACGCCACGCCGCCGCCCATCCACACCCTGCGCCGCGAGGTGCCGGAAGACCTCGAAGAGGTGGTGGCCACGGCGCTGCAGAAGGATCCGGAAAAGCGCTACAAGAGCGGCCAGGACCTGGCTGCCGCGCTGACCCGCGTGCACCAGAAGCTGCGCACGCGTCCGCTGCAGATCGAGCAGGGCGAGCAGCTCGGGCTGCTGCGCAAGCTGAAGTTCTTCCACGAGTTCTCCCCGGCCGAGATCGCCGAGGTGCTCAAGGCCAGCAGCTGGCAGAACTGCAGCCCCGAAGAGGAGATCGTGCGCGAAGGCGACATGGAGGATCGTTTCTACATCGTCGTCGCCGGCAATTGCGCGGTGGAGCGCCATGGCCGCGTGGTAGGCCAGCTCACCACCGGGGACTGCTTCGGGGAGTCCAGCTATGTGCCCGGTGCGCGCCGTTCGGCCACCGTGCGCGCCACCGGCAGCGTCACGCTGCTCAGGGTGGGATCAACGCTGCTGGAACAGGCCTCAGCCAGCTGCCAGCTGCGTTTCAACAAGGTGTTCCTGCGCGGGCTGATCGAGCGCCTGCAGGGTGCCGAGGGTGCCCCGGCCGCTCAGGCTCCCTGACGCAGGGCGCCGTGCGCCATTGCCGGCCCGCCGGAGTGGGCCAGCCACCAGGCATTGATGCGTGAACGGATGGTGGCGGCATCCAGCCCCGCCATCACCAGGCAGTCCTCGCGGCTGCCATGCTCGATGAACTGGTCGGGGATGCCGATCATCAGCAGCGGCACGGGCAGCTGCGCCTCGGCGAGCACCTCGGCCACCGCGGAGCCGGCGCCGCCGGCGACCACGTTCTCCTCGAGGGTGACCAGCGCGCGCGCCTGCTCGGCCACGCGCAGCACCGCCTCGCGATCCAGGGGCTTCACGAAACGCATGTCGAGCACGGTGGCGTCATGCTCCTCGGCTGCCGCCAGCGCGGCAGGCAGCAGCGGCCCGAAGTTGAGGATGGCCAGGCCGCCATGGCCCTCGCGCCGCATCACCGAGCGGCCCAGGGGCAGCGCCGTCATTTCATTCGCCACCTTCACGCCGGTGCCTGCGCCGCGCGGGTAACGCACGGCAGCCGGCCCGCCAAGCTGGCTGGCGGTGAAGAGCATCTGCCGGCACTCGTTTTCGTCGGAGGGCGTCATCACCACCAGGTTGGGGATGCAGCGCAGGAAGCTGATGTCGAAGCTGCCCTGGTGCGTGGCGCCGTCGCTGCCCACCAGGCCCGCGCGGTCGAGCGCGAACACCACCGGCAGGTTCTGCAGTGCCACGTCGTGGATGAGCTGGTCGTAGCCGCGCTGCAGGAAGGTGGAGTAGATGGCCACCACCGGTTTCAGTCCCTCGGTGGCGAGGCCTGCCGCGAAGGTCACGGCGTGCTGCTCGGCAATGGCCACGTCGAAGTAGCGGTCCGGGAAACGCCTGGAGAACTCCACCAGTCCGGACCCCTCGCGCATGGCCGGCGTGATGCCCACCACCGTGGAGTCCGCCTCGGCCATGTCGCACAGCCAGTCGCCGAAGATGCGCGAGTAGGTGGGCGGACCTGCCTTTTCCTTGTAGATGGTGCCGGTGACCGGATCGAAGGGACCGGGTCCGTGCCAGAGGATGGGATCGGCCTCGGCCGGCGCGTAACCCTTGCCCTTCTTCGTCACCACATGCAGGAACTGCGGGCCCTTGAGGCCGCGGATGTTCTTCAGCGCTGCCACCAGCGCCTTCAGGTCGTGGCCGTCGATGGGGCCGATGTAGTTGAAGCCCATCTCCTCGAACATGGTGCCCGGCAGCACCATGCCCTTCATGTGCTCCTCGTAGCGCGCGGCCAGCTCGCGGATGGTGGGCATGGGCGCCAGCACCTTCTTGCCGCCCTTGCGCAGCGTGGAGTACAGGCGACCGGCGATCACGCGGCCGAAGTAGCGCGACAACGCCCCCACGCCCTCCGAGATCGACATCTCGTTGTCGTTGAGGATCACCAGCAGGTCCGCGGGCAATGTGCCGGCGTGGTTCAGTGCCTCGAAGGCCATGCCGCCGCTCATGGCGCCGTCGCCGATCACCGCCACCGCGCGCCGGTCCTCGCCCTTGCGGGCAGCGGCAATCGCCATGCCCAGCGCGGCGCTCACCGAGGTGCTGGAGTGGCCGGTGCCGAAGGTGTCGAACTCGCTCTCGGCGCGATGCGGGAAGGGCGCCAGGCCGCCGCGCTGCTTGATGCTGCCGAGCTGCCCGCGCCGCCCGGTCAGCACCTTGTGCGGGTAGGCCTGGTGGCCCACGTCCCACACGATGCGGTCGTGGGGCGTGTTGTAGACGTAGTGCAGGGCGATGGTCAGTTCCACCGTGCCCAGGCCGGCGGCGAAATGCCCGCCGCGGGTGGCGACGGTGCGGATCAGGAACTGGCGCAGCTCATCGGCCAGCTGCGGCAGGTCGCCTGCCGGCAGGGCGCGCAGGTCGGCCGGTGAGCCCACGCGGTCGAGCAGGGGAAAACCGTCGTTCCTGACCTCGTTGCTCATGGGGCAAGTTTACACGCTGGCGGCGGGCTGGCCGGCGCGACGGACGGTCAGTGGTTGCGCTCCACCACGATGTCGGCCAGCACCACCAGGTCCGGGGCCCGCCTGGCAAGGCTGCCCAGGGCCGCGATCGCCGCGTCGCGGTGGACGCGCGCCAGCTCCGCGGCGCGATCCAGCCCGTGCACGCTGGGGTAGGTGGGTTTGCCCCGGGCCGCATCCGCGCCAGCCGTCTTGCCCAGCGCGGCCGTTTCTCCGGCCACGTCGAGCACGTCATCCTGGATCTGGAAGGCGAGGCCCAGCTCGGCACCATAGCGTGCCAGGGCGTCATGGTCGGGACCGGACACCACGCCGGCACCGATGGCGCCCAGCAGCACGCTGGCGCGGATCAGTGCGCCGGTCTTGCGCCGGTGCATGCCTTCCACGGCGGCGGCATCCAGGCGGTGGCCCACTGCCTCAAGGTCGATGGCCTGGCCGCCGGCCATGCCGGCGGTGCCGATGCCGGCCGCCAGCACCTGGATCTGTTGCAGGCGCGCGCCCACCGAAAGCGTGGAGGCGGCGTCCCCGGCCAGCACCTGGAAGGCCAGCGCCTGCAGCGCATCGCCCACCAGCACCGCCGTGCCTTCATCAAAGGCCTTGTGGCAGGTGGGACGACCGCGCCTCAGGTCGTCATCGTCCATGGCGGGCAGGTCGTCGTGCACCAGGCTGTACACGTGGATCAGTTCCACCGCGGCGGCCGCGTCATCCAGGGCCTCGGGCGCGGCGCCCAGCGCCGTGCCGGTCACGTAGACCAGCGTGGGCCTGAGGCGTTTGCCGCCACCCAGGGTGCTGTAACGCATGGCCTCACCCAGGCGGGGTGTGCCCGGATCGGGCAGCGCAAGCGCGGCCGCCAGCTTCTCTTCCACCCGCGCACGCCAGCCGGCCAGGCGCGCGGCGAGTGCGGCGGTGTCAGCCATCCGTTTCGCCGGCGTCGGGATCGAAGGGGCGGGCGCCGCCCTGGAGCAGGATTTCCACGCGCTGCCGGGCGTCGGCCAGTTGTGCATGGCACTGGCGCGTCAGGGCGACGCCCTGCTCGAACAGCGAGAGGGATTCGGCCAGCGGCAGGTCGCCGCGCTCCAGCCTGCCGATCAGCGCTTCCAGTGCGGCGAGGGATTGCTCGAAATCGGGCGCCGCCTCGCCGGGCGTGGCTGGAGCGGATCCGCTGCTTGGCTTGCTGCTCATGGCGCGCAAGTCTAAGCCACCCATGACACCCGTGCAGAGGTTCCCTAGAATCGCGCCGATGACCTACAGTGCTTCCGACATCGAGGTCCTCTCGGGCCTCGACCCGGTGCGTCGCCGCCCCGGGATGTACACCGACACCACCCGGCCCAACCACCTCGCCCACGAAGTCATCGACAACAGCGTCGATGAGGCCCTGGCCGGGCACTGCGACCTCATCGAGGTGACGGTGTTCAAGGATGGCTCGCTGCAGGTGGCCGACAACGGCCGCGGCATGCCGGTGGACATCCACCCGAAGGAAAAACTCTCCGGCGTGGAACTCATCCTCACGCGCCTGCATGCCGGCGGCAAGTTCAACGACTCCAACTACAAGTTCTCCGGCGGCCTGCATGGTGTGGGCGTGTCGGTGGTCAATGCGCTCTCGAAGCAGCTGGAATGCTGGGTGAAGCGCAACGGCAAGGAATACAACATCGGTTTCCGCGACGGCAAGGTCACCTCGAAGCTGGAGGAAGTGGGTGCCGTGGGGCAGCGCAACACCGGCACCACCGTGCGCTTCTGGCCGGACCCGAAGTTCTTCGATTCCGACCGCTTCGCGATTGCGGAGCTGAAGCACACGCTGAAGGCCAAGGCCGTGCTGTGCCCGGGCCTGCGCGTGCGTTTCGAGGTGGAGGCCACCGGCGAGAAGGAGGAGTGGTTCTACACCGGCGCCCTGGGTGAATACCTGGCCGAGATGATCGGCAAGGTGGAGAGCCTGCCGAAGGAGCCCCTCACCGGCAAGCACGGCTCCGAGCGCGAGGCGGTGGAATGGGCCATCGCCTGGGCGCCGGACCTTTCCGCCTTCGTTGCCGAGAGTTACGTGAACCTCATTCCCACTTCCGGTGGCGGAACGCACGTGAACGGCCTGCGCGCCGGCGTGTGCGCGGCGGTGCGCGAGTTCGCCGAGTTCAGGAACCTGCTGCCGCGCGGCGTGAAGCTCGCGCCGGAGGACATCTGGAACGGCGTGTCATTCGTGCTGTCGATCCGCATGAAGGATCCGCAGTTCGCCGGCCAGACCAAGGAGCGCCTGGCCTCGCGCGATGCCGCGGCCATGGTCGAGGGTTATGCGCGCGACAGCACCATGCTGTGGCTCAACCAGCACCCGGACACCGGCGAGCGCATCGCGCAGTTCGCCATCGAGAACGCGCAGGAACGCATCAAGGCCGCGCAGCGCGTCACGCGCAAGCGCGTGGTGGCGGGCCCCGCGCTGCCGGGCAAGCTGGCGGATTGCACCTCGCAGGATCCCGCCCGCTCCGAGCTGTTCCTGGTGGAAGGCGACTCCGCAGGCGGATCGGCACGCCAGGCGCGCGACCGCAATTTCCAGGCCGTGATGCCGCTGCGCGGCAAGATCCTCAACACCTGGGAGCTGGAGCATGGCCAGGTCGCCTCGTCGGAGGAGGTGCACAACATCAGCATCGCCATCGGCGTGGATCCGGGTTCATCGGACCTTTCGGACCTGCGCTACCACAAGATCTGCATCCTGGCCGACGCCGACTCGGACGGGCAGCACATCGCCACGCTGCTGTGTGCGCTGTTCCTCCGGCATTTCAGGCCGCTGGTGACCAATGGCCACATCTTCGTGGCCATGCCGCCGCTGTACCGCATCGATGCGGGCAAGCAGGTCGGCTATGCGCTGGATGATGCGGAGCGCGATGCCTTCATCGCGCAGCTGGGCGGACGCGCGAAGCCGGTGGTGACCCGCTTCAAGGGACTGGGCGAGATGTCGCCCCTGCAGCTGCGCGAGACCACCATGGACCCGGCCACACGGCGCCTGGTGCAGCTCACCGTCGAGGCAAAGGACGAGGCCGAGCAGGTGATGGACATGCTGCTGGCCAAGAAGCGCGCCGCCGACCGGCGCGCCTGGCTGGAGACCAACGGCGACCTGGCCGATGTCGTCGGCTAGAACCCGACCCTTGCTCCCAGGGTGAAGAAGCGTCCCATGTCGTCGTGGAATCCGAGCGTGGGGTAGAAGAGGTTCGGCAGGCCGGAGTCGGACGGGAACAGCGGCGCCCTCTCGTTGAACACGTTGTTCACCGTGAGATACACCTCGGTGGTGCTGCCGCCGCTGCCGCGGAACCGTTTGGCCAGCGTCGCATCCAGCACGTTGTAGCGCGGCAGTTTCGGCTGCACGTAGTTCTGGCTCGTTGCCGTGACCTCGGCGGTGGCCAGCCGCACCTTGCCCAGCCACTGGTTCTGCAATGCGACCGTCCAGTCCTGGTTCTGCCAGGTGAGGAAGGTGGCCTGCCGCAGCTTGGGCGCCCGGCTCCAGGAAACGGCCGCGCCGGGCAGGTTCACCGTTTCGACGGGCGGCTGCCAGGTGGCCATGTGGCGGAAGGAGAGCCGCCCGGTCCAGGATGACACCAGCGCGCCGAGGTCCCATCCGTAATTGACCTGGAAGTCGTAGCCGTGGGTTTCCAGGCGGGCCGCGTTCACGCCGGCATTCAGGATCTCGATGGGATAGTTTTCCGGCGAGGTGTAGTCCGGGTCGCCGGGGTCCATGATGGGCCGGATCGCCAGCGCGCAGATGGGCGAGTCATAGGCCGGTGCGCTGTTCAGGCACAGGGCCTGGTTGGCATCGTAGCGGACCTGGATGATCGCATCGGTCATCTTCGTCTTGAAGTAGTCCACCGAGAAGTTGAATTGCGGCAGGAAGGTCGGCGTCAGCACCAGGCCCGCGGTCACGGTGCGCGCCTTTTCCGGCGTCAGGTCGGGATTGCCGCGGCCCACCAGCCGCGTGTTGCCCGAGGCGCCGGTGAGGTTGTCGATGAAGCTGGTGGAGGAGATGTTCAGCGGCGCGAACAGGTCGTTGAGGTTGGGCGCGCGGATGTCGCGCGAATAGGTGGCGCGGACCCTGATGGAGTCGTTTGCCGCCCACACGATGCCGCCCTTCCAGGTTTCCACGGCGCTGAACGAGGAGTATTTCGTGAACCGGGCCGCCCAGTTCGTGGACAGGTCCTGCGCCCCGGGAACCCCGGCCAGGAGCGGTATGTTCACCTCCAGGGCCGCCTCGAACACGTCGTTCTTCGCGCTCACCGGGGCGTTGGTGTTCTGCACCCACCGCACCGGCGCGCTGGGGCCATCCGGGGTGTCGCTGGCGTTCGCCAGGCACATGCGCAGGCCCGTGCAGTCCACGAAGTCGGTGGGCAGGGCGTTGCTGCGCATGTCGTAGGTCGACCAGCGCGCATCGATGGAGAGGTTGGCCTGGATCTCGCCGGCCGGCAATCCCAGGCCGAACAGGCCACCACCGATGGAGGCGCCGAGGGTGTGCTGGTCCTGCTTCAGCGCCCACCAGGTCGTCGACCTCAGGTAGTTGAACGAAGCCACCGAGGGACCGGCCGGATCGACGATGTTGGTGGGCACGCAGCCGGGATAGAGGTCCGCGAATTCCGGTTGCGTCGTCACCCAGCACACGATGGAGCCGCCCACGTCCAGGCCATTGACCATCGTTCCCGGCGGCGCGATCACCGCATCAAGCGAGGCGAGGTACTTGCCGTTGTCGGTGTTGTTGGGATTGACGACCTTGTTGACGCTTTCGCCGTAGTTGTAGAAGGCGTTCCAGGTGAAGTTGCCCGCCCTGCCGTCGATTCCCAGTTCCACGCTGCGGGCGCGGTTGCGCGCATCGGTGCGGTACATGCGGTGCTGCGGCCCCGCGCCTTCCCCGCCCACGTTGTTCCAGATGTAGGAGGGCACCGAGAAATACGGCGTGGTGGGTGGCAGCGGGGGGGTGGTGCCGTTCTGGCCGGCGCTGGGCGGCGTGCCCGGCAGGCAGCGCCATCCGGCCGCGCCCGTCACGGGATCGCAGGCCACGCCCGCGCCCAGCAGCTGCCGGGATTCCTCGGTGAGGAAGGGGTTGTCGGCGAACAGCGTGTTGGGCCGGTTGGGTGATGAGCTGACCACCACGTTCACCCAGTCCGAGATGTTGGTGGCCGACGCCCATGAGGCCTGCACGTAGGCGCTGACATCATCGTTGATGTCGTAGCTGAAGCGGCCGAACCAGTCCTTCATCGAGATGCCGGAGCGGAAGGTGCCGTATTTGATCCATGCACCGTCGCCGCCCGATTCGATGTTCTGCGATCCGGTGGGCGTGCCGTGGACCAGGGGGCTCAGCACGCCGGGCGAGTTGAAGGTGTAGTTGTTGACGGTGCACGCGCTGCCGCAGTTGACCGTGCCGAACATCGCCTCGTGGATGCGGCGGGCATAGGGGGTGTACGTGAACGGATTGTCGACCGAGCCGGCGGGATAGAGCTGGCCGGTGTCGGGATTGAGGTCCGGGTTGGAACCGGTCAGCAGCCAGGCCTGGCCGTCCTTGCCATAGGGGCGCGCACTGATGGGAATCATGGCCTGTTCCCGATAGCGGGCCGAAGTCTCGAAGTGGCCGCGGCCACCGAACAGGGGCGTTCCCCACGCGAATCCGAACTGGCCCTGCTCGCCGTCGCCATACCTGGACATGCCCGCGTCGGCCTGCAACTTCAGTCCCGTGAAGTCCTTGTCGAGCACGTAGTTGACCACGCCCGCCACGGCGTCGGAGCCATAGACCGCCGATGCGCCGCCCGTGACGATGTCGACGCGCTCCACCAGCATCTGCGGCAGGATATCGATGTTGACCGTGCCATCCTGGTTGGATGGCGCGATGCGGTGGCCGTCGAGCAGCACCAGGGTGCGCGAGGCGCCGAAGTTGCGCAGCGAGAGCGTGTTGCCGCCGTTGTTGGTGGAGCCGTTGCCCTGGTTGCGTGGCGTCCTGCCGCCGTTGGCGCCACCGGGCACGATCTGCGGCAACTTGTTCAAGGCATCGGCGATGTCGCTCGGCGTGGTGAGGGCGGCTTCGGCAACCTCAAGCGCGGCAATGGGTGTCGGTGACCTGACGTTGTCGGTGATGACACGTGAGCCGGTGACGACGACTTCCTCGAGCTCTTCCTCCATTCCCGGGGCGGCTGCGGCCGCGGTGAAGGAAACCGTGGAACCGAAGATGGCGGCGACGGACGCGCGCGCAAGGCGGCTGGTGGACATTCCGTATCCCTCCCCGTGGATCCGACAGAAATTCTTGCAGGACCAACTGGACGTCATACGGCCCGTCCTTCTTTTTAGTATGACTAATCAGGGTTGACTGTCAACGTCAGCAAAAAACGACAGGGCGGGCGGGGAAGCAGACGCCCGCATGGTCCGACGGGAGGATGGCCGGATGGTGGCCGGCGGGAAAGAATGGCGGGACAGGAAAAAAACCGCTCCTCGCGGCTTCAGCGCCGGACGGCCTTCTTTTTCTTCTTCGCCGTGCGGCTGGCAGGCCTTTTCCGGGTGCGCGCCGCAATGCGCGCCTGGCCGATGCTGATCACGCGCACCATGGCCGTGCGTGCGCGGGCGCCGTTGCGTGCGGCGATGGCCTGGACCACGGCATTGTGGCTGGCGGTGGTCTGCCGCAGGTCCCCGGCATCTTCCACCGGCGTGTTCTGCGAGAAGGAGGCGAACAGCGCCGCCTCGATCACGGCCGCCAGCGAGCGCATCATGGGATTGCCCGAGGCGATGCCGATGAGCTGGTGGAATTCCAGGTCGGCCTCGGCGAAGCGGTCGCGGTCGCCGATGCTCTCGCCCATGCGGCGCACGCAGTCGCGCAGCTGTTGCAGGTGTACCCGGTCGCGGCGCTGCGCGGCCAGGGCGGCCGCGGCGGGTTCGACGGCCAGGCGGATCTCGTTGAGCGAGCGCCGGAATTCCTCGTCCAGTCCCATCTCCACCCGCCACGCCAGAAGTTCCGCGTCGAAGAAATTCCAGCTGGAGGAATTCAGCACCCGCGTGCCGACACGGGTCTTCAGCACCACCAGGCCCTTGGCGGAAAGGGTCTTCATCACCTCGCGCAGCACCGTGCGCGAGACGCGGAAACGCTTCATCAGCACGGACTCATGCGGCAGGTTGGCACCGGGACCATAGGTTCCGGTGAGGATTTCCTTGCCGAGGGTACGGGCGATGAGATCGTGGCTGGAGCGTGCCTTGGCGGGGTGCAGGCGACGCATATGCTGGAGCGACGTCATCGGAGGCGCGAGCCTAGCGCAATCCCGGTCATTTGCGGAAGCCTGATGGCCCCGGACCGGTCCCGCGGCGCTGTTCACCGGCGCGCCGCCGGGACTATCATGCAAGCGTTTTCAACAGGGGGGCACGATGGACCAGGCTGCCATGGCCGGCCGGGTGCGCTGGCGGCTGGGGCTGCCGTGCATCCTGTTCATGCTGATGAGCTCGCTGGACCGGGCCAACATCAGCTTCGCCGCCGAGGCCATGAACGCGGACCTCGGCTTCACTCCCTCGCAGTACGGCTTCGGTGCCGGCGTGCTGTTCGTGGGTTTCCTGCTCGGCCAGTACCCCAGCCTCTGGTGGATGCAGCGCGTGGGCATGCCGCGGTGGATCGCCACCTGCGCGCTGGTCTGGGGACTGGGGGCGGGCGGACTGGGATTCATCGAGGGCCACACCCAGTTCTACATCCTGCGGGTGGTGATCGGCCTCGCCGAGGGCGGCCTTGCCCCGGGCATCGTGCTCTACCTCAGCCAGTTCGCCACCGAGCGGGAACGCGCCACCACCTTCACCCTGCCGGCGCTGGCGATACCGGCCTCGGTGATCATCGGCGCGCCCCTGTCCGGCTGGCTGCTCGACCTGGACCACGGGCTGCCCATCGCCAACTGGCGCTTCATGTTCATCGCCGAGGCCGTGCCCACCGTGCTGCTGGGCATCGCCGCGCTGTTCTACTTCCCGCCGACGCCGGCACGCGCCAGCTTCCTCACGGCCGAAGAGCGCGGCTGGCTGATGGCCAATGCCGCGCGCCGCGCGGATTCCCCGCGTCGCAACGACTGGACAGTGCTGCGCCAGCCCATCGTGGTGCTGGCCGGGCTGCTGTGGTTCTGCCTGCTGTGCGGTTCCTACGGGGTGATCTTCTGGCTGCCGCAGGTGATCGGCGCGCTCACCGGGCTGGGGCCGCTGGCCATCGGCATCGTGGGCAGCCTGCCGTGGATCGGCGTGGCCTGCGGCATGTACTGGAACGCGCGGCATTCCGACCGTACGGGCGAGCGCTACTGGCACGTGGCAGTGCCGGCGCTGGGCGCGGCATTGCTGCTGCTGCTGGCCTGGGTGCTGGGTCCGGCACCGGCGACCATGGCGGTGCTGCTGCTGGCCGGGTTCGGACTGGGCAGTGCCCAGGGAGGCTTCTGGGCGATTCCCACCCAGTTGCTCGGTGCGGCCGGATTCAGCGTGGCGGTGGTGGGCATCAACATCCTCGGCAGCGCCGGCGGATTCGTGATGCCGCAGCTGATGGGCATTGCGCGCGAGGTGAGTGGCGGCTTTGCGGTGCCGACGCTGCTGGTGATCGGAGTGCTGCTGTGTGCGGTGGGGCTGGTGGCGGCGATCCGGTGGATCTACCGCCGGGAGCTGGCGGCGCTGGCCGCACCGCCTGCAACCCGCTGACCGTATTGCCTGACCCGGTCATTGACCTGAGCTATCACGGCGATTGGATGAAAACGGTTACAGGACTTCTCACCGGGCCGCAGGAATGCTGCACTGTGCAGATGAGCTCCCGCAACTCCCAACCCACGCTGGATGACGTGGCACGTCGTGCCGGCGTCTCCACCGCCACCGTCTCGCGTTTCCACAACAATCCCGCGCTGGTGGCGGAGTCCACCGCCGCGCGCATCCGCGCGGCCATCGAGGCCACCGGCTACGTGCCCAACCTGCTGGCGGGAGGGCTGGCTTCCAAGCGCAGCCGGCTGGTGGCGGTGATGGTGCCGGAGATCGCACCTTCCATCTTCAACGACACCATCGAGGCCATGGCCTCCGAGCTGGCCCGCGACGGCAACATCGTGATGCTGGGACTCACCGGCTCGGGCAACGGGCGCATGCGCCAGCTCGTGGATGCGGCGCTCGGGCGCCGCGCGGACGGCATCATCCTCACCGGCGTCGTGTCCGACGAGGAACTGCGCACGCGGCTGCGCGGGCGCGGCACGACGGTGATCGAGACCTGGGGCATCCCCGATGATCCCATCGACATCGCGGTGGGTTTCTCGCACACGGCAGTGGGGCGCGACATCGCGCGTTTCCTGCATGGCCGCGGGTTCACGCGGCCGCTGCTCACCGTCGCCGGGGGCGTGCGTGCGCAGCAGCGGCGCGACGGTTTCATCGAGGAGTGGCGCGCCGCGGGGCACCGCCAGCCGGCGACCATCGACCTGCCCATGCCGGCCCGCTTCGGGCATGCGCGCCAGATATGGCGGCATGTCGCGCAGCAGCGGCACCGCCCGGACGTCATCGTGTGTGGTTCGGACATGCTCGCCCAGGGCGTGATCATCGAGGCGCAGGCCGCGGGCGTGCGCGTGCCGGAGCAGCTGGCCGTCACCGGATTCGGCAATCTCGCCGTGGCGGCCGACATGCGTCCTTCCATCACCACGGTCGACGTGGACGGCGCGCGCATCGGCCGCGAAGCCGTGGCGGTGCTGCGCCGACGGGGCGCGGGGGAGCGGGTGCCACGGCAGGTGATCGACGTGGGTTTCCGCCTGATTGCACGCGAGAGTGCCTGAGCACGGCGGCCACGCGTTGAAAGCGCTTGCAACCTTCCAGCCTCCGCAGGCATAAACCCCTCCAGTACAAATGTGCGGCGCCCGCTGGCGGCGAGGAGGGGAGTCATGAAGGGAAGGCATTTCGCCCGCGCGGGCGCGGGCATGCTGCTGGCCTGCGTGATGCAGGGAGCGGGCGCGGCTGCGCCATCCGTGGCCATCGGGGATGTGGGCGGATCAGGGGCCTGGCCCGCCGCCGCCGGCACCCATCCGGACCTTCCGCTGCACACCATCTATCGCCCCCAGCGCTGGCCGGATGCGCCGGTACCACTTTATGTGTGGGGCAACGGCGGCTGCAGCGCCAATGGCCTCGCCCACGCCGCCTACCTGCGCGAGATTGCCTCGCGCGGCTACCTGGTAGTGGCGCTGGGCGCGCCGGGTGGCGGACAGGGCGCGCGGGGGCCCGGCGGGGCGCCAGGGGCTGGACCGGGCGCCCGCGGGCCGGGGACACCTGCCCGGGGAGCGCCCGCCGCGGGAGCACCGCCCGCGCCGCCGGCCGGTGATCCCACGAAGCCGGAGCAGATGATCGAGGCCATCGAGTGGGCCACGCGCGAGAACGCCCGCGCCGGCAGCGATTTCCGCAACCGCATCGACCTGTCGCACATCGCGGTGGGCGGGCACAGCTGCGGCGGACTGCAGGCGCTGGCGGTGTCGCACGACCAGCGCATCGACGCCACCCTGGTGCTCAACAGCGGCATCTACATCCGCCCGGGCGGACGCAGCGGCGTGGCGGTGGACAAGACGCAGCTGGCGCGCCTGCACGCGCCGGTGCTGTATCTCACCGGCGGTCCCTCTGACATCGCGCACGAGAATGCGCTGGACGACTTTGAAAAGCACGATCGCGTGCCGGTGTTCTTCGGTGCCCTGCCCGTGGGCCACGGCGGCACGTTCAGCGCGCCGGACGGCGGCGAGTGGGCGTCCGTGAGCGTGCGCTGGCTCGACTGGCACCTGAAGGGCGATGCCGATGCCAGCCGGGACTTCGCCGGTCCCGCCTGCAAGCTGTGCACCGATGAGCGCTGGGAGGTGAAGCAGAAGCAGCTTCCGGCGCCCGCCGCTGCCCGTCCTGCCGCCGGTGCCCCGGCACGGTGAACAGCCCGGAGGGCGATGACGTCACGCTGCTCTTCACGGGCGACCTGGTGCTCGATGTGGAGCAGCCTGACCACTGGCTGTCAGGCATCGCGCCGGCGCTGGGCGAGGCGGACCTGGCCATCGGCCACCTGGAAGTGCCGCACACGCGGCGCGGCCTGGAGCTGCGCGGCGACGTGCCGGCGCCTGGCGCGCCGCCGGAGAACCTGGATGCGCTGAAGCGGGCCGGCTTCCACGCCGTGACGCTGGCCGGCAACCACATCGCCGATTGCGGTGTGGATGGCATTGCCGACACGGTGGAGCGCCTGCGCACGCTTGGCATCGGCCACTGCGGCGCCGGCGGTTCGCTGGCGCAGGCCCGCCAGCCGGCGCTGCTGAGCTTTCGCGGGCGGCGCCTCGCGCTGCTGAGCTACAACTGCGTGGGTCCGGAAGCCGCGTGGGCCAGCACCACGCGGGCCGGCTGCAGCTTCCTGCCGCTGCGCACCGCCGATGGTTCGCCGGTGGCACCCGCCGCCGACCTGCGCGAGGTGGCGCCGGAGGCCCACGAGATACTGGCCGCCGACATCGCCGCCGCGCGCACTCGTGCGGCGCTGGTGGTGGTGGCGCTCCACAAGGGCATCGTGCACACGCCGGCGCGGCTGGCGCCCTATGAGCGGCCGCTGGCCGCGGCCGCGATCGCGGCCGGTGCCGACCTGGTGGTCAGCCACCATGCCCACATCCTGCGCGGCATCGAGTTCGTGTCCGGCAAGCCGGTGTTCCACGGGCTGGGCAATGGCTGCGTGGTGACGCGCGCCCTCAGTCCCGCGCAGGACCACCCCGCGCGCGCGGCGTGGGCGCGCCGGCGGCGCGAGTTGTTCGGCTTCGAGCCGGACCCGCGATACGAGCTGGCCCCATTCCATCCCGAGGCCGTGCATGCGGTGCTGGCCGTGGTGCGCTGGAGTGCCGATGGCAGCCTCGGCTGCGGCATCCGTCCGGTGTACGTGGAACCCCCGGGGCGGCCGGTGTGCGTGGACGACGAGCGCGCCGAGGCGGTGATCGGCTACCTGGAGCGCATCGGGCGCGATGCCGGACTGCCCGGGCTCGCCTGGCAGCGCGAGGCTGCGGACTTCTGGACATTCGCGCCTGCGTGAGGCCGCATTGACTGCGCCGGTGCCCGGGCAGTAGCCTGCCGCCGCCGCAATGCAGGCGGCCTCTCCCGGCGATCCGATGAAACACCAGGAACTGAATTTCGAAGGCGTGGAGCGCCAGCCGCTGCGCGCCTTCACGGAAAAGGCGTACCTCGACTATTCGATGTACGTCATCCTCGACCGCGCGCTGCCCGTGCTGGGCGACGGCCTGAAGCCCGTGCAGCGCCGCATCATCTACTCGATGAGCGAGCTGAGCCTGTCGGCGAACTCCAAGCACAAGAAGTCCGCGCGCACAGTGGGCGACGTGATCGGCAAGTTCCACCCGCATGGCGACTCGGCGTGCTACGAGGCCATGGTGCACATGGCGCAGCCCTTCAGCTACCGCTATCCCATCATCGACGGGCAGGGCAACTGGGGGTCCACGGACGACCCGAAGTCCTTCGCGGCGATGCGTTACACCGAATCCCGCCTCACGCGTTACGCGGAGGTGCTGCTGGGGGAGATCAACGCCGGCACCGTGGACTTCGGGCCGAACTTCGACGGCACGCTGGAGGAGCCGCTGATCCTGCCGGCGCGCCTGCCCAACCTGCTGCTCAACGGGGCCTCGGGCATCGCCGTGGGCATGGCCACCGACGTGCCGCCGCACAACCTGCGCGAGGTGGCCTCCGCCTGCATCCACCTGCTGGACGAGCCGGACGCCACGACCGGGGCGCTGATGAAGCACGTGAAGGGTCCGGACCTGCCCACCGGTGCCGAGATCGTCTCGCCGCGCGCCGAGCTGCTGGAGTTCTACGAGAAGGGCAACGGCTCCTTCCGCGCCCGCGCCACGTGGGAGGTGGAAGAGGAAAGCGGCAACGTGATCATCACCACGCTGCCCTGGCAGGTCTCCGGCAGCAAGCTGCAGGAGCAGATCGCCCAGCAGGTGCGCGACAAGAAGTTGCCGATGGTCGAGGACATCCGCGACGAGTCCGACCACGAGAACCCGGTGCGCATCGTGATCGTGCCGCGTTCGAACCGCGTGGACCGCGAGCAGCTGATGACGCACCTGTTCGCCACCACGGACCTTGAGCGCAGCTATCGCGTCAACCTCAATGTCATCGACCTGGACGGCCGTCCGAAGGTGATGGGCCTGAAGGCGCTGCTGTCGCGGTGGCTGGAATTCCGCATCGGCACGGTGAAGCGGCGCCTCACGCATCGACTGGAGAAGGTCAACCGCCGACTGCACCTGCTGGAAGGCCTGCTGATCGTCTTCCTGAACCTCGATGAGGTGATCCGCATCATCCGCAGGGAAGATGAGCCGAAGCCGAAGCTGATGGCGCGTTTCAAGCTCAGCGAGGAGCAGGCGGAGATGATCCTCGAGACCAGGCTGCGCCACCTGGCCAGGCTCGAGGAAATGAAGATCCGCGAGGAGCAGAAGGAACTCACCGACGAGCGCGACAACCTGGACGCGCTGCTGAAGAGCAAGGCCAGGCTGCACAAGCTGGTGCGCGAGGAGCTCGCCGCCGACGCGGAGGAATACGGCGATGCGCGCCGCTCGAAGCTGGTGGAGCGCGAGGCCGCGCAGGCCATGGAAGAGACCGACCTGGTAGCCAACGAGCCGGTGACCGTGGTGCTGTCCACCGGCGGATTCGTGCGCGCCGCCAAGGGCCACGACATCGATCCGCGCGCGCTGTCATACAAGACCGGCGATGGTTTCCTCGCCGCGGCGCGCGGCCGCAGCACGCAGCTGGCGGTGTTCGTGGACAGCACAGGCCGGGCCTACAGCCTGCCGGCGCACACGCTGCCCTCGGCGCGCGGACAGGGCGAGCCGCTTTCCGGCAGGCTCGATCCGCCTGACGGGGCAAAGTTCGCCGGCGTGGCCATCGGCGACCCGCAGGACAAGTGGCTGCTGGCCAGCGACGCGGGCTTCGGTTTCATCGCGAAGCTGGAAGACCTGCATTCGCGCGTGCGCGCCGGCAAGTCGGTGCTCAACCTGGCGGCTGGCGCGAAGGTGCTGTGCCCGGTGCCGCTCGCGGGGCCCGAGGCAGTGATCGCGGCCGTGTTCGGCGAAGGCCGGTTGCTGGTCTTCCCGGCGACGGAACTGCCGGAGATGGCGCGCGGCAAGGGCAATCGCATCTTCGGCGCGCCCACCGGCAAGGGTGCCGAGCCGGAGAAGCTGGTGGCCCTGGCCACGCTGAACCCCGGCCAGAAGCTGGTCGTGTGGTGCGGCGATCGCAGCATGACGCTGTCGTGGAAGGACCTGGACAACCACCGCGGCGAACGCGCGCAGCGCGGCGCGGTGCTGTCGCGCAACTACCGCAAGGTGGACCGGCTGGAGGTCGCCGGCGACTGAGCAGGGCGGGCTGGTGGCCGGTGCGCCGCCGGTCAGGCCCGCTCGGCCATCACGATCTCCTCGGGCGCCTGGATGAGGAATCCCTCCAGGTGCTGCACGCCCAGCTGCCAGAGCACCGCCATGGTGTTGGCATCCTCGACGTTGGCGGCGATGGTCTCGATGCCGCGCTCGCGCGCAGCCTCCACCAGCGCCTCGACCTTCGACTGCACCAGGGTGTCGTTCTTCACGCCCTGGATCAGCCCGCCGTCGATCTTCACGAAGTCCATGGGCATCGCGCCCAGCAGCGACAGCGGATCGGGTCCGATGCCGAAGCGCTCCAGCGCGAAGCGGGCGCCCATGGCCTTGATCACCTGCGCCTGCTTGCGCACGCGCGCGCGGTGTTCGGTGGCCACGGCCTCGGTGACAGTGAGGCAGAGCTGCTTCGGGTCGAGCTGCACGGCGTTGAGCTGCGCTGAAAGCCAGCGGGGCAGCTCGTCGTCGATGGCGCTCTGGCGCGACAGGCGCACGAACAGGCAGCCGGCCTTCGACTCCGCCGCGAAGCGCGCGGCCGCGCTGATCACCCAGCGGTCGATCGGCGCCATCAGTCCGTTGCGCTCGGCCGCGGGCAGGAATTCGTTGGGCAGGATTTCCCGCCGGCTGCGATCCAGCATGCGGACCAGCAGGTCGAACATGGGCACGCCGCCGCCCAGGTTGGTGATGGGCTGCTGCACGAGGCGGAAGCGGTTCTCCAGCAGCGCGGCCTGGATGTGCTTCACCCACACGGAATCGTATTCGCGCGTCCGGTCGTCCAGTTGCGCGGGCGTGACGCTGGATTCGAGCGTTGCCACCACAGGCGGGGTGGTGCCGGGGGCCGGTGCGCTTACGGCAGGCGCGGCGACGGGCGGTGGTGGCGCCGGCGTTGCCGCGGCGGGCGCGGTGGCCTGTGGTGCTGGCGCGGCGGTGGGTACCGCCGGCGGGGGCGCCGCCTGCGCGCCGGCAACCTTGCGGATGGGAACCATGATGCGCACGCAGGGCTCGCCATCGCGCTCGCCCAGCGTCAGCAGCAGTTCCACCGCTACCGTGCCGCCGCTGCCGGTGCGCGCGCTCGCCTGCAGGGCATGGTCCTTCCACTGGCCCTTCAGGCATGCGGTGAGCGCGCCCTTCAGCGCGACGTGGCTGTCCTTGTCGAACACGTCCATCACCGGCTGGCCGACCACGGCATCGGCGCCGGCCACGCCGGTGAGTTCCAGCCAGGCGGCATTGGCTTCCACCAGAATGCCTTCCTGCACGTCGATGATGGCGTCATTGGAGCGCGTGAGCACGGAGTCCAGCTGCTTGCGCGACTCCTTCACTGCATCCTGCATCTCATCGAAGGCGCACTGCAGGCGCCAGGTGTCCAGCTCGCGGGCAATCACCCGGTAGGCCCGCTGCGGATGCTCCAGGTTGATGGTGTCGCGCGCGCCGGCGGCGAGGTCCGCCTCAAGCTGCGCCTCGGTGATGCCGGTGCGGATGGCCAGCACCGGAACGCAGGCATTGCCGCGCGCCTCGGCCACCGCCGCCACGCCCAGGGTTTCGTTCGGTACGCACAGCACCATCTGCGCGCCGGACTGCTCCAGCGCATCCGGCAGGTCGTTGAGGGTGGCAATCCAGCTGCAATGCGCCGCAATGCCCTGCCGGCGCAGCAGCACATTGACCGCTTCTACCGGGTCCCGGGCACTGCTGACGACGATGAGGGGAACGGCGGCGGAATCAGACAAGGCACTTCCTCGGCGGCTGGCCCGATAATAGTGCCGTGCGGCGTGCCGGGGCTTATGTGAACCCCGGCACAGTCAGCAATTCCGGTGTCGCCTAATTGCGCTGCGCCGCCGCAAGAGCGGCCAGTGGCGTCTTGCCGGGTTCGCCCGCCAGCTCGCGCACCAGGCGCGGCACCAGGTAGCCGGGCAGGCGCGCGATGAGCGCGGCGTGCAGGCGCAGCGCCGTGGCATCGTCCACCGCGAAATGCGCCGCACCCTGCACGCGATCGAGCTGGTGCAGGTAATAAGGCAGTACACCCGCCGTGAACAGGCGCTCGGAGAGTTCCGCAAGCACGGCGACATCGTCGTTCACGCCGGCCAGCAGCACCGACTGGTTCAGCAACGCAGAGCACTGTGCTCCCAGCGCGCGCAATGCCCCGGCCACCGTCGCATCGATCTCCGCGCCATGGTTGGCGTGCACGACGACCACCAGCCGCTCGCGCCATGGCGCCAGCAGCGCCAGCAGCCCCGCATCCACGCGCTCCGGCAGCACCACCGGGGTGCGCGTGTGCAGGCGCAGCCGGCGCAGGTGGGGCAGGGAGGCGAGCCTGGAGAGCAGCTGGCCCAGCCGTGCGTTGCCCAGCGACAGCGGATCGCCTCCCGATAGGATGACCTCGCCCGTGGTCGGGTCGGCGGCCAGGTGCTCCAGGGCCGGACTCCAGCGCGGCTGGCCTTCCTCCTGGTCCGCCCCATAGTCATAGTGGCGGCGGAAGCAGTAGCGGCAATGCACGGCGCAGGCGCCGGTGGTCACCATCAGGGCGCGGCCGGCGTATTTCTGCAGCAGGCCCGGCGCGTCGCGCGCGACCGTCTCCTGCAGGGGATCGGTGGAGTAGCCCTCTGCCACCGCCAGTTCCTCCGGCAGCGTGAGCACCTGGCGCAACAGGGGATCATGCGGATCACCGTGGCGCATGCGGGCGATGAAACCGCGCGGCACGCGCAGCGGGAAAGAGCGGGCGGCCGCCGCCAGCCCCTCGGCCGTGACCCCGGGACCCAGGTCCGCGGGCGCGAGGCCCACCAGGGCGAGCAGCTCCAGCGGGTCCCGCACGGCGGCGGCGAGCTGCTGCTGCCAGGCCGGCACGGCGGCCGCTTCATGCATGGTGGCCGGGGCCCCGGTTTGGCGGGCGTCCGCGTCTGCCGCTATCATTCGCCGCCCGCTATTCATGCGGTGCGCATTTAACCAGAGAGAGTCATGGCCAGCTATAGCACCAATGAATTCAAGTCCGGGCTGAAGATCCTGATCGACGGCGAACCCTATGCCATTGTCGAGAACGAGATGGTCAAGCCGGGCAAGGGCCAGGCTTTCAACCGCGTGCGCGTGCGCAACCTGAAGACCGGCCGCACCATCGAGAAGACCTGGAAGAGCGGTGATTCGGTCGAGGCGGCCGACGTGGTCGACACCGACATGCAGTACCTCTACTCCGATGGTGATTTCTGGCATTTCATGGTGCCCGACAGCTTCGAGCAATACACCGCGGGCGCCGCCGCGGTGGGCGACAACGCCAAGTGGCTGAAGGACGGCATTACCTGCATCGTCACGCTGTGGAACGGCCAGCCGCTGGTGGTCACGCCGCCGGCACACATCGAGCTGAAGGTGGTGGAGACGGACCCGGGCGTGCGCGGTGACACGGCCACGGGCGGCCAGAAGCCCGCCAAGCTGGAGACCGGCGCGGTGGTGCGCGTGCCGCTGTTCATCAACGAGGGCGAGGTGCTGAAGATCGATACCCGCACCGGCGAGTACATCTCGCGCGCCAGGTAGCCGGCGCCGCGCTGCCGCTGGCGCGGCAGCAGTTGGAGTGCAGCCCCGGCTGCCCCAGAATCGGCTGATCCAGGGGAGGTGTGTCATGCAGATCACGGACCTGATCAGCCAGATGGGCGGCCTGCAGTCGGTGGCGCGGGAGCTGGGCGTCAGCCCGCAGCAGGCCGAATCGGGCGCGGCGGCCCTGCTGCCGGCCATCCTCGGTGGTTTCAAGAAACAGGCGCAGTCATCTGCCGGGGGCGGCGGGCTGGGAGACCTGCTGGGCCAGCTGGGCGGGGGCGGGTTGCTCGACAACGTGCTTTCCCCGCAGCCCACCAACGTGGGACTGGGCAACGACGTGCTGGGCCAGATCTTCGGCAGCAAGGACGTCAGCCGTACGGTGGCGGCCAGCGCCGCGGAGAAAAGCGGCCTGGATCCCGCGCTGCTGAAGAAGATGCTGCCGGTGCTGGCGATGATGGCTGCCGGCTACCTGGCGAAGCAGGGCGGCGGAGCGCGGAGCGGTGGTGGCGGACTCGGCGGCCTGCTGGGCGGGTTGCTCGGTGGCGGCAATGCACGCCAGTCCGGCGGTGGACTGGGCGCCTTGCTCGACACGAACGGCAACGGCAATCCGCTGGACGACATCCTCGGCATGGCGGGAAAGCTGCGGAAATAGCCGGTACCCGGGGCAGCATTGCCGCTGCCCGACCTGTCAGGCCCGGTCCCAGGAAAAGGCCATCACCTCGGCGATGCTGCCGGCCCCCAGGGCCAGCATCGCCGTGCGATCGAATCCCAGGGCGACGCCCGCGCAGGGTGGCAGGCCGGAGTCCAGCGCCGCGATCAGCTGCTCATCCAGTGCCGGCTCGACGAGGCCGCGGCGGCGGCGCTCGGCCTGGTCCGCGATGAAACGCTGGCGCTGCTCGCTGCCGCTGGCCAGTTCCACGTAGCCATTCGCCAGTTCCACGCCTCCGGCATACAGCTCGAAGCGCAACGCCGTGCGCGGATCGCCGGCATCCAGCTGCGCCAGCGCAGCCTGCGAGGCAGGGAAGTGGTGCAGGCAGGTGAGCTGTCCGCGACCCAGCGAGGGGCCCACCTGCGTGGCCACCAGGAATTCCAGCAGCTCATCGCGCGTGGCAGTGGCGAGGCTTGAGTCGGCCAGCCCGTGCCGGATGGCCAGCGCCGCGAGTTGCTCCTGCGGGGCGGTGAGGGGATCGCATCCCAGCACCCGCCCGAAGGCCTCCGCGTAAGCGACATGCTCGACCGGGCCCGCGGGATGGCCGCCGGTTTCCAGGAGGCGCGCGGCCAGCGCAGCGGTCTCATCCATCAGCTGCCGCAGGCCCATGCCCAGCCGGTACCACTCGATCATCGTGAATTCCGGGTTGTGCAACCGGCTGTGCTCGCCGGCACGGAACACGTGGCAGACCTGGAAGATGTCGCCGCTGCCGGCCGCCAGCAGGCGCTTCATCGGGTATTCGGGGGAGGTCTGCAGCCAGCGCGCACCGCAGGTCGCATCCAGGCGCAGCGACTGGATCTGCACGTCGGTCACCGTGTGGCGGAGCACCACCGGAGTTTCCACTTCCAGCACGCCGCGCTCGCGGAAGAAGGCGCGGGCGGATTCCAGCAGCGCGGCGCGGCGGCGCAGCGTGTCCACGCTGGCACCCGGTCGCCACGGGGCGTTCACGCGGCGCCGGGGCCGAGGCGGCCCAGCTGCTGCCCCAGGCGCATGGTGGCGCCGGGGTCGATGTTCTCCAGCGCCGCCACCTGCGGGCCGAACAGCAGCACCACGGTGGAGCCCATGTTGAAGCGGCCGATCTCCTCGCCCCGGGCACGGAAACGCTCCGGCTCCGGCGGCAGCGGCAGGGCGGTGACCTTGCGCGGGCGGCGCGGCGTGACATCCCCGTGCCATATCGTGGCCATGCTGCCCACGTTGAGCGCGCCGACGAAGATCACGGCGAAGGGACCGGCCGGTCCCTCGAACAGCAGCACCAGCCGCTCATTGCGCGCGAACACGGCCTGCACCATGCGCGCCGCGGTGTTGTTGACGCTGAACAGGCGCCCCGGCACGTACCAGATCCCGCGCAGCGTGCCGTCGGCCGGCATGTGGATGCGGTGGTAGTTGTAAGGCGCAAGGTAGATGGTGGCGAAGCTGCCGCCGGCGAAACGCGGCGCCCACAAGCCGGCCGCACCGGCCAGCAGCGCCTCGATGGTGTAGTGGCGCCCCTTGGCCTGCAGCACCTGGTTGCGGTCCAGTGGTCCGCACTGGCTCATGGTGCCGTCCACGGGACTGACCAGCGTGCGCGCATCGCCGGCCAGCGGGCGCGCGCCGGGCTTCAGCGCGCGCGTGAAGAAGGCGTTGAAATTTTCGTAGGCGCAAGGGTCCGGCTGTTCGGCATCCGAGAGGTCGGGCTTGAAGGCAGCCATGAACAGCCTGGTGAAGGCGTTCTTGAAAGGACGCCAGCGCACGCGCGTGAGCCAGCCCACCAGGCGCGAGATGGCATGGTGCGGCAGCACGTACTGCAGCAGGATGTTCAGGTTGGAGAGCATCAGCGCTCGCTGGCCACCAGGGTGGCAATGTCCTTGCCCAGCAGGGCCAGGTCGAAGGGCGGCGTGAAGGCCGCAGTCCACTCGCCGCGCGAGTTCAGGTAATAGAGCGCCGCGGAATGATCCACCGTGTAGCCGCCACCCGGCAGCTGGTGCACGGAGTGGGCCACACCCAGTCCCTGCAGCAGTGGATCCAGCGCATCGTGCCCGCCGCGCAGGCCGGTGAAGCCTTCCCCGAAGGCGTTCACGTAGCGGCGCAGGGCTTCCGTGTCATCGCGCTCCGGATCCACGGTGACGAACACCAGCCGGAGGCCAGACAGCGCCGGGTCGCGGCGCAGCTGCGCCATCTGCGCCAGTGTCATCGGGCACACGTCGGGACAGTGCGTGAAGCCGAAGAACACCAGCGAGGGCCTGCCCGCAAGCTCCGCCTTGCCGAACGGCGCGCCATCGTGGTCCGTGAGCGAGAACGCGGGCAGCTGACGCGGCTGGGGCAGGGCGGTGCCGCTGGCCAGCTGCGGCACCGCGCGGGCAAGCTGCCTTGAAACCATGTAGCCTGCCGCCGCCGCGGCCAGGATCATCGGCAGCACGAAGAGGAGCGTGGAGCGTTTGCGCGTCATCAATCGATTATCCCACAGGCGACGCCCCGCTCCGGGTGCAACGCGCCCGACGACGGCGCAGCTGCTGCAGCGTGGCACCCGCCGCCTGGCGCGGGCGCAGCTGGAATACGGCCACGGCACCGAGCGTCCGGTGGATGACGCGGCGGCGCTGCTGGCCCACGCGAAGGGACTGGCGCGGCCGCTGGAGGCGCGCGACCTGCCGCGCCCGGTTCCGGCGCGCGCGGAGCAGCGTTACGACGCGCTGCTGAAGCGCCGCATCGCCGAGCGCATCCCGGCCGTCTACCTCACCAGGCGCTGCTGGTGGGCCGGCCTGCCGTTCCATGTGGACGAGCGCGTGCTGGTGCCGCGCTCGCCCATCGCGGAGCTGGTCGAAAGGCGGTTCGCTCCGTGGGTGCGACCGGAAGGCGTGCGCCGCATCCTCGACCTGGGCACCGGCTCAGGCTGCATCGCCCTGGCCGCCGCGGCGTATTTCCCCGCGGCGCTGGTGGATGCCGTGGACCTCGATCCGGCGGCGCTGGAAGTGGCGCGCATCAACCGCGCGGCGCTGAAGCTGGGCCGGCGCGTGCGGCTGCTGCACGGGGACTTTTTCAGCCCACTGAAGGGGCAGCGCTACGATATCATCGTGAGCAATCCGCCCTACGTGGGAACGGCGGAATTCAACGGACTTCCGCCGGAATACGCGCATGAGCCCGCAGGGGCGCTGCGCTCGGGACGCGATGGCATGGACGCGGTGCGCAGGCTGCTGCGCGAGGCCGCCCGCCATCTCACCGACGAGGGCGTGCTGGTGGTTGAAGTGGGCAACACCGAGACGCGCGTGCGCCGCGCGTTCCCGCAGGTGCCCTTCGTGTGGCTGGCATTCGAGCGTGGCGGTGGCGGCGTGTTCCTGCTGACCGCCGCGCAGTTGCGCAAGGTGGCAAGGTGAGCGGCAACAGTTTCGGCAAGTCCTTCGTGGTGACGACCTTCGGCGAGAGCCATGGTCCGGCGCTGGGCGCCATCGTCGATGGCTGCCCGCCCGGCCTGCCACTCACCGAGGCCGACCTGATGGCCGACATCGAGCGCCGCCGCACCGGCACCTCGCAGTTCACCAGCCAGAGGAAGGAGCCTGACCAGGTGCGCATCCTCTCCGGCGTGTTCGAGGGAGTGACCACCGGCACGCCCATCGGCCTCTTGATCGAGAACACCGACCAGCGCTCGCGCGACTACGAGAAGATCAAGGACCGCTTCCGTCCCGGCCACGCCGACTACACCTACCAGCAGAAGTACGGCCTGCGCGACTACCGCGGCGGCGGACGTTCCTCCGCGCGCGAGACGGTGATGCGCGTGGCCGCCGGCGCCATCGCGCGCAAATACCTGGCCACGCGCCTGGGCGTGCGCATCCAGGGCTACGTGAGCCAGGTGGGCGAGCTGCGCCTCGATCCGGTGAATCCGGAGGCGGCCTACGAAAATCCCTTCTTCTGCCCGGATCCCTCGCGGGTGAAGGAGCTGGAGGACCTGATCTGGAAACTGCGCAGCGAGGGTGACTCGGTGGGCGCGAAGCTCACGGTGATCGCCCGCGGCGTACCGGTGGGCCTGGGCGAGCCGGTGTTCGACCGGCTGGACGCCGACATCGCCCACGCGCTGATGAGCATCAATGCCGTGAAGGCGGTGGAAATCGGTGACGGGGTTTCTGTTGCATCGCAGCGCGGCAGCCGGCACCGGGATGAGCTGACGCCGGCGGGATTCGCCTCCAACCATGCCGGCGGCATCCTGGGCGGCATTTCCACCGGGCAGGACATCATTGCCCACGCCACCCTGAAGCCCACCTCCAGCATCCAGGTGCCGGGGAAGACCATTGACCTGGGCGGCAATCCCGTCGACGTGGTCACCACCGGCCGCCACGACCCCTGCGTGGGCCTCAGGGCCACGCCCATCGCCGAGGCCATGCTGGCCATCGTGCTGCTGGACCACTACCTGCGGCACAGGGCGCAGAACGCGGATGTGCGATCATCCACGCCTGCGATCTGACATCCGCCGCGCGTTCTAGCCGCCCGGCGGCGTTTTTCCACTTCCACAGAGGGTCATGATGAGCAAGGGTTGGAGAGTAGCCGTGCTCGGGGCCACCGGCCTCGTCGGCGACACGATGATCAGCGTTCTCGAGGAACGCGATTTCCCCGTCAGCGAACTGTTCCCGCTTGCGAGCAACCGCTCGCTGGGCAAGACGGTGACGCTGAAGGGCAAATCCTACCCGGTGCTCGACGTGGAGACCTTCGACTTCTCGCGCGCGCAGATCGGCCTGTTCTCGGCCGGCGCGGAGGTGTCGGCGAAGTACGCGCCCATCGCCGGTGCGGCCGGTTGCGTGGTGATCGACAACACCTCGCAGTTCCGCTACGACGATGACATCCCGCTGGTGGTGCCCGAGGTCAACCCGGAAGCCATCGCGCAGTACAGGAACCGCGGCATCATCGCCAATCCCAACTGCTCCACCATCCAGATGCTGGTGGCGCTGAAGCCGCTGCACGATGCGGCCGGCATCACGCGCATCAACGTGTGCACGTACCAGTCGGTGTCGGGCGCGGGCAAGGAAGCGGTCGATGAGCTGGCCAACCAGAGCGGCGAGCTGCTCAACGGCCGCAGCGTCGAGCCGAAGGTGATCGCCAGGCGGATCGCCTTCAACGTGGTGCCGCAGATCGACAAGTTCCAGGACAACGGCTATACGAAGGAAGAGATGAAGATGTTCTGGGAGACCCAGAAGATCCTCGACAAGTCCATCGTGGTGAATCCGACCTGCGTGCGCGTGCCGGTGTTCTTCGGGCATTCCGAGGCCGTGCACATCGAGACCCGCCGCAAGCTCACCGCCGCCGAGGCCACCGAACTGCTGCGCAAGGCGCCGGGCGTGACGGTGCTCGATGAGCGCGTGCCGGGTGGTTATCCCACCGCGGCCACCGAGGCCGTCGGCAACGACACGGTGTACGTGGGCCGCATCCGCGAGGACATCTCGCACGAGCGCGGGCTCGACCTGTGGGTCGTGTCCGACAACGTGCGCAAGGGTGCCGCCACCAATAGCGTGCAGATCGCCGAAATACTGGTCCGCGACTACCTGTTGCGTTAAGTTATATTCGTGTGACTTGCGTCAACGCGGGAAGACGAATCCAAGCATATGTTTTCCGTCAGGATTCGTAATTGATGGGTCTCTCGGGGAGTCCTGATGCGTTTTAGACTGGTGAGCGCGGCGGCATTGCTGGCGGCAGTGCCCGGCATCTCTCAGGCCCTGGGCCTGGGAGATGAGACCGTCAGGTCCTTCCTCAACGCCCCGCTCAACGCGGAAATCGAGCTCTTCGCCACACCCGAAGAGCTCGCCTCGATGCAGGTCACGCTGGCCTCGCGCGACGACTTCGTCCGCCATGGCCTTGAATATCCGGGCTTTTTGAGCAACATCCAGCTCGGCACCGAGCGTCTGCGCGATGGTCGCAACGTCGTGCGGCTGACCTCCAGCCAGCCCATTGTCGAGCCCTTCCTGGTGGTGCTGATCGACCTGCGCGGCAGCGGCACCCGCCTGCTGAAGGAATACACGCTGCTGCTCGACCCGCCCACCTTCCAGAGCACCACCACGGCGCCTGCGCCGGTGGCTGCCCCGGTGGTGGGTGACGCGGGCGGCAATGTGGTGGGCCCGACCCCCGCGCCGGTGGCCCCGCCGCCTGTGCAGGCTCCCCCGCGTCCGGCTCCCGCCCCGTCCCCCGCGCCCGTGGCGACCACGCCCGGCGGCGGCGGTGAATACACCGTGCAGCGGGGCGACACGCTCTCGAGCATCATTTCCCGCGAATATGGCGAGCAGGACCGCAGCCAGGCCATGCTGGCGGTCTACCGCGCCAACCCCCAGGCATTCGGGGGCAACATCAACCAGCTGCGTGCCGGCGCCAGGCTGAGCCTGCCCGACAGCAGCGCCGTGGCGGCCATCGACCGCGCCGAGGCCAACGCCGAGGTGCGCAGCCAGATGGCAAGCTGGCTGGCTTCGGTACAGCAGTCCGGCGACGACGCCCGCCTGCGGCTGGTGCCGCCCAGCGAACCTGCCGGCACCGGCCAGACCGGCGAGGGCACCGGCGCGGGTGCAGGCACCACGCCTGCCGCCCCGGCCGACCGCCCCATCGCCCTCGACAGCCCGGAGCTGGCCAACCTGCAGCGCAGCCAGGCGCCCGAAACGCCGGCCGAGCCCGCGCCCCCGGCAGGGGAGACTCCCGAGTCTGCCGAAACCTCCGCCGAAGCCGGCGAGGGTACTGAGGAGGCCGAGCCTGCTCCCGCGGAACCGGCTCCCGCCGAAGCCCGCCCCGCTCCGACGCCGCCCGCCGATGAGTCGCCGGGCCTGCTCGACACCCTGAAGGAAAAGTGGATGTACGGGGCGGGAGCCCTGGTGCTGCTGCTCGCGCTGCTGGCCGTGCTGGCCCGCCGCCGTCGCAGCGAGGCCGCCGCCACCTTCGCCCCTGCCGCGCCGTCGCTGGATGACTTCGTGCTGCCCGGGGAGCGTGATTCCGCCTCCGACACCTTCCCGCTGCGCAAGCCCACCGAGGGGCGCGACTCCGACATCGTGGTGGAGGAGGGCACTGGCCAGCACGAGCGTCCGGTGCGCCGCGAGACGCGCACCGTCGATCTCGACGAGGGTGCCACCGCCGCCACCATGGGCGCGATGGCGCTGGAGCAGGGCGACCCGCTGGCCGAGGCCGACTTCCACATGGCCTATGGTCTCTACGACCAGGCGGCCGACCTGGTGAAGGCAGCGCTGAAGCGCGAGCCGGAGCGCCGCGACCTGAAGCTCAAGCTGCTCGAAGTCTATTTCGTGTGGGGCAACAAGGAGCAGTTCCTCCAGACTGCGCGCGAGCTCTCGGACACGCGCAGCAGCGCGCCCCCGGGCGAATGGGAGAAGGTCGTCATCATGGGCAAGCAGCTTGCCCCCGAAGACGTTCTTTTCCACCAGTCGCAGGTTGCCGCGCAGACTTCCGTCGACCTCAACCTCGAGGGCGGCCAGAACCTGGTCGACTTCAACCTGCCCGAGGGCGGCTCCGACACCGGCGACACCGGCATCGACCTGAACCTGGGTGGCAGCACCGACACTTCGCTGAAGCCGCTGGACGCCGAGGGCGGCCTCGACTTCATGTTCGATGACCTGCGCGGTCCCGAGGACCAGGCGCCGACGGCCACCACGCGCCAGATGGCGCAGCCGGGGCTCGACGCCATCAACGCACCCACCATCGAACAGCCGGCGCTCGACATCGAGAACACGCTGGCCGGCAAGATCGACGCGCACGCCCCCTTCAAGGGCTCGCCCGACCAGACGGCCGAGCTGGCACTGGATGACCTGGGCCTCGACCTGGGCAAGCTCGAAGCCACCGGCACGGGCATGGTGCCGCCCGATGCCGAGGATGCGGCAGCCGACGCGCCCACGCTGGTGGCCGGCATGGACGAGACCTCGCGCGAGCTGCTGGCCAGCGCCGATGCCAGCCAGCGCACCGAGATGCTGCCCATCACCGACCTCGACCTGGGCGATGCCGCCACGGGGCTCGACATGGACCTGGGCACGGACGACACCAGCCTGGCGCCGTCGCTCGACGGCGGGGCGGCAGAACTCGACCTCGACGTGGGCGCGCCGGACAAGTCCGCGGACGACTGGCAGAACACGCAGCGCATCGATCCCACGGTGCTTGATTCCACCATCGTCGATGAAGCGCCGAAGGAACTGGAGCCGGTCACGATGAGCGAAGTCGGCACCAAGCTCGACCTCGCGCGCGCGTACATGGACATGGGTGATCCGGACGGGGCCCGCAGCATCCTCAACGAAGTGCTGCAGGAAGGCTCCGAGGGCCAGCGGCAGGAAGCCCAGCGCCTGCTGGATTCCATCCCCGGCTGACGTTCGCGCACATGCCACGGATCGCCGTCGGCATCGAGTACGACGGCGGTGCCTTCGCCGGCTGGCAACAACAGCCGGCGGCGCCATCAGTACAGCAATCCCTTCAGGAGGCCCTGGGCAGCGTCTGCGACCACGCAGTGGAACTCACCGCGGCCGGCCGTACCGACGCCGGCGTGCATGCGCGTGGACAGGTGGCGCACTTCGAGCTTGCCAGCGTGCGCAGCGAGCGCGCGCTGCTGCTGGGCGCCAACAGCGCCTTGCCGCCCACGGTGGCGCTGCGCTGGGTACGGGAGGTGCCGGGTCATTTCCATGCCCGCTACAGCGCATTGGCGCGTACCTACCGCTACTGCATCCTCAACCGCAGCGCGCGTGGCGCGCTATCGGCCGGCAAGGTCGCCTTCCTGCACCGGCCACTGGACGTGGAGCCCATGCGCGAGGCCGTGCGGCATCTGCTCGGCAGCCATGATTTCAGCGCCTTGCGTGCCGCCGAATGCCAGGCGCGTTCGCCGGTGCGCGACCTCACGGCGCTGCGCGTGGTGCGATGTGGCGATTTCGTGCTGCTGGAAGTGACTGCCAACGCCTTCCTGCATCACATGGTGCGCAACATCGCGGGCCTCCTGATCCACATCGGCCAGGGCGCGGCACCGCCACGATTCGCCGCCGAAGTGTTGGCGGGGCGCGACCGTCGTCTCGCTCCCGCAACGGCGCCCGCCTCGGGACTGTATTTCTGGCGCGTGCACTATCCGCCGGTATTCGGACTGCCGGGCGATTCCGATATCATGCCGGACCCGGCCGGCTGTCCGGCCGACCTTCTGGGGTAGGCATGTCCTGGTTTGAAAAGATCGTTCCCTCGCGCATCAAGACCGAGCGCCGCGTGCGTTCCGTGCCCGAGGGCCTGTGGAGCAAGTGCCCGGCCTGCGATGCGGTGCTCTACCGCGCCGAGCTGGAGCGCAACCTGCATGTCTGCCCCAAGTGCAGCCATCACATGCGCATGCATGCGCGCGAGCGGCTGCTGCGTTTCCTGGATCCGGACAGCGGCGTGGAGATCGGCGCCAGCGTGTCCCCTGAGGATCCGCTGAAGTTCAAGGACAGCAAGAAATACAAGGACCGCCTGGCCGCCGCGCAGAAGTCCACCAACGAGCGCGATGCGCTGGTGGCCATGGCCGGCCGGCTGCATGGCGAGCCCCTCGTGGCCTGCGCCTTCGAGTTCTCCTTCCTCGGCGGTTCCATGGGTTCGGTGGTGGGCGAGCGTTTCCACCGCGCCGCCATGCGTGCCATTGCCGAGCGCGCTCCCCTGGTGTGCTTCTCGGCCACCGGCGGTGCGCGCATGCAGGAGGCGCTGCTGTCGCTGATGCAGATGGCCAAGACCAGTGCCGCGCTGGCGCGGCTGGCGGCGGCGAAGCTGCCCTACATCTCGGTGCTTACCGACCCCACTACCGGTGGCGTCTCGGCGAGCCTGGCCATGTTGGGCGACATCAACATCGGCGAGCCGCGTGCACTGATCGGCTTTGCCGGTCCGCGCGTGATCGCGCAGACCGTGCGCGAGACGCTGCCGGAGGGCTTCCAGCGCAGCGAGTTCCTGCTGGAGAAGGGCGCCATCGACCTGATCATGGACCGGCGCGACCAGCGTGACGGCATTGCCCGCCTGCTGCGCATGCTCACCAGCAAGCCGGCACTGCCCGTCGCGGTGCCGGCCGCCGAAGCCTGAGCCGGAAGTCCGCGATGGCGGCGTCCCGCAGCCTCGATGACTGGCTGCGCATCCAGGAGACCGTGCACGGCACGGGCATCGACCTCACGCTCGAGCGCGTGCGCGAGGTCGCGCAGCGCATGGGCCTGCTGCCGGTGGCCGCCCGCGCCATCATCGTGGCCGGCACCAATGGCAAGGGCTCCACGGTGGAGTGCCTGGCGGCGCTGCTGCGCTGCCTGGGGTTCCGTGCCGGTGCCTTCACCTCCCCGCACCTGCTGCGCTACAACGAGCGCATCCGCATCGATGGCGCAGAAGCTTCCGACGCGGAGCTGGTGGCCGCCTTCGAGGCCATCGAGGCCGCCCGCGGCGACATCACGCTGACTTTCTTCGAATTCAACACGCTGGCAGCGCTGGAAGTGTTCCGGGCGCGCGGCGTGGAGTTCGCCGTGCTGGAGGTCGGGCTGGGCGGGCGGCTGGACGCGGCCAACATCGTTGACGCAGAGGCCGGCATCGTCTGCTCCATCGGGCTGGACCATGCCGACTGGCTGGGCACCGACATTGATGCCATCGGCCGCGAGAAGGCCGGCGTCTTCCGTCCCGGGCGGCTGGCGGTGATCGCCGATCCCGGGATGACGCCGGCCGTAGAGCGGGAAGCGCTCCGCGTCGGTGCCCGCGCGCTGGTGGCCGGGCGCGACTACCACTGGCAGGTGTCCGAAGACCAGCAGCGCTGGCGCCTTGACTGCGGTGACCTGTCACTGCCTGACCTGCCGAGGCCGGCCTTGCCCGGCAACCGCCAGTTCGCCAATGCCGCTGCCGCGCTGGCCACGCTGCAGCAGATGGGCGTGCTCGGTGCGGCGCATGCGCCGCAGGTGGCGCGCGCCCTGGGGCAGCTTGCCCTGCCGGGCCGTTTCCAGGTGGTGCCGGGCCGCGTCGAGTGGATCCTGGACGTGGCCCACAACGAGCCGGCGGCGCGCACGCTGGCCGCCAACCTGGCCGCGCGTCCCTGCGCCGGCCGCACCCTCTGCGTTGCCGGCATCCTGGGGGACAAGGACGTGGCCGCCGTGGCCCGGGCGCTGCGGCCGGTGGTGCAGCAGTGGTTCCTGTGCGGCATCAGCGCGCCACGGGGACTGAGCGCGGCCGCCCTTGCCACGCGCTCCCCCGTGTTCGCGGACGCCACGCTGGTCGGGGACGTGGTTGCCGGCATGCGCGCCGCTGCCGCCGCGGCGCAGCCGGGTGACCGCATCCTGGTGTGCGGGTCGTTCCTCACGGTGGCGCCGGCGCTGGCGCTGCTCGGCCTGCACTGACGGCGTCTATACTGCGTCCCGTGGAACGGGCCAGCAAAGATCGAATCACCGGCGCGGTCATCCTGGTGGCCGTGGCCGCCGTCGCCGTGCCGGAGCTGCTTTCAGGCCCAGGCGAGCACTCGCGTGCACGCGACGGTGCCGAAGCCGTGGCCGAGGCAGGTCCGCCGCTGGCCACCTACGAGCTCACCCTCGATGCCGCCGGCAACGCCGGCGCCGCCCGACAGCAGGAGCTCGCCAGCAGCGCTGCGCGGGTTCAGTCCGAGGCGATTGCGCAGGCCGTGCCGCCACCGGTCACGGCTCAGGCCCGGCAGGCGACTCCAGGGCCGGCGGCTGTTGCCCCGCCGCCGGCGCCCGCAGCGCGGCAATCGCTGCCAGAAGCGGCACCAGCAACCCCTTCGCCACCCTCGGCGCAGGCGAACCGGTCGGCTGCTCCTGCGGCCAAGGCACCTGCACCCGCACCTGCACCCGCCGCCGCGGCTGCCAGGCCGGCGACCGCCACCGCGACCACGCCAGCGAAGCCTTCCGGAAAGTGGTGGGTGCAGGTGGGCAGCTTCTCTTCTGCCGACAACGCACAGCGCCTGGCGCGCGAGCTGCGCGCCAAGGGCTTCACGGTCGAGGTCACGGTCGCGAAGTCCGCAGGCAAGGACCTGCACCGCGTGCGCGCGGGACCGGAGGCAAGCCGCGATGCCGCCACGGCCCTGCGTACACGCCTCGCCGCCGCCGGACAGCAGGGAACGCTGGTTGCACCCTGAGCGTGCCTGCTTCGCGCTTTAGGGGTGTCTCTGAGGTGCTGCACTGCGCGCTCCGTGTAGAATTGTGTGATCAACGGTCGCCGACCTGCCGATGGTCACCCTCGACTACATCATCCTCGCCATCATCCTGGTTTCCGCAGTCGCCGGCCTGGTGCGCGGCTTCCTGAAGGAAGTCTGCTCGCTGGTGACCTGGATACTGGCCGTCTGGCTGGCCTGGCAGTTCGGCCCATCCATCGCGCCCCACCTGGGTGGTGTGCTGGAGCGCGAGCCCTACGGCCTGTGGGCCGGCCGCGCCATCGTCTTCGTGGCGGTGCTGGTGCTGGGTGCCAGCATCGGATTTCTCGTCGACCACTTCGTGCGGCTGTCACTGTTCAGCGGCCTCGACCGCATGCTGGGTTTCCTGCTTGGCCTGCTGCGCGGGGTTGTAATCACCGGTATCGTCGTCATATTGGCGCAGGCCGTGCAGCTGGATGACGAAAGCTGGTGGCAGCGGTCCAGACTGGTGCCGGTGGCGGTGCCGGTGGCCTCGATGCTGCGGGCGATAGTGGGCGAACACCTGCCCGAGCGCGCAGCGCAAGATCCGGGCTGACCGGCGGAGACAAAGACAGCATGTGTGGCATTGCAGGCATCGTCGGACGCGGACCGGTCAACCAGCAGCTCTATGACGCGCTGACCGTGCTGCAGCACCGCGGGCAGGACGCGGCGGGCATCATGACCGCCGATGGCGGCGAGCTGTGTTCGGTGCTGGGCAAGGGCCTGGTGCGCGACGTGTTCAGCCAGCGGGGCATGGAATCCCTGCGCGGCAACATGGGCATCGCCCACGTGCGTTATCCCACTGCCGGCGGCGACAGCGTCTCCGAGGTGCAGCCCTTCTACGTGAATGCGCCCTACGGCATCTGCCTGGGGCACAACGGCAACCTCACCAACGCGCAGGAACTCACGCAGGCGCTGGCGCGCGAGGATCGCCGCCACCTGAACACCCGCTCCGATTCCGAGGTGCTGCTCAACGTCTTCGCCTCCGAGCTGCAACGCGTGGGCGGGCTGCGCGCCACGCCGGCGGACATCTTCGCGGCGCTCACCGCCGTGTACCGGCGCTGCCGCGGCGCCTATGCCGTGGTGGCCATGATCATCGGCCATGGCGTGCTGGGCTTCCGCGATCCGCATGGCATCCGGCCGCTGGTGCTGGGGCAGCGGCGCACATCGCGCGGCATGGAATACATGCTGGCCTCCGAGAGCGTGGCGCTGTCGATGCTGTCCTTCGAGGTCCTGCGCGACGTGGCGCCGGGCGAGGCCGTGTTCATCGACGAGCTGGGACGCCTTCACACCAGCCAGTGCGTGCCGGCGGCGGGCCACACGCCCTGCATCTTCGAATACGTGTATTTCGCGCGCCCGGACTCCATCATCGACAACATCTCGGTGTACCGCGCGCGCATGCGCATGGGCGAGAAGCTGGCCGACAAGCTCAAGCGCGAGCATCCCGACCACGACATCGACGTCATCATCCCGATCCCCGACACCAGCCGCACCTGCGCGCTGCAGATGGCGCAGAAGCTGGGCATCAAGTACCGCGAAGGCTTCAACAAGAACCGCTACATCGGCCGCACCTTCATCATGCCGGGGCAGGAGCAGCGCATGAAGTCCGTGCGCCGCAAGCTCTCGGCCATCGACCTGGAGTTCCGCGGCAAGAACGTGCTGCTGGTGGATGACTCCATCGTGCGCGGCACCACCTCGGCGCAGATCATCGAGCTGGCGCGCGATGCCGGCGCCCGCAAGGTGTATTTCGCCTCGGCCGCGCCGCCGGTGCGCTTCCCCTACGTCTATGGCATCGACATGCCGGCCGCCTCCGAGCTGGTGGCCGCGCGGCGCGACGTGGACGAGGTGGCGCGCGAGATCGGCGCCGACTGGCTGATCTACCAGGACCTGGACGACCTGGTGTCCGCCTGCCGCCACGACGATGCGGCCATCACCGAGTTCGACACCTCCTGCTTTTCGGGCACCTATGTCACCGGCGACATCACGCCGGAGTACCTGGAGCGGCTGGAGCGCGAGCGCAACGACGACGCCAAGGCCCTGCGTCGCGACAATCCCCTCAAGGCTGTGAACTGAGGCCCCGGGCGGGGGAGGGGAGGACGCGATGCGGCTGCTGCTGATCGTCCAGGATGCACGCTATCGCACCCTGCTGCGCCATCACATCAGCTGCGAGTGGCCCGAGGCCACGGTGGAACATCGCTCCTCGCGGCTGTCCGGCCCGCTGCCGCCGGAATACCTGGCCCAGGGTTATGACGTGGTGCTGCTCGACGAGGACTGGCACGACGGGCAAGGCCTGGCCTGGTTGCGCGACCTGGCCATGCGGCGCGGCTTCGCCCCGATCGTCTTCCTGGCCCGCGACAGTGATTCCCGGGCGGCGCGCGAGGCGCGCCTGTGCGGTGCCTTCGGGGTGATCTGCCGCCGCCGCTTTCCGCATGACACCTTCATCGCCGTGCTCGAGGAGGCCTCGCGCATGCAGCGCCGCGCGCTGGCCGACTGGCGTGTCTCGCCCGCGGCGGAGGCCTCGCGGCGTTTCGGGCCGGTGCGCATTCCCGGCTACCGCTGCGTGCGACGCCTGGCCGGCGGCTCCACCTCGCAGCTCTACCTGGCCGAGAGCGAGAAGGCCGGCGCGCTGGTGGTGGTGAAGATCACCCCCTCGCTGCGCGACGCCGAGGGCGTGGACCAGGCCTTCGAGCGTTTCCTGCAGGAATACGAGATCGCGCACCGGCTGCACCATTCCAGCATCGTGCGCTGCCATGAGCTGGGCGTGGCCGACGACCACGCCTACCTTGCGATGGACTATTACCCGGATGGCGACCTGCGCAAGCGCATCCGCGGCGGCGTGCTGCCGGCCGATGCGCTGGAGCTGGCGGCACAGATCGCCGGCGCGCTGGTGGCGCTGCACGAGGCGGGCGCCCTGCACCGCGACCTGAAGCCCGGCAACGTGCTGATGCGCGGTCCGCAGCGCGTGGTGCTCACCGATTTCGGGCTCGCCAAGCACGCGGCCATCGCCGCGGACATGACCGATCCCGGCGTGATCTTCGGCACGCCCACCTACATGAGTCCCGAGCAGGGCCATGGCGAGGCGGTGGATGAGCGCAGCGACCTCTACAGCCTGGGCGTGATCCTCTACGAGATGCTGGTCGGGGAGAAACCCTTCACCGACAACAATCCCATGGCCATCATCTACAAGCACCGCCACGCGCCGGTGCCACGGCTGCCGCAGGCGGTGGCGCAGTGGCAGGAGCTGGTGGATACGCTGATGGCCAAGCGGCCGGATGACCGCTACAGCACCGCGGCGCAGGTGGAAAGCGTGCTGCGGGAGGCGGCCCGGGCGGCGCGCTCGGCGGCGGCATGAGCCTTTCGGGCTCGCAGGGCACTGGCATCCTGCGCGCGGCCACGCCGCGTGCCTGGTGTGAACACGCCGCGAGGGAATGGCGCACGCTGCTGGTGGACCATGCCAACTGCGAGAAGAAGGCCGCATCCACCGCGCTGGCGCTGATGTTCGCGTACCCGGAAGACCGCCCGCTGTCGCTGGCGATGGCGCGGCTGGCGCGCGAGGAACTGCGGCATTTCGAGCAGGTGCAGAAGCTGATGCAGCGGCTGGACGTGCCCATGCAGCGCCTGGCGCCGGGACGTTATGCCGGTACGCTGCGCGCCCGGCTCGCGGCCGCCGATCCGCAGCGCAAGCTGGACCTGCTGCTTTCCGGTGCGCTGATCGAGGCGCGCTCCTGCGAGCGTTTCGAGGCACTGGCGCCGCTGCTGCACGAGCCGCTGGCGGAGTTTTATGCGGCGCTGGCCGAGTCCGAGCGCCGGCATGCGGGCCTTTACCTGGAGCTGGCCGAGGCGGCCGCCACGGGCGAGGCGCGCAGGCGGCTGCCGGTCCGGCTGGCCGAACTGGCCGCGGTGGAGGCACGGCTCATCGAGGATCCGGATGCGCAGTTCCGCTTCCACTCCGGCTTGCCGGCGGAACAGGAGCAGCCCGCCCGCGAGGTTGCCGGTTGACGCCCATGTCCGTGGAGGTCCGCGCCGCCAGCCTGGAAGATGCGCGCGACGCAGCGGCGGTGGTGATGCTGCTGGACGCCTATGCGAGTGATCCGCGTGGCGGCGGTGAGCCGCTGTCGGCGCAGGTGCGCGCACGACTGGTGCCGGGACTGCGGGCGCATCCCACCTCCCGCGCATGGCTGGCCTTCGAGGCAGGCGAGCCGGTGGGCGTGTGCGTGGGTTTCGTCGGCTTTTCCACCTTCCGCGCGATGCCGCTGCTGAACATCCATGACCTCGCCGTGCTGCCTGCCGCGCGCGGCCGCGGCATCGGACGCGCGCTGCTGGCGGCGGCCGAGGCGCATGCGCGCGCCAGCGGCTGCTGCAAGCTCACGCTGGAAGTGCAGGAGGACAACACGCCAGCGCGTTCCCTGTACGCGCGGTTCGGCTTTCGCGACGTCACCTACGGGGCTTCCGGTCCGACAAGATTCCTGGGAAAGCCACTGGACTGACGCGGCGTCCGCTGCCACCACCCGCTGCCGTGCTATTTCGACCCCGGCGGTGGTGGTGGCTGGCGCGGATGCTGCTCCAGCCCGGGATCGATCACCGCCCAGGGCGGCGCCGCCTCGGTCCAGATCGCCATGGCGGGCCTCAGTCCATGCGGCTGGTCGAGCACGCCGAGGCGCACGGTGCGGAACTGCGGCCGCGCGGAACTCTGCGCATACACATGGTTGCCGCAGGCCGGGCAGAACCATTGCGTGAGCTGATTGCCGCTGTCGGCCACATAGCCGTGTTCGGCCAGGCTTCCCTCGATGCGCACGTCTTCGGTGCGGAACATCGCGTTGTGCGTGGGCCCGCCTCCCGAGAGGTGCTGGCATTGTCGGCACCAGCACTGCCGGGTTCCCACCGGCTCTCCACTGATCTGCATCGTGACCGCGCCACAGGCGCAGCGCCCCGAATAACTCATCCGCCCGACTCCTTCACTGCTTCCAGCTCCCGATGTTCCAGTGTGCCATCCGCCTGCAGCACCAGCATGCTGCCGCGTTGATGCCAGTCGGCCAGCACCACGCGCAGGCAGGGCCTGCCGTCCACCTCCAGGTGGTGCTCGGCCGGGCGGTGCGTGTGGCCGTGGATCAGCACGTCGGCGTGCTGTTCACGCAGCAGGTTGGCGACCGCGTCCGGCGTGACGTCCATGATGTCCTGCGGCAGGCGCCGCACATGCGCATGGCTGCGCCGCCGGCCCCAGGCGGCGAGGCGGCGGCGCGTGCCCAGCGGCAGCGACAGCCAGGCCCGCTGCAACCAGTGGCTGCGCGCCATCCGGCGGAAGCGCTGGTAGGAGACATCGTGCGTGCACAGCGCATCGCCGTGGGAGAGCACGAAACGCCGACCCCCGGCCTCCAGGCGCACCGGATCGGCCAGCAGCTCGCAGCCGGTGCGCGCGGCAAAGCCAGCGCCGAGCAGGAAATCCCGGTTGCCATGCTGCACGCGGCAGGGCACGCCCCGGCCGGTGAGGGCACGCAGGGCATCGCACACCCGGGCGCGCGCGGGCTCGTCGTCGTCGTCGCCGATCCAGGTCTCGAACAGGTCGCCCAGGATGAACAGGCCGTCCGAGCGCGGCGCCTCGGTGGCGAGCAGCTGCAGGAACTGCGCGATGGCCGCGGGATGGCTGGCGTCGAGGTGCAGGTCGGAGACGAGGAGATATCGGCCATGCGCCATGCGGGGAATATAGTGCAGGGATGAGGGAAAGTCCTTTCGGCTAGAATCCGCCGATGCTGCGCATCCATGATTCCCTGCACGGGAAGTCCGAACCCTTCAGGCCCCTGGTCCCCGGCAAGGTCCGCATGTACGTGTGCGGCATCACCGTCTACGACTACTGCCACATCGGCCACATGCGCATGCTGGTGGCCTTCGACGTGGTGCAGCGCTGGCTGCGGCACAGCGGCTTTGCGCTCACCTACGTGCGCAACATCACCGACATCGACGACAAGATCATCCGCCGCGCAGCCGAGCGGGGCGAGAGCATCGAGGCGCTCACCGCGCGTTTCATCCAGGCCATGGATGAGGACGCGGCGCTGCTGGGCGTGCAGAAGCCCGACCAGGAACCGCGCGCCACGCAGTACATCCCCGAGATCATCGCGCTGATCGGGAAGCTGGTGGCCCGCGGCCATGCCTACGTTGCCACCAATGGCGACGTGATGTACGCCGTGGCCAGCTTCGGGCCCTACGGCCGCCTCTCCGGCAAGCGCCTGGAAGACCTGCGCGCCGGCGCGCGCGTGGAGGTCAATGAATCCAAGCGTGATCCGCTGGATTTCGTGCTGTGGAAACGCTCAAAGCCCGGCGAGCCCGCCTGGCCTTCGCCCTGGGGCGAAGGGCGCCCGGGCTGGCACATCGAGTGCTCGGCCATGTCCATGGCGCTGCTGGGGGAGCACTTCGACATCCACGGCGGCGGCATGGACCTGAAGTTCCCGCACCACGAGAACGAGATCGCGCAGAGCTGCGGCGCCACGGGCGCCCCCTTCGTCGAGTGCTGGATGCACAACGGCTTCGTCAACGTCGACAGCGAGAAGATGTCCAAGTCGCTGGGCAATTTCTTCACGCTGCGCGAGGTGCTGCCGCACCTCAGGCACCCGGAGGTGCTGCGCTATTTCCTGGTGGCCAGCCACTATCGTGGCCCGATCAACTACACGCTGGAGAACCTGCAGCAGGCCGACGCCACGCTGGGCGGGCTGTACAACACGCTGCGCGGCGTGCCGGAAGGCGAACCCGGTCCTGATGCCGCCCATTGGCGCGAGCAGTTTGCCGCGGCGATGGACGATGACTTCAACACGCCCAAGGCCCTGGCGGTGTTGCAGGGGCTGGCCCGCGAGATCAACGAGGCCAAGGCCGGCGCCGGTGGCACCTGCCTGCTGCGCGCCGCCGAGCTGGCCGCGGTGTTCCGCGAGCTCGCGACCGTGCTCGGCATCTGCCGCCTGGAGCCCGAACAGTGGTTCCGCCTGCCGGCGCCCGGCAGCGCAGGCGTGGGCGCGCTGGATGACGCGGCCATCGAGCAGGCCATCGCCGCACGGCTGGCCGCGCGCAAGGCGCGCGAATTCAAGGAAGCCGACCGCATCCGCGACGAGCTGCTGGCTGCAGGCGTAGTGCTGGAGGACAAGCCCGGCGGCACGACGCTCTGGCGGCGGAAGTAGCTGGCAGCGGCGTACGGGTGTATCCGCATGGTTTGCGGGTCACCCGGCCCGGGGCTATTGTCGGGCCATGACAAGGAAACACTTCCTGGCCGCCGCGCTGCTGCCCGTTGCCATGCTGGCACTGGCGCAGGTCCCCGCCGTCAAACCCATCCTCCCGGAATCCCTCGGCTGGACTTCACCACCCACCATCCCGGGGCTCAAGGGCGCCTGGATCCTGGGCTCCGAGCGCGAGCCGGGCATGTACGTGCAGCGCGTGGTGCTCGCGAAGGGCTCGCGCATTCCGGCGCACACGCATCCTGACACGCGCTACTCCACCGTCCTCTCCGGCACGCTGTACGTGGCCTTTGGCGCGAAGCCGGCCGATGCCGATTTCGTGGCGGTGCCCGAAGGCGGTGTGTACGTGGCGCCGGCAGGGCAGGTGCATACGCTGTGGGCGCGTGATGGTGAAGTGGTTTACCAGGAAGCTGGCAATGGTCCCACCGGCACGAATATGGTGAACTGAGCGGGTGCTCTTCCGATTGAGGGCTTGAAGAGTCGCGTGATGCCGCGCGGTCGCGCTGTGCGGGCTCGGCGCGCTCAGACAGCCGGCGCACAGGCCGTTGCGCTTGAGTCCCACGTAGGCGGTGATGCGCCGGAACTCGCGCGCCGCGCCCGCCCAGCACACCCGCGCTGCGTCGTGCGGGAATTCGGGGATTCAATCAGCGGGAAGCAACCGGGCTGTGGTTCCACCGCGTGG